>CAYOBN010000003.1:0-163768 GCA_964402175.1 uncultured Planctomycetaceae bacterium | reverse complement strand
GGCGCCGCGCGCCTCGCCGCAAACTCGTACCTGGTACCGTTCGATCACAAACTCATGCGCGGGGCGAGCGACGCGGGTTCTCGGCGGCGCTCAGGGCTGCGGCGATCAGGTCTTCGGGACGGGCGCCCGCGGCTTCGCCCTCGTAGTTGACGGCGATGCGGTGGCGCAGCGCCGGTAGCGCGAGGGCTGCGACGTCTTCGGCGCTCGCGTGCACTCGCCCGTCCAACAGCGCGCGCGCTTTGGCCGCCAGCAGGATCGACTGGCCGCCGCGCGGGCTCGCGCCGAAGCGCGCGTGCGCGCGGACCTCGGGCGGTGCGTTCGGCGAGGTCGGATGGGTGGCGAGCACCAAGCGCGCGACGAGCTCCACGACAGGCGTCGGCGCAGGCAAACGCCGCACGAGGTCGCGCGCGGCCAGCAGATCCTCGCGTCGCATCGACGGCGGCGCGG
Organism: uncultured Planctomycetaceae bacterium; assembly: GCA_964402175.1. Lineage (GTDB taxonomy): Bacteria > Planctomycetota > UBA1135 > UBA1135 > JAWKUK01. The sequence continues at coordinate 163,321 of CAYOBN010000003.1, read as the reverse complement.
CGCTGCGCGCGACGCCGGTCGTCGCGCTCAGGACCTCGACGAGCGCGCGCTCGTTCGGCAGCTCCAGGTGGAGCTGGAACAGGAAACGATCGAGCTGCGCCTCGGGCAGTGGATACGTGCCCTCCATCTCCAGCGGGTTCTGTGTGGCGACGACGAGGAACGGCTCTTCCAGGCGCCGCGTCGTGCCATGCAGCGTGACTTGGCGCTCCTGCATCGCCTCCAGCAGCGCCGACTGCGTGCGCGGCGTCGCGCGGTTGATCTCGTCTGCGAGCAGGACGTGCGTAAAGACAGGCCCGGGCTCGAACTCGAAGCGCCGCGCGCCGTCTTCGGCGACGTGCAGGATGCGCGCGCCGAGCACGTCCGACGGCATCAGGTCCGGCGTGAACTGCACGCGCCGGAACTGCAGCTCGAGCGCATCGGCGAGCGCGTGCACCAGCGTCGTCTTGCCGAGCCCCGGCGCGCCCTCGAGCAGGACGTGACCGCCTGCGAGGATCGCCAGCGCCAAGCTGCGCGTGACCTCGCGCTGGCCGAGCACCTCGCTGTCGAGGCGCTTCAAGAGCGCCTTCACTTGCTCGCGGCTCTGCGCGAGGCGCGCCTCGAGCTCGGCGACGGGATCTGGCTCGGCTGCGTTCGGGGTCATCGTGGGGGGCTGTTCGGCGCGCGCCGCGCCCGCACGAGCGCCGCGAGGTCGGAGAGGACGGCCACACGGGTGCTCCCCGGTGGCAGCGGTAGTGTGCCAGAAGGATCGACGAGGACGGGCTCGATGCCCAGCGCGGCGGCCCCCACGACATCGTTGTCGACGTCGTTGCCCGCGTGCAGGGCCTCACCCGGCTGCACGCCGAGGGCGGAGAGCGCGCGTTGGAAGAGCTCCGGCGCGGGTTTCTCGGCGCCGTGCAGAGCGCTCGTGAGGACCACGTCGAAGTACGGGGCGAGCCCGAGGCGACGGACGAGCGCGGGCAGGTGCGCGCTCCAGTTCGAAACGAGGGCCAACCGGAGGCCCAAAGCCCGCGCCTCGTCTAGCAGCTCGAGCGCGCCCGGCAGGAGCGTGAACGAGGCCGGGTCCTCGAAGCGCTCGAAGAGCTCGCGCGCGAGCCCCGCCAGCTCCGTCTGCGGCAGCCCGAGCCGCGCGCAGAAGACCTCGGCGATGAAGCGCTCGAACCAGGCGTCCGAGTACCGCGGCTGGCCTTCGACCTCGCGCGGCAGCGCCTTGTGCACCGCGCCCATGAGGCGCCCCATCTCCGCGCCGTCGATGTCGCGGCCGCGCGCCCGCGCCGAGCGCGCGTAGAGCTCCCCGCGCGAGGGCACCTCCGTCGCGAGGGTGCCGCCGAAGTCGAGGAGGAGGGCGCGGAGGGTCATCGTTCGGGAAGTCTCGGGGGCGCGGGTCGTTCTTCGGACTCCCTACCATGTCGCCCGCATGCGCTGGTCGCAACTCTCGCCCCTCGCCGTTCTGCTGTGTTGCAGCCCCGCCTGCCGCGCGCCCGAGGCCGCACGGGATCCGCGGGAAGTCGCGCGGCTCGCGGTCGAGGTCGGCGACCATCGCCGCGCGGTGCACCTCTGGACCCAGCTCTGGCAGGCGTCGGGGCACACCGACCTCGAAGCCGCCCTCGAAGCAGCGCGGGCCGTCGCGCAGACCGGGGACCGCGACGGGGCGCGCGCGATCCTGAGGCACCACGTCAGCCGCTTTCCCGACGCTGCGGCCGCGTGGTCGGAGCTCGGCGCCCAGGAGCTCGCGGCGGGCGAGAGCGCGGCCGCCGAAGATGCGTTCTGCACGGCGCTCACCCTCGCGCCCGCCGATCCCCGCGCGGCGGCGGGCCTGGCGCAGCTCCTGCGCGAGCGGGGCGAGCCCGAGGTCGCGCTCGAGGTCCTCGAAGGGGCCGACGCTGCGGCGCGCGCGCAGGAAGGCCTGCAGGGTGTCCTTCCGGGGGGCGCCACACGGGAAGAGCCCCGGCTCGCGCTCGAGCGCGGGCGCGCAGCGCTCGCCGCCGGCCGCTACCGGGAGGCTCTGCCCGCGTTCCGCGCCGCGTCGTCCTCGCGCGCGCGCCTGCGGCCCGCGCCCGCGGACCTCATCGCGCTCACGGCGGCGTTCGTGGCGCTCCCCGATGCGCGTTGGGCGGACGCGGAGCCGCTCGTCGCGTGGCTCGCCGAGGCGCGCGCGGAGGCCCCGAACGACGCGGCGCTGCCCCGCGCCGTCGCCGAGGTCTATCACACGCTCGGTCGACCGGTCGACACGGTCGATCCCGCGCGCGACGCCCTCGCGCGGGACCCCGGCGACCTCGGAGCGCTCGCGCTGCTTCTAGCGGCGCTGCGAGAGCTCCGCCGAACGGAGGAGTACGAGGCCGCCGTCGCCCACGCCGAAGCGCTGGAGCTGACCCCCGACGAGCGCGCCGCCCTCGGGCTCAGCCCTTGAGCGCGGCGGCGACCGCGGCTTCGATCTTCGCTTCGAGCTCCTCGACGAACTCGTCGCCGAAGTCGGCGGCGAGCACGTCGCGCTCTTCGAAGGTGAAGCGCCCCGTCGAGCGGTTGTACGGCACGCCGTACTCCCACTTGTTGCCGTCGGAGGCGCGGATGGTGATGGCGATCTGGTCGTCCCCTTCGACGGGCTCGACCGTGTACGACTTGACTTCGAACTCGGACATGCGCCAGACGGTAGCGTCTCGCCCTCAGGGCGCCAGCGCGACGACGCGGTTGTTCGCGGCTTCGGGCACGGGTTCGATCAGCGCGGAGTAGTCCGAGCGCGACACGAGGTACGCACCTACGGACAGGTTGACAGCGAGCACGATGCCGGTGATGAGCTTCTCGACGCGGGTCATGGGATCCTCTCGCCCGCCCTAGCCCGGCGCCGGCGCCCGCCGAATGCCCTGTTCCGGGAAGCTCAGTCCGCGTCTCGCCGTGGCGCAGGCACGACCGCGACTGCGTCTCCCGGACGCACCGTGCCCGCCTGTACGACCCGGCACAGCCAGCCGCTGCGCCCGACCATCAGGTTCGGGAAGCGGCGGTCGACCTTCTTCAGCGTGCCGCAGGGTTCGCGGACGTCGTGGACCTCGAGCGAGACCTCGGCGCCGACCTGCAGGCGGTCCCCCGGGCGCAAGCGCGCGAAGTCGAGGCCGTCGAGCAACAGGTTCTCGCCGTACGCCCCGGGCGGCGCGGCGTTCACGCCGTCCTCCGCGAGCGAGGCGTAGTCCGCCACCGAGAAGAGGCACACCGCGCGGTTCGCCCCGCCGTGCAGGTGGAAGCGGTGCCGGTCACCTTCGAGACCGAGCGCGTCGACGTACGCCTCGGCCACCGGGTGTTTGGGGATGCCGCCCGGACCGAGGCACACCGCGACGACGACGCCCTTCGCGCTCGATTCGGTGGACATCGCGGTGGCCTTCGCGCTCAACCGCGCAGGAAGTAGTAGTAGAGCTGCCCCGGCGCCTGGGTCGCCCCCGAGATCTGCTCGGCTTCGGGGCCGATGCCGAGGTACAGGTCCGCGCGGCCCGCGGTGCGGATCGCGCCGCCGGTGTCCTGGTCGAACATCATCTGGCGGAAGGGCCGCTTCACGCCTCCGATGGAGGGGATTTCGGTCTCGACGAACGTGATCGCGGCGCGCGGGAAGAGCGACTTGTCCGTCGCGACCGAGCGCAGCGCGGTCACCGGCACGTCGAGGCTGCCGTGGGGATTGCCCTGGATCGGCTGGAAGAACACGTAGCTGTCGTTGCGCGCGAGGAAGTCCTCGACTTTGGCTGGATTCGAGCGCGCCCAGCTCCGAATCGCCGCCAGGTTCATGCGGTCCGCGGGCACTTCACCCGCTGCGATCAGCTCTTTGCCGAGCGACGTGTATTCGCGCCCGTTCTTACCGGCGTAACCGAGCTTCAGCATCGAGCCGTCGGGCAGCTCCACGAACGCCGAACCGTTGACGTGCGCGATGTACGCGTCGATCGGATCCGCGAGCCAGACGAGCTCGAGGCCGCGGTTGGCCAAGAGCGCGCTCGCTTCGATCGCGCTGCGGGTCGGATAGGGCTCGTAACCCGTCGTCGTGCGCCGACCGAGGATCGCACCATCGGGGGCCTTCGCGAGGTCTTCGGGCAGCGCGTACAGCGGGTGCTGGTACCCCGGCCCCGCGGCCAGCGAGCCGCGCAGGATCGGCGTGCAGTACCCCGTGAAGAGCACGCCGCCACCGTTGCCGTCCCAGCCGGCGCTCTTGTAGACCTGGAACTCACTCTCGACCGCGGCTGCAAACGCGTCCGCGTCGGTCGAGGTCTGCAGGAGCTCGCGCATGCGCTGCAAGCTCGCGAGGGCGGTCGTGTGGTCGATGCCCGCCTGCGGGAAGAAGCGCGGGGCGTGGCGGCGGCCGGTCCAGTCGAGCGAGCGCTCGAGGGCGGCCAGTACCTCCGTGCGGTCGCGCCAGGTCGCGCGCAGGTCCGGCCGCGGCTCGCCCGGGCCCAGGGGCAGCAGGGCGGGCGCCCCCGGGGGCAGCGGGCGGGAGTAGTCGATACGGACCTCCTCCTGGCCGCCCACGGGCGGGTAGACGCGGCAACTGGTCGCGGCCAGCAGGAGCAGGGCCGAGGTGGAGAGGGAGCGGAGCGGAGAGGGCATCACACGGCGGAGCTTAGTGTCTCGATCTGCCGGTTGGAACGACTACGGGCCACCGCCGCGCGTACAGCGCTCTATGCTTTTGGCGCCCGTGCTCCCCACCGCCGAAACCACCCAGATCTTGGCCCCGGCCTGGCTCGCGATCGGCTGGCTGGGCAACGCGTGTTACTTCTCGCGTTCGCTCGTGCAGTGGGTCGCCAGCGAGCGCGCCGGGCGCACCGCGGCCCCGCGCCTCTTCTGGTGGCTGTCGGCCGCGGGCTCCGTCCTGGTCGGCGCGTACACCTGGCGCATCGGCCAGCCGGTGCTGCTCCTGAGCTACCTGCTCGTCCTCGCCATCTACGTGCGCAACCTGTGCCTGCGCGGCCGTGGGCGGCGTCCCCCGCCGGCGCTGGCGTTCCTGGCGCTGGGCCTCTGTGCGTGGCTCGGGCTCTCGGCGAGCGCCCTCGGCACCGCGGAGGAGTCCCGCGCATGGACCGTCCTCGCCGGTGTCGGCGCTGCGATCTGGTCCTCGCGTTTTGTCGTGCAGTGGGTGTCGAGCGAGCGCCGCGGCGAGTCGCACTTCCCCCTGCTCTTCTGGTGGCTCAGCCTCGTCGGCAACAGCCTGATGCTGGCGTACGCGATCCACCTGCGCGACGCGGTCCTCGTCGCCGGTCTCGCCGTTGGACCGTTCGCTCAGGTGCGCAACTTGATGCTGGCTTGGCGCGCGCAGGGCCCAGGCCTCGCTGTATCCTCGGCGCGATGACCCGTATCGTCGTGCTCGGTGGTGGAATGGTCGGCGCCGTGATGGCGGACGACCTGGCCCGTGAGGCTGCCTTCGAAGTCACCGTAGCCGACGTGCGCGAGGCCGCGCTCGAGCGAGCGCACGCGCGCAATCCGCGTGTCCGCGGAATCAAGGTCGATCTGTCCGACCCCAGCGAGGTCCGCCGCATCGCGGGCGCAGCCGACCTCGTCTGCGGCGCGCTCTCCAGCGCGCTGGGTTTCCAGTCGCTGCGCGCTGTGATCGAAGCGGGGCGGCCGTACGCAGATATCTCCTTCATGCCCGAGGACGCCTGGTCGCTCGATGCGCTCGCGCGCGAGCGTGGGGTGCCGTGCATCGTCGATGCGGGCGTCGCGCCGGGCCTCTCGAACTTGCTCGCCGGGCGCGCCGTGCAGCGGCTGCAGCCGTGTGAGCGGCTGCGTATCCTCGTCGGCGGCCTGCCGCGTTTGCGCACGAAGCCGTTCGAATACAAAGCCGGCTTTGCGCCCTCGGACGTCATCGAGGAGTACACCCGACCCTCGCGGATCGTCGAACACGGCCAGGTCGTCGTGCGCGAGGCGCTCAGCGAAGTCGAACACGTCGACATCGCGGGCCTCGGGACCCTCGAAGCGTTCAACACCGACGGTCTGCGCTCGCTCGCGGTGACCCTGCCGGTGCCCAACATGGTCGAGAAGACCATGCGTTACCCCGGCCACGCCGAGCAGATGCGCGCCTTCCGCGCCGCGGGCCTCTTCTCGAAGGAGGAGGTCCTGGTCGGCGGCCAGCGGGTGCGCCCGCTCGATCTCACCAGCGCCGTGCTCTTCCCGAAGTGGACCTACGCCGAAGGGGAAGAGGACCTGACCGCGCTGCGCGTCGAAGCCGAAGGGATCGAAGACGGCGTGCGCGTGCGGCTCGTCGACGAGCTGCTCGATCACTATTCGCGCACCGAGCGCGCGACCAGCATGTCGCGCACGACCGCCCTGCCGTGCGCCCTCTTCGCGCGCTTGCTTGCGTCCGGGACCTTCAAGCAGCCCGGTGTGCACGCCCCGGAGGTCCTCGGCGCCGACGCAGCCCTCGTCGACTTCGTCCTCGCGGGCCTCCGCGCCCGGGACGTGCACGTGACGAGCCGCGTCGAGCGCTGTGAGGCGCGCTGACAGAGGCGCGGCGCTGGGAGAGTTGTTGCCTGGGGAGGCTTCGTCGGCGACCGCTGCACGAGGGGCGGCCCGGGCGTCCACGCGGCGCAGCGCTGAGCGACTCCGCGAAGTTCCAGGCCGAACCAATTCGGCGTCGATGAGCGCCCGCGCGGAGGAGCGCTTAGGCTACCGGTCCATGCTCGCTTCCTTCCGTTCGTGGTCCGTTGCGGCCGTATTGCTACTTGCGCCTTCACCAGCGTCCTTCGCGAGCGCACCCGAGCCGCACGCGCACAGCCCGAGGCAATCTTCGGCGTCGGTGGCCCCCGGGCCGGAGCGGCGCGGCGGAGGCGGTGCGGGGACCTCGGCCGATGGCGCGGCTCCCGCCGAACGCCATGACGATGGCCGTTCGGCCCCGCTCTGGGTGCCCCTCTTTGGTGAGACCACCTCGCTCGAACCGTCGGTCCTCGAGGACACACCCACCGCGCGGATCACACGCTTCGCCGACCGGGCGCGCGATCGTCACGCGCGCGAGGACGAGTTCAAGAGCTACGCCCATTACCTGTCGCACTACTGGGAGCACCGCACGGCCGCGGTCGAGATCGTCGACACGATCGGCAAGGGCGGTGACACGATCACGTTCCACGTCGCGACCCAATGGGAGCTCAGTCCGACCGAGGCCGAGCTGCGCTTCTTCTATCGCGGGCTCAACACCGTCGCCGAGTACCACGACAACAGCGTGATGAAGGTTGCGCCGAGCCGCGAAACACCCGGCGGGTCGATCCGGCACTACACACGCAGCCTCGCGTTCAATCCGAAGACGAACCAGCCGCTGCGCGCGGGCGATCGACTCGAGTTCGAGCTGAGCCAGTTCCTGCGCGACGTGCCGCGCGGCCGCAACAACTACTACGGCACGGCGCTCCTGTACATCGTGGGCGAGGGCCTCTTGCCGTGGGAGGCGCGCGGTGAGTTCGGCGACCCGTCGACCGAGCGCGAGGACTCGTTCCCGATGCCAGTCCAGGGTTGGTCCGGCGGCCGCACCACGTTGCCCTACCCGTACTCGGACGAGCCCGACAAGCAGTTCATGCAGATGGCCGGGAACCTCTCGAGCTGGAACGGCCAGACGTTCGTGCTCGGCCGACGTGTGCATCACACCGACTTCGGCGATGGCTCGCACGACGAGGGCGGCGGCAACCCGCACTTCGTCGAGTTGGCGGGTCTCCTTGGGCCAGCGTACGTCAATCGCTCGTGTGTCGCCTGCCACGAGCGCAACGGCCGCGCGCTTCCGCCCGCGGTCGGAGAGCTGCTCGACCGGTATGTCGTGCGGGTCGGCGATGCGTCGGGTGCGCCGGACGCGAGGCTCGGCGCTGTGCTGCAGTCACGTACGACTGGCGGCGCCCCGGAGGGCGCTGCGCGGCTCAGCGGCTGGACCGAGGTCGACGGACTGCGCTCGCCCCGTTATTCCTTCAGCGGTCCTGTGCCGACCCACTTCAGCGCGCGCATCGCGCCGCAGCTCGTCGGTATGGGCCTGCTCGAGGCCATCCGCGAAGAGGACGTCGCCGCGCTCGCCGATCCGGACGACGCCGATGGCGACGGCATCTCGGGTCGGATGCGGATCGTCATGGATGTCGCCACCGGCCAACGCCGCCTCGGGCGCTTCGGCTGGAAGGCCTCCGAGCCGCGGGTCGAGCACCAGGTCGTCGCTGCGCTGAACACGGACCTCGGTGTGCTGACTTCGCTCCGCCCTACGCCTGACCGAGGCACGGAGCAGTCGGACTCCGCCGATTCAAGTATCGAGCTCTCGGACGAACATGTGCGGGACCTGACGGCCTACGTATCGCTCCTCGGTGTGAGCGCTCGGCGCGCTCTGGCCGATCCGGTGGCGCTGGCGGGCGAGGCCTCGTTCGAGTCGATCGGCTGCGCGGACTGCCATGTCGCGGAGTTCCGCACGTCGCCGTACCACCCACATGCGGAGCTGCGGGATCAGACGATCCATCCGTACACGGACCTCCTGCTGCACGACATGGGCCCGGGCCTCGCCGCAACCCTGGCGGAGGGCGACGCCGCGGGCTCCGAGTGGCGCACGGCGCCGCTCTGGAACATCGGCCTGACGGCGGCCGTGAGCGGCGGCGAGGCGTACCTACACGACGGCCGAGCGCGCAGCCTGCACGAAGCGATCCACTGGCACGGCGGCGAGGGCGAGGCGTCGAAGCGCGCTTACGCGAGCCTTCCCGAGGCGGAGCAGGCCGCGCTGATCACGTTCCTGCGCTCGCTCTGACCGTGCGCGTACTTCGGTGACCCTTGCACTCCCGATGCTGCGACCGACGTCGCCCAGCGGGGAACGGGGCTGCCGCCGAGCACAGCGGGCGGATGAGGTTTCCAGGCAGGCGATGGGGGACACACTGATCCGTGAGTTGCTCGGCACGAGAGCTGTCGCCCTCGGAGCTCGTTGGATACGGATCTCAGCGGCCCCGCTCGCTCGTTGACGCGCTCGACCCAGGCGTTGCGGAGGCCCTCGCCGAGAGCCTTTAAGCCGTCAGTTAAGCGTGCGGGTTACGAAGGCGCCTGCCGCGGTCGCGCAGGGCTGACCCCGGCGGAGGTCGAACCAGCCCGGGATTCAGGCGTCTGCGTACACTGCCTTGGCAATGATCGCCGCCAAGCTCTTCGCCCCTCTCTGCCTGCTCGGGGCCTCCAACGCTGACACCGACACCGACACCGACGGTGACGGACTCTCCGACTTTCACGAGGTGCACAAGTATCGCACCGATCCGAAGCGTGCAGACTCGGATGGTGATGGTGTTCCCGACGGCGATTGGAGCGAGCGGCGGGAGTTCACGTATACGGTGCGTTCGATCGTCGAGGTCCTGAGGCCGGTGACGCCGGAGACGCTCCACGACGACTTCCAGGACGCCCGCGTCCTGCGAGAGGCGCAGGACCGCGTGCAGCTCGAGGTCGTGCACTATCCGTACTCGACGGCGAACGACGCGCTCGGGAGACTGGGCCGAGGTGCAACGAGCGACTCCGCGCGTTGGCTGGAGCCCGGGCCGACCTCGGATGCGAGCCCCGCGCTCGGTGAAGCGATCCGTGCGGCGCTCGCCGCGGACGGGATCGACTGCGCCGACCTGGAAGACCCGGCGGCCGTGGCGCGCATCGCCACATGGCTGTGCCGGCACGCGTCGTACCGCGACGGCTTCACCGTCTTCACGACGGCGTTCGATGCAGAGGGCAGTCCCTTCGTCCCCGAGGAACTTCAGGCCCACATGAAAGGTGACCCCCTGGAGTGCTGGCCCCGCGAGATCTCGGCGCGCTCCATGTTCGAACGTGGCGAACGCGGGAGCTGCACTTCGTCCGCGATCTATCTGACCGGATGTTTGCGCGCCCTCGGCATCCCGACACGCACGATCCTGACGATCCCCCTCTTCGATGCGGGCGACGACCGCGAATGGGCTATGGTGCGCGAGCGGATCACGGCCCCCGGAGTGCAGCGCGCGCTCCTCACCGGTATGTCCGGCCTCGAGCGTCACTGGGCCTCGCACACGATGAACGAGGTCTTGCTCGGCGGACACTGGTGGCGTCTCGACTACGGCGAGCTCGGTGTCGGCAGCCTGCGGCCCGATCGGTTCGGGCTCTCGACGCGCGTCGGGACCTTCCACGATTGGGCGGACGCGCGCGCCTGGGAGACGATCGGACGGCGGCAGACGCTCCACTTGCGCGACGCGGTGCTCGACGGTGCCAATCCGTATTCCGCGCTCGTGGTCGACGAGGAGTTCGGTGTCCATTCGACGCTCGTTCTGCCCGAGCCGAAGCCCCTCGTCGGTCGTATCGAGGCGCTGACATGGTCCGACGATCCCGCTCTGCCTCCGGACGTCTTCGCGGGGTTGGGACCGCGGGGACGCTTCGGACTCGTGGCAAGCGTGCGCGGGGTCGACGATCAAGGAGAGCTCCGAGCTTTGCTGGCGATTGCGCCGCGCCGCGTGTGGCTCGAGGCCGAGGGGCACCCTTCGCTCGGCGTCGCGCTCGATGAGGGGTATTGGTGGTGGCGCGGAAGGGACGAAGGCGCGCTCGTCTACGTGCCATTCGGTCCCGCGGACCGGCGCGACCTGGCGCTCGGTGTGCGCTACAGCCCGCGGACGATCCCCAGCGATCTCGCAGACCTGCAAGTGGCAGAGGGCCTCGAGGTGATCCGCGAGGCGGTCGTAGCAGAGAAGCACCCCTTCACGGACCGTATCCAGGGTGTGCTCGTCGACGAACGTGGAGCGCCGATCCAAGGTCGCGTCGCACTGGTATCGGCACAGAGATCCTACAGCTCGATGACAGGCTCGGATGGCCGCTTCGAGTTCGCCGTGCCGCGCGATGTCGATGTCGCACTGCACGGGAGCGCCGCCGGATCGCTCGTCGGTGTGCTCACCGAGTTCGACGGCGGCGCCCCGTTGACGCTCACACTGAGGCCCGGCGCTATGCTCGAAATCACGCTGCTCGGCGGGAAGCGCCATCGCTGCGCCATCTTCTACAGGGACGTTCGCATCGAGGACTTCACTCTGCGTCCGAATGAGGCGAGCTCGGTCGCGGTCCCGGCCGGCGAGATCCGCGTCCTCGTGTACGACGGCGAGGAGACGCTCGGCGAGTCCACAACCAGAATCGAGCGTGGCGCATCGGAGTCCTTGGTGTTCGAGCTCGAGAAGTGAGCATCGGCTCCAACGATGTCCGTGGGCGACCGCATCAAGGGTTCGTCGTGACGACGGCTACGCTCTTGTCGCCGCACGTTTCGAGCACACGAAGGGAATCAAGCGGACGAGGTGAAGTCTGGACACCCATCGATCCCGTCCACCAGATCGTCCGCGCGGGATGATCACGGATCGCGCGGTATCGCGCGAGGATCACGAGCCTATGCACGACCGCCGGGGCAACGAGGATGCGATCGAACGGGTCACGGTGCAGGGGAAGGAGACGCAGCAGTTGAGTCGCGGCGTCGTCGTCGACGGGCGACGGAGTCAGCCCGTAGGTCTCACGGACATCCGCGAGACGAGGTCCTCTCGGGCGCGATCCGAGAGCTCGTCGGCGTCTCAGGTGAGCCAGAGCAACGTGCAGGTGTCGAGCAACAACCTCATGCGCCGCCGCCGTTCCAGAGTCCGAGTTCGGCGTCTCCGAGGGGTTCGAAGAACTCCGTGGCGAGCGCGACCTGCCCTTTGTGCTGCCCAAGCCTGCGCGCCGCCCGTAGCGGCTTCGGGATGGCGCGCAGCTCCGCGATCGGGACGTTGTTGCGGCAAATCGTGAAGACTTCGCCCTGCTCCACCCGCTCGAGGTAGCTCGACAGGTGTGTCTTGGCGTCGTGGACGTTGATCCGCTGCATGGTCCATAGCTTAGTCCACTCGTGGATCCGCGAGCAGTCCCAGCGCTTCGATACACGCTTACCGGCGAGAGGAGGGCCGTTGCACTGTCGTCGAGAGCCCTGCGACCGCGAACACGAGGCTGTGCGAGCTGCAGCGAGGGCACCCCAAGGCGTCGCCTCGTCCGGAAGGCCTTCGGGCTGCCTTTCGAGCACCAAGTGGTCGCTGCGCGGAGCACGGACCTCGGTATGCTGACTTCTATCCGCCGGACGCCCGACCGCGGCGCCCTGACCGCGACGGGGAGCAGTCGGAATCCGGCGTGCCAGGTTCCGAACTGTCGGAAGAACATCTGCGAAACGTGACGTCCCACATGTCGCCCCTCGGTGTGAGCGCTCGGCGCGCTCCGGCCGACCCGTTGGCGCTGGCAGGCGCGGCCTCGTTCGTGTCGATAGGCTGCGCGGACCGCCATTTCGCCGAGCTCCGCACGTCGCCGTAGCACCAGTACGCGGAGCTGCGGGATCAGACGGTCCATCCGTACACGGACCTCCTGCTGCACGACACGGGCGCGGGCCTCGCCGCATCTCTCGCGGAGGGCGACGCCGCGGGCTCTGAGCGGCGCACGGCGCCGCTCCGGAACATCGGGCTGACGGTGGCCGTCAGCGACGGCGACGCTTACCTCCACGACGGCCGTTCGCGCAGCCTGCACCAAGCGATCCTTCGGCCTGGCGGAGGGGGTGAGGCGTCGATGCGCGCGTACACGAGCCGCTCCGAGGCAGAGTAGGCCGCACTCCTCACGTTCTTGCGTTCGTTCCGGTCTGATCCCATCGGTACGCTCGCGACCCTGGTGTCCTCGATGCTGCGACGGACGTCGGCCACGCTGGTACGAGGCTGCCGCCGAGCACAACGCTCACATCGAAGATCTCGCGTGGGGGCCCCGACCCATCCGACCGTGCGGCACCTCAGGACCACTCGCCATGGCTGCGCACCCATTCGTGCAGCACCCCAAGCGCGTCCGCGACGTGAGCACCCCAGTGGACTTGGAAGCGCAACTGCCACTCCCACGCGGCGTCGTCTCGGCGGCCAGCATCCCAAGAGACGAGGCCGCGACGCAGGTCGCTCCAGACGTCGAGCACGTCGTCGCAAAGATCGCCTAGCGAACACTCACCATCGCCCGAGATGTCGAACGGTGCATTCGGTCTCCAGTAGAATCCGAACGGCAGGTCCTTGAACCGGCCGGTCGCCCGTACGACCTCGTGGGAGGCCTCGGCCTCTGCCGCGTCTTGCGAGCTGGTGAAGGTGTGCTCGCACAGAGCCAGCCCTGCCGAGTACAGGGCCGAGAAGCGACGCAGCAGCGCGAGGGCCTCGCGTCTCTCGACCTGTTCCTGCGTCTCCCGGGAGCCGCGCGTGGTCTTTCGCTCGACCCACGTGCAGTACCCGCGGGCCAGGCGCGCGAACGATTCGGCGGGGTGGGTCATCTCAGGATCATCCCTCACACTTGCCTACGATAGCCCGCCGTTGCGGTCGCGGGCTCGTCAAGTCCAACCCAGAGTGCAGGTCGCCCCGATGAGCCCGACCGGTTGAGTCGATCCAGGCTCCGAGGGGGTGGCCGCACTCCCGGGGTATCGTTCGTTCCGTGTTGTTCGGCACGCAAGCCCTCGCGGGCTCGAGGCTCGCGCCACAAGGCGGGGGAGCCCAGGCACTGGACTTCACCGCCCTTCCGTCCCCGCAAGACAGCGGCCAGTTCCCGTGTTCTCGACTCCAAGGACCGCGATGCTGTGGCGCTCCTACCGGGACTGTGACCTGACCCCGCAGGACTGGTCCACGGTCCATGAGAGTTGTTCGGCCGAAGGCTGGTCCCGGCGCTCGACCGCACCCTGACGTAGGGTGATCGAGGTCGCCACCGCGGCGGGGCCTCTTCAGCGCGAGCGCGGGCATGCGCGTTGCTCCGCTGCGCGACTTGGATCTGCCAGCGGGCCGGGGTGCACGCGCCGGAGGTCCGCGGCGCGGAGGCTGTTCTCGTTGGTCCTCGAGGGCCTCCGCGCATGGTTCCTCCGCGTTGGGGCTTGCACATGTCCCAGGCGGCGGCGAGCTCAGAGGTCGATGGTCGTGTCGCTGAACTGCAGGCGCTCGATGAAGCGCAGTTGGTCGACGCCGTCGCGGTTCTGGACCGTGTCGAGCACCTGGGTCGCGCCTCCGCCGAGCGGCGAGGGAGTGATCAGGTATTCGGTCGAGGGTCCGCTGTAGATCGCGATGTCGTTGCCGCCGACGCTGCCGCCTTCGATGACGTCGTCGCCGCCCGCGCCGTAGACCGTCAGGTCACCTTCGGCGCCGCGGTAGCGGCCGCCGGAAATGTCCCCGTCGATGCCCGCTAACCGCGCGATGTAGCGCAACCCATCATCCGGATGCTCGAACGTATCAGAAGCTCGGTCTTGTGAAGTACGGCACGACTCAGGATTGCTGACGGACTGCAGTGCCACCCTTGAAGTCCACAACGACTGTGACTCACTCGTGCATCGGAGGAGCTCCAGAGGCCACCCCGACGGGCGCTCCTCGTCTTCGGTCTTCGCGAGCAAAGGGCTGGTACTTCGTGCGGAGCATCAAACCCATGAACTCGACGTTCGAGCTCGCAGTCACCACGGCCGAAGCCAGCCGAGCGTGCGGCTGCGTCGCAATTGGTGGCTCCAAGTCGACGGAGGTCGACGCGGAGATCTCTGCCCGGAGGTCGCGACCGATGGTGAAATCCAGAGGCCGATCGTCGCTCGATCTCATTACGCAGGCTCCTTGACTTGCAGAGCTTCGAAGCGCATACTCTGCGAACCATGATCAACCGCACCCCGCACCCCGCACCCCGCACCCCGCACCCCGCGCTTAGCGCTTAGCGCGTAGCGGTGCGCTGGCTTCGGTCCTCGCTGCGCTCCTCCTCGTACCTTCACAAGTCGCAGCAACAACTCGTCACCCAGGCGCTCCTCCAGAGGCCGAGTCTTCACCGTGCCCGTCCCAGGGGGGAGTCGAGGGTGTGGTCTCTGTGGCCGTGTTAGGCTTCGGAGCAACGATCGATGATGCCATTTGGGACATGTACGAGAACCTGGATCTTGTCCTCTGGGCGAATTCCGTCGTGAGATGCGCGGAATGTCCTGACAGCGATCCCTGCGACTTCGGGCTCGAGACGATCGGTTCCTTCGCACCCGGAGCAACTCTCCAGCAGGTCACAACAGGCGACGGCCAGATCTCATGGATCGTCTCGGGCTCCTACACGGGCCGCTTCGTGGTCTCTTGCCTCGAGTGCTGAGTTGCTTCTCGCGAGCGGAGGTCTGATGTCGCTTCGAACCATGCCCTCTTGTAGGCGCCCGTCGTCACATGGAGTGGATCCCGGTTCTGTAACAGGGCGTGCAGACCCACCGACATCTGTGCCGCCGCTCGCCCGCCGGTCTCGATCGAAGATCGGGGATCGAGGCGCTTGATCCCTAACTCAGAGCACGGCGCTTCCTATGCTCAAATCCCGCATCTCTCCTACGCCCATGACTTCACGCCTGCTCTGGCTGTCGCTCGCTGTGATCCTGCTAGTGAGCTTCGTCTGGATGCGCCGATCCGAGGGCGCTGATCCACGTTCCGGAGCGACTCTCGCCTCTCCCGACCATCAGGCGGATCGCGGAGCGGATCCGGCGGACGTCGTCCTGGAGAACGCCGAGGGGGCTCTGACCGAGCGGCACACGTCTCCCTTGTCCAGGTATCGCGTATCAGGGGCGATCCAGGTTCATGGCACGCTCTCTGCAACAGGGCCGATCATGCTCACCTGGCGGGCGACGGGCGCCGATGACCGGGCCGCTACGCAGCAAGTGGTCGTGACGGGCTCGGCCGAGGTGTGGGAGGCTGATTTCGAAGGCGACGCACACCAGCTCGTCCGCGCGACATGTGGAGACGGCGAGCTGCGTATCGTCGAGCCGGTCGAGTTGGCGCCGGGCAGCGAGCGCGCTGACGTCGAACTGCTCGCGCCAGGCCACCACCTCGTCGATGTGCGCTCGGCGGAGCCTCCGTTCGAACGACTTCGGGATCTGACCGTCAGCATCGCGACAGCGGACGCTCTGAGTCGACTCTCGGAAGGGATGCAGGTCCGACGCCAGCGAGGCGGCTCCAAGGACGAAGGAGTCAGTCGTCTCTTGCTCTCCTCGGAGGCGCTCGACGAAGCCGAAAACGGAGGGCTGCAGAGAGCGGGGCAAAGTGCGCCGCTGGTGTTCCGTTCTGCTGACCTGGCGGGACGAATGACGATCTCCGCGGAGGGGCGGATGCCGCTCTCGTTGGACTGCACTGGGTTGGCGCCGATCACGTCGCACGTCCTCGCCGAGGCTGTACAACTGCATGTGACGTTCCTGAATCCGCCGACCCCCCGCGCCATCTACGACGTCGCGATTGTGGTGGATAACGGAGTGCTCGCAGAAGAGCGCGGTGTGCGCCCGGTCCCGCTCACGCTTCGGAATATCCCTCGCCGTGCAGGTCTCCGCATCTCCGTGGTTCGGCATGGGCCCCTAGGAGACTTGCTGAGTGTGATCGATGCGCCGCTCGAACTGAGCAATGGCCGAGACTCCTATTTCATCGCGGATCTCGCACAGCGCACTGCGCCCGACTCCATCGGAAGCCTCGCCGTCGAAGTTTCCGCCCAGGCCCCGGTGCCGCGGATGGACTCCTGGTTCGTGGTACTGAAGCCAAGAGGGCGCACGCAGCCAGGGCTCACCCCAGGGCGCAAGCTGAGTCGTCCAGAGACGTCGTACCTGAAGTCGTGGAACGTGCTCGCGACGAGTCAGCGTTACCACAAACTGTTCGACGGTATCGCTGTGGGGGACTACACGCTGACATTGCACCCGATCGGCATGACGTACGAGGTGAGCGTCGTCGGAGGCTCGAAGACGGCGCTCACGCTCGCTGTTCCGTCGATGGCCGAGCTCCACATCTGGCCGATCGACAGCCAGGGCGGGGCGCTCACAGAGCCCACGAAGATCGGCAATCTCGCCTGGCGCGTCTGCAAGAGCGACGAAGCCGAGATCACCCTCGAGGATGTCGCACTGCAGCGAGCGCACATGGCGGCCTTCAGCGAGAGCGGCTGGTCGCTCGTCGCTCCCGAGGGCGAACGTGTCCTGGTCCAGTTCATCGGCAACCCGGCCCACCGCGCGCAGAAGCTGGACCTCGTGCTGCGACATGGCCGGACCGACGAGACCATGCAGTTCCACGGCCTGTGAGCGCGCGTGGCTGCTGACCGCGTATCGGTGGTCTCGCCGTCTGCCGCGGCTTGTCCGCGCGGTCTCGAGCCGAGCCGTCGCCGCGACTCAGGCGGTGCACTCGACGGCGTTCATCAAGACGCGAACTGGATCCGGGCCCGGTCGAAGTTCATCAGCGCTGGAGCAAGAGCAGGTTCGAGCTGAGCCCCAGGATGACCTCGGGCCGCCCATCGTTGTCGAGGTCGCGGACGAGAGCATCACTTCGCAGTCCTGGCGCGATATAGAGTTCATCCGGTCCGAAGCGCCCGACGCCTGAGCCGCGGCGGAGGATGACGGAGTCGATGCTCGAGTAGGTGCTGGTCGAGAGGGTGTCCATCCAGCCGTCACCGTCGAAGTCCGCGAGCGTCAAACGGTCCTCGTAGAACCTCCAGCCCGGGCTCGTGACCACTTCGCGGAATGGACGTCGTCCTCCCTGATTGAGGAACACGTTCGTCGCAACGATGTCCAACAGACCGTCGTCGTCGAGATCGGCGACTGGAACGTGGTAGCTCGACACGCGCGCTGTCGCCGTGGTCGGCACCGGACTGACTGCGGGAAGGAGACCTCCTTGTCCATCGTTGTAGAAGACGTGGATGAAGCGGTTCACGCCCGATGCGACGAGCACATCCAGCCATCCGTCGGCGTCGAGGTCAACGACCTTCACCGCGGACAACCCTGCGCCCACGAAGTGGTCGTACAGGAACGGGAAGCTCCCATCGCCGGCGTTCAGGCGGAGGCTGACGGTGTTCGTTCCCACCGTCACGATGTCGATATCTCCGTCGCGGTCGATGTCACCGAGATCCAGGGTCGCAGTGGCGTAGGGTGTCGGGAACTCTCGAACGACGCCGAAGCGCAGGCCACCCAGGTTCGCTTGCACGCGGAGCCCGTTCGCTCCGAGCGAAGCGAGGTCGAGGTCACCATCGGCGTCGAAATCAGCTGCGACCAACGGACCCTGTGTGCTGAGGGGCGGAGAGACGACGGGTGGAGCGAATTGCAGGGCTCCTTCGCCACGCAGCGCGTACATCTCGCTCGCGCTCGCCGTGAGGATGTCCGCCAATCCGTCGCCATCGAGATCGCTGACGCAGCGCAGCCAGCTTCCTTGCGGGATCGGCACGCGCGTCCTCGGCGCAGGCCAGATCTGGGCGCTACCTCGGACGAGGGCCCGCGCTTTGGCTGCGTTGCCAGTGCAGAACGCGTCGACCCAACCGTCAGCATCGAAGTCCGCGAGGGTCGTCATCTGCCCTGAACCCATCGTGGTCTCGAGATTCCAAGTGGGGGTGAACTGGCCAAGACCGTCGTGCCGCAACGTCAGCACTCCGAATCCGCCGGCGACCGAGAGATCGAGGATCCCGTCCCGATCCAGGTCGAGGAACCTGGGTCGAGACGAGAGCTCGGGGATCGAAGCAGTGGCGAGGATCGGCAGAGTCACACCCGCGGCACCCGAGTGGATCGTCAACGTATGCTCCGTCGTGCTCCACGTGACGATCTCTGGGCCAGGTGTCGGCAGCAAATCGATGACCGCGCAGTCGGTTGGGCTCGTACCGGTCGGCACATGTGCGAGCGCTTCGAAGGTCCGGCCATCGAGATTCCTGAGCACTCGAAGACTCCCCGAGTTGCGCAGGGGAAGGATGAGGTCCAGGCGTCCATCCTGACCGATGTCATGGACCGCAGGGCTCGTCGAGTCCGCGAGCGTGTCGTAGGCGCGGGGAGGAGCGAAGCCCGTCGCCGCGCCGTAGTGCACGATGAGGCGTGCACCCGCCGTACAGGCGTAACAGAGGTCGATGCGTCCGTCGCCATCGATGTCCGCTCTGCGTACACCCGGCATGGCGATGCAGGCGTACCAGCACTCGGCTGGGGTGAAGTTGCCCGTGCCATCGTTGCGCGCGACGCACATGCCCCCGAGCGCCGAGGTCCAGACGAGGTCGAGGTCGTTGTCCCCATCGATGTCCATCAGCTCGAGGAAGGCGGGGTACTGACCTAGGATCACCGTAGAGCTCCAAGTGAAGTTCCCACCGCCATCGTTGCGTCCCAGGAGCGCGCCGAAGTTGTTGACCGAGTACACGATGTCGATGTCGCCGTCTCCGTCGACATCACCTCGAGCTGCAGTCCCCGGTTCAGGCGTGCTCTCGGCGGGGAAACGATCGATTGGTCCCGGGTCGCGCTCGGTCAGCGATGCACTGACGGGGCGCGCGAACGTCGGGCCGGCAACTCCGGCTCGGGCCCAGGCTTGGAAGTGCACGATGGCGCTCGACGCAGTGGGGTCGAGGACCCCTGCCGCGCGGAGCGCGTCCACGTCGAGCGCTCGCCGCATACGCCCGTTAGGGCCGGTCGGCAGGAGCTGCCCCGGTGCGCCTGCGAGCCTCGCGAGTGGGGGGGCGAGGCACAACCCGCCAGGCGACGTCGCGGGAGGCGGAACGTGACGCGAGCTTGCGAGGAAGAGCCCGAACGACTGCGTCGGGAGCCCCGTCGCCTCGAGCAGCAGATCGTTCGCTTCGATGCGCTCCGAGCCGCGTAAGTGGGTCAGCGCTGGGCTCGTCCACGGCACGGAAGGCGACCCGATGGCCATCGTCGACCGCTCCAGAGCGAGGAGGGGGGCGTCCTGGTCGAGCCAAGCCGCAACGAGCTCGGCTCGACCTGAAGCGGGATCCACGGTCCCGAGCCGCGCGCGCACACCGGGCGCGGAGAAGAGCCCGAACAATTTCCCGGTACTGGGGTCGAGATCCAGGCCCCGCGGCGTCGCGGCGATGAGGTGCGTCGCACCGACCATGGTCTCCGCACCGCTCACGGTGTCGATCGCGATGACGACCTGCTGCGCGGCGTCGTAGGCGAGCAAGCGACCGTCCACGTCGAAGCTGAGTCCTGTCACCCCGGATCGGCCGACCAGGGTGGTGAAGAGGGATAGCTCACCGTGCGGAAGGTCACCCTGCCAGAGCCGCGTGTCGGCACCGAAGGGCTCGGCCACGAACCAGCGCTGTCCTTCGAGGGGAGCCGCAATGTCGCTCACCTGAGCGCACGGCAGAGCTCCTGTGCGTGCCGAGAGCTCGCCTGTCGTCTGGTCCACGCGCGCTGCAAACAAGGGACCAGCGGGGGACTCAGCGAAGACGCACCAGAGCGTGCGGGACGACGCAGAGAGCTCGACGGCGAGCGGTCGTACAGGCAGTTGAACCACGGGCGTGAGGTCAGCGAGCAGCGCCCCCGTCTTCGACCGGAAGACCTCGCCCGACGTCGATACGAGCAGGACGGGTGCGTCGACCGCGCAGAGCCCAGCGGTCAAGAGGGCGATGGGTAGGGCAGGCATGGGCATCCTCGTTCCGGCGCGCTCGCTGGCGAGCTCACTCAGGGGTGTATTCCATCCCACCACACCGGAGCGGAGCCGTCATCCCTCCAGTGCGACGACCGGCAGGTAGGAGAGCGGTCCCACGGTTTCATGCAGCCTCCCAACCAGGTCGGGCGATCGCGGGAGCCGAAGAGGCGGTGTCTGGGGGCGAGCCTCGCTGGTCTCTCGACTCCTGCGAGGCCCCAAGCGTCCCCAAGAATGATTGCGCGCCGCTCTGCGGCGCGATCGGGACCTGCGGGCAGGCAGGAAAGGTGCGCCCCAGGGGGGGCGCGGCGCGGAGGTGGTCCTCGTTGATTCTCGAGGGCCTCCGCGCTGGGTTTCTTCGCGCAGGGTTCCTCCGCGTTGGGGCTTGCACATGCCCCAGGCGGCGGCGAGCTCAGAGGTCGATGGTCGTGTCGCTGAACTGCAGACGCTCGATGAAGCGCAGTTGGTCGACGCCGTCGCGGTTCTGGATCGTGTCGAGCACCTGGGTCGCGCCTCCGCCGAGCGGCGAGGGAGTGATCAGGTATTCGGTCGAGGGTCCGCTGTAGATCGCGATGTCGTTGCCGCCGATGCTGCCGCCTTCGATGACGTCGTCGCCGCCCGCGCCGTAGACCGTCAGGTCACCCTCGGCGCCGCGGTAGCGGCCGCCGTAGTTGTTGCCGTTGATGCGCGCGCTGACGGCGCCGCGCAGGCCGACGCGCGACAGGTAACGCGAGCGATGCGTGTACGGCATCGCCGGATCGAAGTCGGTCTCGAACGTGCCCGCGAAGCCATCGATGAGGAACGCGGCGTAGGTGTGGAAGCTCGGGAAGAAGCCTTCGAGGAGGGTCAACGTCTGCGGATCGCCGACCTCCATCGTGAGGCGCTCGGAGAACGCGTACACGTCATCGACGCCCGCGCGGCCGTTGCCGAGCGGGTCGTGGCCCCAGACGCCGTAGTACACCTCGAGCGTGCGCGCGAGGAAGTCGCCTGCGGCGTCTTGGGTGCTCGGGGCGGGGGTGTACAGCGACGCGGCTTCGGCTGCAGCAGCGCGCACCGCGATGGCGTCGCGGTAGGTCGCGGCTTCTGCGCCGCCCGCGCGCAGGATGAAGCGCGCGGTCGTCGAGAGCGTCGTGTCGAGCGCGGGGCTCGCCTGCAGGTACTCCGGCGTGCCTTCGACGATCGAGTCGGCCGCGATGAGCTGGCCGTAACCCTCGAAGACCGTCGCGAACGCGGTCACCTCGGCCGAGGTCGGATCCGCCGAAGCCGCGTCGCGGAAGAGCGCGAACGTCGCTTTCCCATCGCCGAGCGCGTTGCGCAGCGCGGTCTTGTCGGCGCCGAACGTCGAACCCGGCAAGCTCGTCAGGTGCTGGTCGAGCACACGCCGCACGCGCACGTGCAGCTCGTCGCTCACGCCGGACTGGGCGAGGACGTGCACGCGCTTGCCGTTCGGCATCGTGAGCTGCGAGTACCGCGCAAACACGTCGCGCACCACCGCCGGGACCGTAGTCGGCAGCTCGACGATGCCCTCGGCTCCGCCCGTCGTGTCGATGTTCGACAGCGCGGCGTGCGGATCGGGGGGCTGGATGATCGGCGGGTTCGTCGTCGCGTTGTCGTCGTCGTTGCACGCCGCGAGGGCGAGCGTCGCCAGAAGGAGCAGTGCGGAGCGAGAGAGAGAGGTCATCGGTGCGGTGGGGGCCCGGCGGTCGAGCGCGGGGCGAGGGTCGGCCTCGGGAAAACGGCGGACCGCCGGGGTCACCGGCCGTCCTCTTGGGTGCCACCCAGGACAAACGACTCCCGGCGCAGCCCGAGCGTGAGCTCGACCTCACGCGACTGCTCCGGGGCCCCGTCCTGTGCGGGCAAATTGATGGTGTAACGTCCTGGAGCGAGCGGTTCGAGCGTGACGTCTCCGTCAGGACCCGTGTAGCGGCGCAACGCCGTGCCCTCCGCGGGCGCGATGACGATCAGAGCGCTCGGTCGCGCCGCCCCTTGGGCGTCGCTCACGAAGAGCTCGAGCCGCGCCCCCGCTTCGAGGTAGACCTCGGGCACGTCGCAGAGACCCTGCTTCACGGAGAACGGGCCGAGCGGCACCGGGGGCAGCGAGAGGTGCTCCAGCTTCAGCGTGTACTCGCCCTCCGGGAGGGGCGCGAAGCGGAAGCGGCCCTCGGCGTCGGTCTTGGCGAGGGTGACGTAGGGCGCCGCGCCGGGCGGAGGCGGCGGTTCGAGCCGCAAGCTGACGTCGGCGGCCGGGCGCGCGTCGGCGAAGCGCACCGTGCCGCGCAGCCCTGGCCGCTGGGGGAGGCGCACCTCGACGGTCCTGTCCGTCGGCAGACTGACCAGCGCGACCGCGGGCCCGTGTTCGGGCCCCTCGACCTGCAGCGTCACGTCGCCGGCGGCGAGGCCCCGCAGCTCCGCGGTCCCGCGCCGGCCCTGGGCGTACACCCCCTCGGGCAGCACCGTCACGAAGAACGCGGCGACGGGCGCACCGGTGGTGCCGTCGAGGGCCCGCACGACGAGCGGCGTCGGCGCGAGGTCGGGGCGCTCCGGCGCGGCGGCGCGCTCGGGTTCACTCGCCCCCTGGCGGACCGGTCCGGGCTCCAAGCGGGCCGCGGGGGCGGCGTCCGGCCCAGGCGGCGTCGGCGCGAGCGGCTCGGGCTCGAGGGCCTCGGAGGCTCCGCCGCTGACCCCCCCGTCCGATTTGCTGGCCGCGAGCCACGCGCCGAGGCCCACGGCGAGCGCGGCCAGTCCGAGCACGAGCGGCAGCCAGGTCTGACGGGTCATCGCAGACCGGTGTACCAATCCGCGCGGCTCGGTATCCACGCCAAGGCCCGTGATTTCGGCCCTGGAACAGGGTTCGCAAATCCGCTCGCGGCGCGGCATTCGGCATCCTGCGCGGATGACCGCTGCGGCCCGACCCCTCGTCCTCGCATCGACCTCCCGCTACCGCGCGGCGCTGCTCGCGCGCCTCGGTGTGCCGTTCGAGGTCGCCGCGCCCGGCGTCGACGAGCGCAGCTTCGATCCGCTGTGGGACCAGCTCGGGCCGCGCGGTTATGCGCTCGCGCTCGCTCGCGCGAAGGCGCAGGCGGTCGCGCGTACGCACCCCGGCGCGTGGATCTTGGGCGGAGACCAGGTGTGTGTCGTCGAGGGCGCCGACGGGAGCGCGCGACGCCTCGACAAACCGGGCGACGCAGCCCGCAACGTCGCGCAGCTCCTGGAGCTGGCCGGGCGGACGCACAGCCTCTTCGGCGGGATCGTGCTGCTCGACGCACGAACCGGGTGCTGTCGCGAGCACCTCGACGAGCAACGGCTCACGATGCGCGCGTTCTCCGCGGCCGAGGCCGCAGCCTACGTCGAGCGCGCCGCCCCCTACGACTGCGCGGGTGGGTACCGCATCGAGGACCTCGGCATCGCGCTCTTCACGCGCATCGAGGGCGCAGATCCCACTGGAATCGAAGGCCTCCCGCTGATCGCCGTCGCGGCGCTCCTGCGGGAGGTCGGTTTCGCGGTTCCTTGAGCGCGCGCGTCAGGCGCGGCGCCACTCGGTCTCGGCGAATGCGTCGTGGCCGTGGATGCTCTCGAGGTTCCGCGCGTGCACGTGGAACCACGCGACACGCTCGTCCTCCATGAGGCGCTGCGCAACGCCGCGCACCATGTCCTCGACGAACACCGGGTTCTCGTAGGCTTCCATCGTGACCCAGCGCTCGTCCGGGCGCTTCAGCACCGGATACACGCGGCACGAAGCCGAGTCTTCGGCGGCATCGATGAGCTCACCGACGGGGATCGTCTGCGGTTGGCCGTCCGCGCCGCGGGTCGTGCGCACTTCGACGGTCAAGATCCCGCGCTGGTTGTGCGCGCCGTAGTCGCTGATCTCCTTGCTGCACGGGCAGAGGCTCGTGACGGTGACCTCCACGCGCTCGACGAGGTCGAGGGTGTCACCGTGCAGCTCGACCGTGAGGCCGCAGCCGACGTCGACCATGCCCGTCGCACCGCTGACAGGCGCCGCGCGCTCGAAGAAGAGCGGGAAGCGCACCTCGATGCGCCCCGACTCCGCGTCGAGCAGGTCGCGCATGCGGCGGGCGACGGAGACGACCGAGTCCGCGCTCATCTGGCGCGAGTCTTCCTGGATGAGCTGCACGAAGCGGCTCATGTGGGTGCCTTTCGACTCCGCCGGCACCGAGACCGAGAGCTCGAGCGAGGCGATCGTCGGGCGCTCGATGCCCTTCGGGTCGATCGCGGTTGCGGGGTAGCGCAGACCCGTGACCCCGGCGCGCTGCAGCGGGATCCCGCGGGTATCCCCGCGGCCCTGGACATCGGGGATGCCCCGATGCTCCAGCTTCGGGTCGCGCGCGCGGCGCTCGTTCGCAGGCTGCACCTTGCGCGTGGGGCGGCCGACGGCCTGCCCCTGTTTCTGGTTCGGGCGGGGGTCGGTCCCGCTCGCGGGGGCCGTGGGCTGGCTGTCCTGAATCATCGCCGGGGGAATCGCCCGGGGGGCGGTCGAGGATGCGCTGCGGGGCGAAGTCCGTGGAAACGGGGGCTCGCACGCGCGCGGGGAGGGGGGCGGCGACCCGTCGCGGGGCCAGCGCCTTGATCCCCTGAGTATGGGGGCTCGCTCAGATCTTTCCAGGGTTCCAGCGTCAAGAACTGGCGCGGAGAACCGAAGGCGTCCCACGGCGGGCCGGGGTGCTGCCTAGAATCCCCGCCCCGACCCGGCGGGCGCGGCCCCCCCGCTCCTTCCCCCCGCTTCCCCCCGCCGACCCTGCGCCCGCTCCCCTGGCATGCCGAAGACGCTCGTCATCGTCGAGTCGCCCACCAAGGCGAAGACCCTGAAGAAGTTCCTCGGGGGCGACTACGTCGTCGAATCGAGCATCGGGCACGTCCGCGACCTGCCCGCCAACGCCGCGGAGGTCCCGGCGGAGCACAAGGGCGAGGCCTGGGCCCGGCTCGGGGTCGACGTCGCGCACGACTTCAAGCCCCTCTACATCATTCAGCCCGACAAGAAGAAGAAGATCGCGGAGCTGCGCGCGGCCCTGAAGAACGTCGACGAGCTCCTGCTGGCGACTGACGAAGACCGCGAAGGAGAGGCGATCTCGTGGCACCTCGTCGAGGTCCTGAAGCCCAAGGTCCCGTACCGGCGGATGGTGTTCCACGAGATCACGAAGACCGCGATCCTCGAGGCCGTGAAGGCGACGCGCGAGATCGACACGGCGCTCGTCGAGGCCCAGGAGGGGCGCCGCATCATCGACCGCCTGTACGGCTACGAGGTCTCGCCGGTCCTGTGGCGGAAGATCGGCCCGCGCCTCTCTGCAGGGCGCGTGCAGAGCGTCGCGATCAAGCTGCTCGTCGATCGCGAGCGCGCGCGGATGCGGTTCCGCTCGGCCGAGTTCTGGGACGTCGTCGCGACGTTCCGCACGGAGCACGCGCGCTCGTTCGAAGCGCGCTTGGTCTCTCTGGACGGCAAGCGCGTTGCGTCCGGCAAGGACTTCGACCCCGATACCGGCAAGCTGGCGCGCGCCGACGTTTTGCTTGTCGACTCCGCACGTGCGGCGAGCCTCGTCGAGGGCCTGCGCGGCCAGCCGTTCGAAGTGCTCTCTGCGGAAGAGAAACCCTTCACGCGCTCGCCTGCGCCGCCGTTCACGACGTCGACGCTGCAGCAAGAAGGCAACCGCAAGCTGCGCTTCGACGCGAAGCGCACGATGCGCGCCGCGCAGCGCCTCTACGAGAACGGCTACATCACGTACATGCGTACGGACTCGGTCGTTCTGTCGACGGCGGCGATCGAGCTGGCGCGGCGCACCATTCAAGACACGTACGGCGCCGAGTTCTTGCCGTCCTCGCCGCGGACCTACCGCAGCAAGGTGCAGAACGCGCAAGAGGCGCACGAAGCGATCCGCCCCGCGGGCGAGTCCATCGTGTCCGTGGACTCGATCCGCGCCACGCTGGGCGTCGATGAAGCGCGCATCTACGACCTGGTCGTGAAGCGCACCTTGGCGTCGCAGATGAAAGACGCGCGCGGGCGTCGCATGACACTGCGCGTCGGCGGCCGCGCGGGCGCCTCGGAGGCGGTCTTCCAGGCCACGGGTCAGGTCATCGACTTCATGGGCTTCTTGAAGGCCTACGTCGAGGACTCCGACGAGCCCGCGGAGGCGGAGGAAGCCGACGAGAAGCTCCTGCCGCCCGTCGCGGAGGGTGACCCTCTCTCCGCGACCGACCTCACCGCCGAGGAGCACCACACGACGCCGCCGGCGCGGCTCACGGAAGCGACGCTCGTGAAGCTGCTCGAAGAGGAGGGCATCGGGCGTCCTTCGACGTACGCGTCGATCATCGACACGATCCTCCGGCGCGAGTACAGCTTCAAGAAGGGCACCGCGCTCGTCCCGACGTTCACGGCGTTCGCCGTGGTCGCGCTGATGGAGCAGCACCTCTCGCACCTCATCGACTCGCGGTTCACCGCGAAGATGGAGGAGCGCCTCGACGCGATCTCGCGCGGTGAGGACCAGATCCTGCCTTACCTGCGGGACTTCTACGACCGCGGCATGGAGCACGCCCCTGGCCTGCGGCCATTGCTCGACACCAAGGTCGAAGCGATCGACGCGCGCACGATCTGTTCGATCCCGATCGGCAAGGACGGCGCAGGCCGCGACGTGATCGTGCGCGTCGGCCGCTTCGGTCCGTTCGTGCAGCGCGAAGAAGCGACCGCGCAGATCCCCGATCAAACGTGTCCCGACGAGCTCACGGTCGAAGTCGCAGAGCAGCTCCTTGCAGCGAAGGAGCAGGGCGACAAACCCCTCGGGCACCACCCGGAATCGGGTAAGCCGATCTTCGTCAAGACGGGCCGCTACGGACCCTACGTGCAGGTCGGCACGCCCGACGACGACGAGAAGCCGAAGATGGTGTCGCTGCTCAAGGGCATGGCGCCCGAGACGCTCGATCTCGAGACCGCGATCCAGCTCGCGTCGCTGCCGCGCACGATCGGGCAGGACGAACACGGTGTCGACATCGTCGCGTACAACGGCCGCTACGGCCCGTACATCAAACGCGGCAGCGACACACGCTCGCTCGGCGCGGGGGATCACCTGCTCCAGATCGACCTGTCGCGCGCGCTCGAGCTGCTGGCGCAGGAGAAACGCGGCCGCGCACGCGCGACTGCGGAGCCGCTGAAGGTGTACGAGAACGTCACCGAGCTCGGTGGGCGCTCGATCACGCTCAACAAAGGCCGCTACGGCCCCTACATCACCGATGGCGAGGTGAACGCATCGTTGCCGCGGACGATGGAGGACCCGCTCACGCTGACGGTGCCGCAGGCCCTCGAGCTGTTGGCTGCTGCGCGCGAGCGCCAAGGCTCGAAGGGCGGCGCGCGCAACAAGAAGGCCGTGCGTAAAGCGGCGGCTTCCGGGGAGGGCGCGGCGTCAGGTACCGAGACGAAGGCCAAAGCCGCGAAGAAGGCGAGCAGCAAGAAGGGCGCGAGCAAGAAGGCTGCCAGCAAGAAGAGCGCCAGCAAGAAGAGCGCCAAGAAGAAGGCCCCCTCCGCGGGCGCCGCGGCCGAAGCAGAGCCTGACGGCGACGGGTCGTGACCGGCCTCGAGATGGTCGGGGAGCGCGGGCCCGTCGGGCTCTTCGACCCGCGCCGCGAGCTCGTCGTCGTCAGTTGGAACGTGCAGAAGGGCGCGGATCCGCGGCTGACGCAGGAGCTCGTGTCGCTCGCGCAGTCCGCTGAGGTCGATGTCTTTGCGCTGCAAGAGGCGCGCCCCGAACTGCTCCTGCCGCGCGGCTTCGTCGGGCACCACGCCGAGAGCTACCGCACCGTCGGCACAGGAACGGCTGAGGGCGTGATGACGATCGGCCGCGCGGATCCCCTCGAAGCCCTGCGCCTGCGCTCGCCCCGGCGGGAGCTCTTCGTGTTGACGCCGAAAGCGGCGCTGATCAGCCGCTTTGCGACGCTGGACGGCGTTTCGCTCACGGTCGTGAACGTGCACGGGCTGAACTTCGATCCCACGGGGCGGCTCCTGGACGGCCAGCTCACGGACCTGGCGCAGCGGGTCAGCTCCTATGACGGGCCGATGATCGTGGCGGGTGATTTCAACACCTGGAGCGAGGTCCGTATGCAGACGGTGCGCGACCTCGCGGCGAAGCTCGACCTCGTCGAAGTCGAGCCGCCGGCGATCGGGGGGCGCACCGGGAGCATCGGCAGCCTCCCGCTCGAGCGCGCGCTCGGGCTCGATCGGCGGATGCACCTCGATCGGATCTACGTCCGCGGACTGCGCCCCATGGCCGCGGAGTGGGTCGAGCGTTGCCGGGCCAGCGACCACGTGCCTTTGCTCGCGCGCCTCGCGTGGACGTGACGCCGAGGCGTCCATGCGCCATCCTGTGTGCATGCGATCCCGTGCCCCCTGGCTGCTCGACCCCGAAGTCACGTACCTGAACCACGGCTCCTTCGGTGGCGCGCCTCTGCCCGTGCTGGAGGCGCAGACGAAGCTCCGCACCGAGCTCGAGCGGCGGCCCATCGAGTGGCTCGCGCCCGAGCGCCAGCTCTACACGAAGCTCGATGCGGTGCGCGAGCGCCTCGGCGCGTTCCTCAGGGCCGCGCCCGAGGACCTCGTCTTCGTTCCTAACGCCACCACCGCGGTCAACGCGGTGCTGCGCTCGCTGCGCTTCGCGCCCAAGGACGAGATCCTCTTCACGAGCCACGGCTACAACGCCTGCAACAACGTCGTGCGCTTCGTCTGCGAAGCGTCTGGCGCGGTGCCGGTCGTGGCGGACGTGCCCTTTCCGATCGTGTCGGGCGACGAAGCCGTCGCAGCGATCGAGCGCGCTCTGACGCCGCGCTCGAAGCTGCTGCTCATCGATCACATCACGAGCCCCACGGGCCTCGTGCTGCCGATCGAGCGCATCGTGGCGCTCTGCCGTCAACGCGGAGTGCGCGTCCTCGTCGACGGCGCCCACGCGCCGGGGATGGTGCCGCTGGACCTCGCCGCGCTCGACGCGGATTACTACACGGGCAACTGTCACAAGTGGCTCTGCGCGCCGAAAGGGGCTGCGTTCCTCCACGTACGGCGCGAGCTGCAGAGCGAGGTACGCCCGACGACGATCAGTCACGGGTACAACACGCCGGTCCACGGGCGCTCGCGCTACATGACGGAGTTCGATTGGCCGGGGACCTACGACCCGACGCCGATCCTGGTGTTGCCTACGGCGCTCGACTGGCTCGCGGAGCAGCATCCGCAGGGCATCGCAGGCGTCATGGAGCGCAACCGAGCCCTCGCTCTCGCTGCGCGCGAGCTCCTGTGCAACGAGCTGCAGCTCACTCCGCCGGCGCCCGAGGCGCTCCTCGGCGCGCTCGTGACACTGCCGTTACCCCCGGGACCGCCGCCCGAGGGGGCGCTCGATCCGCTGCACATCCGGCTCTTCGAGCGCTACCACATCGAGGTGCCTGTCGTGCACTTCCCCCGGCCAGGCCAGCGCTGGTTCCGTATCTCCGCGCAGCTCCACAACGACCTGGACGACTACCGCGCGCTCGCGCGCGCGCTGCTCTTGGAACGGGACGCGAGCTTCGGGCGCTGAGGTGCGGACCTGAAAGTAAGGAGCTGCGCCCCATATTGCGGGGGCTGCGACTGTCTCGCAGCGCCATCGACACCGTGTGTCATCGCGAGAACAAGCTGCATCGCGCGCGCGCAACGCGACAATGGGCGGGTTCAAGTTCTCCTGCGGGTGCTGCCCCCCTTGTTCGTCTTGATCGCACTCGTCGCCACACTGGTGGTGACGACAGAGGCTCGCGGTGTCTCCGTCGATACCGGGGCCGAGGGTCGTCGGCGCGAGCCGGGGAGCGCTTTGTGGCAAGTCGCGGTACGGATCGACACGCCGATGAACGACGTCGCCGCCGGCGTCGCTCTAGGTGGACGGCGGCGGTCCGTCGAGCTGGACTGGACGGGTCCGTTGACTCGGCGGACTTGGTTGGACCTCGGCGCGCGTTACGAGCTGCTCGATCTGGACGCCGCTGCTGCCTTCGGTGGCGATGTCGATGCGCCGCGGACTTCGGCGATCGCATCGCTGGGCACGCTGCTATACGGGAGCCGCGGTATGACACCGATGGCGCCGAGCCCGCGCGTGCTGCCGCGCGACGAAGTGTCGCCGTTCGCAGAGCTGCTCACGTCCGGTGAGTCTCCGTTGGCGTTGCTCGGGTCCGTTGCCATCATCACGCAGCGACTCGGTGGGCGCGCGCGACTTGCGCAGGTGTTGCCGATCGCGGATCAGCTCACGGAGGTGAACCCGGATCTGCGCGGCGACTGGCGTCTCGAGCGCTCGCTCGCCTGTTCCTTCGGTGGTACCATCGGGCGGGCGCTCGAAGACGAAGCCACCGTTTACCGTCTGGGTGCCGGGCTCGGATGGCACCCCGCGCGCGGCTTCGAGTTCACACTCACTGCAGAGACGGGGAGGACCGCAGGCCGCGGCGTAGAAGCAGACGAGACGACACTCTCCCTGGGAGCCACATTGAGGCGATGAGCGTCGATCGTTCGGTAGTAACAACAGGACGCTGGCACGAGCAGAGGCGCGGGCTCGGATTGATGGCCGCGCTGTGCGTCGTTGCGCTCGGCTTCGAGTCGCTGTCGATCGGCAGGTGGCTCGGCGCAGGAGACTTACATCCGCACCCGTACTGGATCTTCGTCCTACCGGTGGCCGCAGCCTACGGCATTTTGAACGGCCTCGCGACCGCAGCGCCGGCGAGCACGCTCCACGCGCTGGGCCTCTGGCTCACGAAGCGCTCCGAATCCCTCCTCGGGCTCTTGGACCGCGATGTGCTCGCCGAGCTCGTATTGTTCACCGCCGCGGCGATCATCCTCGGCTAGACCCGCTACGTCCTGAGTCAGCGACTCTCGGCCGCCGACGCCGACCGGCGCGAGTTGGCCGCCGAACTCGGTCGAGAGGTCGAGGACCGTGCGACGCTCTCGCTAGCCAACACGGAGCTCACCCGACGACTCGCGGCCGAGGCCCGCGGCATCCGCGACGTGCTGGTGCTCGCGCGCTGCAGCAGTCATGTGACCTACACCGCGCGGCTGGCGTTGGCGGCGGCGTTCCTGGCCGAGCGCTCGAACGGGTTCGTACGCGTCGTCGCCCCAGGGAGCAATGATCTCACTCTCCGGGTCATCGCCCTCACGGTACGCGCGCGACATGTACCGCTCGATCCGCAGCAGAGCGAGCTCGTGAAGCTCGCGATCGCGCGCCGAGCGGCAGTGTCGGCCTTCGATGAGCCATGCGGTCCGGGTGAGCCATCGGGCGTCGCGCCGGTACTCGATCACGAGCGTAGGATCACTGCGCTGCTGATCCTCGACGACGTACCTCTCGAACAGCTGCGCGCCGAAGTGATCGACGAACTTGGCTGGGTCGCGGAGCGGCTCGGTACGGAGCTCGGCACACGCAGTGAGGACGCCCTCGATGCCGGTACGGTGGCGCCCCCGCACGAACCACCGCAGCGCGCGGCTTTCCTGCCCAGTGTGCTCGCGTTCCGGAGAGGTGGGAGCGCCAGCGCAGGATTCCTCGAGCTGCGCAATTTCCCGGGCGACGCGCCCGTGATCGACGGCAGCGGGATCCCTGGCCCATGGATGGTGACCATCGACTCGCTCTCGTACGTCCGTGTGGCGGGTCTGACGTTCATCCGCAACGACCTGCCGGCTGGCGACGGCTCGGGGGTCCGGGTGACGGGCAGCGGGCAGAGGATCGAGGTGCTCGACAATGTGTTCCGTGATTTCACGGGCGACAGTTCGATGGCCGTCACGGTGTACGGGACCTCGACCTCGGCGTCGATCGCCGACGTCGTGATACGCGGCAATACCGTGCGCAACTGCCAACCTGCGCCCAGCGAAGCGATCACACTGAACGGGAACGTCGAGCGCTTCGAGGTGAGCGCGAACCTGATCGAGGACGTGAACTACATCGGGATCGACCTGATCGGCGGCGAGCCCAGCATCAACCCTGTCTTCGGCGCTCGTGATGGCCGTGTGTTCGGCAACCGCGTCGTGCGCGCCCGCGACACGCAGTTCGGCGGTTATGCGGCCGGCATCTACTCGGACGGCGCCTCGCGCGTCGTGATCGAGCGCAACGTCGTGGCGTACTGTGACCAGGGCATCGAAGTCGGCGCCGAGAACCCCGGTTGGACCTCGTTCGATGTCACCGTGCGCGACAACATCGTCGTGGCGAATGGCAAGGTCGGCATCGCCGTCGGCGGGTACGATGCGACCGTCGGTCGAGTGGTCGGTGCTCGGATCCTGCATAATACGCTGTACGCGAACGCTGCGGCACCGGGCGGCGGCGATACGGAGCTCTGGATCAACTACGCCGACAGCTCACGGATCGCGGGCAATGTCCTCGTGCTCGGGGCGAACCCGAACGCGCTCTACAACTTCGCGCCGACGACGAACAACGTCATCGACAACAACCTGTGGTGGCGTCCGCTCGGTCCGCCGAACTTCGAGTGGGTGGGACAGGGTTACTCGGGCTTCGCGAGCTTTGCCGCAGGGACGGGCTTCGAGGCGCGTGGCCGTTATGCGGGCCCGCGCCTCATCGCGCCGCTCGGCGCGGATGGGCTGCTCGGGACCCTCGATGACGACATGCGCCCAGGCGCGAGCTCTCCGTGCATCGACGCGGGCGATGCACCGATCCTCGGCTTCGACGCCCTGACCGATGCTTCGGGCCAGGAGCGCTTCGTCGATACGGCCACCGTCGGCGATTCGGGGATCGGCCTTGCGCCGCGCCAGGACTTGGGCGCGTTGGAGCGCCCGCGCGCCAGCGGTGAGGTCGCTCGGATCTGTCCTGCGCTACCGAACGGCACCGGCGCGGTCGCTCGCCTCGTCCCGAGCGGCGCGACCGGGCTCAGTGGCGGTCCGCTCGTGCTCACGGTGACTGGGGCGCCCCCCGGTGTGTTCGGGTACTTCCTGCTCGGCGGAGGCGGCGCCGCGAACCCCGTCGGCGCCGGGGTCCTGTGTGTGCAGGGGCCGCTCGTGCGCTTCCCGGCGCAGCTCGTCAACGGGTCGGGCGGGGCCGCGCGGACGGTCGCTTGGGCACAGATCCCCGCGGGCGGCCAGGCGCTCGTTCCCGGCACGACGCTCGTCGCGAGCTTTGCGCACCGTGACCTGGTGCAGGGCCAGGTCACGTTCCAGTTCGCGGATGCGCTGCGCTGGGTGCTCGGTCCCTGAAACGGCTGGCGCTCAGCCCGTGCGTGCGATCAGGAGGTAGGCGAGGTACGCGCTGTAGCCTGTCAGCAGCGCGAAGCCTTCGCCGCGGGAGACCCGCCCACCGCTCCTGAGGATGGGGAAGAGCGCCAGCGTCGCCAGGAGCATCAGCGGCACGTCGATGCGCAGCATCTCGCTCGACATCGACTGGGGGGCGACACAAGCGCAGACTCCCGCGATGCCGAGCACGTTGAAGATGTTCGAGCCGATCACGTTGCCGACGGCGATGTCCGGGTTGCCGCGCCGGGCGGCGACGATCGAAGTGACGAGCTCGGGCAGTGAGGTGCCCGCCGAGACGATCGTCAGTCCGATCACGTCTTCGGGCACCCCGAAGCCCTGAGCGAGGGCGATCGCGGAGCCCACGAACCAGCGCGCGCCGAGGACCAGCAGCGCGAGGCCTGCGCCCACGAGGCCCAAGTGCACCCACGTCGCGTCGTACCACGGCCGCGTCGCCTGGGCCGTGATCGCGAGCGACGAGCGCACTTCACGCTCTGCGAGGTCGCTCTCCTCTCGCGGTGCGGCGCGGTCGGCGCGGTACGCAACGAAGAGGTAGGCGACCAGTCCGAGGATGAAGAGTGCTCCGAGCCAGCGGGGCAGGGTCTGGTCCGTGAAGTGCACGGCCAGCAGTGCGGTCGAGGCGAGCAACGCCACCGTCAGGTCGCGCCGCACTGCGGAGAGGCCGACGCGGATGGGCTGGATGACCGCGGTCAGCGCCAGGATCACGGCGACGTTGAAGATGTTCGATCCGACGACGTTGCCGAGCGAGACCCCCATGTTGCCGCCGAGGGTGGCGACGAGGCTCGCCGAGAGCTCGGGCGACGACGTGCCGAAACCGACGATCGTCAAGCCCACGAAGAGCGCTGAGACACCCGCGCGCAGCGCGATGACCGACGCGCTGCGCACGAGGACCTCGGCGCCAGCGGTGACAAGGGCGAGTGCGCCGAGGAGGATGAGGATCTGCATGGTGGCCTGGGGGTCACTCGAGCGGCAGCGCTTCGATTCGGCGGACTTCGAGCGGGTGGCTCTCGGCTTGGATCGAGATGTAGCCCCCCGACAGGACCTCGGGCGAGCCGCTCGCGAGCAGCGCGGCAGCGTGCGGGTCACGGGCGTCCAGCGTCGGTCGTGCGTATTCGAGCACCACCTTGCCGTCCATGCTGTGGCGGATCACGTCCGAGCCCCTGACCTCGAGCTCCAGCGTGCACCACTGATCGCCGTGGTACGTCTCGGAGGTCGAGTTCGTGCAGTGCCGCGTGACGAGCTCACCCGCCATGTCGACGTTGGTGCCGGGAGTGCACAGGTTCGCAGTCGTCCGCGGCTGTGTACCGTCGCCGCCGAGCATCTGCGCCTCGATCGAACACGGGAACTCCTGATCGAGCGCGAGCGTCGCCGGATCCTGCCCGTGCAACATGACGCCCGAGTTGCGCCACGCCCAGCCGGGTCCGCCCGGGACCTGCTCGCCGACGAAGCGGTATTCGATGCGCAGCCGATACTGGCTCAACGGATGCTCGTAGTAGAGGTGGCCGAACTCGCCTCCGAAGGCCTGCCATCCGTCGTAGGCCACCTTCAGGACTCCGTCCTGGACTCGGAACGTGTCGTGCAGGTTCACGCCCAGCGGATGACCGGTGAACTTCGGCGTCCATCCCGCGAGGTCGCGGCCGTTGAAGAGGGGCACCCACTGCGGCTCCGTCGGCGCGACATTCGCCGGCGGCTCCGCAGGCGGCGGCTCCTGCGTCCGCGGTGCATCACCCTGACAGGCGAGGAGGCCGAGCGCCAAAGCCAGCGAGCTCGGGACGAGGTTCCGGGTGGGGGCAGCGGACTTGGGGCGTTGGGGCAGTGTCATCGTGCGGACAGTACCCGATACGGGGCCACCGGTGCGCTCGTCCGAAACCCTGGCCCGAAGGGCCGGCCGTGGTACCGTTTCCGCACCCAGAGCCCTTCCCAGAGCCCTGATCCGTGCCCTGAGTCCGCTCGGGCGCTCTGGTGAGCGCTGTGGGGGCCCATCCGTTCCTTCTCACTCCATGTTCCACTCCACCCTCCTCCTGCCGTCGCTCCTTGCGATGGCTCCTGCCGAGCCCGCGTCGACGGCCACCGTCACGCTCGCTGTCGAGCCGGCTGCGGCCCTGACGCTGCCCGCCGCCGCGCCGGTCCGCAGCTCCGACGAGCACACGTTCAGCTACAGCTACCTCGAGGTCGGCGCCACGCGCTTCGACGTCGAGAACCTCGAGGAAGACGCCGACACGTACTTCGGCGAGGTCTCGTTCGACATCTTCCACCTCGTCAACGTGTTCCTCGGCTACGAGAACTTCTCGGTCGACTTCGGGAACCTCGACACGGACATCTGGCGCCTCGGCGCCGGTGTCCACTTCAGCCTCGGCGACCGCTTCGACCTGACGGGCGACGTCGCGTGGCTGTTCAGCAAGATCGACAGCGACACCCTCGACGAGGACTCGAACGGCACCCAGGTCCGTATCGGCGGGCGCTTCATGCTGCTCGACAGCGACGCGCTCGGGCTCGAGCTCTTCGGCCGCGGTATCGCGATCAACTTGGACGACAGCTTCTACAGCGAGAACAGCGCGACGGGCTTCGACGCGGGCGTGCGCGTGCACGTCCTCGGCAACCTGAGCGTCGCTGGCGCGTACACGAAGATCGAAGACGACGACGCCCTCGGGCTCTCGGTTCGACTCTCGTTCTGAGCTGCACTGGCAGCGTTCACAGCGCCGCGGCGGAGAGGCCTCCGCCGCGGCGCTGTGTTCACATGTTGCGCCGGTATTGTCCGCCGACGCGGTAGAGCGCTGCGGACATCTGGCCGAGGCTCGCGACCTTGGCGACCTCCAGCAGCGCATCGAAGGTGTTCTCACCCGCGAGTGCGACCCGCTCCAGCTCGGCGATGGCCTTGGGCGCCGCGGCCGCGTTGCGCCGCTGGAACGCCTCACGGTTCGCGATCGCGCGCAACTTCTCGTCTTCACCGGAGCGGATGACCTCGGCGGGGACGATCGTCGGCGAGCCTTCGCTGGACAGGAACGTGTTGACGCCGATGATCGGCAGCTCGCCGGAGTGTTTGCGCGACTCGTACTCGAGCGACTCCTCCTGGATCTTCGAGCGCTGGTACATCCGCTCCATCGCGCCGAGGACGCCGCCCCGCTCGGAGATCGCGTGGAACTCGTCGAGCACGGCGCGTTCGACCAGCTCCGTCAGCTCCTCGATCACGAACGAACCCTGCCACGGGTTCTCGTTGCGCGAGAGGCCGAGCTCCTTGTCGATGATGAGCTGGATCGCGAGCGCCCGCCGGACGCTCTCTTCGGTCGGCGTCGTGATCGCCTCGTCGTAGGCGTTGGTGTGCAGGCTGTTGCAGTTGTCGAACAGCGCGTACAGCGCCTGCAGGGTCGTCCGGATGTCGTTGAACGCGATCTCCTGCGCGTGCAGCGAGCGCCCAGAGGTCTGGATGTGGTACTTCAGCTTCTGGCTGCGGTCGTTCGCGCCGTACTTCTCGCGCAGGGCCTTGGCCCAGATGCGGCGCGCGACGCGACCGATCACCGAATACTCGGGATCCACGCCGTTCGAGAAGAAGAACGAAAGGTTCGGCGCGAACGAGTCGACGTCCATCCCACGCGAGATGTAGTACTCGACGTAGGTGAAGCCGTTGGCCAACGTGAACGCGAGCTGCGTGATCGGGTTCGCGCCAGCCTCTGCGATGTGGTAGCCGCTGATGGAGACCGAATAGAAGTTGCGCACGTTCTGGCGCACGAACGACTCCTGGATGTCGCCCATCAGGCGCAGTGCGAACTCGGTCGAGAAGATGCAGGTGTTCTGGGCCTGGTCCTCTTTCAGGATGTCCGCCTGCACCGTGCCGCGCACGGCCGCCAGGGTCTTCTTCCGCAGCTCCGTGTAGACCTCGCGCGGCAGCACTTCGTCGCCGGATAGGCCGAGCAGCAGCAGCCCGAGCCCGTCGTTGCCGGGCGGCAGGTCACTGGAGCCGCCCTGACCGAAGTAGACGGGCCGCGGGAGCCCGCGGTCGTCGTATTTGGCTTTCTTGACCTTCTCGACCTCGCCCAGCAGGTTGTGCTCGCGGATGTAGCGCTCACACTGCTGGTCGATCGCGGCGTTCATGAAGAACGCGAGGACCATCGGCGCGGGGCCGTTGATCGTCATCGACACGCTGGTCTTCGGATCGCAGAGATCGAAGCCGCTGTAGAGCTTCTTGGCGTCGTCGACCGTGCAGATCGATACGCCAGAATTGCCGACCTTCCCGTAGATGTCCGGCCGCCGGTCGGGGTCCTCGCCGTAGAGCGTCACCGAGTCGAACGCGGTCGAGAGGCGCGCTGCTGGCATTCCGCGCGAGAGGTAGTGGAAGCGCCGGTTGGTGCGCTCCGGGCCGCCCTCGCCTGCGAACATGCGCGCGGGGTCTTCACCCTGGCGCTTCAACGGGAAGACCCCCGCTGTATAGGGGTACTCACCTGGGACGTTCTCCTGCAGTCGCCAACGCAGGAGGTCGCCCCAGTCCGAGAACTTCGGCAGCACCACTTTGCGGATGCGAGTCCCCGAGAGCGAGACGCTCGTCAAGGGCTGCTCCAGCACCTTGTCGCGCACCTGGTACTTGTACGTGTCACCGGCGTACTGGGCGCGGACGGTCGGCCACTCTTCGAGGAGCTGGCGGGCCCGCGCGTCCAGGCTGTCGCGCAAGGTGGTGTAGTGCCGGACCAGCTCCGTCAGCGTCGGGCCGTCACCTGCGGCGCTCGAGAGCACCGGCAGCACCGCTTCGTCCGAGGCAGCGCCACGGAGCGCAGCGATCGCACCTGCGAGCTGATAACAGCGGCGCGCGATCGACGTCTGGCGCTCACCCCACGTGTCGTAACGCTGGATGGACTCGCGGATCTCGTCCAGGTAACGCACGCGCTCGGGCGGGATCACGTAGCGCTTCGAAGAGTCACCCAGAACGAGGTCGCTCCCGGCGGCGAGCGGTGCGTTGGTCTTCTGCGTGATGGCGCTCATCACGGCCACGTACAGCCGGTTCATGCCGGGGTCGTTGAACTGCGAAGCGATCGTGCCGAAGACCGGCATGTCCTCGTCGCGCGCGTCCCACTTGTTGCGGGCACGTTTCACCTGACGGCGGACATCGCGCAGCGCGTCGAGCGAGCCGCGTTTGTCGAACTTGTTGATCGCGACGAGGTCCGCGAAGTCGAGCATGTCGATCTTCTCGAGCTGCGTGGCGGCCCCGTACTCCGACGTCATCACGTAGAGCGACACGTCGCAGTGGTCGACGATCTCCGTGTCGGATTGGCCGATGCCGCTCGTCTCGACGATGATCAGGTCGTAGCCTGCAGCTTTGCAGACGTCGACGGCCGTCTGGACATGCTTCGAGAGCGCCAGGTTTGCTTGGCGCGTCGCGAGCGAGCGCATGTAGACACGCGGATCGTCGATGGCGTTCATCCGTATCCGGTCGCCCAGCAGCGCGCCGCCCGACTTACGCTTCGACGGATCCACGGAGAGGATCGCCAAGGTCTTGTCGGGGTGGTCGCGCAGGAACCGGCGCACGAGCTCGTCGACGAGGCTCGACTTACCCGCGCCACCTGTGCCCGTCACGCCGAGCACAGGGATCACCTTGGTCGGCGCTGTCCGCGCGAGGTGCTCGGCGAGCGCACGCGCTTCGTCGGGCCGCGTCTCGGCGATCGTGACGAGCGCGGCGACGGAGGCTTGTTCGCGCTGCTCCAAGCGCGCGACGTGCTCGCGCACGGCGCCGCGCCCGGCCGCGAAGTCGCAGCGCTGCAGCAGGTCGTTGATCATCCCCTGCAGACCGAGCGCGCGGCCGTCGTCGGGCGAGTAGATGCGCTCGACACCGCTCGCGTGCAGGCGCTCGATCTCGCTCGGCAGGATCGTCCCGCCGCCGCCTCCGAACACCTTGATGTGTGCGCCGCGCTCGCGCAGCAGCTCGACCATGTACTCGAAGTACTCGACGTGGCCGCCTTGATAGGACGTGATCGCGATCGCCTGCGCGTCCTCCTGGATCGCGCAGTCGACGATCTCGCGCACCGAGCGGTTGTGACCCAGGTGGATCACCTCCGCCCCCGACGCCTGAAGGATGCGCCGCATCACGTTGATCGCCGCATCGTGGCCGTCGAAGAGCGACGCGGCCGTCACGATCCGGATCGGATGGGTCGGCGTGTACGGCGGAGTGGGGGTGGTGGCGGGGTCGGCGCTCGTCACGGTCATGGTGGGAGCCGGTTCGCGGGGGGAGCGCCCCGGGAGGCGCGTCGGAGATGGGGGCTGCGCGACGTTCTGCCGCCCCTCGGTGCACCCAGGAGGATAAGGTGCACCCAGGAGGATAAACCGTCGGCAGGGGCCCTGGCGCGCCGTTCGCACTGGAGTCGCGGATCCGGCCGAAAGGCGGCGAGCTTCCGCGCCGATGAAGCGAAGAGAGCCTTCCGATGCCCTCCCACCGCGAGCTGCCCCCGGCCCTCCGTCTGCCCCACCCGTCGCGCCTCGCGCCGGGCCATCCTCGGCGCGCCGAGATCCTGGCGCGCCACGGGGCCGCGCTCGATGCGGGTGAGGCCTTCTACCAGGACCCTGCCTCGGGCCTCTGGGTGATGACCGCGGCGAAGCTCTGGCAGCGCCCGTGCTGCGACAACGGCTGCCGGCACTGTCCCTGGATCGATCTCGAAGCGCGGCTGCGCGACGGGACGCCGCCAGAACGCAAGGAATCCACACGCTCTTGAACGGCTCGTCACTTCCCCCGCGGACAACGATGTGGACACTCTTCGGCCCCATCTCCCGCACCGAGCCGTGAACCAGACCCTCACCAACCCGCGTCCCGCCCGCCGCCGCCTGATCCACATGCCCGAGGTCGTCCTCTTCGGGCTGTGTTTCCTGATCCTGTGGATCGGGGTGATCGGCTGAGCCCGCAGTGCGCGCGCGTCAGCCGGGGGGCCGAGGCCCCTCCGATGACGCGCGCAGCAGCGCCATTGCCGCTGCCCGGCGCGCCGCGTCCGCGTCGCCGTTGACGCGCGCGAGGCCCGCCTCGAACTGAGCGAGCTGCTCCGCGTCGTAACCGCGCCGGTCGAAGCCGTGCGTTTGCCGGAAGTCCTTCAGGAAGTGATTCCGGCGCCGGTCGAGGCCATCCTGGCGTTTGACCCAGTCCGCGATGACGTCGCGCAGCGCCGCGACTTGCTCGGCGGCCAGGCCGTTCGGGAAGAGCGCCGCGCAGACCTCCTCGGCGCGCGGCGTGAGGTCGAGGACGACCGCGGCCTTCGCGCCGAGTCCGCAGCCAGCGGGCCCCGAAAAGAGCGCCGCGCCCGCCTGGGCCCCGCGGGAGCGGTAGACCGCTTCCTGCAGGAGCTCCTCGGCGAGCGCGAGCCTCGCTGCGGAGGGGGCGATTTCCGGCGCGTCCATCGCGGGTGCGCGCTCAGCAGTGCTGCTCGAACGCGGCGGAGAGGTTCTGGGCGACCTGCGCCGCTTGTTTGCCCTCGATCTCGTGGCGCTGGATCATGTGCACGAGCTGGCCGTCTTTCATCAGCGCGATCTGCGGCGAGCTCGGCTGGTACGGGCGGAAGTATTCCCGCGCGCGCTGCGTCGCTTCGCGCTCCATACCCGCGAACACGGTGACGACGCGGTCGGGTTTCTTGCCGTTCATCAGGCTGAGACGCAGGCCCGGACGCGCGGAGCCCGCGGCGCAGCCGCAGACCGAGTTCACGAAGACGAGGGTCGTCCCAGGCTGCTTGAGCGCGCCGTCGACGTCGGCGGGAGTCATGAGCTCCTGAACACCGATCGAAGTGAGCTCGTCGCGGAAGGGTTGAACCAGGCGGGGGTCGTACATGGGAGCAGTGGGGAGGGGGGCGGGAATGCGGCCTTCGAAGAGCATAGGCCACGCCGGGCGGGAGTCCAGTCCCACGCGGCGACCCTACCCGAATGCGACAGCGGACCTCTGGATCCGTATCGCAGCGTTCTTCAGCCCTCTTTGAGCTCCTTCAACCGGTCGGTGTACGCCTTGCCGACGTCGTTGCGCTTGAGCATCGCGATGACCTTGCGCGGGTCGTCCGAAGCGACGACGGGCAGAGCGCTCACCGCGCGCCGCGTGAAGAGGCGCTGGACATCGTGCAGCGAATCGTCCATCCGCACGGTCGCGACCTGCTCGCGCATGAAGTCGCGCACGATCACGAAGTTCTCGATCCCGTCCTCGAGGAAGATCCGTCGGATGTCGGTGAGCGAGAAGATCCCGACGAGGCGCTGGTCGTCGTCGACCACGGGGAAGTGGGTCTCGTGGCTCTCCGACACGATCTTCAGCGCGGCCTTTAGCGTGATGTCCTGGCTGACGAGGCGCGCGGGAGAGCGCTCGGGATCGACGACGTCTGCGACGCGCACGGACTGCAGGACGTCGACGACGAACTCACCCGTGTGCGCCGGTGAATCGATCGGTGCGCCGACCTGTGCTTGGTACAGCGACCAACGCCCCGACAGGAGCAGGTGCACCACCGAGACGAGCATCAGCGGCGCGAGCAGCGCGTAGCTGCCCGTCATCTCGGAGACCATGACGACCGACGCGATCGGCACTTTGGCGACACCGGCGAAGAAACCGCCCATGCCGACGAGCGCAAACGCCTCCGGCTGCAGGTCGAGCCCCGGCGTGACCGCTTCCGCCGCGCGGCCGACTGCGACGCCGATGAGCGCGCCGATCGCGAGCGCTGGCGCGAAGACCCCACCCGACCCGCCCGACGAGATCGTCAGCGACGTCGCCACGATCTTCGCGAGGACGAGCAGCAGCGCGATCCCGACGGTCAGCTCGTTCGAGATCGAAGCCTCCATCAAGCGGTAGCCGCCGAAGAGCACGCCGTGCTCGCCGGTGACGGGCGCGAGCGCCAGCGCCATCGCGCCGACGAGCAACCCGCCGATGCCGGGTTTCACCCACTTCGGGATCGACACGAGGCGCTTGAAGAGCGCTTCGACGCCGTAGAACACCTTGACGTAGATCCAGCCGAACAGCGTGCACGCGACGCCCAGGGCGAGGTACGGCAGGATCTCGGCGAGCCCGCCGAATTCGAGGCGCGCGAGGCGCTCGGGGTCGATGTGCACCGCGCGGTGCTCCCCCGAGATCGCGACGAACGTCGCGTAGGCGACCGTCGACGCGACGATGCAGGGCACCAGCGCTTCGCCCTCGAACTCGGGCTTGCGGTAGAGCACCTCGGGCATGAAGAGCGCGCCGCCCAGCGGCGAGCAGAACATCGCGCCGACCCCGGCCGAGCCACCCGCGGTCAGGAACAGCCGGCGGTCGCGATCGCTGAAGCCCAGGGCCGACGCGATCGAGCTGCCGACACCGGCGCCGACCTGCGCCACGGGCCCCTCTTGTCCCGCTGACCCGCCGCTGCCGATCGTCAGCGCGCTCGTCAGCGACTTCATCACGATGACGCGGCTGCGGACCACGCCCTTCATGCGGTGGTACGCGCGGATGACGGAGTCGGTGCCGTGGCCCTCGGCTTCGGGCGCATAACGCTGCACGAGCCAACCCACGACGAGTCCGCCCAGCGCTGGCAGCAGCAACACCAGCCACCACGAGCCATCGACCGTCCCGATGCCGTCCGAGGCGACCCCGGTCGCGCGGGTGAAGAGCTGTGCCGTG
Organism: uncultured Planctomycetaceae bacterium; assembly: GCA_964402175.1. Taxonomy (GTDB): domain Bacteria; phylum Planctomycetota; class UBA1135; order UBA1135; genus JAWKUK01. The sequence continues at coordinate 120,186 of CAYOBN010000003.1, read as the reverse complement.
GCGGTCGCGATCATCCACCGGAAGATCGCCGCGGCGACACCAGCAGCCACACCGATCACGGCGGCGAGGCCCACCCATTTCGCGAAGGAGCGCAGCTCGAGCCAGTCGCTCGCGCGCTCGAGCCAGCTCGGCGTCGTCATCCGAGCCCCAGGTTACGGCATTCCTTCAGCTTGTGCACGCCTCGATGCCTCAACGCAAATCCGCCGTCTCGGGCGCATCCGGGGGCCAGAGCCGATCGCGCTCGTCGCGCATCAAGCGCTGCAGCTCCGCGAGCACCGCGCCATCACCGGCCAGCTCGATCGCATCCATGTTGAGTTGGCACACGGCGCAGATCGGGCGCGGGCCGGCGTAGCTCATGATGTCCATGCGCTCCAGCACGACGTCTTCGATCCCGTAGCGCTCGGCTTCGATGGGGTGCCCGTCTTCATGGAACCCGAAGAACGCCTTCACCGCGGCTGGGGTGCGCCGACAGAGCCAGCAGCGATCGACCCCGCCCGCGCGCTCGACGGCGCCGAAATAGCGCTCGAAATCGCGCTCGAGTGTCACAGCCGCTTCCCCTCCGGAATCACCTCGACGTGCAGCGGGTCCTCGGTCCGTTGCGTCAGGCCATAGACGAGGCGCAGGGGCGCTGCGCCGAACGCGCGGCGCAGGTCCTGCAGCTCGCTCTCCGGGCCGCTCTCGGCGGCTGCGCCTTCGGGGATCACGATGCCCGCGACGGTGTGGCCGCTGGCCGTGCGCGCGACCGCCCGGACCCACGACCCCTCGTGTCGGCCGATCTCGACGAGCTCGTCGCCGACCAGCTCCGCAGCCTCCGTGTGCAAGTGGTCCAGGATGAAATCGACCCGCGCATCGTCGTAGAGGCGCGGCAGGTCTGGCTCGACGAACTCCTCGAGGACACGCCCGCCGCGCCCCGCGTGGACCAGCGAGAGGTTCGGCTGCAGGTGCCGGAAGTGGAACGACAGGAAACGGTCCGCGATCCGGTAGCGGCCCTTGCGCGAGCGCAGCGGGTCCTCGCTGACGGGGACCTCGCGCTCGATGAGGCGCAGCTCGCGCAAGACGTGCAGGTACTTCGCCGCGGTCGGTGAATCGACGCCGACGTGCAGCGCGATGTCACCTGCTTTGTCCGCGCCCGCGGCGATCGCCGCCAGGATCGAGTTGTACGTGTGCGGCGTCGTCAGCTCCGAGCGCAGCAGGAACTGCACTTCGTCGAACAAGTACCCTTCGGGGCGCAGCACCTCGCGGCCCAGGTTCTCGAGCAGGGAGCGCGACGTGTCGAAGCGGCGCAAGTACGCGGGCATCCCGCCGAGGCACGCAAACGCCAGGACGCGCTCGCGCAGCGGCCAGCCCGGGAAGAACTCCAAGGCCTCGCGCGGCCGCAGCGGCTCCAGGCGGCGCTGACCCGTGCGGCGACCGAAGAGCGGCGAGCGCTCGGCGAGGACCTCCTTCTCCATGAAAGAGACCTGGCTGCCGCAGAGCACCAGCATCAGCTTGCTGCGCTTTCCGCGCGTGTCCCAGAACTGCTGAACTTGACTCGGCAGACCTTTGCTGGAATCGCACAGGTACGGGAACTCATCCAGCACGATGACGAGGCGTTCGCCCCCCGCGCGCTCGGCTGCAAAGCCGAGCGCGGTCGACCAATCGGGGAATTCGATCCCGTCGAGCAGCGGGTCGCCGCCGAGCCCCTCTTTCAGCGCTTCGCGGAAGCCGCGCAGGTTGTCCTTCTCGCGGACCTGCGCCGCCAGGAAATACACCGCGCGCCGCCCTTCGCAGAGGCGCTGCAGGAGCTCCGTCTTGCCCACACGACGCCGCCCGTACAGCACGAACAGCTCGGGTTTCCCGGATTCCGCGAGCTCCTCGAGGACCTCCAGCTCGCGTGTGCGGCCGATGAACATGGGGAGAGGATAACCGCTCGCCCCTCGACAGCACCCATGTCACGCAGCGGCGCAGGGCGGCGCGCCGTCGTCGGGCGGCCCTTCGAGCTCCGTCATACGCCGGTGCAGCAGCTCGCGCTGCAGGGCGAGCTCCAGCGCGACGTTGATGGGCAAGAGCACCGAGCCCTCACCCGGGAAGTCCGACGCGAGACCGTGCGCGTGGTCGGCCATGACAGGCGCCCGGCGAACGAGCAGCTCGTCCGAGGTCACGGACTCCATGCGCGCCGGGTCCGCGGCCCGCATCGTCTTGCACGCTGCGAGCTCCGGCCTGCCGCTGCGGCCATGGCGCGCGCCGAAGCCGAAGAGCCGACAGATCAGCGGCCGCGTCGCATACGCGGAGCACCGACCCTGGCGCGGATTCGCGGGATCCGGCGTGTAGAGCACACACGGCGCGGGTCGGGGCGCGGCAGCCAGCGCGGCGAGCGTCGCCTCGGCCCGCCCCGCTGCGACGAGGGCCGCGGCCATCGGAGCGAGCTCGACGACGGTCGCTTCGACATCGGGAGAGAGGCAACACGCGCCGCAGCCCGGCGGACACGTGAGCCCGGACGCCGCGACGAACCGCTCGACCTCGCCGTCGACGGCCTCCAACCGCCCCTGGACACGCACGACGCGCTCTTGCATCGACCGCCTCCCCGACCCTCGACCGCCCGAAGTGGGCGGGGCCCCGTGCTTTGCGAGGGCGCGGAGTTCTATCCGCGCGCCGCTTCGGCCACAAGGGCCCGAGCGTCAAGGAGCCAGCGCTTCGTGCACGGCTTCGATCCACCCCAGCGGGTCGTCGAGGTAGGGGAAGTGCCCCCAGCCCTCGAACGCCGCCCGCGGCCAACGCACACCGAGCGCGCGCTCGGTCGCGTCGAGCTCGGCGACGTCGACGAGGCGGTCCTCTTCGCCGAGCCACACCGCGATGCCCTCCAAGGCCCCCGGGCGCGCCGCGAGGCGCCCTTCGAGGTCGGCGAGCCAGCCTGGCGAGAGCCAGTCGTAGAGCTCGCTCTGGATCTCGCAGGCGCCGAAGCCGCTGAAGAACGCGCGGGCTGCGTCGGCGGGCAGCGGGCGCTGGAAGTGACGCTCGACGTAGCGCGCTTGAACGCTGCCGTCGCGCAGGAGCTGGCGCAGCCGGTCGCCTGCCGCGCGCTGTCCGCCGATGGTCTGGACCTGGCGCCACGGGACCGCGCCCAGGAAGACGAACGGCAGGTCCGGGAAGCGACCCCGAGCGCGCAGGGCGAGCGCCACCAGGCACCCGAAGTCGGTGGCGACGAGCAGGCGCCGCGCGTGGCTCAGCCGGTAGACGTCGACCTGGGACTCGATGTTGTCGAGGAAGTCCTCGAACGAGGCGCTCGGCGGCCGGCCTTCGAAGCCCGGGTAGAGCACCTCCTTGACGTCGAAGCCGAACGCCCGCGCCGCCGTGCGCGCTGGCGCGAGGCGGCAGAGCGCGTGGCCGAGGCCGCCGAGGAAGAGCGGGCCGCGGCTCATGGGCGCGGGATGGCCTCCGCCTGCACGATGTCGCCGGTGTGGGCCGAGCGATGTTCCCACGTCACGCGCCCCCCAGCGACGAGGAACGCGCCCGCGAGCACCAGCGGGTCACCCTTCGGCAGGCCGACGCCGTGGCCGCTGGCGGCGGCGCGTAGCCCCGCGAGCCACACCTTCGGTCCCGCGAGCTGCAGGAGCGAGCCGCGGTCGAGTCCGAATGCGCCGAAGAGCGCTTTCTCGGGGTCCGCGAGCGCGGGCACCGTGGGCCAACGCTCGGGGAAGAACCCGTCGCCGTCGGCTTTGGTCGCGGGGTGGACGAAGGCCACCGCCGGGAAGGTCGGGTCCGCCTCGCGCGCACGGCGCAGGACGGCCACCTGTTCGCGACAGAAGATTCACCCGAAGTGGCGCAGGAACACGAGCAGCGTCGGCCCGGCGCCCAGCACCGCACCCAGCGTACCCCCCGGGGGGACGTTGCGGCCCTCGACCGGGAATTCCAGGAGGTCCGCGGCGAGCGCGCCGTCGGCCCCGAAGGCGGCACAGGGTTGCAGCATGGCCATCACAACTCGCGCTTCGCTCGGGCCCTGCCGATGGACGCGGCGCCGCGCGCGCTGGCCTGCGTCCCCCGTGGCCCCGGGAGCGAACTCCTCCGAGTATGCCGACCCGCTCCGAGTTCCGAGCTGAGCTCGAGCGCCTCCAGGGCGCTCGCCGCGGCGCCGCCCCCGAGCGCTGGGTCTACGCGGCGTACGACCAGCTCACGGATCGGGTGGGGCCTCTCTCCGAGAGCGTCTCCGACGTGGGGCTCGTCCTCGTCGAGGCGCCGGAGAAAGCGGCGCGGCGGCCGTACCACCGCAAGAAGCTCGCGTTCGTGCTGGCCGCCGGCCGGCGCTTCGCGCTGGAGCAGGCCGCGCGCGGCCGGGCCGTCCGGCACGTCGTCGCCGGGGCGGGCGAGGGCTTCCGGGAGCCGCTCGCGCGCCTCGCAGGCGAGCTCGGCGCGCTCACCATGATGGAGCCCGCCGAGCGCGAGCTGCGCGCCGAGCTCGCGCCGCTCGTGCAGTCCGGCGCGCTCGTAACCGTGCCGAACGCCGGTTGGTTGACGACCCCCGAGGACTTCGCGCGCGCCGCGGGCGCCGCGCCGCCTTGGCGGATGGACCGTTTCTACCGCGGGGTCCGCCGCAGCACCGGCCTGCTCATGGAGCCGGACGGGCAGCCCGTCGGCGGCAAATGGAGCTTCGACGCGGAGAACCGCGAGCCCTGGCGCGGGACACCGCCAGCGCCGCGGCCGCCGCGCTTTCGGCACGGCGCGCTCGAGCGCGAGGTCGAGGCGCTCGTCGCGGAGCGCTATGCCGACCATCCCGGCGACGCCGACCTCTCGGGCCTCGCGACGACTCGCGCGGGCGCGCAGCGTGTCTGGCGCTGGTTCCTCTCGGAGTGTCTGCCGCACTTCGGCCGCTTCGAAGACGCGATGAGCGCGCGTGAGGTCGGCCTCTTCCATGCGCGCATCGCGACGTACCTGAACGTGCAGCTCCTCGGCGCGGACGAGGTCGTGCAGGACGTCGCCGCAGCCGACGCGCCGCTCGCGGCGCGCGAGGGCTTCGTGCGGCAAGTGCTCGGTTGGCGCGAGTTCGTGCACCACGTGCACGCCGCGACCGATGGTCTGCGCGCTCTGCCTGAACGCGCTGCGCTCGGCGCTGGCGCGCCGCTGCCCCCGGTCTTCTGGGATGCAGAGGGCAGCGCGTCCGGCCTCGCTTGCCTCGACACGGTCGTCGCGCGTGTGTGGCGCGAAGGCTACAGCCACCATATCGAGCGGCTGATGGTGCTGTCGAACTTGGCGACGTTGCTCGACCTCTCGCCGCGCGAGCTGACGGACTGGTTCTGGGTCGCGTACACCGACGCCTACGACTGGGTCGTCGAGCCCAACGTGCTCGGGATGGGCACGTACGCGCTGGGCGAGGCGATGACGACGAAGCCCTACGTCTCGGGCGCGGCGTACCTCGCGAAGATGGGCGACTTCTGCAAGGACTGTCGCTTCGACCCGAAGAAGGACTGCCCGATCACCGAGCTCTACTGGGCCTTCTTGGAGCGCCATCGCGCGCGGCTCGCCGGCAACGTCCGCATGGCGCTGCCGCTGAAGAGCGCCAGCAAACGCCCCGCTGCGCGCCGCGCGGCGGATCAGCGTGTGTTCGACCACCTCCGCGAGCGCCTTGCGGCGGGCGCGGCCGTCACACCCGCAGAGCTACGGGAGGCGCGCCAATGACCATGGAGACGACCTACGATGCCGTCGTCGTCGGCGGTGGCTTCGGCGGCATCGGCGCAGCGCTGCGCTTGGCCGAAGGCGGCGCGCGCGTCGCGCTCCTGGAGCGCCTCGGGTACCTCGGCGGGGCCGCGTGCACGTTCGAGCACGAAGGCGACCGCTTCGAGGGCGGCGCGACCCTGTTCGCTGGGCTCGGACGGGACGAGCTCTTCGGGCGTTGGGTCGCGCGGTACGGCCTGGAGGTCGATGTGAGCTTCCTCGAGCGCCCCGTCGAGCTGCGCGCTGGCGCGTCGATCGTCGTCACCGCACACCGCGACCGCGCGCGCTTCGTGGCGGAGCTGTGCGCGTTACCGGGCGCGCCCGTCCAAGCGATCCAGAAGTTCTTTGCGTTGCAGGAGCGCGTCGCGGCGCTCCTCTGGTCGCTCTTCGACGATCCCGCGCTCTTGCCGCCGCTGACGGTGCACTCAGCACTGCGGCACCTCGCACGTTCGCCGCGGTATGTGTCCTTGGCGCCGCTCGTCGGGCGCTCACTCGGGAGCGTGCTCGCGCGGTATGGACTGGCGGACTTCGCGCCGCTGCGCGCGTGGTTCGACGCGCAGTGTCAGATCACGGTGCAATGCTCCGCGGACGAAGCCGAGGCGGCGTTTGCGCTGGCGGCGCTCGATTACCACCACCGCGGTGCAGCGCACGTACACGGCGGGATCGGTCGCCTCGCCGAGGGCCTCGGGCGCGCGATCACAACCTGCGGGGGCATCGTGCAGAAGCGCAGCGCCGTCAGCGGCGTCGAACCCGACGGCGACCTGTGGCTCGTCACGGCGCGCGGCGTGACCTACCGCACGCGCCACGTCATCCTCAATGTCTTGCCGCAAGTCGCGGCGCGCCTCGTACGCGGCGTGCCCGCGGCTCGATTCGCGGCGGGTGCAGCGCGTGTGCGCGAGGGCTGGGGCGCGGCCGCGCTCTTCCGCACGCTCGTGCCGCCGCACAGCGCTCCCCGCGGCCCGTTGCACCTCGAGCTCGTCGACGATCCTGCGGCGCCCTTCCTGGCCGGGAACCACGTGTTCCTCTCGATCGGCGCCGAGGGTGAAGGGGTCGCGGACCCGCGGCTGCGACGCGCGACGATCTCGACGCACGTGGACCTCGGGGCCCTGCGCGGGCTCGACGAGGCCGCGCAGCGCGAGCACATCGAAGCCGTCCAGGCGCGCATGCGTGCGACCATCGCGCGGCGTGCGCCGGAGTGGGCGCGTTACGTGCGCGAGCTGACGGCGTCGCCGCGCACCTACGCGCGCTGGGTCGGTCGCACCGACCCCGACGCTGTCGGCTCCGAGGGCCGCGCTGCCGCAGGCGCGCCTGGCGACTTGCTCGGCGGTTGGGTCGGCGGCGTTCCTCGACGCGCGGGCCTCAGGGCCTACCGCGACCTCTTCCAGCGCCCGCCGGCGCGTGGGATCACGCTCGTCGGAGACTCGGCCTTCCCCGGCCAGAGCGTGCTCGCGACGGCGCTCGGGGGTGTGCGCGCCGCCGAGGTGCTCCTGCGAGCGAGCGCGCCGGCCGAAGTCAGAGCCGCCGCTCCATCGCCGCGACCAGCGCGAACTGCACCCGAGCGCGCACCAGATTGTGATCGTCGAAGTGCGTCTTGAAGTAGACGTCTCCGGCCAGGTAATCCGCGAGGAAGCGCATCCCGATCGTCAGCGTCACGAGGCGCGCTGCGGTCGGCATGAGCTCGCGCTCGATCGAGCTCAGCGCCGCGCCCGCTCCAGCCAGGTAGCCATCCGCGAGCGCGCGATAGAGCTCGACATCCACATCGACGAGCCCGAGGTCGCGTTCGTCTTCGGCCGCAGTCGCTGCGGTGAAGCGCACGAGGTCGCCGAAGTCGTACAGCGCGTAACCCGGCATGCACGTATCGAGATCGACGATGCAGCGCGGACGGAGGGTCTCGCGGTCGAACAGGACGTTGTTCAGCTTGGTGTCCCCGTGCACGATGCGCGGCGGGATGAGGCCGCTCGCCAAACCGTCTTCCATGATCGGGACGAGCTTGCGACGGCTCTCGACGAACGCGAGCTCGCGCGAGGCGAGGCGCACGCGGCCGGCCACGTCGGCCGCGCGCGCGGCGTCGAGCTGCTCGAGCCGGTACGGCGAGCTGAAGAAGCGGGGGATCGTCTCGCACAGCTCCGACGCTGGCAGCGACTCGAGGCGCGCGAGGAAGTCACCGAACGCGCGCGCCGCTTCGAACGCCATCGTGGCATCGTGCGGACGGTCGAACGAAGTGGTGTTCTCGATGAAGTGATACGTGCGCCAGGGGCCGTCTTCGCGGCGCACGAAGGGCGCGCCGTCTCGGGCGAGCACGAGCTCCAGGGCGGTGAGCTCGCTCGTCGCGGTCGGCGCGGTCTCCGAGAGGTGCTGCGTCACCCGCTGCACGTTGTGCATCAGACCCTCGACGTCGCGAAAGACCCGGTCGTTGATGCGCTGGTGCAGGAACTGGCGCGGGCCGCGCGTGGTCGACCACGTCGAGACGTACGTGTCGTGGATGTGCCCCCGGTGGAGCGGCGCGCAGCTCTCGAGCTCCCCAGGGATATCGAATCCAAGGAGCGTGGCGGCGATGTCGTCGACGGTCTCGTGGGCCATGGCAGTGTTGCGCAGCGACCCGGGTCCGTGGGGCCGTCGCCCGATCATCGCGCTCGCCCAGGGGCTTGTCGAGCACGGAGGGGCCTCCGTGTGTCTCGCGCTGGGCGCCGTCCGCTCCGGAGCCCCACACGAGCGCCGGGGGCCGAGCCGAGCGGGCTCCAGGAAATGGGCCCTGATGGTCGATAGGCCTCCGGGGGAGTCCCGCGCTGGACCACTCCCGAGATGCTGCCTGATCGCCACACCGACCCGGAGAGCTGCTCGCTGCCGCGGCCTGAGCTCTTGTTCCAGCAAGCCGCTCGGCTCGTGGGACTCGGTGCGTGGAGCGTCGAGCTCGCGACGGGCTGCCTGTGGTGGTCCGAGGAGGTCTTTCGGATCCACGACATGGACCCGGGCGCGCCGCCGACCTTGGCCGAGGCGCTCGCGTTCTACCCCGAACAAGCCCGCCGCTCGGTCGAGACGGGCCTCGAGCGACTGCTGCGCGAGGACACACCGTACGACATCGAGCTGCCGCTCATCACGGCCAAGGGCCGCAACATCTGGACCCGCGCGCTCGGCAGCGTCGAGCGCGACGCTGCAGGCACACCGGTCCGCCTGACCGGCGTGTTCACCGACATCACAGAGCAGCGGCGTGCAGGTGATGCGCTGCGTGAGAGCGAGCAGCGGATGTGGCTCGCGCTTCGCGGCAACGAAGACGGCGTCTGGGACTGGAACGTCGCGGCTGGCACGGTGTACTTCTCCGAGCGCTGGAAGGAGATCCTGGGCTACGCACCGCACCAGCTCGAGGACTCGTTCGAGACCTTCTCGCGCTTGCTCCACCCCGAGGACCTACCCCGCACGCTGGTCGAGGTCGACACTGTTGTCTCGGGGCGCTCGGATCGTTATCGCGTGCGCTTCCGGATGCAGCACCGCGACGGCACGTGGCGCTGGATCCTGGCGCGAGCCCGTGTGTTCTCCCGCGACGCAGAGGGCCGTGCGCGGCGGATCGTCGGCACCCACACGGATATCACCGACCGTGTGCGGACCGAGGATGAGCTCATCGCGGCCAAAGCCGCAGCAGAGGCCGCCGCCCGCGCCAAAGCCGAGTTCCTCGCGACGATGAGCCATGAGATCCGGACGCCGCTCAATGGCGTGCTCGGAATGGCGCAGCTCCTCGAGCACACGCAGCTCGATGCGCAGCAGGCGCAGATGGTGGAGACGATCCAGAGCTCCGGTCGCGCGTTGCTCGTGATCCTGAACGACATCCTCGATCTGTCGAAGATCGACGCGGGGCGGATCGAGCTCGAAGAGCTCCCGACCGACCTCGCTGCGCTCGCGCAGCAAGTGGTCGAGCTGTATTCACCCCAAGCGGATGAGCGCGGTCTCGCTCTCGGCTGTGAAGCAGAGCCGGCGCTGGTGCTCGCCGATCCCGTGCGCGTCCGCCAGATCCTGTTGAACCTCGTCGGCAACGCACTGAAGTTCACCGAGCGCGGCGCGGTGAATGTCCGGCTACGGACGAGCGCGGCAGACGATCCATCGCGCGTCGGCGTGAGGATCGCCGTCTCCGATACGGGGATCGGCCTGTCCGTGGATCAGCGTGCCCGCCTCTTCGAGGACTTCGTCCAAGGTGATCGCACCACGACGCGCCGGTTCGGCGGCACCGGACTCGGCCTTGCGATCTGTCGGCGGCTCGCGCACCTGATGGGCGGTACGATCGTGGTAGCGAGCGAACCGGGGCTCGGCTCGACCTTCACTTTGGAGGTCACCTTTGCGCGCGCGGATGAGCGACCGAGCGCGCCGCCCGTCGAGCCGCGCGGGGCGCATCGTCTGACGCCGCTGCGCGCGCTGCTCGTCGAAGACAACACGGTCAACCAGCTCGTCGCTCGGCGTATGCTGGAGCAAGCTGGGTGTGATGTCACCGTCGCAAGTGACGGCGCTGAAGCGTTGGCATTCTGCGAGGCGCAGCGCTTCGAAGTGGTCTTCATGGACGTCCAGATGCCCGAGATGGACGGCCTCGAGGCCACACGTCGCTTGCGCGCTCACGAGCGCCAGCACGGTCTCGCGCCGGTCCCAGTCATCGCATTGACCGCCAACGCCTTCGACGACGACCGCGCTGCGTGCGCCGCAGCTGGCATGGACGGCCACCTCGTCAAGCCGATCGACCGGGCGGAGCTCGTACGCGCGCTCGCCCAGGTGGCGCACGAGCTGGACCGTAGCTCGGGTGACCAGGCCGCAGCGTGACGCGAGACAGTGTGCGCGCGCTTCGATAGAGGTGCCGGGCGCGCCCCTCCGGATCCGAGTCAGACGCTGAGCTCGCCCTGGCCGTGGGTCGCGTCGCGGAAGGCGGCTTCGAATGCCTCGCGCTCTGCGCGCGGCACACGGACGCTGAACGCGACATCTGCGCCGTAGACGGCGTCCCCGGGCACGACGGCGTACGTCGCGAGCACCTGCGCGACCGCGCCGGACGCCGCGTAGGCGTGGCGGCACCGCACGAGGTCCCGTACGTCCTTCCAGACGAGCGGCGCACGATCGAGCGCTTGCCCGGCCGCGCCGCCGTATGCGCGGATCAAGCCGCCGACCCCCAGCTTCGTCCCGCCGAAGTAACGCACGACGATCGCGATGACGTCCGTTACCTCGTGGCCCTCGAGCTGCGCCAAGATCGGCCGACCGGCGGAGTTGCCGGGTTCATCCGCATCGTGGGTGCGGGTCTCTCTGCCCTCCGGACCGAGCCGCCACGCGAAACAAACATGCCTCGCATCGTCGAATTCGTCGCAGACCTCTGCGAGGAAGTCCTTGGCCTCTGCAATGGTGCTCACCGGTCCGAGGCGCGCGATGAAGCGCGAGCCTTTGATCGGCTCGGGCTCGAAGCCGAACGGCGCAGCCAGAGTGCGGTAGCGGGTGACGGACACTTGTAGAACGTACCAACAATGGAGCGCGGCGCGCCCACCGCCCGGCGGCCTTGCAGTACCCTCTGCGTCTCGCACTCCTTCTCTCGGCGTATCACCATGTCGACGCGACTCATCGCCGCTCTGCTGTTCGGCAGTCTTCTTCCGAGCCCAGCTCCCGCCCAGGGCGCCGCTCCAGCGGTGGCTCCCGACGGACCGGATCCTCTGCTCGAGCGCCTCGCAGAGCGCTGGGCGGACGGCGCCTTGCCGGACCTCCTCGACGAGCTCGTCCGCGTCATGGAGGACCACACGGCCGAGTGGGAGCGCACGCGCACTCCCAGCGCCGTGCGCGAGGCGGCGCGGCTCGAGGCCGCGTTGGCTCTGGCGCAGGTCGCGCTGACGCCGCTCGAACACGACACGCTGTACCGCGGGCGATTCCAGGCCACGCTCCAGCGCCTGCTCGAGGCGCCCGGTCCGATCGCAGCGACGGCGCCGCTCGCCGCGCGCCTCGCGTGGTTGTGTCGCGAGACCCAAGGGCTCGCGCCGCTCGGCGCGTGGGCGTTTGTCGGTCCGTTCGACAACGAGCGCGGCCGTGGGATGACCCGCGCGACCCCGGCCGAGAAGGACCTCGACGCTCCCCGTTACGACGGCAAGCTGCGCGAGGTCACATGGCGGACGACACCGCCGCTCGGACCTGACGGCATCGTCCACGTGGGGCGCCTCGTCCAGAACGACGAACAAGCCTGTGTCCTCGCGCGCACCTTCGTGCGCATGGACGCAGCGCGTGATCTGGAGGCATTCCTGCTCGTCGGCGCCTCCGAGGAGGTGCGCGCGTGGTGGAACGGCGCGCCCCTCTTCGATGCCCTCGGTGAGCACGAGTTCGCGGCGGATGCATTCACGGCGCGTGTGACGCTGCAGTCGGGCTGGAACGAGCTCGTCCTCAAGGTCGGTGCGCAGGACGTCGGGCTCGCGTTCAGCGCTCGCCTCGTCGATGCGGCGACGGGCGCGGTGCTGCGCCCTGAGTGTGCCGCGGAGCGCCCCGCCGAAGCGCCCGTGCGGAAGCTCGAGGATCCGAAGCGGAGGATCGCGCCGAAGGCGCTCGTGCCGCGGCCCGGCGCGCTCGCGTTCTATGCGGGTCGCACGGACGTCGAAGCCTCCGTCGCGCGCGCATTTGTCGATCACGTCGGCCACACGGCGCCCCGCAAGGAGCGCCCCGGGGCGGCGGCGGCAGACGCCGCCCTCGCGGCGGCGCCCGATGCGCTCGTCGCGCACCTTGCGGCGCTCGCGACGACGCGTGTGCCCGGCGCGCTCACGATCGAAGAGGACGTCAACCCGTGGCTCGCACGTCTGCGCGCAGCCCAGGCACGGTTCGGACTGCGGCCAGCCTTCGTGCGCCAGTACGCGTTGCATGCATGGTTCGATCAGGGGCTCGCGCTGCGCGCGCTGGAGCTCGTCGAAGCGGGCCTCGCTGCGAACCCGAGCTCCGTCCTGCTGCGCTGGTTGCGGGCAGACCTCTACGATGACCTCGGGCAGGATGCGCTCGCGTTGCGTGAGCGCCGCCGGCTCGCTGCGGAGTCCGAGACGCAGAGGTGGCCCGATCTGGCGGTCGAACTGCTCGATGTGCTGCCCCCCGCGCATCCCGATCGTCTCGCACTGCGCGCGGCGGCCGTCGCCGCCGACCACCGTGGCGCGGTGCGGCGCGCGCTGCTCGATGAACGGTTGGCGCGCGGATCGCGCGACCCGGAAGAGGTCCTCGCGACCCTCGCCGAGGACTTGGCGCTCGACCCTTGGGATGTCCTCGGCCGACTCGGCGCCGCGCAGAAGCTGCTGGCGCTCGGCGCCATCGGTGAAGCCAGCGCGGTGCTCGACGAGGCCGTGGCGCTGGCGCCCGAGGCGCCGGAGGTGCACCAGACCCGCGCGCGGGCAGCGCTCGCGGCGGGGGATCAGGAGGCCGCGCGCGCGGCTCTACGGCGCGTGCTCGAGCTCGACCTGTCGGCTGCGGACGAGCAGCGTTTGCTCGAACACCTCGAGGCCTCCGAGGGCGAGACGGTGCCCTTCCACGCGGCGTTCCAGGAGTCGCTCGCGGAGGTCCTCGCGCGCCGCGCCGCAGATCCGCCTGTCGCCGACGCGACGGCCCCGCGCGAAGTGCTGCTGTTCCGCACGGCCATCGAAGCCGCGCCCGATGGCACGTCGCGGCGCTACTACCGCATCGTCGAGCGTGTCCTGACGGAGGCGGGCGCCAAGGAGCTCGACCAGCGGGGCTTCCGCGTGTTCCCCGGTGAAGAGGAGATCCGCGTCCTGACCGCCGACGTGCAGCGTACGGACGGCAGCATCGAGCGCGCGCGCACCGGTCGCACGGGGATGCGCGGCGCGCTGACGATCGATCTGCCGCCGCTGCGCCCGGGTGACGTGGTCGACCTCGAGTGGCGTCACGATGACCTGCGCCCGTCGATCTTCGGCAGCTACGTCGGGCTCGACGCGCGCCTCGCGCCCGACCCGCGGCTCCTCGTTCGCGAGAGTGAAGTCATCGTCCTCGCGCGGCCTGGGGTGCCGCTCTCGTTCCACGTCGCAGGGGACCTGGCGCTCTCCGCAGGGATCGCAGCGCTCGAAGAGCGCCTCGCCGATGGCACGCTGCAGCGCACTTGGCGCGCAGAGGGCCTCGCGCCGCGCCGGTCGGAGTCCCTGGAGCCGCCGCCCGTCGAGTGGCAGCCGCGCATCCAGGCCAGCACCTACGCGAACTGGCAGGAGTTCGGCCGCTGGTGGTGGAACCTGATCCGTGAAGAGATCACCGTGAGCCCCGAGATGCGCGACAAGGTGCGCGAGCTCACGGCGGACGCGACGACGCCGCTGGAGAAGCTGCGGTCCATCTACGACTTCGTCGTGACCGACATCCGCTACAACGCGTGGGAGTTCGGGATCAACGGGTATCGGCCGTACAGCGCTCCGGTGATCTTCAGCCGTCGCTTCGGGGACTGCAAGGACAAAGCGATCCTGCTGCGCGCGCTGCTCGGTGTGGTCGACATCGAAGCCTGGCCCGTCATCATCCGCGCGGAAGGGCGGCGGTTCGAAGAGGACCATACCCAGGCCCTCATCGCGCACTTCAACCACTGCATCGCCTACATCCCCGAGCAAGAGGGCCTGCCCGAGCTCTTCCTCGACGGGACCGCGCGGCTGCATCCCCTCGAGGTGCTGCCCGACAGCGACCGCGGCGCGAAGGTCCTCATCGTGCGCGACACAGGCGTCGACGAGGTGCGCATTCCCTTCACCACGGCGGGCGACAACTGCCTCCGCGAGCGCACCGTCGTGGATCTGACACGCGAGCCGCGACCGCAGGTGACGCTCGAGCGCCGACCAACGGGCCGCTTCGATCCACGCGAGCGCCAGCTCTTCTCCGGCGGGGAAGAGGAGCGCAAGGCCACCGTCAAGCGCCTCATGAGCGCACGCTTCGGCGCGCTCGCGGGGGAGGCTTCGGCCGAGCACCCGGACTACGAAGACCTCGGGCAGCCGGTGACGGTCGTGCTGGAGGCCGACGTCGAGCGTATCGGGCGCGAAGCCGGCGGCGGGCTGGAGCTGCCGAGCACCTTCGATCCGCTGCGGCTCCTGTCGACGGTGGCGACGGAGACCGAGCGCAAGACGGACCTCCTGTTGGACGTCCCGTGGTCCACGGAGACCGAGCTCGTGCACAAACTGCCGCCCGGTACGTCTTTGCGGACGTTGCCCGCGCCCAAGTCCCTCGGCAACGAAGACCTGTCGTACGAGCGCACGGTCGAAGTCCAGCGCGGTGAAGGCGCCGTCGAGGTCCGCATTCGCGAACGCTTCGAGCTGCGCACGCACCGCGTGCCCGCGGCGCGTTACAGCGCGCTGCGGAGCCTCGCGCGCGAAGTGGATGAAGCACAACGTGAGACCGTCGATGTGGAGGTGACGAAGTGAGACTCGCAATCACGCTCTTCTTTGCGCTCGCCGCGGGGGACCTGGCACCTGCGCAGCGCTTCGACGCGGAGCTGCTCGTCGCGCACCCCGCCGACTTCGCGGGGGACTCGACGGCGCACCGCAGCGCGCTCCTCGCAGCGCTCGAAGCAGAACCCGCACACCCGCTCGCCCTGCTCGCAGGGCACCGCTTGAGCGCTTCGCTCGACGATGTGACCGCCGATGAGCTGCGGCGCATGGCCGTGTTGGCTGCGACCCTGGCCGACGCGGAAGCGCGCACGGTGCTCGCGGCGCTCGTCGAGCGCGAGCGCTTGCGGACGCTCTTCGCCGAGGCGCCGCCAGAGCTGCCTGCCGGGGGTGATTCCTTGGGCCACTTCGATACGTGGTACGCGGTCGGGCCGTTCGGCGAGCTCGACCACCCAGCGCCCGCGGCACAGCCGGCTCCGCCGGACTCCCCTGAGGTGCTGCGCTGGCCCGACCGCGAAGCGTACGGCGCCGTCGGCGCGGTCCCGCGGGTCTGGCGGCGCTGCGCGCTCGCTGGTCAACTCGGCACGTTCATCCGCCCGAGTGACGTCGTGTATCCGAGCGGTGGGGTCACGTACGCCGTCGCGGTCGTCACCCCGCGCGAGCCGCTCGTAGGCGGGCGTGCGGTGCTCGAGCTGCGCGCACCGGGTGCGCTGCGCGCATGGTGGAACGGGGCGCTCGTCGTCGACGAGGCCCACTCGACCCTCACCGAGCGAGCGCGTGAGCGCTTCCGCATCGACGTCGCTGTACAACCCGGGCCGAACGTCCTCTTGGTGCGGATCGTCACCGAGGAGCAGCCGCTGATCGCCGCGTGTCTCCTGGAGCCGGACGGCCGGCGGGTGGTCGCGGTCGACGCGCCCGATGCTTCACCTTGGACGCTGAAGTTCACGCTGCCCGCCGCGCAGACCGTGCGCAGCCTGCCGCTCTGGGATGACGCGGAGGGCGGCGGCGCTCTCCAGCCCGCGCTGCGGATGTTCCAGGCGCTCGTCGAGCGACGCCCTGACCAGGCGCTCGCGGTGCCCGCGCCCGACGTCTCTGACGGCGATGCCGGGGTGGCGCGCGTCGCGTGGCTCCATCAGCGGCTCGCCGCCCTCGAGATGTCGACGCACTTGCCCGAGGAGGTCGAGCGGAGACAGACGCTGGAGGCCCTGGACCAGATCGAGCGGGAGGCCGCTCGCGCTGGCATCCCGGTGCCCGCCCTCGCGCGCCGCATGCGCGCCAACCGGCTGAGCGCGGAGGACCGACCCCGCGAAGCGCTCGCGGTCGTCGATGCCTGGCTCGCGGATCACCCGACATCGTTCGGGGCTGCCGCGACCCGCATCGGAGTCCTGCAGCGCCTCGATCGCGAAGGCGTCCTGGCACGCATCGCGCTGGAGGCGCTCGTGACGACGCACCCACAGCGCGCGACGGGCTTCAGCGCCCTCGCCGGTGCGCGCCGGCGTGTGGGCGACGAAGTCGGCGCGCTCGCTGCTGCGCGCGCCGCGCTGCAGCTCGATGCAAACGCCGACGATGCGTACGAGCTCGTGGTCGGGCTCGCCGCGCGCGCTGGAGACCTCAGTCAGCTCGAGTGGTTGCTGGCGCGGATCGAGGCGGCGGCCGCACGGCGGCCGGATGGGACCGACTGGGACGCGCGCCGACTCCGGATCTTGGAGTACCTCGGTCGCGATGAAGAGCGCTTGCAGCTCTTGGAGCGTCGCGCAGCCGCGGCGCCCTACCAACCCGACCTGCATTGGCGGGTGGGTGACGCGCGCCTCGCCTCGGGTGACGTCGAAGGCGCGCGGGCCGCATTCCGCCGCGAACTCGAGCTCGATCCGGCTGATCCGACCACCCGTGAGACCCTGCGTATGCTGGGGGATGCCGACAGCGCCGAGCGCTTCTTCGCGGCGTTCGGTCCCGACGTGCCCGCAGCGCTCGCGCGGGCGGCCGAGGTGCAGGACACCTCCGTCGTCGAAGCGCTCGACTCGGGGCTCGTGTACTTCTTTCCGGACGGCTCGTCGCAATCGCGTATGCAAACGCTGTCGATCCCGCGCGACCGGAGCGGCACCGAGGCGCTGCACGTGCACGACGTGCTGGACGACACCCGCGTCGCGCGCGTGCTCACGCGCGACGGCCGCGAGCTCGAGCCCGTCGAAGTCGACGGGGAATGGACGCTGCCGGCGCTGGAACCCGGTGACGTCGTCGAGTTCGTCTGGGACAGGTTCGACGAAGGGGTCTACGGCGCGCCGCCTACGCAGCGCTCTTGGCGGTTCTCTTCCTTCGAGAAGGCGTTCCCGACGTCGCGCTGGGTCGTCTACGTGCCCGACGGTCTGCCCGGTCGGCTGGCCCTCGTGAACTTCGACGGCCAGCACGAAGAGGTGCGGTACGAAGGGGGCACCGTGCACATCCTGTCGACGTCGCATCCGAAGCAGATCGAGGAGCCGCTGCGTCCCTCCGATGCGGAGGTCCTTCCGATCGCGGCGTACTCCGGCGACTACGAACTGGACGGCGAGTTGCTTTCGTGGCAAGAGAGCTTGCCGGGCCTTACGGAGATCCCTGCAGATCTCGAGGCGGAGCTCCTGGCTTTCGTAGGCGAACGGCGCGCCGACACCTCGCGGGCGACGGCCGAAGCGCTGTACACGGCGCTCGATACACGCACGGGCGAACAGCGCGGCGACGCACGCGCCGCGGCCGTTTGGGCCTCGCGCCGGGGTCTGCCGCTGTTCTTGCTCGGTGCGCTGTATGCGCGGGCGGGAGTCCCGTTCGAATGGGCGGTGATCGAGCGCCCCTTCGCGCCAGAGCTCGACCCAGAGCCTGTCGTACTCTTCGAGAACACGCGCGAGCTCGACCGCTTTGCGATGCGGCTCGGCGTCGTCGATGCGAGCGGCGAGCCCATCTGGATCATCCCGACGGGTGCGCCTGGGTTCCGATTCGGCGCGATCCCCGACGAGATGGCGGGGGCGCCCGTGTTCGTCCACGGTGTGGATGGGTGGCGCAAGGAGACCCTGCCCGTGCACCAGATGGCGGCGTCTTCCGATGCTGCGATCGAGGTCGAGTACGCGATCGGCGACGACGGCAGCGCGACGGTCACGGGCACCTTCCGCGTGACGAGCGCACAGGGCGACATCCTGCGCCGACAGCTCCGCGAAGCGCCCGCCGAGCGCCGCGAGGCCTTTGCGCGCCAACGCGTCGGCTCCGTAGTGCGCGGCCTCGACATCGCGACGGCGCAGTTCGCACTGGACGACCCCGAGCCCGGGTTGACTCTGGCTTTCAGTGGCACACTGCCGCGGTTCGTCGTCGAGCGCGGAGGAGAGCTGCAGGCGGATCCGCCGTTCCTGCCGCTGGGCCTCGATCGCAGCTTCGGGGCTGCCGAGCGCCGCTGGCCGCTCGCGGCGCGCTCCATGGTGCGGGTCCGTGTGCGAGCGCGGATCGTGCACAGCGCAGGGCTCGAGTTCCTCGGCGGTCCGCTCGCGATCGACGAGCGCCGCCCCGGTCAACACTTCCGCATCGCGGTCGACGCGACGACCCCGGGGCAGCTCGCGCTCGAGCAGGAGTACCACTTGCGCGGTCTCAGGGTGGACACGGCCGAAATGGCTGCGTTCGTGACCCGCATGGGGGAGCTCGAGGCCGAGCTGCGCCGCCCGCTGCGCTGGCGGCGCGCGCCCTGAGCAGGGAGCCTCAGCCACAGCGTTCGATCCGCAAAGCCGCGCTCCTGCACGCGCTCGCTGCGTCGTCATAGAGTCCCCGATACCGGGGCGCTCGATTCGGCGGACATTGCCGCTGGCGCCTGTCCTGCGTGGATGGGCGCCGCGCGCGCCCTCGGGCCGCGCACGCCTGGGCGTGGGCCTCCGTGGCCCCTGAGTCTCGGCTGGTCCGACGCGCCCCGCGCGGCCGGCGCCGACCCCGCCCGGCGCGGGCTGCGGGTGCGGGCCCGGCGCCAGAGGTCGCCGCGCCGGTTCTCAGGTATCCTCACGCGTCCGAACCGGCCACACGGCGCAGCGCGCCCGGCCACGTAGCGAGGACCATGGGCCAGCAGCACGACCGCGCATCCGTTCCCGACCGCATCCGCGAGGCCGGTGGCCTGCTCGCCGGGGTCGCCCGCCAAGTGGCGCGCGAGACCGGGGTGCCCGAAGCCGAGGTCTACGGGGTCGGCAGCTTCTATCACCTCCTCGCCCGGCCCGGCGCGAAGCTGCGCGTGTGCACCGGCCTGTCGTGCCTCCTCGGTGGCGCGCAGGAGGTCCTCGCGGCGGCCGAAGCTGCGGGGATGCCGTGCGAAGGCGCTTCCTGCCTCGCGGGCTGCGACGTCCCGCCGGCGGTGCTGAAGGACCGCCGGACGCTGCCGCGGGTCACGGTCGAGGACGTGCAGCGCGCTGGCGGCGACTGGACCGCGCTCGAGTCCTCCGTCGCGCCTGGCAGCGTCGAGTGGCGCGGGGCGGTCGGTCCGGCTGCTGCGACGGAGGGCGCGCTCGCGCTCGACCTGTGCGCCGCGCCGCGGCCGCTCGGCGAGGCGTTCGAGCGCGCGCGGGCGCTCGGCCCCGACGGGGTCGTCGCGGCGCTCGAAGCCGCGGGCCTGCAGGGCCGCGGCGGCGCCGGTTTCCCGGCCCACATCAAGTGGAAGGGGGTGCGCGGCCAGGCCGAGACGACGCGCTACGTCGTGCTCAACGCGGACGAAGGCGAGCCCGGCACCTTCAAGGACCGCGAGTGCCTCGTGCGGCGGCCCGACCTCGTGCTCGAGGGCCTCGCGATCGCCGCGCACGCCGTCGGCGCGCGCGACGTGTACCTCTACTTGCGCGGTGAGTTCGAGGTGCCGTGGGGTGTCATCGAGCGCGCGATCGCGGCCGCGCACGAGTCCGGCGTGTACGGCGACGTGCGCTTCCACATGCACGCCGGTAACGGCGCGTACATCTGCGGCGAGGAGACCGCGCTGCTGGAGGCCCTCGAGGGCAAACGCGGCATGCCGCGCCTCAAGCCGCCGTTCCCGGTCGAGAAGGGCCTCTGGAACAAACCGACGCTGATCCACAACGTCGAGACGATCGCGTGTGTGCCCGGCATCGTGCTGCGTGGCGGCGCGTGGTTCCGCGGCCTCGGGCGGACGGAGCCTGGCACCAAGCTGTACTGCGTCAGCGGGCACGTCGCGCGGCCAGGCACGTACGAGCTGCCGCTCGGGGTCACGCTCGATGAGCTCATGGCGGCGGCGGGAGGCACCATCGGGACCCTGAAAGCGTTTAGTCCCGGCGGCGCCAGCTCCGGCTTCCTGCCGGCCTCCATGCGCGACGTGCCGCTCGATTTTGGACACCTCGGAAAGCTCGGCACGATGCTCGGCTCGGCGGGGGTGGTGGTGCTGAACGACACCGTCGACCTGCGTTGGGCGGCGGCGCAGCAGCTCCGTTTCTTCGAAGACGAGTCCTGCGGGCAGTGTGCGCCGTGCCGGATCGGGACGCGTTACCTCCGCGAATCGGTGGATCGGCACCGCGCTGGCGAGAGCATCGACGGCCCGCTGGCCCACGTCGCGGACGTCGCGTGGCAGATGAACGAGGGTTCGATTTGTGGCCTCGGCCAGGCTGCCCCCCTGCCGCTCACGAGCGCGCTGCGTTACTTTCCCGAGGACTTCCCGGGCGAACCCGCGCCCCGCCCGGCCGATAAGTGAGCAGGATCATGATCGAGCGCATCGACTCCGACACGGACCCGACGCCGTCCAAGCGCGCGCTCCCCTCGCTGGAGCTCGACGGTCGCCGCGTCACGTTCGAACCCGGTGACACCGTCCTCGAGGTCGCGCGCCGCGCGGGCTGCGAGATCCCGACGCTGTGCCACGATCCGCGGCTCGAGCCCGCGGGTGCGTGCCGGACGTGCCTCGTCGAGATCGCGGGCTGGCGTCGCCTCGCGCCGTCGTGTGCGACCCGGGCCGCGGACGGGATGAAGGTCACCGTCGAGAGCCCGCGCATCGAGCGCCACCGCAAGACGCTCCTCGGGCTTTACCTGACGGACCACCCGCACGAGCGCGAGCGCGCCGAGCGCGGCGCGCCGAACGAGCTGCTCGACATGGCGGCGCGCTACGACGCCCCGCGCGACTGGGGGCGCATGGAGCCGAAGCGCGTCGGGCGCGACAGCGACCGCAACCCCTACATCCACTTCGATGCCGCCACCTGCATCGCCTGCGCCCGCTGCACGCGCTACTGCGAAGAGGTCGAAGGCGTCAGCGCGATCACGCTGACGGGCCGCGGCGCGGCGACCACGATCTCGACCGCCGACGCGCACTCGCTGCTCGACACGACGTGTGAGATGTGCGGCGGCTGCGTCGACGTCTGCCCCACCGGCGCGATGGGCGAGAAGATGCCCTTGACGCGCAGTGCGAAGCCCGAGCGCGAACTCACGAAGGTGCGCTCCACGTGCAACTTCTGCGGCGTCGGCTGCCAGCTCGACCTGAACGTCGATCCCGACGCCAACGACGGTCGCGGGCGGGTCGTCAAGGTCACGAGTCCGCCGCCGGGCACGACCACCAACGACGGCAACCTCTGCGTCAAAGGGCGCTTCGCCTACGACTTCATCCACCACGACGAGCGCATCCAGACGCCGCTCGTCCGCGATGCCAGCGGCGAGCTCGTGCCGACCACTTGGGAGCACGCGCTGCAGGTCGCGGCGGAGGGCCTCCTGCGCGTGAAGGCCAAACACGGGCCCAATGCGCTGGGCTTCGTCAGCTCGTCGCGCTGTACGATGGAGGAGAACTACCTCGTGCAGAAGCTCTCGCGGGCGGTGTTCGGGACGAACAACGTCCACCAGTGTGCTGCGACATGACACGCTCCGACCGTGGCCGGTCTGGTCACGACCTTCGGTGCGGGTGCGATGACGAACTCGATCGGTGAGATCCGAGAAGCGGATTTCCTGTTCGTGATCGGCAGCAACACCAGCGAAGCCCACCCCATCATCGCGATGGAGATGAAGCGCGCCGTGCGGCGCGGCGCGACGATGGTCGTGGCCGACCCGCGGCGCATCTGGATGACCACGATCGCCGAGAAGCACCTGATGCTGCGGCCCGGGACCGACGTGTGGCTGCTCAACGCGATGGCCCACGTGATCGTCGCGGAGGGGCTCGTCGATCAGGACTTCATCGCGCGCCACACCGAGAACTTCGAGGCTGTCCGCGAGGCAGTCTTGAAGTACACGCCCGAAGAGGCCGAGCGTGTGACCGGCGTGTCGGCCGAGGACATCCGCTGGACCGCGCGGAAGTACGCGACCACCGAGAAGGCCGGGATCTATTACACCCTCGGCATCACCGAGCACACCCACGGGACGGACAACGTCTACGCGCTGGCGAACCTGGTGCTGATGACCGGGCACCTCGGTAAACCCTCCGCGGGGATGAACCCGCTGCGCGGCCAGAACAACGTGCAGGGCGCCAACGACGCGGGCGCCACGCCTGTCTTCTATCCCGGTTACCAGCGCGTCGTCGATCCCGAGGTCCGCGAGAAGTACGAGCGCCTGTGGGGCGTGCCGCTCTCGCCCGACGCGGGGCTGAACCTCAACGTGATGATGAAGGAGGTCGGCAAGCAGATCCGCGGCCTCTTTGTCATGGGCGAGGACATCGTCCTCTCCGAGCCCAACTGCATGGAGCTCGAGAAGGGCCTCAACAAAGCCGAGTTCATCGTCGTCCAGGATGCGTTCATGAACGAGACGGCGCGCTTCGCGCACGTCGTCTTCCCGGCCTCCGTGTTCGCGGAGAAAGAGGGCGTCTTCACGAACTCCGAGCGCCGCGTCCAGCGCGTGCGTAAGGCGGTCGAGCCGCCCGGCCTCGCGCGCGAGGACTGGCGGATCCTGATCGATCTGGCGAACGCCTGCGGCGCGGACTGGCAGTTCGACTCCGCCGCGGCGGTGTACGACGAGATGGCGCGCGATGTCGACCGCTTCAAGGGCATCAGTCACGCGCGCCTCGACGAGCAGTACGCGGCGACGCTGGCGAAGGTCGCTGCGGGGCCGATCGTCGATCGCACCCGCACGGGCCTGCAGTGGCCGTGCCCGGAGCCGACCCACCCCGGCACCACGTTCCTGCACGAGGGCGGCGTGCTGCGCGGGAAGGGGCTGTTCACGCCGGTGGAATACCGGCCGTCGGCGGAGCTGCCCGACGAGGAGTACGGCTTGGTCCTCTCCACGGGCCGCACCCTCTACCACTACAACTGCGCCACGCAAACGCGGCGCGAGTCGGGCCTCGACGCCAAGCAATCCGAGGCCTTCGTCGAGCTGCACCCGCGCGACGCGAAGAAGCGCGGCATCGCGGATCGCGCGCTGGTGGACGTGATCACCCGCCGGGGTTCGGTGCGCCTCCGCGCGCTGTACTCGCGCCAGGTGCAGCCAGGCTGCATCTGGATGCCCATGCACTTCGCCGAAGCCCGCGCCAACGTCGTCACCAACGACGCGGGCGACACGGTCACGCAGACCGCAGAGTACAAGGTCTGCGCTGCGGAGGTCCGCCCCGTCGAGGAGTGCGCGCCCTGCAATCAGGCCTTCCCGGGCACCTTCTACGGCATCGACGCGCCGCAGTAGGGCCCGGCGGAGGCCGTCGGTGGCGTCGCGCGTCACGGGTGTCAGCGCTGCACACTGCCGTAGCACCGGCCGGGCCGCCTGCGACGCCGAGGCGTAGCTCAGTGTGTGACGCCGCTGCGGTACGCAGCGGAGCAGGCGCCTCCGGAGGCGCTCATCCGTTGGGGCGGCCCGGGCTGCCGCGCTGCGTTACACGTCGGTGGCTACCCGAGCTCTCCGCGAGCCCATTGCACGCAGCGTGGGAACACGGCGAAGGCCAGCTCGTCGAAGGCCTCGGGTTGGGCCCGCAACACGGCGATCCCTTCGGCCAGCGGGGTCGGGCGGCGGAAGCGCCGCGCGAGGCCCTGCAGCGCGCGCTCGATGTTCGCGAGGCTGCCGTAACCCGCGAGCCAGTCGTCGCGGACGAGGTATGGGGCGACGTGCTGCAAGCGCGGCGGCAGGAGCGCCGCGTAGGTGTCCAGCGCACCGTAGAGGCTCGCCGTAACTTCGCCGAGCGAGTCATCGCCGACGTGCGCGGGCCGCAGGGCCTCCCAGTGGCGCACCAAGGCGTGGTCCACGAACACGTCGATCAGGATGCCCGCGAAGCGCTTGAGCTCTGTGGGGAAGAGGCGCTCTGCGGCGCGCACCTCAGGGGCGCTGTCGAAGTAGCGGTCCACCGCCCGGTGTTCGTCGAGGCCTTGGCGGATGGCCGGGGGGAGGCGCTCCACGTCGAGCCCGCGCGCGAAGTCCCCGAGCAGCGCGCCGAGGCGCGCTTCGGGGGTCGGCAGGGCGAGGGTGACGTGGGCGAGGTAGTTCACGCGGGGTGGAAGGTAGCGTCACTTCGAACGGTACGAGGTACGACGTTGCGATCGCGCGGGAATCGAACGGTACCAGGTACGACTTTGCGATCGCGCGCGAGAGCGCTTGCGAGTGCACGGGGGCGGGCGCGCGATCGCTAAGTCGTACCTGGTACCGTTCGATTCCCCTCCCGCGCGATCGCAAAGTCGCACCTGCTACCAAACCTCACTACCGCGACCTGCGCCTCGGCTCCGGGCCCCGCTGCACGCGGATGTCCCAGGTCCAGCCCTGTCGCTCGTAGACCTCGTCGACCGGGACCTCGATCGAGGAGCTGTAGGTGCTGCCGTGTCCGAGCTCGATGAGCAGCGGCAGGATCAGCGTCTGCCTCGCACTGAGCAGCGTGCCCTCTTCGGGGACCCCCACATCGAGGATCACCTCGGGGTGCACCCGGGTGCGCTCCCCCGTGTTGACGTACGTGTACCAGACCTTCAGGTACGCCGAGCCCGGCCAGCCGATCAGCGCGACGTCGCGCAGCTCGAGCGCACCATGGCCTCCGAAGTCACGCATGCGGTGGTGCTCGAGCTCGGCGCGCACGCGCCGTTGTTCGGCTTCGAAGTGGCTCTGCGCTGCGCGGTGCCGCGCGTCGATGGACGCGACGAGCTGGGCTCCGTCCGTCTCGGGTGCTCGGCACGCGAGCACACTCCACAGAACCGCGGCTGACGAGAGACTGCTCAGGAACGAGCGCTGGTGTCGACGCAAAGGTGGGGGGGAGGCGGATGCGGAGCGATGGGGAGCCCGCCGCCTCGCTCGTCATCATGGATCGAGCGCGCGCGGAGCACAAGCCCAGCCGCGCTCCACCCCCCCCTTGTACCGCTGGGTCACTTGTCCTTCAACGCAGCCTGCAAACGGCTGATGAAAGCCTGCGCCTCGGTGGCGACGATCGTGCCTTCGTACTTCTTCGCCAATTGCTCCGCGGAGCGGATCGCGGCCTGGATCTCCTTCTCCTTGCGCAGCTCGCCCTCGGCGAGCTTCGCGAGCTTCTTCTGGCCCTCGAGGACCTCCTTGAGCGCTTTGTCCGTCGTAAGGCGCTTGAGGGCGTCCGTGACGGTGCTCTCCTGGGTCAAGCCCTTGAGCTTGCCGTCGAGGGACGACGCCAGCGTGTGGGCCTTCAGGCAGTCCCCGGCGTCGAGCGCCGAGGTGAGCGCTTTGACCTCGACGTCGAGCAGCCCCAGGACTCCATCGCGCACCGTGGCCGCGTCCGCGACCCCCTTCGCTGCCAACTTGTCGACCTCGGCGACGGCCTTCGCGAACTCACGCTTCGCGACGGCTTTGGCGACGGGCTCGAACTCGGGGCCCCAGCCGTAGCTCAGGAACTTCGAAGCGCCCTTGAGGTGCTGCTCGATGGTCCCTTTGTTCAGCGAGGTCGGATGTCCGGTCCAGACGACGACGCCTTGCGGGTCGATCAGGGCCGCGTGCGGGTACGCGCGGTGCTCCGTCACTTGCGAGAGGCCGCTGTCGTTGAAGTACGCGTAGGGGTACTTCACCCCGAGGTCGCTCACCCAGCGTTCGGTCTTGGCGCGGTCCTCTTTCGCCGCGGTGACACCGAGGACCGTCAGGCCTTGCGCTTCGTACTCTTCGTGCAGGCGGTTGAGGTGCGGAACTGCACCTCGGCACGGGCCTCACCAGTGAGCGAAGAACTCGACCAGGATCAGGCGCCCTTTGAAGGCGTCG
Organism: uncultured Planctomycetaceae bacterium; assembly: GCA_964402175.1. Taxonomy (GTDB): domain Bacteria; phylum Planctomycetota; class UBA1135; order UBA1135; genus JAWKUK01. Next base: position 94,093 of record CAYOBN010000003.1, on the reverse strand, counting down.
AACGTCTTGGCCGCGGGGTGGACGACCTCCAGGTCGACCTTCGGGACGGGGGAGCCGACCTGGGCAGTCGCCGGAGCGGCGAGGGCCAGGGCGGCCAGGGTGAGGGCAAGGGGCAACAGTCGCATGATGGGGACAGCCTAACCCGGCGCGCGCGCCGTGGCTGCCCCCGGCCCTCATGCGGGGCTCAGAACGACCAACCCAGCGTCACGCCGTAGAGGCGCGGCGCCGCGTTCTCACCGACGAAGAAGGTCGGGTCCGCGGGGTTCGCCTGGAAGGCGATCGGCACGTACTCCTGGTCGCCGAGGTTCCGGCCGAACAAAGCCGCGCGCCAGCGCTTGCCCGACAGACCGACCGAGGCGTTGACGAGCGTGTAGTTCTCCTGCGCCAGGTTCGATGGGTCGTAGTAGAAGTCGCCCACGTGCTGGGCTTCGAGCGCCACGTCGAGCTTCAGGCCGTCTCCGACGATGCGCGAGTGCTGCACACCCAGCGCGACCGTGTTGTCCGGCGCAAACGGCAGGCTGTTGCCCGCGGTGTCGTTGCCGAACGAGTCGATGAAGTTGTCGAACTCGGTATCGAGGAAACCCGCAGACGCGTACGCGGACCACGCGTCGCCGATGCGGCCGATCACTTCGACCTCGATCCCTTGGCTGGTCGATTCGCCCGCGTTGGCGACGTAGCCGCCCGCCGAGGGATCGAACAGGGAGAGCTGCATGTCATCCCACTCGATCAGGAAGAGCGCCACGCGGACGTCGAGCGCATCGGTCACGGCGTGTTTGACGCCGACCTCGTAGGTCCAACTGGTCTCCGGCTCGAAGAAGAACTGGTCGCTCGGCGCGGCCAAGTTGAACCCGCCGGCTTTGAACGCTCGGGAAGCGAGGGCGTACACGTTGGTGTCGTCGGCGGCGCGCCAGAGCACGCTGAGCGTCGGCGAGACCTGGTCGAAGTCCTCTTCGAGCGACCTGGACTGATCGACCGCGGTGAAGCCGCCGGTGACGAAGGTGCGCCGCAGGTCGGCCTCTTTGTCTTCACGATCGTAGCGCACACCGCCGGTCACCTCGACGGTGTCGGACACGGGCACCGTCACTTGGCCGAACGCCGAGAGGCCCACGTCGTCGAAGCTGCCGTCGTTGGTGTCGACCCCGACGGCCAGCGGCGGGAAGAAGACGCCCGCGCCATCCGGGCGGAAGTCGTTGGACGCCGCGCGGCCGCTGTCCGAGGCGAAACCCGAAACGCCTGCGAGCCAGCGCACCCCCGTCTTGTTGTTCGAGTTGAGCCGGAGCTCCTGGTAGAAGAAGCTCTGGTCCTCGGTCGTGCGCCGACGGACGCCATCGATGCGCGTGAAGTCGAAGTCGGAGGTCTCCGTGACATCCCAATCCGTGTACGCGGTGATCGAGGTGAAGTCGAAGGAGTCGCCGAACTGCGTGAACGTGATCGCGGGCGCGGTGACGTCGCGCTCGACGGTGCCCTCGAAGTCCTGGTCGATCGTAAACGGGTTGCGCCGCAGTCCGTCGAGCGGCGCCAGCACGAAGCCGCCGTCGTCTGCGCGCTCGGCGTAGAGCGACACGCGCAGCTCGGAGTCCTCGGTCGGGCGGAAGACGACTTGCGCGCGCCCGAAGAGCGACTCGCGCGAATCGACGTCGTTGCCCGTCGCGCGGTTCGTCGTGAATCCGTCGCGCTCGCTGTGCAGCAACGACAGCGACGCGCCGACGCCGTTCGAGCCCACCGGGCCCGAGAAATCGGCGCGGTAGTCGCGCTGTCCGTTGTTGCCGAAGGTCGTCGAGAGGCTCGCGCGCAGGGTGTCGCCGGGGCGCGCGCTGACGACGTTCAGCACGCCGCCCAGCGCGTTGCGGCCGTACAGCGTGCCCTGCGGCCCGCGAAGGACCTCGATGCGCTCTAGGTCGATCGGGGGCAGGTTGGTGCTGCCGACCGTGAGCTGCGGCACACCGTCGATGTAGGTGACCACCGCCGGTTCGCCGATGCCCGACCCGATGCCGCGCACGTAGGGGAACGAGAGGCGCCGCGAGGAGAACTCGGTCATCACGAGGTTCGGCACGCGCGCGGTCGCTTCGCGCACGCTGCGGATGCTGCTCTTCTCGATCGTTGAGCCCGTCACCACGGACACGCTGGAGGGTACGTCTTCGATGCGCTCCTCCACCTTGCGCGCGGTGACGACGATCGGCGCGCCTTCACCTTGGGCCGGCGCGGCGGCGCCCTCCTGTGCGAGCGTCCGGGGAGCGGTCAGGGCCGTGGCGACGAGCGCGACGGCGAAGGCGTTCGGGGTGCGTTGCATGGACCTGTGGCTCCGGCCACCTGGCCGGGCGCACAGGTTAAGGGCAGGGGCGCGGTGGCACCACGGGCCAGTGCGTAACGGTCGTGTTCGCGGCCCGCAGCAACCGGGGGCGCGCCCGCTTCGCCCGTCAGCGGGGACCCTCGACGCCGTTCGCCCGATAGACCTCGGCCGCGCGGAGGACGGTCTCGGTGAGCGGCGCCGAGTATTCGAAGTCGCACGAGGGCGCAGGGCCGCCAGCGATGGCCTCGAGCCACTCCACGTAGTGACCGCGCGACGGGGCCAACGAGCGCTCGGGCGCGACGTAGCGCTCGTCTTCGGCGTCGAGGACGACCTCGTGTGCGCCGTAGGTGCTGAAGAGCTTGCCGCGTGTGCCGATCCAGATGTGGCAGTCGTCCCAGCCCTCGCGCGCGCAGTCGGGCTTCCGTCCGCCGTCCCACCAGTGCACGTCCACCGCGGGCCGCGCGCCGCGCGCGGGATGGTGCCACGTCGCATGCAACCAGCGCGGTGTGCCGTCCGCGTGAACCTCCGGCCCCTCCGCTTCGGTGCGCGCGGGCACATCGAGCTCGAGCGCCCAGTGCACGAGGTCGACCCAGTGGCACGCCATGTCGCCGACGGTGCCGCTGCCGAAGCTCCAGAACTTCCGCCACCACGCGGGGTGCAACCCTTCGCAGTACGCGCGCTTCTCTGCCGAGCCCAGCCAGAGGTCCCAGTCGAGGTACGCGGGCACCGGAGCCTCTGCGCCGTAGCGCCCATCGGACCAGCTCTTCGAGCAGAGCACGTGCACGGTTTGCACCGCACCGATCGCGCCCCCGCGGATGGCCTCGACGACGCGGCGGTAGTTCTCCGTCGCGTGGATCTGGATCCCCATCTGCGTCGCGACGCGCGCCTTCTGCGCCAGCGCCAGCAGCTCGCGCGCCTCCGCTGAAGTGCGCGACAGAGGCTTCTCGCAGTAGACCGCCAGCCGCGCGGAGAGCGCAGCGCTGGCGATCGGAGCGTGCTGATGATCCGGCGTCGAGATCACCACTCCATCGAGCTGCTCGGGCTTCTCCAGGACCGCGCGCCAATCGGCGGCGGTGCTGGGTTTGCGCAGCCCGCGGCCCTGCATCAGGTCCAGCGCGTGGCCGAGGTGGCGTGCATCCACATCGACCAGGTGCGTGACCTCCGCGCCTCCGTCGAGCACACCTTCGAGGTTCGAGCGCCCTCGGTTCCAGGCCCCGATCACCGCGAGCCGCGGCCGCTCGCGCAGCGGCCCGCGGCGCACGAAGGGCGCCGAGAAAGGCATGAGCGCTCCGAGTTGCGTGAGCTGGCGGCGTGTGAGGGACATGCTCGTGGGACTCCTGGGGTCGCGGCGTCGCGGTGCTTGCCCCCTGAGCGTAAACGATCGGCTGCGCGCGGCGAGGCGAACTCGGGACCTGTGCGCTGTCAGTGCCCCCGAGCCGTTACGCGCGCACGCTCGAGCGCGCCCGTCGGCCCGACGAGCACGAGCTCGTCGTAGAGGTTCACCGTGGGGCAGACGTGCCCCGGGATGAAGAGCAGCGGCGTCCCGAGCGCGGGCGCAGGGCCCTCCGTGACCTCGAGCGGCAGATGCTCCTCGCTCGGTCGCACCGGTGTGAGTCCGGGCCAGCCGACGGGCACACCGACGGTCTCGACATCCGCGCTCAGCGCTTTCGAGCCCGCGTCGACCGTGACCCGTGTCGCGTTCGGTCGGCTGATCACGCGCGCGAGGACCAGCGCGGCGGGCGTGAGCTCCAGCTCGGGCACCTGTTCGATCGCGCGCAGATCGCCGAGCACGACGGTGCCCGGCGAGACGCGGTGGACCTCCGGCCGACCGCGCCAGCCCGGATCGCCCAGCGCCGCGGGAAACGCAGGGGTCCCTGCGGTGATGATCTCTTCGATCGGGTGACCCGCGGTGCGCAGCGCATCGCTGACAGAGCGTACGCGGTCGTTCGACTCCCACACCGAGGCGCGGCGTCGCTCGCGGTCGGGGTCACCGTGGTGACCGTCGTAGGCGTGCAGGCCCCGGCAACGCGAGCCCGCCGCGCGCGCGGTCGCGTGGATCCGCGCGAGGTCGCCGCACGGAGCTCCTGTTCGGTTCATCCCACTGTTCAGGTCGACGAAGATGTCCAGAACGTCCGGCACCAGAGCCGCATGTTCGGGGTCCTCCGACAGGATCGACCAGCGCACGTGCGGCGCGCTGCGTGCCAGCTCCGCGAGCGCAGCGAGGTTCGGGCCCACGTGCGGGAACGCGACGAGCACATCGCCCGCGACAGGTGCGTGAAGACGCAAGAGCTCAGCCAGCATCTGGGCTTCGCGGACCGTCGCGCACTTGAAATGGCGGACACCGCGGGCGACGACCAGCGCCAGGATCTCCGGTGTCTTGACGGTCTTCACGTGCGGTCGCCAGCGATCGCCCGTGACGGCCAGCACGCGCTCGATGTTGTGCTCGACGTGCGCGAGCCACACGAGCAGGGTCGGGCTCGGCAGAGTCGCCAGCGCGTGCGCCGAGAGCGGCCACAGGTCGGAGGAGCGTTCGGGGTGCACGGGGGACTGCATGGGTTGGTCGAGCACCGTAACACCGCCCCAGCGGTCTGTGCGCGAAGATGCACTAGGGCGCGGAGAATCCATACCTCGAGCAGACCAGGGAGCGTTCCCGCGACTGGTTCACGCAAGCCCGCTCCGCGCGCCCGCTGAGGTTCTCCGAGGATCCGAGGGCGCTCCGCTGCCGCGGAAACCACCCAGCTCTCGCCGCGAGCTCGTGGAGCTCTGCTGGCTGTCGCTCGCTTCATCCAGCGGCCACGGTGGATGTCGTAGACTCCAGGCCGTCTCGAGTCACCTCATCCCTGCCCACATGCTGAAGAAACTCATCCAAGCGCTCGTCATCGCCCTCGTGGCGGTCGTCGTCGCAAACTACGCCTTCTTCTCCGCCGCGTTCGACTACCGCGTCGAGCGCGAGATGTCCGCCGAATCGACGGCGATCCTCTCCGCGTTCAAGGACCTGCGCACGTGGGAGGACTGGAGCCCATGGAGCAAGAAGAACCACCCGAACGACGGGGTGACGTTCGAGTACAGCGGTGAACCCGGCCCGGGCATGACCTGGAAGTGGGCCGGCGGCAAGCAACTCGGTGATGGCACGCTGTCGATCACCTCGGTCGACGCGGACCGCGCTGCGTACGACATGCAGATGCTGAAGCCGATGCAGATGGCGATGCAGGGGGGCATCGAGCTCGTGCCCGCCGGTGCGACGACCAAGGTCACGTGGTGGTCGAAAGGCACGCAGGACTTCCCCGGCATCGGCCGCATCATGAACGCGGTGTTCGCGGGGCAGGTGAAACAGGACTACGCCAAAGCGCTCGAAGGCCTCGACGGCTTCGTTGCGTCCAAGCGCTGAGGCGGCTTCAGCGCGGGTACTCGTACCAGTGCGATGGCGCCACCCGCTCGCCGGGTGGCGCGAGCCGGAAGACGACACCCATCGGCGCGGGGCCCTGGTCCTCGGCGCGCTCGTTGTACTGCGTGGCGCCGCTGCGCTGGCCCGCGAGGGCGAGCTCGAACTGCACGAAGCGTTCGCCGTTCCAGACGGCCGTGCCGTAGAACGTGCCCTCGAACGAGCGGGTCTCCGGGCCCGGATCGTTGCGGTTGTCGTCGATGGGCCAATCACCGGTCTCCGAGGCGGAGGCGCTGCCGAAGAGCTCCAGCACGACGGACGCGCCTTCGCGGGCCACTTCACGCGCGCGGAGCTCCGCGGTGCGGACCGCGTCTCTGGGAAACGGCCGCGTCTGCCCGCGCACGTTGTCGCGGGCATGCAGCCGTACGAAGCGCAGCGCAGCCGCGGAATCGAGCGCACCCTCCGCCAGGGACTGCGCCTCGCTGCGTGTAAACCACGCGTGGTCGATGTTCCAGGCCTGCGTGCGCCAGTCCTTGGGATCGCGTGTGTCTTCGCTGCGCGGGAGGTCGCGCGTGTACACGGTCAGGACGAGCCCGTCGACCGGATAGCGATCTTCGAAGCGCGCGCTCGCCTCGAGCTCCGCCTTGGGATAACGCCGCTCCTCGGGCAGGGCCTCGAACGCCTTCAATGCAGCAGTGAGCTGCCTCCGTACCTCCGGGACCCGGCGGGTGTTCCACGAACCCAAGAGCTCACCGCTGGGCGCGAGCGCGTAGATGCCCTGGCGTGTGCCCGTCGGGTTCGAGCGTCCGGCGTAGTGGCCGCGCTCTGCGAACCCTTGGAAGAAGCGGCACTCGGCGTCGCTGCCGCGCTGCAGCCGACCGACCTCGTCCGCGACGGGGATGAAGTCCGCGAGCAGGCGCTGGACCTCGGGATCCGACCAGGCCGACCGCCGGTCGATCACGCCGTTGTTTCATGTCGCGCCGAGCGGGTGGCCGTTCATCGCCCAGAGCAGGACGGGTCGCCGGGCGGCGGTCGCGTCTGCGACGCCCTCGCGCAGGGTGGCGCGCCACGGGATGGAGCGCCAGGCGAGCTCGGCCTCGGTCGGCACGACGGCGCGCACGAGCGCGCTGAACGTCCCCGCGTGCAGCTCGATCGCGGGGGGCACCGGCCGCGCGGCGGGGGCCTGGGGGACCGCGCATACACCGAGGAGGAGGACGGACCACATGACCCGAGCCTACCCCGGGCGGGGCGGCGCGGTGGAGCGCTCACCCTCATGGAGATCAATGAGATATCACAGTGATATCGTCCTGTCCCACCTTGGGCCGCCCGATGCGGCCGCGAGAAAAATCTTCCGTCAACACAGGCCGGGCCAGTGTGGAACTCTTTGGTGACGCCACCCCACGGGGGGGTGGCCTCCTGCGTCCAGAACGGCCGTTCCGGTTCTTGTCGGGCCGGCCTGACCCCCCTGCAGCCCATGCTTCCGAAGACCCTCACCCTCCTCGCGCTCGGCGCGGCGCTCTCGTCCGCCGTCGCCGCCCAGGTCCAGCCCATCTCCTTCGAGTCCTTCGACTACCCCGCCCCGGCGCTGCTGCGCGCCCAGAACGGCGGGAGCGGCTGGGTCAACGCCTGGGACGTCCTCGGCGGTGGCAACGAGGTCGTCGTGTTCGACCTCTCCGTGAACCCGCCGTTCCCGATCGCGGACTCGATCGGCAACTACGCCGGTCAGGCGGTCGAGTTCGTCGGTGCGGAGCGCTACCCGAGCCCCCAGGGGCACGGTGATGTCCACGACTCGCTCGGCTTCGGCCGCGACGGCTCCACGATGTGGATCTCGTTCCGCTCGTGGAACTACCAGAACTTCGGCACGCACTTCGGCTCGCTGTCGCTCTTCAACGACTTGGGCGCGACCAACGTAGAGGAGCTGCTCATCGGTGCACCGTGGGGGACCTTCGCTTGGGGCATCGACGATGAAGGTCCGACCGGGACCGGTCCGCAGGCGATCGCCGGTACGTCCGACGCGACTCCCGCGCGCCTCGTCACCCGCATCGACTTCCTCCCGGGCGGCGAGCGCGTGCGGATGTGGGTCAATCCGCCGGTGCCCCACCCGGTGACCGCAGCCCAGCTCGACACCTTCGTGCACGATTTCCGCTGGACGAAGATCCGCCTGAACTCGGGCGGCAGCGGCAGCCACTTCTTCTGGGACGAAATCAAGATCGAGAAGGGTGTCCCGGGCAACCAGATCGGCACGAACTACTGCGGTCCGGCCAACACGAACTCGACGGGTACGTCGGCGGTCATCGAGGCCTCGGGCACGGCTTCGGTCGCGGCGAACGACGTCAGCCTTTTCGCGCGCTCGCTCCCGAACAACGCCTTCGGCTTCTTCTTGACGAGCCGCACCCAGGGCTTCGTACAGAACCCTGGCGGCTCCGCGGGCAACCTGTGCCTCTCGGGCGCCATCGGCCGTTACGTCGGTCCGGGTCAGATCAAGAACTCGGGCTCGACGGGCAGCTTCTTGTTGACGCTCAACCTGCCGACGACGCCGACTCCGTCGGGCCCGGTCGCGATCCAGCCGGGTGAGTCGTGGCACTTCCAGGCGTGGCACCGCGACGCCGTCGGCGGCGTTGCGACGTCGAACTTCACCGACGCCGTCCGTATCCAGTTCTGAGCACCGTCAGGAGGGCGCGTTCGGCAAACGCCGAGCGCGCCCTCTGGCTTCCCTCCTCTCCCCGCCACTGCGGCGTTTCTCTCGCGCATTCTCCCATGTTTCGTACTTCGACCCTCTCTCTCGCCCTGCTCGCGGCGCTCGCGCCCAGCGCGGCTGCGGACCTGACCGCCTACACGCAGGACTTCGAGACCCTCGCGATCACGGACCCCGCGGCCCTCGGCAACGACGGCTACAAGGTCTTCGCCAACGTCTTCAGCCCGGGCGGCGCGTACCTCTACGGCTACGGCGTCTTCCCCGCCCCGAACGGCGGCGCCGGCTTCAGCGCGCTCGCGACGGGCTTCGGCGGTCCGAGCCAAGGCGCCCAGCAGCTCAACATCTTCAGCGACTACAACAACGGCGATCACAACAACGGCAACCTGATCGAGGCGCTCGTGTTCCGCGAGCAGACGATCGGCGTCGCCAACGCGGGCCAGGTCTGGCGCTTGACGTTCGACTACCTGCAGAACCCGACGGTGGTCAACGGCGCAGGCGCGACGACGACGTACGCCTTCGTGAAGGTCCTGCAGAGCTCCACGGGCAGCTTCGCGACCTTGGCGCAGCAGGAGTTCGAGACGACCAACGCTTCGACCACGGCGTGGGGCACGGCTTCGATCGACTTCACGATCGATCCGGCGTTCGCCGGTGAACTGCTGCAGTTCGGCTTCCGCAGCGTCGCGACGAACTACGCGGACTCGAGCCGCCTCTACGACAACCTGAGCTGGACGCAGCAAGGCGGCGCACCGCCCAGCCTCGCGACGTACACCCAGGACTTCGAGGGCGTCGACATGGCGAACCCGGGCGCGCTCTCGAGCGATGGCTACAAGGTCTTCGCGACGGTCCGCGATCCGCTCGGTAACTTCCTCTACAACTACGGCGTGTTCCCGGCTCCGAACGGCGGCCCGGGCTTCTCCTCCGTGGGGACGGGCTCGGGCGGTCCGTTCCAGGGCAGCCAGTACATGAACGTGTACAGCGACTATGGGAACGGCGATCACGCCAACGGCAATCTGATCGAGGCGCTCGTGTTCCGTGAGCAGCTCATCGGCGCGGTCGACGTCGGCAACACCTGGCGCTTCCGCTTCGACACGCTCCGTAGCCCCGCGGTCACGAACGGCCAAGGCAACTCGACGATGTCGGCGTTCCTCAAGGTGCTCAAGGTGTCGGACGGTTCGTTCGCGACCTTGGCGTTTGTCGAAGTCGACACGACGGACGCTTCGACGACCGCCTGGTCCTCGTACGCGATCGACCTGCTGATCGACGCATCGTTCAGCGGCGAGCTCCTGCAGATGGGCTTCGGCAGCATCGCGACGAACTACAGCGATACCGGCCGCTTCTACGACAACCTCGAGCTCAGCCGCTTGGCGGCCCCGGGCCTCGGCGAGACGGTCTGCCTCGGCAACCCGAACTCGACCGGCGCTGGTGCGCTCCTCACCGTTACGGGCAGCGCTCAGGTCGCGGCGAACTCGATGACCCTCGGCGTCAGCCAGCTCCCGGTCGGCGCGCTCGGGTACTTCCTCCAGTCGCCGAACGACGTCATCGTGTACAACGCGGGCGGCAGCCAGGGTCACCTGTGCATCGCCGGACCGAGCATCGGTCGCTACGCGGGCAACGTGCTCGCCGCTGACGCCGGTGGCAACGTCTCCCTGGCGATCGACCTGACCGCGTTGCCCGCCCCGGCGGGCTTCCAAGTCGCGGTCGCGGGCGAGACGCGCTACTTCCAGTACTGGACCCGCGACAGCGCCCTCGGGGCGGCGGTCTCCAACTTCTCGAGCGCGGTCGGTGTGACCTTCGAGTGATCGCGGACGCCGCGTCCCCGGCACCCCGCCGCCGTCCGTGGTGGGGTCAAGCGCCCTGCCCGTTCCAACCGGAACGGGCAGGGCGCCTGTGGATGCGGCGGACTCACCGCCGCGCGCGCTCAGCGCGCCGCGATGCGCGCGGCGAAGCGGGTGTGCAGGCGGAGCGCAGCCAGGTGCGCCTCCACGCCATCGCCGCTGGCGAGCGTCGGGCGGGCGGCGAGGCCTACGAGGCCCGAGTACCACGATGCGAGCTCCGGCACCGGCAGCCCCGTGTTGTTGACGGCCACGCGCCAATCGCGCCAGGCCCCGTTCTCCTGCTTTGCGACGTTGAAGCAGAACGCGCCGATGAACGGCGCCGCGGTCCGGCCAGCGAGCTGGTCCTCGAGCGCCCACCGGTACAGCGGGCCCTTGCCATGCTGCGCGTTCGGCAGCGCGTAGAAGCCGTACTCGGTGATCACCATCGGCAGGTCGCTCACGGTATCGAGCGCAGCGCCGATGTTCGTGAAGAGCTCGTTGAACGAGTCGACGATCAGGTCGTAGCCCGACTCGAAGCCCTGCAGACCGATGAGGTCGACGACATCGTCGCCGGGGTAGGCCTCGACCGCGCGCCGCGTGAGGCCCGGGTCGCCCGGCAGGTTCGAGACCACGTAACACAGCGCGACGTTCTGGGCGGCCATGGCGTCGCGTCGGCTGTCGATGCGGCGCCAGGCGTCGCGCAGGCGCGCGCTGTTGTTGTACGAGCTCCACGGGTACCAGAAGCCGTTGGCCTCGTGCAGCGGCGCGAGCTCGATGCGCCCGCCGATGTCGCGGCAGCCCGCCAAGAGAGCGTCGAAGTATCCATCGTACGCACCGGCGGCGATGGCCTCGAACGTCGGGCTCGAGCCGCTCGGCCAGAGTTCCATGACGACGTGCGGTGTGCGGCCGGTCGCGCGCACGGCGGCGATCTCCGCCAGCAACCCGGGGACCCGAGCCACGTCGGGACCCGAGGTGCCCACGAACCACTTGTAGACGCTCGTCGGTTGATCCAGGAAGCGCTGCGTGAGCGGCGCGCCCGTGCCGCCGTTTGCGTGCACGAGCGGGGTGTTCGACCAGAACACGTTCTGCGGTGTGCGACGCGCCGGCGACTCGCGCACGAAGCGTGGGTCGAACAGCTCGATATCGCCCGCCAGGCACGACGTCGAACCGGCGACGTTGGCGTTGCGCGCCGCGAACTTCAGGTGCACGAGCGAGCGCAGGTCGAGCGCCGGGTTCGCTTGCAGGAAGCGCGCCAACGGCAGGACCACCGTCTGCTCCATGTTGGTCATCTCCGGCAGGTCGATCGCCAGATGCGCTTCGTTGCCGAGGCCGCCGAACGAGCTCGAGTGGACGTCCTCCAGCGCCACGAACAGCAGCGCTGCGCCATCGGGCTGCCACGTCTGTCCGCGCACGGAGAAGACCAGCGCTGCGTCGCCGGTCGCCGCATCGAGCGGCTGTCCCGCAGATCCGCGCAGATCGAGCGCGAAACCCACCCAGGGTTGGTTCGCGGTGGCCGCGGACCACTCGAAGTCGAGCGCGACGCGTCCGAGCGCGATGCCGGGGACGTCATAGGTGGAGTCGGTCCGGACCGCCACGCGCAGGCCCGGTGCACCGCCCGGCGTCAGCGTGGCACGCGCGTACGTGTCGGCCGCAGGGATCGTCCGAATCGCAGGACCGAGCGAACGCCGCGCGCGATGCTCTTGGTGCACCAACTCCCAAGCGGCGGAGCCGAGTCCACGCGGCAGTACACCGGGCGACAGGTCTGTCGGCAAGAGCCCGTGGGCCACCACGACTTCGACCGGATCGCCTGCGACTGCGCCGCTTGCGCCAGCCGCCAGCGGCGGATTCGCAGCGACCGCGCGCGCACGCAGCCCGACCATGCGCTCGATCAACGCCGCGTGCTGGCGCGCAGTGGCCGTCAGCGGCCGTGTCACGTGGACGACGTGTGTGACCTCGTTCCAGCGCGGCGCGCCGTTCGCCGTACGTGCGACCACTTCGATGCGCCGTGTGGCGACGCCGTCGAGGATGCGCGGGGCACCGTTCGGCACGACGAAGTGCAGGGGCTCGAGCCCTTGACCAAAGAGGCCGAAGCTCGCGCCGCGCGGTGTGAGCTGGCCGTAGGTGAAGAGTGTGTCCCAGCCGCCCGCCAGATCGAGCGCTGCGCCGAGTTGCTCCGCCAGCGGCTGCAGCTCGTTAGCGAAGACATCGCCGTAGCCGAACATCAGCGCGTCCTGCGGAGCGCGCGCGGTCGTGTACGGTCCGGGGGCTGCGGGTGTCGCGGAGCTCACTGCAGTGATGCTCACCGCCGAGATGCTCACAGCTGCCAATACACCGAGGTGGTTGTTCATGACCGCCGCATTCTAGTCGACGCAGCGCGCTCTCGGCACGTACAGTGCGCGCGATTGCACCGCATCTGGACATGACCGATGTCCGCCGAATCCAGCATGAAGTCCGAACAAACACAACCTCCGGGCAGCCCCGCCTCACACACGGGCGGGAACACCGACGCGAGCACCGCAGGGCACGCCACGCGGGTCGCGCTGGTCGTGGCCATCGGCGGCTTCTTGATGGGCTTCGACAGCGCCGTCATCTCCGGCGTCGTCGATCCACTCAAGACGGAGTTCGCGCTCTCCGCGGACGAGCTGGGCTGGGTCGTGAGCTGTCTCACGCTCGGCGCCACCTTGGCGATGGCGGCAGCGGGACCCCTCGCCGACAGGTTCGGACGTCGCACGATTCTGCTCTGCACGGCGCTGTTGTTCGCGGTTTCCGCGCTGGGCAGCGCGCTCGCGCCGACCTACACGACCCTCGTCATCGCCCGCATCGTCGGGGGCCTCGGCGTCGGGGGGGCGCTGCTCATCGCGCCGATCTACATCGCCGAGATCGCGCCGACCGAGCGAAGGGGCCGACTGGTGTCGTTCAACCAGCTCAACATCGTGCTGGGGTTCTCCGCAGCGTTCTTCTCGAACTACTTCCTGGAGCGCGCAGGACTGGGGTGGCGCTGGATGCTCGGGGTCGAGACCGTCCCAGCGGTGCTCTACCTGCTGCTGCTCCTGTGGGTGCCGAAGAGCCCGCGGTGGCTCCTCACCCGCGGACGCCGAGCAGAGTCCCTCGGGGTGCTGCGGCAGATGCATGGTTCCAGCGCCGAGGATGAGCTCATCGAGCTCGAGAAGGCGCTCGTGCAGCGTAAGGGTGAGCCGAAGGCCAGGCCCACCGACCTCTTGGCGCGCCGGATGAGGCGCGTGATGTGGATCGGGCTCGGGCTGGGCTTCTTCCAGCAGATCACGGGCATCAACGCCATCTTCTACTACTCGACGACGATCTTCGCGATGGCGGGCGCGGCCCGCGATGCGGCGCTCGTCCAGGCGATCCTCGTCGGCCTCGTCAACGTCGCGTTCACTTTGGTCGCCATCCGTCTGATCGATCGCGCGGGACGACGTCCTCTGCTGATCGTTGGAACGGCGTGCATGGCGTTGGCGCTCCTGACCAACGCCGCCGCGTTCCGCGCGGCGACGTATGCGGTCGACGATGACGTTCGTGGGCGGCTCGCCGACGTCGTCTCACAGGGCGAAGAGGCGGCGCTCGCAGCGCTTGCAGGGGTCGAGCACGCGACGCCGACGGCGTTCCTGGAGGCGCTCCGCGGAGCGGCTCCCAGCGCAGCAGAGGCCATCGACGCACGCGCTGGGGACCTGGCGAAGGACGGGCTACGCGTGAGCAGCATGCTCGTGCTGGCCGCCATCCTGCTCTACATCGCCGCGTTCGCGATCTCGCTCGGTCCGGTGATGTGGGCCATGTTCTCCGAGATCTTCCCGCAGCACCTACGGGGCCTCGCCATCTCGGCGGCCGGCTTCTTCAACTCGTTCGTTTCGTTCGCTGTCCAGCAGCTCTTCCCGCGCGGGCTCGAAGTGCTCGGTCCCGAGGGGGTCTTCGCCGTCTTCGGCGGCTTCGCCGTCCTCGCCCTGCTCTTCACGCTGCGCTACATCCCCGAGACCAAGGGACGTTCCCTCGAACAGCTTGAGCAAGAGCTCTATCGCGCATGAACGCTTCGTTTTGCCTCCTTCTCCTCCCGCTCCTCCTCGGTTCGAGCTTCAACTCACCGGGCAGCGCGAGTCCAGAGCCGCAGCTTGGACCGACGGAGCGCGTCACGTTCGAAGTTGCGCTGCGCGATCACGTCGGCGCCAGCGCGCCGGCTGTCGAGGTCGATGGCGCGCTGCGGTTGCCCGGCGCACGCGGCTGGATCGAGCTCGCCGTCGAGGTGCCGGCCCCGGGGCGTTACCGCGTCGAGCTCGAGCTGCTGGCCGCGGAGCCCGCTGGCGAGGGACCCGTGCTCGTCTGGCTCGAGGACTACGTCGGGAACCCCGATGAGCGACATTACGACATCACGGGCCCGATCTCGGTGCAGCGCGAAGGTGGCACGGTCGCGCGCGATGGCTCGCCGCTCTGGAGCGGCCCGCGCCGGATGCGGCTGCACCACGATGGTGGCGAGGTCGTCGTGCGCGCGCTGCGCTTCGTACGCTTGCGGGCCGCGACGGCCACTCCGACGACCCTCGTGCAGCGCACGGAAGGCGACGCGTGGACCCTCGTCTGGTCCGATGAGTTCGACACGGAGGGGCCGCCGGATCCTCGGAAGTGGGCCCACGATATCGGCGACTGGGGCTGGGGCAACCGCGAGCCGCAGTACTACACCGACGCCGCCGCGGACAACGCGCGCGTCCGCGACGGAAAGCTGATCATCGAGGCGCGGCGCGGCGACCTCGGGCGTGCGTGGACCTCGGCGCGCTTGACGACGCGCGGCGTGGTCTCGTTCCTCTACGGCCGCATCGAGATCGCGGCCAAGGTCCCTGCGGCGGATGGTGCGTGGGCTGCAGGCTGGTTGCTCGGTGACGCTTATCGGGACGAGCGTTCGTGGCCTTATTGCGGCGAGATCGACGTGATGGAGGCCGTTGGGCGCGAGATCGACGATGCGACCGGAGACGGCCGCAATCACGCGTCTTGCCATACCCGGGCGTATTACTTCAAACAGGGCAACCACATCTCGTCCGTGACCCCGGTCGCGCGGATGGCCTCGGCGTTCCATGTCTACACCTTGGAGTGGTGGCCCGACCGGGTGGAGATCTCCGTCGACGGGCGTCCCTACTACGTCTACGACAAGACCGCTGGGCCGCTCGAATGGCCGTTCGACACCCCGCAGAACTTGATCCTGAACTTGGCGATGGGTGGCGGGATGGGGGGGCCGATCCCGGACCACGTGCAACGGGCAGTCCTCGAGGTCGACTACGTCAGGGTCTACGGACGGCAATGAGCGCAGAGGCAACGACAGTCCACCTGGGCGCCGCTCCGCTCGTGCGGGGCGAGGCACATGCCAAGGGCCAGCTCGCTGATTGGCGCGGTCGGTCAGGTTTTCGTGTCGACGGGGTCGATGCGCTCGCACCGTTCTTCCTGTGCGTGGTCAGCGCGGGAGCGCGCTGGATGTATGCCTCGAGCTGGGGAGCGGTCGTGCTCGGGCGGCGCTCGCCCGAAGGCGCGCTCTTCCCGTACGAGACCGAGGACCGGCTGCTCGCTTGCGACGGACGCTCCGGCAGCCGAACGGCGTTGCTGGTGCAGCTCGAAGGTGACGTGGGTAAGGTCTACCTGTGGGAGCCCTGGCTGCGGGCCACGGACGGTCACTACGTCGTCGAGCGGAGCCTCTGGAAGTCGCGGCTCGGGGACGAGCTGTGGCTCAGCGAGCGCAACGTCACGCTGGGGCTGACCTTCCGAGTCGGTTGGGCGAGCGGCGAGCGCTTCGGCTTCCAACGGCGCGTCGAGCTGCAGAACGACCGCGGCGATGCCGTGCGCGTGCGCGTGCTCGATGGGCTCGTCGATCTTCAGCCGCCCGACGTCGATCGACGCATGCAGGAGTCGCTCGCGTGTTTGGTCGACGCGTATCGGCTCGCCGAGCTCGACGCGGGCAGCGGCCTCGGGCTCTTCCGGCTGAGCTCGATCCCCATCGATCGCGCCGAGCCCAGCGAGAGCCTCGCGGCGACTTGCGCCTGGATGCGCGGTCTGCCGGACGCGCAGCTCCTGCTCTCGACCGAGCAGCTCGCGGCCTTCCGGCGCGGCGCAGGTGTCGTGGAAGAGAGGGCCATCCGCGGTCGGCGCGGGGCGTTCCTCGCCGTCGCGGAGCTGAACCTGAAGGCCGAAGGGAGCGCCGAGTGGGTCTTCGGACTCGATGGCCCATGCGACGCAGCGCGCGCCCTCGATGTGGCGCATGCGCTCGGCGCGCGTGGGGCCGCCGTCGACGCTGCGCTGCGGTCTCTGCTCGATGCGGACCTAGAGAGCGATCGACTGCGCCTCTCCGCGCTCGTCGGCCGTGCGGACGGTGATCAGAGCACCGACGAGCCACGGCACGATGCACGCCACGCCGCGAACGTGCTGTTCAACTGCATGCGGGGCGGCACGTTCTTGGATGAGGGGCGCGTCGGCGCGGCGGACTTCCTCCAGCATCTGCGCGAGGTGGCGCCGCGTGTGGCTGCGCGCGTCGCGCTGCGGCTGTCGGGAACGGTGACCCGTGCAGAGCTGCAACGCGCTGCGGCAGAGACCGGCGACCTCGACGTCATGCGGCTCGCTGCGGAGTTCCTTCCGCTCGCTTTCAGCCGCCGACACGGCGACCCGAGCCGACCTTGGAACCGCTTCCAGATCGCAACGGAGAGCGCCGCCGGCGCGCTGCGCTTGCACTACGAGGGCAATTGGCGCGACATCTTCCAGAACTGGGAGGCGCTGCTCACGAGCTATCCCGAGTACGCAGAAGCGGCGGTGGCGAAGTTCCTCGATGCTTCGACCGCGGATGGTTACAACCCGTACCGCGTCACGCGCGACGGCTTCGACTGGGAGGTCCCCGATCCGAGCGATCCGTGGGCGCATATCGGTTACTGGGGCGACCATCAAGTGGTCTACCTGCAGCGGCTCCTCGACCTTGCAGAGCGCACGGCGCCGGGGGCGCTGGCCCAGCACCTCGGCGAACGTCGTTATGTGTACGCCGACGTGCCGTATCGCCTCGCGAACTTCGACGAACTGCGGCGCGACCCCCATTCGACGATCCATTTCGATCGCGAGCGCGCTGCGCAGAGTGAACAGCGGGTGCGCACAGAGGGCAACGAAGGGCGCTTGCTGCGCGCCGGCGACGGGGGCCTCGTGCGCGCGAATCTGGCCGAGAAGTTACTCGTACCGATCCTGGCAAAGCTCGCGCACTTCGTGCCGGGCGCCGGCATCTGGATGAACACTCAGCGGCCTGAGTGGAACGACGCCAACAACGCTCTTGTCGGACACGGAGCCTCCGTCGTCACGACCGCACAGCTCTTCCGTCACCTCGAGACGGTCGCGCGCATTTTCGCCGCCGCGGGCGCGCCGATCGAGCTCGATGCCGCCATTGCAGCGCAGCTCGAGGCGACGGTCGCTGCGCTGGACGGGGACCCGAGTGGAGCGACCCACGATGCCGCGTTGCGTGCGCGGACGCTGGAACGACTCGGTCGCGCCGGCGAGGTCTACCGCAGCGCGGTCTACTCGCGCGCCCTCGGTGGCGCGGCGCGAGTGGCGGTCTCGCTGGAGAGGCTGACTGCAGCGCTCGCTGCGCAGCGCCGATGGCTCGCCGCGACCCTGGCAGCGAACCGGCGTGACGACGGTCTTTGGCATGCGTACAACGTGCTGGTCGCGCGCTCCGACGGTGGTCTCGACGTACGGCGTCTGCCGCTGATGTTGGAAGGTCAGGTGGCCGTGCTGGCGTCGGGATACCTCGCTGCGGCCGGTGCGCTCGGGACCCTCGAAGCGCTGCGGCACAGCGCGCTCTGGCGGGCGGACCTCGGGACGTATCTGTTGCAGCCGGATCGGCCCCATGCGTCGTTCTTGGAGAAGGGACGAATCCCGGAGGAGCTCGTGCCAGAGCTCGAAGGAGCGCTCGCCTTCCCGAGCCTCTTGCGCCGCGATCGCACGGGGGTCGTGCGCTTCAGCCCTGGGCTTACGCATGTCGGCGCGCTCGACGCAGAGATCACTGCGGCGTCTGGCACACATGCGGATGCGTCCCCAGCGCTCGAGCGACTTCGACCGAGGCTGCTTGCAGCGTATGAAGCTGCGTTCGACCACGCGACGTTCACCGGACGCTCGGGGTCGTTCTGCGCCTACGAAGGCCTCGGCTGTGTCTACTGGCACATGGTGTCGAAGCTGCGCCTCGCGATCGCGGAGCTCTGCGCGACTTTGGAGTCGTCGCCCCCGAGCGCGGAGCGAGCAGAGCTTCTGCGGCGCCTCGCCGGACATTACGGCGAGGTCAAACGCGGCCTCTCGGTCGACGCCGAGCCCGAGGTCTACGGGGCGCTGCCCACGGACCCGTATTCCCACACTCCGGCCAACGGCGGCGCGCGCCAGCCGGGGATGACGGGCCAGGTCAAAGAGGACATCCTGGCCCGCTGGCTCGAGCTGGGCGTCCGTGTGCGCGACGGTCGGCTCGGTTTCGTGGAGGCAGAATGGGCACCCACGCGGCCCCGATCGATCTCGTTCTGCGGGGTCCCGGTCGCATTTGCGACCGGGTCCAAGCCGAGACTGCGCGCGCGCCTCGCAGGGGGCGCAGAGCGCGTGTTCGACGGGGAATGGCTCGATCGTGAGACCTCGGAGGCGCTCTTCCAGCGCTCGGGCGCCATCGCGGCCCTCGTCGTCGAGCGCCCCTGAAGCCCGCGCCGATTCAACTCCCCGCTCCAGCGTCCGGTCGCGGGACCCCGGGGGGCTCTGCGCCAGCGATTTAGGACCTCGTATGTGACCCCGCCCCCGAACCGGGATACCTTTCGAACGCCGCAGGTGTCTCGCTCTGCGGCGCTCGACGATGGTGCCTCGATTCCTCCACACTGCGCTGCCCGCGGGCCGTGTCCCTGCGAAGGGCGGCATGTGCCTCGCGCTCTTGGCTGCCGTCGGCTGCGGCGGCGGCGGTGGTGGCGGTGCCACCGCGACGACCTCCGCCGCGGCAGGCGCGGACCGGACGGCGCGGCCCTTCGAAGCCGTCACGCTGACGGGCACGGTGCAAGGCGGTGCCGCGGATTGGCGTCAAGTCAGCGGCGCTCCGGCGACGGTGCTCGGCGGTACGGACGGGACCACGCTGCGTCTCGTCGCGCCCGAGGATCCGACCGAGCTCGTCTTCGAGCTCCGCGCGCTCGTCAACGGTGCGGTGCGCGCGAGCGATCGGGTCACGGTGACCGTCGAAGCGAGCGGCTCGGTCGCAGCGGGGCTGCGGCGCAGCATCGCCGTGAACGGCGGCGGCGCTGGGCGCGCTGTGCGCGCGGATCACGACGCAGCGAGCCAGCGGTTGTTCGTGGTGGACGGGGTCGCGGGTGAAGTGCTCGCGTACGACCTCACCGATCCCGATGCACCGACGCTCGCTGGATTACTACCTCAGCCTTTGCCGCGGCCCGGCTTCCAGCCCGGTCCGGCGATCGATGTCGTCGCTGCCTCTGGGGTCCTGGCGGTCTTGCACGAGGGCGAATCGCGCCTCTTCCCGGGCCGTGTCGTGTTCTACGACCCGTTGACCCTCGCAGAGCTCGGCTCGTGGTCCAGCGGCGCGGGCCCGATCGACGCGGATATCACGCCGGACGGCAGCCAAGTGGTGGTCGCCGGAGCAGGGGACCTCGTCGGTGGCTCCACGGCGGATCCGCAGGGCACGGTCACGTGGGTCCGTGTGCCCCCCGGCGGAGCTGCGAGCATCGACCCGACCCAGGACGTTCGGACCTTCTCGTTCTTCGCCTTCGAAGGGACGGCGGAGGCGCTGCGCCAGGGCGGTGTGCGTTTGCCCCGGCCCGAGGTCGGCGTCGCGCGCGACCTCGAGCCCCGCGCAGTGACGTTCCGGCCCGACGGTTCGGAGATCTACGTGTCGCTCGCAGCGAACAACGCGCTCGCATGCATCGATATCGCGAGCCAGCTCGTGCGTGACATCTCGGGGCTACCGCGCGTCGATTGGTACGGAATCGGCGGCGACGTCAGCGCGCTGACGGGGCTACGCCCCCTGCCCTACACGTCGGGTCGCAGCACGGCGCTCACCGTCGGAGGTCAAGAGGTCTACACCTTCGATGTCGAGGCGATCGTGCGAGCGGAGCGCGGCGCCAACGACGACGAATTGCTCGTCGAGCTCCTCGCAGCTCGAGGACCCGTGCTGCCTCCGCAAAACCTCGACGCCGATGCGGAGCTCGAGCGCCCGTTTGCGCTGGGCGCGGCGGGCCCAAGGCTCGTCCGGGCGCGCCTCTCCGTCAGCACCGGCGCGGTGGAGTTGCTGGACGAGACCATTGTCCGCCAATTCAACGGTAGCCCGCTCACCTCACGGCCGAACTTCCGCGCGACTTCACCTGGGCTCGCGCTGCACGACGAAGCGGTGGTGGACTTGCAGGGCGTGCCTTTGCCGCTCGATCCGTTCGGTGTACATGTCGGTGATGCTCTGCGGATCAACAATGAGCTCTGGATCGCGGATCAGTACCGTCCGTCGCTCCTGAGGGTCAATGCAGCCGGAACGCTGCTCAGCCGTCACGTGCCGCTGGGCTCTGGCGCTGGCGGCGCTGTCGCCGGCGTCGAATCTTTGCCCGCCGTGTACTCGCAGCGGGTGGTCGGGGGCGGCTTCGAGGGCGTCGCGGCGTTCCCGGGCGGCGGCAGCGTCTTCGCCATCCTCGGCCGGCCGCTCGACAACCCCGATACGGCGGACGATGCCGCGTCCCGCGCATCGCGCATCGTGCGCGTGCTCGCAGTGAATCCGACGAGCGGCACCGTCAATGGCGAGTACGTCTACGTGCTCGAGCGCAGCGGACACGTCGTGCGCGACCTCGACATCGATGCCGCGGGTGAGCTCGTCGTCCTCGAAGAGGATCCGGCGGGCGACTTCAGCGCGCTCTTCCGCGCCAGCCTCCTCGGCGCGACCAACCTGACGCAGCTCGGCGGTGCCTACGCCGCCGTCAGCGCGGCGCTCGAGACCACGGAGCCCCAGGCCCTCGGGGCGTTGGCCGCTCCCGTCACCCCGCTGCACAAGTCCCTCGCCGTCGATCTGGGTGAGTCGGGCGTCCGAGCCTCGGCTTTTGTCTGCCGGCTCCAGGGCGCAAACGTAGACGATCCCGAGTTCCCTCTACTCGCGCTGTCGGACGCGTTCGGACTCGGGGCTGCCGTGCTCGATCCGACGACGCGGCGCTTCACCGGCGAAGCGCCGAGCGCGCTCTCCTTCGCGTTCTTCGGGGCGGAGGGGCGGCGCTTCGACGGCAGCGACCGCGATGAAGGTGTGCGGCTCACCACGGGTCCGGTCTCGGCAATTCGTCAGGCGCTCGACCTCGTGGCCCTCGACGTGGCTGGCGAAGTCCGCATCTTCGGCGCCGACGGAGGCGCGCCGCGCATCGTGCCGGGGACGCCGGGTTACGACGAGACGACCCGCGTCGCAGGTCTGACCCTCGACACCCTTGTCTTCCCCAACGCCGCGGACCTCGTCCGCGACGATCGCCTCGGTCGGCTGCGCATCAGCCGCGTCGATAGCGACCTCGACGGCGACGGGCTCGCGGAGCGGCTCATGGCGTTCGGCGGGCGCAGCGTGTTCCTCACGTCACCGTCCGGTTCGGTGGTGTGGGACTCCGGCGACCGTCTGACGCGGCGGATCCTCGCGCGGCAACCTGAGCGCGAACTGCGCCTCGATACCGCGGCGCCGGACGCGGGCCTCGGGCCGCAGAGCCTCGCCCTGGGCGAGGTCGGCGGGAAGCGCCTGCTCTTCGTCGGGTGCGGCGGGAGCGGCAGCGTCGCGTTGTACGACCTGGAATACCCCGGCGCACCGCGCTTCGCGGGCCTCGCCGCGAACTCTGCGCTGGCGGACCCCGTCGACCTCACCTTCGTAGCGGCGGCTGACGCACCCGCGGGGCGGCCGTTCCTCGTCGTCGTCGACGCGGCCTCAGGGACGGTCGAGCTCTTCGACGTCGCCACAGGATCGCTCTGACGCGGTTGCACGGCCCGCCCTCCGGGTCGCTACGCTGCACCCATGGAGGTGCGGTTCGACGCGAGCGCCGGTGCTCTGCGGATCTCCGGCGCGCTGACGACGGTCGCCGCGGGGCGGCTCCGCAGCGCCCTGCTCGCGGCGGCGCGCGGGCGACCCGTGCAGCGGATCGACCTGGACGGCGTCGAGCGCCTCGAAGGTGGCGCCGCGGCGGTCCTGGCCGAAGCCTGGTGTTTGTTCGAGGGTGACCCGCGCCCTGAGTTCGTCGGCGGCGAGGCGCACGTCCGCGACGTTCTGCAGCTCTTCGTCGGTCCTGACGCCTGCATCGTGCGTCCGCTGCCTCCGCGGCGCGGCTTCTTCGCCGAGGTCGGCGCGGCGACCGTGGAGCTCCTCGAGAGCCTGCGCGCGCTGCTCGGCTTCATCGGCGCCGCCGCACGCGCGACGCTGGCAGCGATACGTCGTCCGTGGACGGTCGCGTGGAGCCAAGTCTCGCGGCAGATGGAGCGCCACGGGGCCGACGGACTCGCGATCGTGGCCACGATCGGCCTGCTCATCGGCCTGATCACAGCGTTTCAGGCTGCGATCCAACTGCGCAAGTTCGGCGCGGACACGTTGGTTGCGACCCTCGTCGGACTATCGCTGACGCGCGAGCTCGCGCCCCTGATGACGGCGATCGTCATCGCCGGTCGCTCCGGAGCCGCGATCGCCGCAGAGCTCGGGACGATGAAGGTCTCCGAAGAGGTCGATGCGCTCACGACCCTGGGGCTGTGTCCGTACCGCTACCTCGTGTTCCCCCGCCTGCTGGCGCTGATTCTGGTCGCGCCGCTCTTGACCGTCGTCGCGGACATTGTGGGCTTGCTCGGCGGCGCCGCGGTCGCAGTCAGTACGCTCGAAGTGAGCCTGGCCGGCTACGTCCTTGCGACGCGCGACGCCATCGCGCCGAACGACGTCTTCGGTGGACTCTTGAAAGCGGCCGCCTTCGGCGGGATCATCGCCCTCGTGGCATGTGAACGTGGCCTCGCGACGGAAGGTGGCGCCGAGGGTGTCGGCCGAGCGACCACGGGGGCGGTTGTGCGGACGCTCTTCTATCTCGTCGTGGCGGACGCGCTCTTCGCCGTCCTCTTCGATCTCTGGGGGATCTGACGCTGTGCTGCGCGTAAAGGATCTGTCGATCGGCTACGGAGCGACGACCCTGATGCAAGGCCTCGACTTCGAGGTCGAGCGCGGCGATATCTTCTTAATTCTCGGCGGCTCCGGCAGCGGCAAATCGACGTTGTTGCGGCACTTGATCGGCCTCGAGCGCCCGCGGCGCGGGACGATCGAGCTCGAAGGCGTCGGCGACCCAGCACAGGTGCACGGCCGGCGGCCGCCGTTCGGGGTCATGTTCCAATCGGGCGCGCTCTTCGGTTCGATGACGGTCGCACAGAACGTCGCGTTGCCGCTCGAAACATGGACCGATCTCGACGCGCCCACCATCGCTGCGATCGTCGGCGGTACGCTGCGGCTCGTCGGGCTGGAAGGGGCAGGGGACAAACTGCCGTCCGAGCTCTCTGGGGGTATGAAGAAGCGCGCCGGTATCGCGCGAGCGCTGTCCCTCTCGAGCGATCTCCTGTTCCTCGACGAGCCTTCGGCGGGCCTCGATCCGATCAGTGCCGCTGGTCTGGACGAGCTGCTCTTGACCCTCAATCGCGCGCTCGGCCTGACGCTGGTCGTCGTCACGCACGAACTGGAGAGCATCTTCCGCATCGGGACACGGTGCATCATGCTGGACAAACGCACGCGCGGGATCCTCGCGCGCGGGGAGCCGCGCCGATTGCGTGATTCGAGCTCGGATCCCTTCGTCCGTGCATTCTTCAACCGCAGGCCCATGGAGGCTGCACGATGAGCGGCAGCGGTACGAACCACTGGAAGCTCGGCGCGTTCGTCGTCGGGGCGGCGGCGCTCGGCATCGGCACCTTGCTCTGGGTCGGCGCACAGCGCTTCGACAGCGAAACGGTGGACCGCGTCACGTACTTCGAAGAGTCGGTGCAGGGCCTCGATATCGGCGCCCCCGTCAAGGTGCGCGGTGTGCCGATCGGAACGGTCGCAGATATCCGGATCGCTCCTGACGGCAAGCTCGTCGAAGTCAAGGCACGCTTTCAAGCGGATGATCTGCGGCGCCTCGGGCTCGCCGAAGAGAGCCTCTCGTCGATGCCGGACAAACCCGTCGGTGAGGAGACGCAGCTCCGACTGTCGCTATCCACCACGGGTATCACTGGCGTGAAGTTCATCGAAGCGGACTTCGTCGTGCCGGGCACACCGACTCCGAGGCTCTCGTTCACGCCGCCGCGCAACTTCATTCCCTCGGCGACCTCGACCCTCGCCAGCCTCGAAGGCGCCGCGCGCGGCATCGGTGAAGAGCTGCCGCGCACGCTGGCCCAAGTGCGCGAGCTCGCAGAGACGCTCAACGACCGCATCCTCGCGCTCGATGCAGAGGCCCTCAACTCGCGGGCCCTGCGGCTCCTCGATGGTGGAGAGCGGCTCGTAGCGAGCGCCGAAGAGGTGCTGTCCAGCGTCGGTCCTCGCGGCAGCGATCTGGCGCAGAACGTCGGCGCCCTCGTGCAGGACGGGCGTGACATCGCAGCGGCGCTGCGCGCGCTAGTCGATCGACTCGGAACATCGGAGGGCCCAGTGGAGCGCGCCGCCGCGAGCCTCGTCTCGCTGGCCTCCGACGCGGGCACACTCGTCGATGCCGCCCGTGAGATGCTCGCTGGGTCTGCCCTGGCGGACACGACCGCTGCCATTCGGGGTACGACGGCGTCCGTCACGGACGCAGCGGCTTCGTTCCAGACCCTCGCGCGCGACCTTCAGCCGGCAGCGGCGGATCTGCGTGCGACCTTGACCGATCTGCGCGCTGCGCTGCGGCGCGTCGAAGAGCTGGCCGGGCTGCTCGAACGTGACCCCGGTGCGCTCCTGCGCGGAAGGACAGAGGTACGATGAAAGCTGCGAATGCGCTCTCGCTGATCATGCTGGCGCTTGTCGGCTGCAGCTTGACACCTGGGCCAGCACCGGCGATCCGGTACTTCTCCGCGATGCCAGAGCTAGCGAGCTATCCGCTCGGCACCGGTACAAGAGCAGGGGGCGAGACGTGGCAGACGCTACGGATCCGCCGCGTGACCGCGGCGCGGCACCTCGGCGAGCGCTTCGTCTGGCGCGACGGCGAAGAGTACGGCCAGCGGGATCTGGAGCGCTGGACCGAGCTGCCGGAGGCCGTCATCGGTCGGGCACTCGAGCAAGCCCTCTTCGAGTCCGGCAGATACCGCCGTGACGGTCGCGCGGAGCTCGCCATCGACGTCGAAGTCCGCGGCTTCGAAGAGCGCCGCAGCCCCGGGGCCCGCGCCGCAGTCGTCGAGATCGGCCTGCAGGTCACTGGTGTCGGTGACCGCGCGGTGATCGACACGGCCCTGCGCGCGGAGGTGCCCCTCGAGACCGCCGACCCGCGGGAGATCGCTCGCGCGATGCACAAGGCTGTCGTGCGCGTCGTCAGCGAGGCGGTCGCGGTCATTCCAACCCGGTACGAGGACTGATCACCGTGTGGAATCCCCTGGCGGCCCTCGGTAGCACCTTCACGGCGAAGTGCGCCGGGATCGTGCACGATGCCCTGGGGGTCGGCGAGGTCTTCTCGCGGACATCGGTCGCGGCTCTGGATGCATCCCGCGGCGCGCTGCGCGCGCTCCGTCGCACCACCGTGATGCAGGTGTACTTCACGGGAGTACAGAGCGTGCTCGTCGCCGGCTTCCTGGCCATCCTCGTCGGGGCCGGCTTCGGTCAGGTCGCCAGCGCATCGGGCATCTACGTCGTTGTGCCGCTCCTGCGCGATGTCGTCGTCGAGCTTCTGGGGCCGCTGCTCGCCGCGCTGGTCGTCGTCGCGCGCAGCGCTCCCGCGGTCGCGGTGGAGCTCGGAAACATGAAGGTCGGCGGCGAGCTGCGGATGCTGGAGTCGTTCGGCGTCGACCCGTTTCGGCACCTCGCTCTCCCGCGGATCCTCGGCATCGGCATCGGTGTCACGGCTTTGGCCTACATCGTCACCGCCATCGCGCTCCTCGCGCTCTTCGTGATGGTGCGCTCCCATCCCGAGCACGGCACGGTCGACTTCTGGCTCGCAGTGACTCCGGCACAGGCGGTGCAGGTCGGACTCCTAGGCACCACCTTCGGTGCTTCGATCGCGCTGGTCGCGATCCATCACGGGCTGGCACTGATCCCGTTGTTCACGGAGGTCCCCAAGGCCGCGAGTCGCGCAGTGGTCCATAGCCTCGTTGTGTGCGCGGTCATCGCGCTTGTCGTGGCGGTGGCGGCATGAACACACAGCGTGAGTCCACCGTTGTTCTGGCCACCGATGGGCTGCAGTTCCAGCATCACGGGCTACGGTTCGCGGTGCCGTCGTTCGTCTTGCGCACCGGAGCTGCGCTGGGATTGGCGCTGCCACAGGCCGCGCTCTCCGATCTGCCGGACATACTGCCCGATGAAGACGAACCGCGTGGGGCGGACGCGACCGCCGTGGATGACTTGGCGGAGACGCTGCTGGGCCTCGCTCCGCTCGCAGCGGGGCGTGTGTCGCTCTTCGGGCATGAGCTCGGGCGAATCGGCCGCAGCGCCGCTCTGAGGCTGCGCCGCCGAGTGGCTCTGGCCCCCTTACGCCCCGCGTTCCTCTCGACGGTGACCGTCCCCGACAACATCGCCATTCCGCTGCGCGATCGCCGCGATCCGAGCGACCGCGAGCTCCACACCGCGGTCCATGAGCGACTCGCCGCCCTGGGCGTGCCGATCGTAGGCCGAGTTCTGCCCGGCGAGCTGACCCCACGTGGACGCTACCTTGCGGGTTTGGCGCGAGCCAGCTTGACGGAGCCCGAGCTCCTGATCATCTGTCGGCCCGAAGCGCGTTTCCCTCGCGGTGTCGCGGACGTCGTCGCTCATCTGCTGGAGCATCAAGTCACACGTGGGGGCGCACTGCTGCTCCTAGGCACCGAGCGTGCGCTGCACGGCGCTGCGGTCGCTGAGCTCATGCGTGTCGAGAGGTCTACTGCTCCTGCCGTCCGAGGTGAATCCGCGTGAACAAGACGGTCATCCACTCGCTCACTGGGCTCTTCCTGCTTGTCGCGCTCTTTGCCGGCGGCGTCGCGATTCTCTCGCGCGCGACCCTGCAGCGCTGGCTGGGGACCGTACATTCGTGCGAAGTCTGGCTGCCGGAGGCTTATGTGAAGCCCGGAGATGGCGTCGAATTTCGCTCGTTTCGTGTCGGGCAGGTCGAGCGTGTCGAGGCGCGCCCTTGGGACGTGAGTCACGGCGACCGGTGGTTTCGTGTGCAGCTCGCCATCGAGTCCGATTGGGCGGATGCCATCACCGATGCCTTCACATTGACGGTCTCCCTGGGCCCGCTCGGTGCGCTGACCGGTACGAACCTCATCTTGCTCGCACCGGATGAGCTCGCGACGCTCGACGCGGATCATCCCGCCATGCAGCGTGGTCGAGCGCTGGCAGACTTCGCTGCGAACGAAGCGCCAGAGCTCCGTTTCCAGAAGCCGGTTTCGCTGCTCGACGAGCTCTCAAGCCAGGCCGAGGCGCTGCTCGACCGACTCGGACCTGAGGCCGAGAAGGTGATCGCCAAGTTCGGCTCCATCGCCGACGAGCTCGCTCGGAGCGACGGCGACCTGTTCACCTTCGTGCGGCTGCTGCGGCAGACGGCAGAGGGGTTGCAGCAGCCGCTCCAGGACGCCGTCGTGGTCCTGGGTGAGGTGCGCACGCTGATGCTCGCGCTGAATGACCCAGAGGGTCCCGTACAGCGGGTCCTCGCGCACGCGGCAGAGCTCGGGGCGGCGATCGAACGGGGCGAAGGCGTCGTCGGCGGCTTGCTGCGCGATGGCGAGATCAAACAAGAGACCGTGACTCTCTTCAGGCAGACCAACGCACTGCTCGACGAGACGCGCGCGTTGCTCGCGCGTACCCAGACCACCTTGGGCGACGTGAACCTGTCGTCTGCGGAGCTACCGGCGATCGTCCGGAACGTCGGGGTGATCGTCGCGGACCTCGGTGAGGTTGTGAAACGCCTCGACACAGCCTCGCGGGTCGTGCCTGGTCTGACCGAGGACGTTCGTCGGGCCCTCGAACAGACGAACCTCCTGATGACTGGGCTGCGCGAGTCACGGGTGCTCGGGTTGTTCGCCGACTTCGGTCCGCCGCCCCCGGGTGAGCCTCTGGTGCTCCCTGCCGCCCTCGGTGGAGGTGTTCGATGAGCGGCTGTCGCGCTCTCCTTCTGGTCTGTTCGCTGTCGTTGCTCGGTTGTAGCAGTCCGGCGCCCTCCTTTGTCGACCAGCGCGCAGCGAACCACAATCGCGCTGGCGCGGAGGCGTTCCAGCGGGGTGACTTGGAAGCTGCGGCGCTCCACTTCGAGCGCGCGCTGGAGCTCGGCGCTGCGCTCGCGGACCGTCCCGCGCAGGCGGACGCGCGCAACAATCTGGGGATCGTCTACGAGTCCATCGGGCGCCTCGAAGATGCGGGTCGCATGTACACGGAAGCGCTGCAGCTGTCGCGTCCAGACTCACGGCGGCGCGACGCATTCGTTCAGGAGTATCCTGGCGGCGTCCTGGCGGCAGCCTTGAACCTGACGCGGATCGCGACGGTGGAGGGTGACTTCGACAAAGCCCGCACGGCGTTGCAGGATGCCGAAGGTGCCGCACGCGAGCTGGCGACCGGGGAGGCGAAGGTCGACGTCGCCAAACAGCGCGCTGCGCTCGCGGCTGCAGAGCGTGGCGCTGCGGCAGACGTGCTCGACCTCGCCGAGGCCGCTGTCAAGGCTGCCGAGCGCCTCGAACAGAGCGCCGCAAATCGCGTGCGTCAAGCCGATGCTCACATCGTCCTGGCGAGGGTGCTCCTCGCGCGTGGAGCAGTGGAGCGGGCGCTCAGTGCAGCGAATACAGCTGCGCAGCTCGCCCGCGCTGGGTCGGAACGTAGCCTCATCGCCGTAGGCCTCGAACTGCTCGCCGAGATCGACGTCGCAGCGGGTCGCTACACCGAGGCTCGCGAGCGCCTCGCGCTGGCGCTCGACGTGCACGTGCGACGGCCGAACTCCGTGAGCGCGCGGCGCACCTTGCAACGACTGATCGACGTCGCTGGGCTCGAAGGCCGCACCGAGCTGGTCGAGACTTACCGCAGCCAGCTCACGGCTCTGTGAGCGGTGTCACGGCGCCTTGGAGCGTCCAGTAACGGCGATACAGCGCGTTCGTCTCGTAGAGCTCGTCGTGGGTGCCGCTGGCGACGATTCGACCGTCGTCCAGGACGTGGATCACATCCGCGCGCCGCGCCGTCGCCAGGCGGTGTGCGATGACCAGCGTGGTGCGTCCCACGAAGAGCCGCTCCAACGCGGCTTGCACTTTCGCCTCGGAGTCCGGATCCAGCGCGCTCGTCGCTTCGTCGAGCAGCAAGACGCGCGGATCGGTCAAGAACGCGCGCGCGATGGCGAGGCGCTGTCGCTGGCCCATCGAGAGCCGTACACCGCGCTCGCCGACCTCGGTCGCGAAACCGGCTGGTAGGCGCTCGATGAACTCCAGTGCGCCTGCGGCCTCGGCGGCTCGGCGCAGGGCCTCTTCCGAGCGCTCCTCGGCGCCCAGCAGCAGGTTGTCCGCGATCGAGCCGCTGAACAGGAACACATCTTGGGGGACGACACCGAGCGCCCGGCGCAAGTCCTGCAAGCGGATCGAAGCGAGCGGGCGACCGTCGAGCATGATTGCGCCTGCGTTCGGTTCGTAGAAGCGCTGGAGGAGCGCGAAGAGCGTGCTCTTGCCTGAGCCGCTGGGGCCGACCAACGCCACCACACTACCGCCGCGCACGGCGAGTGTGAGCCCAGCCAAGGCGTCGCGGTCCGCGCTCCGATAGCGGAATCGGACGTCGTCGAAGCGGAGATCTCCCCGTACGACCTGGAATGGCTCCGCGTCCGCGCCGAGGTCGTGCACATCGGGCTCGGTGTCCAGCAGCTCGAAGACACGGGCGCTGGCGCCTTGCAGCTCGCGGTAGCCGGCGTAGAGGCCGCCGAGCTGGCCGACGGAGACCGCGACCGAGAACGTGTACAGCAGGAACGAGGTCAGGTCCCCCGCGCTCAGGCGTCCCTCCAGCATGAGCTGGCCCCCGTAGCCCAGGACGATGCCGAACGCGCTGAACGCCGCAAAGGTGATCGCTGCGGCGAAGGCCGCGTTCAATCGCGCGTTGCGCAGTTGAACATCGAGCAGCGCGCGCAGGCGCGCGACGTAGCGACTCTCGAACCACGGCTCGGCGGCGTGGGCTTGAACGGTGCGGATACCAGACAGTCCCTCTTCCGCCAATGCCGACGTCTCAGCAGTCGCGTCGCGCGCAGCTTTTGCGTTGCGCTCCAGGCGCTGACCGAAGAACAGCGCGACGAGCACTACGGGTGGTACGACCACCAGTGCCACCAACGTCAGCCGCGGCTGCAACACCAGCAGGATCACGAGCGTGCCGAGGAAGCGCATGAGCGCTTGAATTCCCCCAGGGATCTGCTCGGTCAACGCCCCCTGTACGACGGTCAGGTCCGAGCCGAGGCGCGACAAGAGCTCGCCGACACGCCGTGTGTCGTAGAAGCCCGGCGTCAAGTGAATGAGCCGCTCGAAGAGCTGTCTGCGGAGGTCGCGCAACAGGCGGGCCCCTGTTGCTCCGAGCAAGTAGTGCTCGAAGTAACCGACACAGCCGAGCACCGCAAAGAGGCCCAGCAGCGCCAACACCGTTCGGTACAGCGCTTCGCGTGAGCCCGATGCCAACGATGTGTCGACGACCTCACCCGCGACCCGGGGGACAACCAACCCCACGGCGCTCGCAACGAGCAGCAGCGCGGTCGCGCCGATCAGCCCCGCGAGGTGCGGCCGAGCGAGATGGAAGAGCCGGCGGAACGGGACACGTACGTCCCTCTCCGCCGGAGCGGTCTCGCGCCCATCGGTCACTTGCCTGTGCCCAGGATCTCGCGCTCGAAGAGCGCGCCGAGGTCCTGCTGGGCGCTGAACTGCTCGAGCAAGGACTTGTCGCTCAGGTCCGAAGCCGCGGTGACCTCGCGCCGGATGCGATCGAGCTCGATCTCGGTCAGCGTGCGGTTGGCGTCAGCCTCCGCGGCTGCCAGCTTGCTGCGCTCGTCGCGCAAGCGCTCGAGGCGCTGTTCGAGATCGACGAGCCGCGCGCGGAAGCCGTCGAACTCGCGCAGGAGCTGCATGGCTTCCGGGTCGCGCAGCAGCGCTTCTTTGTCGCTGATGCCGCGCTCGTTGATCCGCTTCTTGCGGACCGCCATGTCACCGGCGAGGGCGAGGCGCATGCCTTCCAGGCGCTCGATCTCCTCTTCGGTTTTGACGATCTGCTGTGCGGGCGTCTTCGGGGCTTCGAGGATCCCAGCGCGGTCGAGATAACGTTGTACGACCGGACCCGCGATCACCGAAGCCATGACCAAACCGACGGCGCCGCTGACGACGCTGTCCTTGCCATGGCGGAAGATCGCACGGAAGGCAGGCAGCAGCAGGAGCGCTCCGAGCGCGAGGCGCAGGCCGTCCGCCGTCGTGAAGTCCGGGATCCGCCGGCCGAGGGCGAGGGACCAGAGGACGGCCGCCGCGACGGCGAAGCCGCAGCCCATCTGGGCTTTGCCCTCCTTGGACACCATCGTCCGCGCGGCGTAGACCAGCAGCAGCAGGGCGCCAGCGGTGACGCCGATGTCAGTGGGGGTCATGGTGGCGAAGGTCATGGCTCACACTCGGACGGGGAGGAACTCACGGGTGCGCGCAGCGGAGCGCGCACCCGTGTAGCGAACTCAGTTGTTCAGGAACGCCATCGCGTCGGACTCGGCCGCAGCTTTCGGAGCCTCGGCGGCGAGCTTCTCGATGTCCTGCATCATCTCGGCCAGCGAGCGCACCGGGTCGCCGCTGGTCTCACCCGCGGCGAGCTTACCGTTGTCGATGACCACTTCGTTGACCTGGGCCAGCAGCTTGTCCGCTTCGCCGGTCAGTTTGTCGAGCTTGACCATCGCCGCCTGGGCGATGAGCTCGTCGACCTTCGCGCGCGACTGCGAGATGCGGTCCGTGAGCTGCGAGCGCTTCGTCTCGACGGCTGCGAGGATCTTGGTGTAGTCCTCGATGCGCTTCTGGGCGTTCGACTTCTCCGCGAGGAGCTGCTCGACCTGACGCACGGTGTCGGCCTCGCTCAGCTTGCGACCGGCCACTTCGATCGGGAAGCTGCCGCTGGCCTTCGCCGCTTGGAACTGCGACTTCAGCGTGGCCGCCAGGGCGTCCGCGCCATCGAGCGCCTTCTTGAAGTCGTTCAGCTTCGTCTCTGCGGTCGAGCGGCTCTCCGAGAGCGCGGTGCGGCTCACTTCGAACGTCTTGATGTTCGCTTCGAGCTGCTTCTGGGCGTACTCGATGTAGCCGGCGGGGTCGTCCTTGATCGCTTGCTCCGTCCAACCGCCGTACTGGTTGGCGAGGCCTTTGGCCTTGGCGCGGAAGTTCGGGAACTGGGTCCAGGCGATCGCGCCGGCGAGGATCACGACGAAGATGAGGAACTTCGGCTTCATGGTGAGGGCGGTGGAGGGAGGTTCGGTGACCGGGCCGGGCCCGGTACGGGCGAGAGAGGGTACCCCCTCCTGTACGCGCCAGGGGGCGGCGCATTCGAGGAACCCCCGCACGGGGCCTCCGCCGGGCTCACCGGGGTACACCGGGGCTCCAACGGGCGTCCTGATCGAGCTCGGCCACGGGTTTGTCGACCCCGTCGCAGCGCGCGGATCGACCGGCGGCCCCGCCCCGGAGCCTCGGCGGAGGAACACCCAAAGGCGAGGGGCGACTCCCGACTCCCGACTTCCGACTCCCGACTCCGGAGCGCCAGCCGCTGCGCAGGCGTCGCTCAGCTCGGCCCCGGAGACGCTGGGAAGCTCGAAAACGAGCAGCGAGGCGCGGTCGAACGCGCCTCGCTGCGATGTTCACCCGTGCGGTGGAGGGACGCCTCGGGTTCGGCTCAGCCTTCGTCTGTGGATGGGGTGTCCGCGGGGCGCGAACGCCGTGCCACAGTCGCGCTCCAACTCAGGCGCCGAACTCGATCCGCAGGGCGCGGCTCGTGTTCGATGTCGGAGCGCCGCCGACGGCGTCACGGTGCCAGAATTGGAAGCGCCACGTGGTGCCGGGCGTGATGAATCGCGCCGGCGAGCTCGGGTCGACGAAGTCGAGCCGCTGCGACGCACCACCGAAGAGCGTGTCTGCGGCGACTACAGGGAAACGGTACACGGTGCCGCCGACACAGCGTGTTCCGCTGCTGCCGGGCAGCGGTGTCTGGGTCTCTTGATCGCCCATGAAGAACAGTCCGAGCGAGCCCAGCGGCAGGCCGGAGGCGCGCAGGAGCGCGTCGTTCCGGAAGATGCTCTGGCTGCCCGCCAGCGATAGGGTGCTCGCCGACCCGGTTGAGTTGGGGGCAGCGACGCAGAACAACGACGGAGGATTGACGGGATCCTCGATCGACTCGATCCGAACATCGTCGACCGCGACTTCGACGATCGAATCAGGGCCGCCATCGAGGGCCGTGAAGCGCAGCTTCATGACCGCGCTCGGGGTCACGAACGACGCCGGCGAGAAGGTCCGTCGCACCCAGCCACCGACTGTGTCTGGACCGTTCGGACCGACCTCTTCGACCAGGGTCCAGCTCACGCCGTTGTTGGCCGAGATCTCGACACGCAAGGTGTCGTCTTTCGGTCCACCGAGTCCGTTCGAGAACCAGCGCCAGTACGTGATCTGGGGCCTCAACACGCCGGTTGCGTTGAAGGTCGCGCTCAAGAGGGTCGTGGGGCCTCCGTCGACATCTGCCGCGCCGAGCGCGCCCCCTGGCACACCTTGTCCCGTGAACCAGCACTGCGTGCCCGCCCCGGGTGTGTGATCGTCCTCGGGTTGGGCCGCGGTCCCCACAGGGTTGCCATGCTCCCAGCGGCCCGTGGACTGGGAGTTGCCCGAGCCGGCCCAGTTCTGCGGGCCCGACTCGAACTCGAACAGCGCCATGGTCGAGATCTGCCCGATGCCGAAGGCCAAGCCGCGCGCGATGTTCGCGGACGGATAGGTCTCGGCTGTGCCCAGGCTATCGGTGCCGCGGATGACGTACTCAACGGTCGCCGGCGCGCTCTGGCCAGGGATCGCTGCGCGGTAGGTGTTCCCACCGACGTTCACCATTGCGACGGGCTGAACGCCGCCGCCGTTCACGCGGTAGAAGAGCTGCGCGCTCGCGAGCGGGGGATTGAGGCGCGCGACGACGTCTGCCTGCACGACGTACGGCCCGACTTCGTCCGAGGTGTTCTCCAGCACCGTCACCGCGTCGAAGTTGATGAACTGCAGCCCGTAGCCGGGGAAACCCTGCTGCAGGAACCCAGCGTCGATCGCCGCGTAGTTCGGCGTTCCATTCGTGATGTCGCCATCGTTGTCGTCCAGGGTCAACCACTGGATCTCGATGATGGAGCGGATCTGTCCCTGGTCGTAGCTGTTCAGCCAGCCAAGGAACAACAGGTTCGACTGGAGGTCGCCGAGCGCCGTGCCGAGCGTGGCGCCGAGCTCCTCGCGCACCTTCCAAGCGGCGCCCATCCAAACCTCACCGTTGTTGTGTGTGCCGCCGTGACAGCCAGGGTTCTGATCGCCGCAGAACTGGCGGGTGTTCAGCCCCGTCCGGATCGGATTGCCGTTCGTAAAGAAGTACGGCGCAACCATGGGCTCGTCGAGCATGTACATCGAGAAGACGTCGGCGTTGCCTTCGCCCATGCCGTCGGAGCCGTTCCCGGTGCCGTAGAGGACGTTCAACCAGTGACCCATTTCGTGGGCGACGACCGAGCTGTACGCCGTGTTGTTGCAGCCGCTCCCCGCGACGAAGTAGGTCGTGGAGTTCCCGGTGAAGAACGCGTTGCAGGTCTGATTGACGTTCACCTGAGCGTCCGCCAAGAAGTCCGCCGTCGGGTCGTTCGGGAACACGCTGCGGATCCAGTCGCGCAGCTCGTTGATCCAGAGGAACGTGTTCGCCTGCGCCGTGGTGAATTGGTTCGGCGTAGGGTTCATGACGATCGTGTTGGGCTGATTCGGCTGCAGGTTCTGCGCCGTCAGTTGGTAGTTCCCGCCGGCGTTGTTGTTGACGTCGGCAAAGGTGCCCTCGTAACGCACGGTGACGGAGAGCGGCGTATTCACACCCGGGAACGTGAAGTTGCCCGCAACGTCGGTCAGGACGGTGCCTGCGCTCGACGTGACCTGCATGTACGGCATCGGGAACTGCTGCGGCGGATTCCCGGAGTGGTCCGCCTCGACGCCGGGGGTCGCAAACGACACGACCGTGCCGGTGACGTCCAGATGGTGCACGTTGGCGTCCCTGCGCAGGATCTCGCGCGAGTGGGCATCGATCGTGTAGCGGGTTCCGATCGGGTCCGAGCCGTCTCCGAGCCGCTGGACATCGATCTGCCACGCCAGCGGCCAGCGGCGGCTTTCGCCCTCGTCGATACGCGCGAAGAGGAGCTCGGGGGCGCCGAAGTGATCGGGGTCCGCGCGGTGCTCACGGCGGAAGACCTCGCGCGCGATCAACGACGCTGCGCCTGCATCGAAGTACGGGCGCGGATCGGCGGCTTCGACCTCGGGGGCACCGGTGCTCTGAAGAGAAAGCAGCCTGCCGTCGGTCGTGAAGAGCGCGTTGACGCGGCCGCCTTCGACCGGGATCCCTGCGACCACCTGGTCGAAGCGCACCGTGATCTTGTCGGTGGTGTTGCCCTGCGCGAGCGGCAAGAAGAACACGCGTTTGTCGACGAGCTCATCAGCGGCCACGCCGTGCATGGCCTCCGTCTCACGGACCCACTTACGGCCGAGCTCGAACCAGTGCGCGTCGATCGCGGTGTCGGGCTCGAAGCTCGGCGGCGCGCTGCCGCCGAAGAGCAGCTCGAGTGTGCCCGTCCGTTCGGCGAGCACGCTCGACCAGTTGGCGCCGTAGCGCGCGCGCCAGGCTTCGAGCTGCACATCGGGCCCCGCGAGCGGGATCGGTGCGGGCTCCGAGGGACGAAGCTCCTGCGCCGCGGCGGTGTGCGCGACGAGCAGGGCCAGTACGGACAGTGGGCTCAGGTGATGCATCGGGTAGGTGGGGTACGAGATCGGACGGCGCCGGGGCCGCCACCGCCCCAGACTACGTGTCCAGTTGCCGCACCGCTCGGAGTGTCACACCGAATCCCGTTCGACTACCTTGGTTGGCGAGGTGTCCGTCGAACCCGAGCCCATGTCCGCCTACTTCGCCGACTCTCTCTGGCAAGCCGATCGCGACCTCGCCGAGGCCTGCCTCCGCCACCCGTTTGTCCTCGGCCTCGCGGACGGGGCCCTGCCCGCGGCCCGCTACCGGGCCTACGTCGCGCAGGACGCCTTCTTCCTCGGGGCGTTCCGCGAGGCGTACGGGCTCGCCGGGGCGCGGGCCGCCGACGCGGCGGGGCGCGCCCTCTACGCGGAGCTCGCCGCAGGGGTCGACGCCGAGCTCGCCCTGCACCGCGGCCAAGCGGAGCGCCTCGGGTTGGACCTCGCCGCGGTCACCCCGACCGACGCCACCCTCGCTTATGTCGAGTTCCTGCTCGCGACGGCGGCGCTGCGGCCCGAGCCGTACACGGCTGCGGCGATGTTGCCTTGCCTGCGCCTGTACGCCTGGCTCGGCGAGTCCTTGGCTCCGAAGCTCGACCCGCGCTCGCCGTATGCGGATTGGGTGCGGACGTACGCCGATCCTGGCTTCGGTGCGCTCTGGCGCCTGCTCGCGCCGCGGCTCGCGGGCGGAGACCCGAGCGAGCTCGCGCGCCTGCACCGGCGTGCGATGCACTTGGAGCACCGGTTCTTTGCGTCCGCGTGGGGCGGCGAGGCCCCGGGGCGACCGCCGGTCGTGCTCACCATCGCGGGCAGCGATCCATCGGGCGGCGCCGGGATCCAAGCGGACCTGAAGACCTTCCAGCGCGCGGGTGTCTACGGTCAGGCAGTCGTGACCCTACTCACTGCGCAGAACACGCGCGGTGTGCAAGGGGTCTATCTCGAGCAGCCTTCGGTCGTGCGCGCCCAGCTCGAGAGTGTGCTCTCGGATCTCGGAGCGGCTGCGGCGAAGACCGGCGCGCTCGGTTCCGCGGAGCTCGTCGAGACCGTCGGCGAGGTGCTCGGCCGCGACCCCATCGACCGACTCGTTGTCGACCCCGTGCTCGTCAGCAAACACGGCCACGACCTGGCGGACGCCTCCGTCGTGGCGGCGCTGCGGCGCGTGCTCGTGCCGCGTGCGGCGCTCGTCACACCCAACCGCTTCGAGGCGACGAAGCTCACCGGAGTCGCCGTCGACGATACCGAATCGGCTGAGCGCGCGGCGCGCTGTCTGCTCTCGGACGGAGCGCGTGCCGTCGTTGTGAAGGACGTCCCGGGGCTCTCTGGCGACCTCCTGGTGACTCCGCTGCGCGCGCTCCCGTTCACCGGTCCGCGGATCGAGACACCACATCGCCACGGCACCGGCTGCACGTTCAGCGCAGCGATCACAGCCGCGCTGGCGCAGAGCCTCGACCTGGAAGCAGCCGTCGAGCGAGCGCGCGACACTCTGTTGCGCGCGCTCGCATCTGCACCGGGACTGGGCGAGGTCGGGCCCGTCAATCACTGGGCCTGAGCGCGATCTGCGCCGATTCAACGTCCAGCGCTGCCGCGTGTGACACCGTCGCGCGCCACGATGCGCTGTGCCAGGGTCGCGCCGGAGTAGAGCGCGCCCTCCATGTAGCCGACGAAGCGGTAGCAGGTGTGTTCCACTGCGAAGTAGAGGCGTCCTTGCAGGCCTTGGCGCAGGACCGGGCCCTGGGATGTGATCTGGCCCGGCGCCGGGAACGAATAGCTCGCCTGAGCGCAGGTCTCACCCGGCCAATCCATGAAGAAGGTCTTCCCAGCGAGCGCGCCGCGGAAGCCGGGATAGAGCGCGTCCAGCTCCTTCAAGTCCGCCTCCTTCTGTGCCTCGCCGCGGAGCGCGCGGGCGCGCTCCGCGGACGGCCCGCCCGAGAACACGACGAAGACGACGTCCTGCTCGACACCTTCTTGTTCGTCGGTGCCCTCCCACGTCATGTGGACCATGCCGTCGTTCAGAGCGTATTGCTCCTGCTCCTGCTTCTGCCAGAAGCGCGAGCTCAAGTGGGCGAACCACTTGACGTTGGCGCCCATCTGCGGGCGGAGAGACGCCGGCAAACCCGGGTTGAAGGTGATCCGCGACCAGACGCTCGGGGGTAAGGCGAGGACCACGTCGTCGCACTCGATCGTCCTGCCGTCGTTGCAGCGGACGACGACGGTCTTGCCCGTAGTGTCGATCGAGCGCACGGGCATACCGATGAACGTATTGCGCGAGGTCTCAGCCAGCTTGAACGCGAGCTGCTGGTTGCCGTCGAGGCACCGATAGACCTCGCTCTCGTCGCGATAGCTCTCGGCTGTGACGTGACCCTTCACCTGAGTGAGGTTGCCTAGGAAGCCCTGCTTCGAGGTGTCTTGACCG
This sequence comes from uncultured Planctomycetaceae bacterium, assembly GCA_964402175.1. Taxonomy (GTDB): domain Bacteria; phylum Planctomycetota; class UBA1135; order UBA1135; genus JAWKUK01. Next base: position 55,411 of record CAYOBN010000003.1, on the reverse strand, counting down.
TTGTTCGCGGTGAACTCGACCGTCAGCGTGCGCTTGCAGAGCGGCGAGCAATCGAGCTCCGCGATCCACGCCGCGGTCGTCTTCCGATCGAGCTGCTCGGCTCCAGGCGTAAGCCACGGCTCGTCGGCGTTCACCGCCTCTGCAGGCGCCTCGATGTTCTGGTGGAAGACGGTGTCCATCTCCTCCAGCAAGGCGCCCGCCGCCTCACGCTCCAGGCGCTGCCCATCGAGCGAGACCGGTTGATCCCAGGTCTCGCTCTCGCTGAGCTCGAGCATCTCCAGCCCGAAGCGGTCCTTGTAGGCCATCCAGGCGGGGTGATTCGACCCGATCAGCTCCGCGCCGACCTCGACCACACGAACTGGGACGAAGTCCGAGGTCGTGCGCACCCGACCTCCGACGCGTGAGCTCGCTTCGACGAGCGTGACGTCGTAGGCTGCGGATTGCAGTTCGTAGGCGCAAGCCAGACCCGCGAAGCCGCCGCCGACGACGACGATACGGCGGCTCGACGGATCTCGGCGCCCCGACAGGTTGCAGCTCGAGAGCAGCGCAGTTCCGAGCGCCGCACCTGAGCTGCGATAAAGTGACGGCGGTTCGTGAGCTCCATGGGCGGAGTGATCGCGCGCGAGAGGCGACGGTAGAACGAACGGGTCATGGGAGCATCTGGAGTTCGAGGCTAGGGGTGTGATCGACTCGCGCTCACTCGTCGTTGGTCGGGCCGACGCAGATCAGCCAGAACTTGAAGAAGTTGACGATCTGGGCCTTCGTCAGCTTGTTGGCGTCGAGCGCGTAGGTGACTTTGCTCGACGTCGGCAGCTCACCCTCGCCCGGGATCACATCGGCGTAGCTGATGCGACCCGTAAGCGCCGGAATGGAGTTGTCCACCGCGAAGAAGGCGTCCTCTTCGCTCAGTGCTTCGAACGCTGCGTCTTCGCCCGAGGCCGACTGGAACTTCGCTTCGTTGAAGCGCAGGTTGAACTCGTAGTAGCTCTTGCCGCTGGTCGCGTAGTCCTTCTCCTGGATCCACTTGATCGAGCCCGTGACCACGTCTTCGTAGTCCTTGCCGTCGAGGGTGTAGCGGAAGGTGATCCCGTCGGTGAAGTAGTTGCCGGTCTCGTAGTCGTAGTCCAAGCGGCCTGTCACCACCGTGCGCGGGTAGCTCGGCGCCGGGCCCATCGCCAGGACCAGGTTCTCGAAGCGCATCGGGTCGCTCTTCAGGACCTTCACTTCGACCGTCCGTTTGCCGATGACGCGCTTGTAGACGGAGCTGCCGAGGGACTCCTTCTTCTCCGCTTTGCCGATCAGGCGGCCTGCAAAGGGCTCCTGGAACGCCTGGCTTCTGCCGACGGCGTCGACCGCGATGCGCAGGGGGCTCTCTTTGGCCTTTCCGCCGCCCAGGTCGTACGCACCGCTGGTCGGATCCATGGGGACGGTCCCAACCCACTTCCCGACCGTGCGCTTCTGCTTGGGATCGTTCGGATTGATGAAGGTCAGATCGACAGCGTACGTCAGCTCCGCGTCCTGCTTCGTCCGCCCGAGCACGCTGCTGAAGAGCTTCGGTTGGCGTTGGATCGTGCCCGAGTACTCGGTCGTCTTCGGGACCTGGACATCGAGCTTGTACGTGTCCTTCGCACCGAGGGCCGGCGAGCCCTTCTTCAGGTCACCGGTGGTGTCGAGCTTCGTCCGTGTCTCGAACGTGATCTCCATGGTCCCCGCGATGACGTTCGGCTCGGTCAAAGTCGGAGGGGAGTCCTGGTACGGGAGCGTGAGTCCCAGCGGAGCCAGCGTCAGCGCTGCGACCGCGGTGGCGGCTTTCCAAGAGGTCAAGAACATGGGGCAGAGGACCGCGGCTGCGGCCCGGCGGAAAACGTCGGAGGTGGGGTGTCACCGGTCGAATGGCTCGGTGCCTCGGTACCATTCGAGGCGGCGCGGCTTCGCCACGCGCTTCCTCCGAAATGCGCCCCGATCCCACGGACACCGGTCACCGGGCGTATCCCCCGCCCGAGCGCTCACCCGCGATGCACATGCGCTGGAACGGCCTCGCGTTCCTGCACTGGCCCGTGCCCGCGGCGGCGCTCGCAGCCTTCCTCTCTCCCGGCCTCGCCTTGGACACGTTCGAGGGACAGGCGTACCTCGGGGTCGTACCGTTCCAGATGGACGCGACCCGCTTCCGCTTCGCGCCGCCGCTGCCGACGGCGAGCCGCTTCCTGGAGCTGAACGTGCGCACGTACGTGACCGCTGGAGGTCGCGCCGGGGTCTGGTTCTTCAGCCTGGATGCGGCCTCTTGGCTCGCCGTGCGCGGCGCGCGCGCGACCTTTCACCTGCCTTATTTCGATGCGCGGATGGCGTGGCGCGCGGACGGTGAGGCACGGCATTACGCGAGCGAGCGCACCCACCGCGGCGCTCCTGAAGCGCGCTTCCGCGGCTCGTACCGTCCGCTCGGTCCGCCGATGCTGGCTGTCCCCGGTAGCCTCGAGCACTTTCTGACCGAGCGCTACTGCCTCTACGCCAGAGGCCCGCGCGGAGTCCTGCGCGGTGAGATCCACCACGCCCCGTGGCCACTGCGGCCCGGCGCGGCGACGCTCGAGGAGTGCGACATGACGCGCCTCGTCGGGATCGACCTGGCCGGGCCGCCGCCGCTCGTTCACACCGTCGACACCATCGACGTTGCGGCGTGGTGGCCAGAGCGGATCTGAGCGCGCAGCGCCTCTTGGGGCATGGCCGCGGCCACTTGTTGGGTCGCAGCGCGCTCACCCCGACGCGCAGAATCGCCGGAGCCGTTCGGCCACCACTGCTGCATCGGTGAACACCCGCGCCTCTGCAGCGAGTCTCGCAGCTCGCAGGTAATGCGCGCGGTCACGGCTGCGCTCGGCGTGGTTCACCAAGTACGGGTTCGACTGATGGCCGTCGAGCCACGCTAGGAACGCGATGCCGGCTTTGTAGTGCTGCGTCGGCGCCGCGAAGAGGTGTTGCCCGAGGGCCTCGCACGGCTCCATCAAAGCCGCGTAACGCTCGCGATCGCCAGCCGCGAGCGCCGCGAGCGCGACCCCCGCCGGCGCGGCGACGGCATCGAGGACTCCGAGCAGCGCGTGGCTGAATGCGCCGAGGGCCAGCGGTCGGCCCTGCAGGCTGCTCCAAGAGGTGACCTCTGCGCCGGGCTCGCCGGCGATCAGCTCGGCGAAATGGAAGTCGTCGCCGGTCAGCACCACTTGGCCCCGCGGCGCGATACGCGCGCGGGTGCGCCGTTCGTTCTCTGCGTCGAGCAAGGACAGCTTGCACCCTCGCACGACGTTCGGGTCCAGGTCCATGACCTGCTCGAACGAGTCGCCGGGGAAATAACCCGCGAGCCCTGGATGGAACGCGGCGCCCAGCCAATGGATGAGCAGCGGGCCAGCGCACTGCTTCACGATCGCGCTGTAGACATCGACGTACTCGTTCGGGCCAGCGTTGCGGCGAGTGAGCTCCAGCAGAGGCAGCACGATCGGAATGCCGCCGGCGGCTTGGATCACCTCGATCTGATGGAGCACGCCGTCGACCAGGTCGTGCAGCGAGCGCACTGTCCCCAGGTGGTCGACACCAGCGCCCGCGACGAAGCCGTTGGCGAGCTTCAGACGCCCCGTCTCTTCGATCAAGCGCCGTGCGATCTCCCAGCCGATCTCGAAGCGCTGCGCGGTGTCCATGGCTTCGGCGATGCCGAAGCCGTGGTCGTGGATGCGCCGACGGAGGGCGATCGTCGCTCGCCAATCGATGAACGCAGCGAGCTCGGACGGAGCTGCAGGTTCGCGGGGGGTATGTGCGACCGTCCCGTAGTCGTCGAGCATCACGACGTGCGCCGCTGCGAACGCGGTGCGCACCGGCTGTATCCCAGGCGGCAGAGCCGCTCGGAACGGCTCCAGCGCCGCATCGTCAATCTCCTCGAGCTCTAGCCCGAGCTCGGCGATCGAGGCTCGTGTCATCGTGCGTTGGCCGCGGAGTCGCGCAGCTTCTGCAGGTACTTGGGGCCCTCGACAGCGAGGTCGCGGGTGAACATAGCCGCCAGGAACAAGGTGACGGCGGCCATCGCGGCGAGCAGGATGCCACCGCGGACGCCGCGGATACGATCTGCGCTGAGATAAGCCTCGCTCGCCGCCAGGCGGACGATCCCGACATACGCGAGGGGCAGCAGTAGGCCGCAGACGATCGAGGTCGGGATCGCGAGCCAGAACAGCAGCTCGCCGCCGACCATCGGGCCCAGTACGCCGACGGCGGGCAAGAGCATGCCGAGGCGCTGGCGGGCGCTGCCGAACGCCGCACCGGTCAGCTCCATGACGACGAAGCCCGCGCACACCATGTGCAGCGTGATCGTCGAAAGGGCCATCGCGACGAGGCCCAGGTCGAACACGAGCCGCCCGCGGGTCTCGCCCAGCACGGAGCCGATCGAGCGCGCCGCGTCGACGGCCTGCAAGCGGGCTGCTTCACCGCTGGCGGGATCCCACGGGATCGTGTTCGCGGTCGCGATCACGACGAGGCTCGTCGCCAGGGTGTACGGGACCAACATGCCTGCGCCCAGGTCGAAGCGCGCGAGGCGCCTGTGAGCCCGCCCCCAACCCCGCGCGAGCAACGAATAGGGGTAGAGGAACACCATGTTGATGCCCACCGCGGAAGCGAGGCCCGCGGTGACCAGCGTCGTGCTCGCAGTGCCGCCGCGCGCTTCCGGCAGCGAGGGCACGAAGCCGCGCAGCACTGCCGCCCAATCAGTGCGGTGAGCGGAGGCGACGACGACGATGCCGAACGCGGCGACGACGCACCATACGAGCAGCTTGATGCCGCGCTCGTACCACAGCACTGCGCGGTCGCTGCGCCCGTAGAGCAGCGAGAGCGAGACGGCGACAGCCAGCACTCCGAAGGCCGCCGCCTGCGCCGAGACGTTTGCGCCCAGGACCGCGAACACATCCGACAGCGCGCCACCAGCCAGCGAGTATTGCGGGAAGTGCCAGATGATCGACGCCAAGAGCGCTCCGAGCGCCCAGCCGTACGCCAGCGGAGCGCCGGCGTACCGCCGCATCGCCGCAAATGGCCGCAGGCCCGTGGACAGAGTCTGGTGCGAGAGCGCACCGAGCATCAGCACGCCGAGCAGCATCGCGCAGGGCGCGACCCAGAGGAGCTCGTACCCGAAGAGCCGACCCGCGAAGACGGCGCTGACGGCCGTACCGCCGCCCAGGGTCATCGCGCTCTGCAGGTAACCCGGGCCGCCGCGGCGCAGGAACGCGAGCCAGCGCTGCGGTATCGAGGCGCCCTCCAGCGCCGCGAGCGCGCGCTCTTCTGCTGCGAGGCGCTCCGCATCGAGGGGCCCGCCGATGCGCAGGCTCGCGCGCAGCTCGTCGTGTTCGTCCGCGGCGCGCTGGTTCATCGACGCAGCGCGTCCTTCAACGCCTTGACGCGGGTCGCTTCCGCAGCGTCCCGATAGGCGGGATCCAGCGGATAACAGCCGCTCGCCATGCCGTGCCGCGGTGCGGTCGTGCAGTCGCTGAATGTGCGGCAGATACGCTTACGCGCGATCTCGCGGCCCTGCAGCACATCGAGCGGCAGCTCCGGATAGGACAGCATCATGCGCCCGAGCCCGACCAGGTCGACGCGGCCGGCGCGCACCTCCGCCTGCGCCACGTACGGCAGCCACTCCATCAGATAGGTGTAACCCGTGCCGACGAGGACCGCATGGGGCACACGGACCTTGGCCTCGCGCACTACCTCCATATGGCGCGCGACGTGGACCAACGGGTCGGCAAAAGGCAGATAGCCGTCGCTGGGTGGATAAGCCGCGGGGCGCTGCAGGTGGGGGTTGTAGTACGGACTCCCGAGCGTCACGTTGATGAGGCGGACATCGCGTGCCACCAGCATCTGCAAGAGGCGCAGCGGCTCGCCCAGGTCGAAGTGCGTCGGCGCGTCGTGGTCGACGCCGAAGCCGTGGGCCCAAGCGCGCGCAGCGGGCCGTCCCTCACGGGTGAGCGGGTCAGGGCGATGCGGGACGATGTCGGCCAACGAGATCCGCACGCCCAGCGCCAGACGAGGGCACGCAGCGCGCACCGCGTCGATCAGCTCCAGCAAGAAGCGTGTGCGCCCTTCGAAGTCGCCGCCGTACCGGCCAGGGCGCGAGTGCGCGCCGAGCAGCTCGTGGACCAGATAGCCGTGGCAGGCCTTGAGGTCGACGAAGTCGAAGCCGGCGCGCTCCGCGACCTTGGCCGACTCGACGTAACGATCCCGGATGTGTTCCAGCGCGTCGTTCGAGAGGAGCGGCGCGTCGGCGCCTACTCCGATCCGAGCATCGAGCACCGGATCGTGCGCCGCGAGCGTTGGCTCAGGACCCTCGTTCGGCCGCGACCATCGCCCGGAATGGGTGAGCTGCAGGCCTACCGGGCCCGCCGCCGGATCGAGGCCTTGTTCGCGACGCCCATCGCGCACCTCTTCCAGCAACAGGGCGAGGTCGCGCTGCACATCGCCCTTGTGCAGATGGAGTTGGTGCGGATTGGCGCGGCCCTCCGGCGTGACAGCGAACGCCTCGCCGCCCCATATGAGGCCCGCGCCGCTGCGCCCGAAGTTCCGCCAGCGCCGGAACGTCCGCGTGGTGGGGGAGCCGCTCCGAGTCCCGTCCCAGCCCTCCATGGGGTGGACGACGAAGCGGTTCGGAATGCGCAGGTCGCCGACGGCGAGCGGTTGGCCCAGGGGACCAGCGCCGCCTTCGAGGGTGTCATCGAGTTCGATCGAGAGGTCGAGCTCGGCGAGCCGCGCGCGGAACGACTCGGCGGTCTTGTAGGAGCCTGGAGCTTTGAACTGCATCGCGAGGGAAGGCCTTCGGAGTTCGACGGCATAACGTCTCGGCCCCGCGAAGGCGAGCGTCGGCCCTGGAATCGCGCGGATGGCGAGGCGAAGGGGGCGGGCCGCTGACCACGGTCAGAGCGCGGCGCCGTACCCGATACACGCGAGGGACCCGATGGCGACTCGCCCTCGCTCGATCGAGAGCGCCCCGCCGCCCTCCGTCGGACGGTAGAGGTCAGGGTGCCCCGCGAGGCAGCGCTGACGCTCGTCGGGGTCGAGGTGATCCAGGCCTCGGAAGTAGTGGTGTCCGTTCCGTTCGACGTGCGGCAGGTGCAGCAGCGCCGCCGTCGCGAGGTCCTGCTGCAAGGGCAGAACCGGCAGATTGGTCAGATCCTCACCCGCTTGGAAGGCCCCATCACCCAGGACGGAGCACAGCCCGTGGTTCAACACGGCGCGGAACACACCCTTGCAGTTCTTCACCGAGACGCCGCGGTAACCCAGCGCGAAGGCGCGCGGGAACGCCTCCAACCCGAGGTCCGCCTCGTCGATGATGACCGGCGCAAAAGCCGCGAGCCGTTGCAGCCCCGCGCGTGTCGATTCGGCGAAGGTCGTGGCTCGCGGCGCCGGTTGTTCGATGTGCGCCAGGTTGCCCAGCAACGGCGGTCCGCCGCGACGATCACCGAGCCGGTGCAGGACCTCTGCGAGGCGGCCCGGGTCCGCGTACATCTCGTTGCCATCGAGCGTCACGAGCGCGCCCGGCGCGGACTGCGCCAGGACCTGGCCGATCCGGTCGAGGCGCTCCAGGTCACGCTCTGCGTCGCCGCCGACCTTCAGCTTGAACGCGTCCAGACCGTAGGCGCGGATGTCTTCGACGAGGGAGCACGGGTGACCGTCGACACCGCGTGTCTCTCCCGCGACCTCATCCTCCGTCAGCGCGTCGAGCATCCCTACGGTGTGTCGCACGCGGATGCTGTGGAGCGGCTGCCGGTCGAACACAGCGGCAGGCGAAAAATCCGCCAAATCAAGACGTGCGAGCGCCGGATTTACACCAAAGGTGTCGCGCCGCCATGCTTCGAAGAACGAGATCTGTTCACGTCGACAGACCGCGTCCATCAAGGCGCGCTCGACGAGCGCGACGCCGAAGCCGCGGACGAGGCGATCTGGCGCCTCCAGCGGCACACATTCGACGAGCGCGCGGTAGACGGCCAGCCATTGCTCGAACATCGTCGGCAGCTCGCGCGCTGCGGCTGCCCAACGCTCACCTGCAGCGCGGGCGCTGGCTTCAAGGACTGCTTGGTCCTCGGCGTCGCTGGTGGGGCTCGTCTTGTCGAACCACTTCGGCACCAAGAGGTCCGCAGAGTGACCCGCGACCCCGTCGACTTCGATGCGGGCGGTCAGGAGCGGCGCAGCGGTCAGCGTCACCTTGCCGAAGCGAAACGGCAGCCGCGTCTGACAATTCCTACGCTGGAGCGTAAGCGGACCGATGTGCATGTTGTGGCTATCTCTCGATCGCGCCCGTCTCCGGACGTGCTGCCAGTGATGCTGCGAGCGTGCGGAGCGAGCCTTCGAGGCGCTGGCGCGCTTCCGGGTCGGACGCGAGCCGCAGACGCCCGAAGGTGCGCCGCAGCTCGCGCAGGTTGTCGAAGCTCCGCGGCAGCAACGCGCCGCCGAGGGCGACGCCGGCGACGCTCCAGATCAGCCCGAGCTCCGGGAAGCGCGAGCTACCGAGGACCACGAGCAGCGGCCACCAGAAGAGCACCGCTGCGAACGTCACCAACAGCGTGACGGTCACGAACTTGTCCGATGTGCTCGCCCCGCGCCTTGCGATGAGCCGCGCGAGCGACACCGGCGGCCCCCAAACCAGCGCGACGAGCGCGAGCGCCGGGACGCCGAGCAGGGCGCGCAGACCGATCTCCAGCACGAGCGACGGCGCGCTCCGCGGCGCCGCGTCCAAGACCTCTCTCGCGGTCAGCCCGTACGCCGCGAGGTTGCGATCGAGCGCGTGTACGGCCGCGACGCGGCGCGGGTGACCTTCGGGGTCGAGCTCGCGGTGGCGCTCGAGGCCGTCCCACACCGCCTGCCTGCGCGCAGCGAGCGGTCGGTCGTCCGGAGGCATCAGGCGCTCGCCAGCGCACGCGAACGCGCGCGCGGCTGCGCCTTGGTCCTCGCCTGGCGGGACCTCCAGCGTGAGCGCGCGCATCGCCTTCGAGATGCGCTCGGTCAACGCCCGTCCCGCTAGGATCGGGCTGTGGTGCCATGCCGCGTAGCAGTCGTGCACGACGAGCGGTTCGCCGACCCAGGCTTCGGCCCGCGAGCGGAAGCGCTCTGTGTCCTCGTAGGTGATGCCGACGGGCACGATCTGCACGCCGGCCCGCCATTCGAGCCCCTCTTCCGCGCCCAGAGCCATCCGCGCGGCGCCCGTCTTCAGCTCGCGCAAGAAAGGCGTCGCGCGGGACTCGCCCTCGGGGAAGACCGCGATCACATCGCCCTTGGCGAGGGCCTCGTGGATCGCTCGGAACGAGTCCGTGTTGCGCGAGGTGTCGACGCCGTCCTTCTTGCGGTACACCGGGATCGCGCCGACGTTGCGGACGACCCAACCGAGCACGGGGATCTCGAACAGCTTGTACTTCGCGAGCACGTGCACCGGCCGCTCGGTGACCGCGAGCTGGAAGTGCCCGTCGCAGAGGCCGTTGGTGTGGTTGACCACCATCACCACGGGCGCGGTCTTCGGGACCTGAGCGCCGACCACCTGGGTGCGGTACCAGGTGGCGACGAGGAGGCCCGCCCAGGCGCGGATGACTCGGTAGGTGGCGCCCATGGGCGCCCGCATTCTGTTCGGCGGGGCCGGCCCTTGCCAGTCCGAGCCGCGGTTGTCGGCCGCGAATCGTTGACTGCGGCAGGGGGACGCTGGGTTATCCTCCGCCCACCATGTCCACGCAGCCCTGGCACGCCCATTACGACCGCGGGGTCTCGCACCGCCTCGACTATCAGGACGTCCCGATCAGCGCCATGCTCGCACGCACGGCGCAGCGCTTTCCGGACCGCCCTGCGCTGGCCTTCATGAACTGCCAGATGACCTACCGGCAGCTCGACGAGGAGGTCTCGCGGTGCGCGAACGCGCTCCAGCGCCTCGGGGTCCGCAAAGGCACCCGAGTCGCCGTGCAGCTCCCGAACATCCCCCAGGGCATCATCGCCTTCCAGGGCGCGGCCCGCGCGGGAGCGGAGGTCGTCATGACCAACCCGCTGTACACCCTGCGCGAGGTCGAGCACCAATGGAAGGACGCCGACGTCGAAGTCGCGATCACCGCGGACTTCATCTGGGCCGCGACGTTGCGCCCGAACCGCGCGAAGCTGCGCCCCACGAAGTACGTCGTCGCGCAGATTCCCGAGTACCTCGGCTTCCCGCTGAACCTGCTCGCGCCGCTGAAGCTCAAGAAGATCGACCGCTTCGCCAAGTTCCCCGACGAAGACGGGGTCTACCGCTTCAAGAAGCTCGTCAAGGGATCGCCGCCCGAGCCGAAGCCCGTGCAGGTCGGCATGGACGACATCGCCGTGCTCCAGTACACCGGCGGCACAACAGGGCTCTCCAAAGCCGCGGTCCTGACCCACCGTAACATGTCTGCGAATGTCCAGCAGATTCAAGGCTGGTTCGCCGACGTGCAAGAGGGTCACGAGGTGCTGCTGCTCGCTCTGCCGTTGTTCCACGTCTTCGGGCTCACCGTTGGCATGAACTGGTCGATCTGGAGCGGCACGAAGATGGTCCTGGCGGCGAACCCGCGCGATATCCCCGCGCTCGTCAAGGCGATCACCAAGCACCGCGTGACGCTGCTGCCGGCGGTGCCGGCGATGTTCAACGCGATCAACAACTTCCCGGGTGTGCAGCAGCTCGACCTGTCGAGCGTGAAGAGCTGCTTCTCGGGCTCTGCCCCGCTGCCGCGCGATGTGCAGGAGCGGTTCGAGCGCATGACCGGCGCCACGATCGTCGAGGGCTTCGGCATGAGTGAGACCTCGCCCGTCACCCACGTCAACCCGCTCAAAGGTGAGCGTAAGTCCGGCACGGTCGGCATCCCCGTCGCCGACACCGATTCGCGCATCGTCGACGTGGACGATCCGAAGCGCGCGCTGCCGCCAGGCGAGGAGGGTGAGCTCATCGTGCGCGGCCCACAGGTCATGCGCGGTTACTGGAATCGCCCGGAAGAGACCGCGGAGGTCCTGCGCGACGGCTGGATGCACACCGGCGACCTGGCCGTCATGGACGAAGACGGCTACTTCAAGATCGTCGGGCGCAAGAAGGACATGATCAACTGCTCGGGACTGAAGGTGTTCCCGGACGAAGTCGACAACATCCTCGTCTCGCACCCGAAGATCCTCGAGGCCGCCACGATCGGCATCCCCGATGCAGAGCGCGGCGAGACGGTCAAGTCGTTCATCGTCCTGAAACAGGGCGAGTCGATGACCGTCGAAGAGGTCCAGGCGTTCGCGCGCGAGAACCTGGCCGCCTACAAGATCCCGCGTAAGGTCGAGTTCCTAGCTGAGCTGCCCAAGAGCTCGGTGATGAAGATCCTGCGCCGCGAGCTGCGCGACCGTGAGCTCAAGCAGGGCTGAACCTGACGAGGGCTCGACCGCGCGGTGCGTCTCCGTCGACGTGCTGCGCGGCTCCATCGCGGTGTTGATGGTCTTCGGGTGGCATCTCTCGACGCTGCCCGATGCCCCTGCGATCTGGAAGCACCTCGAATCGTCGAGCGATCAGGGCCTGACGATCGCGGACTCCGTTTTCCCGGCGTTCTTGTTCCTCGTCGGCCTCTCGACGCCTCTGGCAGAAGCGGCGCAGCGCCAGCGCGGCGCCTCGGTGGTGGTGCTGCTGCGCCGCGCTGCGCTGCGCGCGCTGTCGCTCGTCACCATCGGAGTCCTGATGGTGAACGCGCCGCTCGTGCACGCGCCGTTCGGTCAGAGCGGCGCACACTGGCGCCTCTGGTCCGCAGTGGTCCTCGGCGCTGTCCTCGCGGTGTGGAACAAGAGCCCACAGAGCTCACCGCGCGCGCGACGTTGCGCGCACATCCTGCGCATCCTCGGCGCCGCTGCGTTGGTCGCAGCGGTCGGCACCTATCGACGCGCCGACGGTTCGTGGCTGCGGCCCGAATGGTGGGGGATCCTCGGCATCATCGGCTGGGTCTCTCTGCCGACGGCGTGCATCTCACTCGCGGCGCGCGGGCGCCGGTGGGTGATCGCGCTCGCGCTCGCCGGTGCGCTCGGCGTCTACATCGCGGCCGCCGGTCCCGGAGGCCTCGACCGCACCCGGGCCTTCGGCTTCGACTTCGGCGGCATCTTCGGGACCCACACCGCGGTCGCGCTCGCAGGCATCTTCGTCGGCTCCACCCTCGCCGGACCGACGCGGATCGACTCGCGGAGTCGCCGCTGGTGGGTCGTCGCCGCCTGGATCGCCGGTGTCGCGGCGCTCGGTGCGGCGCTCGCGCCCGAGTTCGGCGTCAACAAGCTGCGCGCGACCCCGGCCTGGGGGCTCTTCTCCGCGGCGCTCACGGGGCTCCTTTGGCTGGCCCTCGCCGCGCTCTTCGACGGCGACCGCTGGAGGGCGCCCGCGTGGCTGCGGCGGGTCGGCGAGAACCCCCTCGCGGTCTACCTCCTCTACCAGCTCACGCTCGATCTCCTCCTGCTGACCGGCCGGACCGAGGTGTTCACCCTGGGGCACCGGGGCCCGGTCCTGGCCGTGGCGACGTCGCTCGGTTTTGCGGCGGCCGTGGGGGCCATGGCCGCCCTGGCGCGCCGTTATGGGCCATGGCCCCGGCTCTGAGGGCCGAGGGGCCTGCGCAAGAGAGGTCGCTTCGCAGGGTGGGGGTGGCCATGCGCGGACCGAGCTCCCCACAGCTCCGCGCGATCGAATTCCGTGGCGCAGGCGCCTGGGCTCAGGTCTGCGTTGCGGGGGGGTCGATAGGCCCCCTGGTGCCCCTCCACCCCAAAGGGGCCCCCTGGCACCATGGTCACGCAGTCCAAGGCCCACGCCGCCCGTCAGAGCCCCGTCCCTGGGGTCGTCGTCGTCGTCCTCGCCGTCGCCGCGATCCTCTTCGGCGTCGCGTTCGTGCGGCGCTCCGAGACGCGGAACGCCGATCTGAACCGCGAGTTCGTGCGCGTCCGCGCCGAGCTCGAAGCCGCCCAGACGGCGCAGACGAAGCTCGTGCGGCGCCTGAACGATCGCCTGCGCGAGCTCGAAGAGCAGGGTTTCGCCGCCGACGGGAGCTACGACGACAGCCTCGCGGGCCTCGAGTTCGAGGCCGAGGTCACCATCGACGGAGCGACCGAGCCCCAGTGCGAGACGAGCGAGCCGCCGCCGCCCGCGGAGGTCCTCGTCCTGACGCGCAATTCGTCCGCGGTCGCTGCCGCGGAGCCGACGCTTACCGAGCCTGCTCCGGTACAGGTCGCGCCGGTCGCTCCGCGCCCGATCGTGACCCGGGTCGAAGTCGAGAAGCCCGCCGCTCCTGCGCCAAAGGTCTCGGCTGCCGAGCCGGCGCCCACCGAGCCATCCGCTGCGCCCGCAGCGAGCCTCGACGCGGCCCGGGCCGCCGCGACCGAACACGCAGAGCTGCTCGCCCCGTTCTTCGCGCCCGGCTGCGAGCAGCCCGACGGCAGCCGTACGAGCGCGCCGGGTCCGATGTCGTGGAGCGCGCTCGTCGCGTGCGGAGCGCTCGTCGCGCCGACGGAGGAGGCGCTCGAAGCGAACCCCGGCTTGCGCAAGCTCGCCGAGATCGCGAGCAACTCGCCCAACGACCGCCCGCTCTGGCCCTACACGCGGGGCAGCCGCGCGCGGGTCTGGTACCTGCGCGGTGACGGGCGGGCCCGCGTCCCGCTCGCTCAGGCGCTGCTGCGCGAGCACGGCGAAGCGTTTGTCGCGCTGGGTTTGCTGGCGCCTTGACCTTGCGGCTGCGCGGTCGCGTATCCTCAACCGCGCATGTTCAGCGAGACCGTCACGGCCGAAGGCCACTTGATCGATGCGCAGATCCTGGAGCGCATCTTCGACCGCATCAGTGAGCACGGCGCCACCTACGAGGTCCTGACCTTCGACATCGGCCGCCACAAGGAGGACCACTCCTTCGCGAAGCTGCGGCTCATCGCACGCGATGAGCCGCAGCTTCGCGCGTTGATCGCGGCGCTCGTGCCGTACGGCTGCCGCCTCGAATCCGAGCGCGATGCGCGCTTCGAGTCCGCGCCCAAGGACCGCTGTGTGCCCGAGGACTTCTACTCGACCACCAACCACCGGACGCAGATCCGTATCCAGGGGGCATGGATCGATGTCGGGCGGCAGCGGATGGACGCGGTGATCGTGATGGAGTCCGGCGCTCCGGTCTGCCGCAAGCTGCGCGATGTGCGCGCCGGCGACCGCGTCGTCTGCGGCGTCGAGGGCATCCGTGTCGCGCCCGAGTTCCGCGGCCGCGACAAGCAGCACTTCGCGTTCATGAGCAACGACATCTCGTCCGAGCGCCGCGTCGAGACGAGCGTGGCCAAGATCGCTGACTTGATGCGCGAGACACGGGCCCAAGGCGGCCGCATCGCGGTCGTCGCGGGCCCCGTCGTCATCCACACCGGCGGCATCGAGGCGTTCTGCGAGCTCGTGCGTGGGCGCTGGTTCGACGTGCTCCTGTCCGGAAACGCGCTCGCCGTGCACGACATCGAGCACACGTTCTTCGGGACCTCGCTCGGCGTCAGTCTGGAGACCGGCTCCCCCGTCGAAGAGGGCCACAAGAACCACATGCGCGCGATCAACCGCATCAATCACGCGGGGTCGATCGCTGAGGCGGTGCGCGCGGGGATCCTGACGCGCGGCATCATGCACGCCTGCGTGCAGAGCGACGTCGAGTTCGTCCTCGCCGGCTCGATCCGCGACGACGGCCCGCTGCCGGACACCGTGATGGACCTGATCGAAGCCCAGGAGCGCTACGCCAAAGCGCTCGACGGCGTCAAGGTCGTGCTGATGCTCAGCACCATGCTGCACTCGATCGGCGTCGGCAACATGTTGCCGTCCTGGGTCAAAGTGGTCTGCGTCGATATCAACCCCGCGGTGGTGACGAAGCTGGCCGACCGTGGCTCGTCGCAGACCGTCGGTGTGGTGACCGACGTCGGCCTCTTCCTGAACCAGCTCGCGCTGCGGCTGCGCTGAACGGCGCTCAGTGCGCTGATGCTGCAGCGGCGAACCGTCGGACGACCTCTGCGGCGGGCAGGACCTCCTGTACGCCGCCGACGCTCTTGCCCGCCTGCCAGATGTCGCGGTACGACACGCCCTCGTGGATCGTGCGCTTCAGGTCGCGCAGCGATTTCAGCGCGTAGAGCGTGCGCATCCAGTGTTTCGTGCGCCGACCCCGCAGCATCCAGCGCGCGATGGGCCCGGCTTTGGTGCCGATGCGCTGCACGAACGGCGTGTTGATCACAGCGACCGGCACGCCCGAGAGGCGCTCGGTCAGCACGATGTCGTCTTCGTCGGCCTCCAGGATCGCGCGCCAGTAATCCGGGTGGACCTTGCACTCCTCCGTCGCGATGAAGCGTGTGCCCATCTGCACCGCGGCGTAACCGAGGCGCAGCATCGCGGCGTAACGCTCCGGGTCACCGACACCACCGGCACCGACGAGGAGCAGACCCAGGTCTGCGAGCTCCGCAAAGAGCGCTTCAGGGTCCCGCGTCCCCGCGTGGCCTCCGGCCCGCGCATTGACGCAGATCAGCCCATCGACGCCCGCGTCGCGGGCCTTCAACGCCCACTTGCGCTCGGTCACGTCATGGAACACGACCCCGTTCGCGGCGTGCACCTGGCGGCACACCCAATCCGGATTGCCCAGCGCAGTCACGAAGAAGCGCACACCCTCTTCGAGCGCGATGTCGATCCAGCCGCGCATGCGCTCTTCGTACGACTTCACCGAGCGCTCGATGATCGCGTTGAAGCCAAAGGGGCGTCCGTTTGCGAGCGCCTTGATCTCGCGCAGCCCCGATCGGAAGTCCCGCCCGTGTGCGTACACCAGGCTGATCGGCTGCACGATCGCCATCGCGCCCGCGGCGGCGACCGCGCCGACGAGCTCGGGGTTGCTGCACGGGTACATGGCCCCGCAGATCAGCGGCACGTCGACACCCGCGAGCTCGAGGAAGCGGTCGGTGGCAGCGGTCTTCATCGTTTCGGCTCCACCGGTCCGACCCGCCACTCGACGCGCACGACGGCGACGATCGCGCCCTCTGCGTCGGCGATCTCCGCGACGACGGTCAGGTCCTGTGTCACGCCGCTGGCCGGGGGCGCGCACGTGCACGTCGCGACGAGCCGCCCGCGCGCCTTCTTCCGGTATTCGACCGAGAGCCCCTTCACGATGCCGCGCATGTCGTCCGGCAGCCCTGCCAATAGAGCGAGCCCGCTCGTGACCTCACCCAGGTTCACCAAGGCGATCGCGTGGATCGACTTCAGGTGATTGCGCACCGCGCGTCGATCCCGCAGCGCGACCACTGCCCGACCCGGCTCGAGAACGAGCACCTCGGGATGGATCGACCCCGTGTACGGCACGGCGCGCCCGAGGGCCCAGCCGAAGAGCCGCCGTCCGAGGCCCGTCCGACCGAGGGTCCGCCAGCGTTGGAGCAAGTCGCTGCCGCGCATGGCATGAGCTTACGGAGTGCCGTTGCCCGCACCAAACGCCGACCTCGCTCGGAGGTCAGCGGCGCTCGACGACGTGCCGTGGAGCGGGGAAGTCGCCGATCAAGCGCTGGGCAACCGCGGCAGGTGTCGGGACGAGCAGCGCGCCCTCGCGCTGGGGCAGAGCCACGAGCGCCACGGCCTTCGTGTGGGTCGCGTAGGTCGCGCTCGCGACCGCAAACGAGTATTGGCCGCACTCGACACCTTCGCCGTAGATGCGCGCGCCGTCGCACAGCCCCATGTCGGGCGGTGGCAACAGCGGCAAATGCGGGAAACGGGCCCGTCCATCCTTGTCCGTACGCGCGCGCAGCGCAGCCTCGTAGGCCTTCGTCCAATGTACGGGCAGCGACTCCACTGCCCCGACGCGGTAGTAGCGCTGCCACGGCCCGCCCGCGGGCAGGGCCAGGACCTGGACATCGGCGACCGGCTGGTCCTCGGTATCGACCACCGTGACGTCGGTCGAGTGTGCGAGACCGAGCTGGACGACGAACTCTGGCCCGCCGTCTCGGCCGTCTTCGGCCCCGAGCGCGCTCACATCGTCTGCGGGGAGCTCCGCTGCGCGTAACGCCCGCCGCCGCGCGGCCCGCGCATGGTGGCCCAGGATGCCAGCCAGCCACGGACCGACCCGGCGTCGAGCGTCGCAGCCGCCGCGCTTCTCGATCGCGGTCAGGAACGTCGCTTGTACGAGGTCCTCGGCCTCCAGGCCGCGCGGCGCAAGGTGCCGCGCCAGCGCGAGGAGCGCCGGCGCGTTGCGGTCGAAGACCCGCGCGAGCGCCGCGGCATCGCCGTTTGAGCGGTAGCGCGCAAAGTCGCGCTCGTCGGTGGAGAACCAGGGGATGTGCATCACCGACCCTCGTCGCAGAGCGCGCGGATCTTACGCTCGAGCTGGCGTTTCTTCATCGCCGCCCACGGCGACCCGATCGGCGTGCAGCACGGAGAGCCTGCGGGAGCCCTGCAGCGCCTCAAGGGCTGCTTCGACCTGGGCGCTGCGCCGCTCGTCGGGCAGGCGGACCTGCAGGTAGTGGATCTTGCGACCCTCGCGGATCCAGCGCTGTTCGTACTTCGTGACGAGGGACAGCAGCGACGCCAATTCCGGCGGCGCCGAGGGGATGAGCGCGCCGTGGACGTCGTCGCTCTCGACACGGAGCTCGTAACCCTCGGCGCGCGCGCCGTCGCGGGTCGTCTCGAACAGGAAGGGGCTGTCGCTCTTGACGTGCACGAGGCCGCCGGGCCGCACGAAGGTCTGGTAGAGGCCCAGGTACAGGCTCGATGTGATGCGCTTCGTGCCGCGTTCGTCCTTCGGCTGCGGATCGGAGAACGTCAGCCAGAGCTCGTCGACTTCGTCTGCGGCGAAGCAACGGTCGAGGAACTCGACCTTGGCGCGCAGGAAGGCCGCGTTGGTGAGGCCTTCGTCGTGCGCGCGCTGGGCACCTTTCCAGAAGCGGTGACCCTTGATGTCGACGCCGATGAAGTTGCGCTCAGGGTAGCGGCGCGCGAGCTCGACCGTGTAGGTGCCTTCACCGCACCCGAGCTCCAGCGTGATCGGGTTGCGATTGCCGAAGGTCTCGTCGTGCCACGTCCCGCGCCGGAAGAGCGCGCCGTCGACGAGGCTGCGCATGCACGGCTGATAGACATGCGGCAGAGCGCGATTACGCTCCCACTTGAGTCGTTTGCGCTTCGGCATAGGGCCGTTACAGAGCGCCGGCGGCCCCCCGCAGTCATGCGTGTGGGCCGCCGGCGTCGCTCTCGGGCGTCGATCAGAAGGTGTACGAGAGGCCGAAGGTCAGGTAGAGGCCGCGCTCGCGCAGCTCACCGTCGTAGGTGGTCGGGCTGCCGACAACCGGCTGACCGGGGTGCGGGTTCAGCGTGATCGTGTCCTCGGTCGGATCGAGCGCGAACTCGTAGAACGCGCCGAAGTCGAACGTCAGGTCCTTCTGGATCAAGTACGACGCGCCGACGACGAAACCCAGCGTGAAGAACTCGTCGCCGCGCAGCCGGATGTCCTCGGTCACCGCAGGCAGACCGAGGGACGGGATGGCCTCGTACTGCACGGTTCCATCGGCGTTCACTTCGGGCACGTACCCAAGCTGGATCGCGCCGAAGGGGCGCAGCCGCTTGTCGCGGTCGATCGGGTCGAACCAGTAGCGCAGATCGAGGATGAAGTGGTTCGTGCCGAAGGCGTCGATGTCGAGGTCGGCGCTGAGCGGCCGCGTGGGGTCCGGATCGAAGATGCGGTGCTCGATCAGGCCGCCGAACGACCAGTTGTTCGTGAGGAACTTGTAGTACTTGAGGCCGATGCCGAAGACCGGGTCGAGGTCCGTCGTCGAGTTGCCTACGTCGCTCCCGCCGAGCAGCGGGTTGGCGAGCGGACCTTGGCCGTTCTCCAGGTCGGCTTCGGCTTCGACGAACGCCCAACCCGACGAGATACCGACCAGGTTCTTACCGGTCATGTCCTCGGGGAACGAGACGTTATCGTGGACGAGCGCCTGGCAGGAGGCGAGGGTGAGGACGGCGAGGGCGGCGGCGGCGCGCGCGTCGGGCTGGCGCATGGGCGGGGAGGTGGGGGATGTGTCGGGGGGACGCGCGCGGATTGTGACACGAGCGCCCGCCGAGGGATACCCGCGAGACGCGAGCAGGGCGGCGGAGGTGGGCGTTTACCCCCTCCGCCGCCCCGCTGGAGCACCCCGGGCCGTCAGCCGGCCGCCCGGGCGAGCTTCGTCGGCACCGAGCCGAGCGGCTCGGTCGGGTCGACCCCGCGCTCGCGGTAGGCCTCGAGCGTGAAGTCGTCGACGGCGACGACCGCCGCGCGCGCCGCCTCGGCGCGCCCCAGGAGGTCGCGCTCGTCGGCGGTGATCACCCCGAGCTGGACGGCGTCCTGCAGCAGGGCCGCCGGCGCCTTCCGGGGCAGCCGCTTCTTTTTCACGGCGTCGCGGATGCGGCGGTCGATGGCGTCGGCCAAGGTGCAGAGCTCCAGCGCGTGCTCGAGCTGTCCGAGCGCTTCGTCCTTCGCTGTCGGTACGTACATCCCCGACGTCATGCGCTCACGCTGGGCGCCGGGGCGCATGAGGGCCTCGGCCACTCGCGCGCCCGCGCGGTCCGTCACGCCACCGCCGAGGGTATTGAGCCGCGACCACAGCGCGATCGGCCCGCGGAAGAGCCAGCCCGCCAGCGGATGGTCGAAGTTGCGAAAGATCCCGTCGAAGCCCTTCTGCAGCTCGGCGAGGCAGCGCTGCATCGACGCGTGCAGGAAGGGCAGGTCCTCGCGCTGGCGGCCCTCTGCCTCGAAGCGGCGCAGCACCGCATTGCCGAGGTACAGCCACGAGAACACATCGGCGAAGCGTCCGGTGAGGCTCTCCTTGCGCTTCAGGTCGCCGCCCAGGAGCGCCATCGCCATGTCCGCCGTGATCGCGAAGCTGGCCGAAGCCCACGAGAGCTTCTTGTAGTACGGCGCCGCTGGGCCGGAGACCGGAGCGCCCGCCAAGGCGCCGCGGGTCAGCGACAGCACTACCGAACGCGCGAGGTTCCGCACGACGTGGCCGACGTGGCCGAAGAACGCTGCGTCGAACGCCGCGCCGTCGTTTGCCTCGACCGCCTGCACTTCCTTCCACGCGAAGGGATGGCAGCGAATCGCGCCTTGGCCGAAGATGATCAGCGTACGCGTCAGGATGTTCGCGCCCTCGACGGTGATGCTGATCGGCGTCGCCATGTAGGCGTGTGCGATCGGGTTGCGCGGCCCCATGGAGATCGCTTTGCCGCCCAGGACGTCCATCGCGTCCGTGATGGATTGGCGCGCGAGCTCCGTGAAGTTGTACTTCGCGATCGCGGTCACGACGGCGGGCTTGGCGCCCGCGTCGAGGCCACCGCAGGTCGTGCGGCGCGCAGCTTCCAGGATGTACGCGTGCACACCGAGGCGCGCGAGCGGCTCCTGGATGCCTTCGAACTTGCCGATCGCGATGCCGAACTGCTTGCGCGCGGCGGCGTAGGCGCCGACGGCGCGGGCGCACATCTTCGCTTGGGCGGTGCTCGACGCCGGCAGCGAAATGCCGCGGCCCGCAGCCAGCGATTCCATCAGCATGCGCCAGCCGATGCCGATGCCCGCGCGCCCGCCGATTACGACCTCATCGAGCTTGACGACGACGTCGTGGCCTTCGGTCGGGCAGTTGTAGAACGGCACGCCGAGTGGATCGTGGCGCCGACCGAGCGCGACGCCAGGGGTGTTCGACGGGATCAAGGCGCACGTGATGCCGACGTCTTCACCCTTGCCGAGGTGGTTGTCCGGGTCGCGTAGCTTGAACGCCAAGCCCAGCACCGTCGAGACGGCGGCGAGCGTGATGTAGCGCTTCGTCCAGTTGAGGCGCACGTAGAGCTCGCCGTCTTCTCCCTCGAAGACGACGCCGCTGGCGCTCATCGCGCCTGCGTCGCTGCCAGCGTTCGGCTCGGTCAGCGCGAAACAGGGCATCTCTTCGCCGCGCGCGAGGCGGGGCAGATAGTGCTGTTTCTGCTCTTCGGTGCCGTAGTGCGCCAGCAGCTCCGCCGGGCCGAGCGAGTTCGGCACCATTACGGTGATGCCGAGCGGGCCAGAGCGCGAAGAGAGCTTCGCGACCACCGCGCTGTTCATCGACGCCGAGAAGCCCTTGCCGCCGTATTCCTTCGGGATGATGAGGCCGAAGAAACCCTCGCGCTTCAGGTAATCCCACACGTTCTGCGGCAGATCGCGCTCTTGGAAGACCTTCCAGTCATCGACCATGCGACAGACCTCTTCGCACGGGCCGTCGAGGAACGCGCGCTCTTCGGCGTTGAGGTCGGGATAGGGCTCGCGTACGAGCTTGCCCCAGTCGGGTTTACCGCTGAAGAGCTCGCCGTCGATCCAGACGGTGCCGGCGGTCAGCGCAGTGCGCTCCGTGTCCGAGATCACCGGCAAGAACTTCAGCGCCTTCATGATCTTCATCACGGGCACCGAAACGAGCGTGGTGCGCAGCGAGCGCACATTGAAGACGAGCATTACCGCGCCGTAGGCGACGAGCCACGGCCAACCCGCGACCCCCGCGACGAGGACCGCGCCCAAGGCGGTCCAGAGGAGCAGCGGGGCTTCCAGGTACGCGAGCGCCAACGCGCCGGCGAGGATCGCCGTGAGTGCGAGCGGCCACGGCAGGCCGTACAGGAAGCCGAACATTGCGGCTGCGAACGTAGGAATCATGGGCTTTCCTCCAAGGTGTGACTGCGGTCGGTCGAGGCGAGGCGCACGAGCGCGAGCGCGCCTTCGATGAATGTTTCGCGCGGGATCGCTGCGTCGACGCGGCCAGCGATCCAAAGGGCGATGTGTCCGTGCAGGAGCGCCCAGAGATTGGACGCGCGCGCGAAGTCTTGGTTCGGTCCGGTGCTGCAGCCTCGCGCCTCTGCGAGGGTCTCGGCGAGGAGCTCGATGTTGCTGCGCGCGCGGCGGTAGGCCTCGGCGGGATACCGCTCCATGTGCCGCGGGTGCAGCATGAACATGACCTCGTACAGCGTCGGTTGCTCGAGGCCGAACTCGACGTAGGCGCGGGCGATGGCGACGAGCGCGGCCTCTGGAGCGGACGCGTCGACGCGGGCCGCGGTCAGGCGCTCGTGCAGGGCCTGCACGCCCTCGTCGATCACCGCGTGCAGCAGCGCGTCCTTGCTCTCGAAGTAGATGTAGATGCTCGTCGCGGTGCAGCCCACGGCCTCGGCGACGCGCCGCGTCGAGAGCGCTTGGACGCCGTCGTCCTGGATGACGCGGCGCGCCTCGGCGAGGAGCGCCGCGCGCAGTTCGGCGCCCGTCGCGCGGTCGCGGCGGCGCAGGGGTTGTTCGGACGGTCTCATCGGGAGAGCGGGGGGATCCCCTGCTTTCGGCTAGCCGACCTTTGGACTTGACAGTGTTCAGTTTACAGTGTCAACCTCTGAAATCCACGTCAGGTCTCGGTGGCGGACTCCCGATGAGCAGAGCCCGGCCCGAGACTCTCCGGGTCCCGAGGGGGGACCCCCACCCATGACTCAGCTCTCCACCGCAGCGGCGCTGCCGAAGGGCTCCGGCCCAGGCGGCGCCCCCGACATCGTCCTGGCCGCTGGCCTGCGCTCGGCCTGGGCGCGCGCCGGAGGCGTCTTCCGCGGGGAAGACGCCGGGCACCTCGGTGCCCGGGTCGCGCGCGAGCTCCTGGCGCGCACGGCGCTCGACCCCGCGCAGCTCGACGAGGTCATCGTCGGCTGTGTCGGGCCGCCCCACGATCAGGCCAACGTCGCGCGCGTGATCGGGCTGCGTGCGGGGGTCCCGCGCCATGTGCCGGCGCGCACCGTCGCGCGCAACTGCGCCAGCGGGATCGAGGCAGTCACGACCGCGGTCGCTGCGATCCGGGCGGGTGAGGGTGAGCTCTACCTGACCCTCGGCGTCGAGGTCATGAGCGCGTACCCGCTCATCTACGGCGAGAAGATGACGCAGCTCTTCGCGGGCCTCGCGGGCGCGAAGGGCATCGGCGCGAAGCTCGCGGCGCTTGGCCGGTTCCGGCCGTCGTTCCTCGCGCCGCGGATTGCGCTGATGGAGGGCCTCACCGATCCGATCAGCGGCCTCATCATGGGCAGCACCGCTGAGCTGCTCGCGCGTGACTTCGGCCTGTCGCGCGCGGAGTGCGACCGCTACGCGCTGGCGAGCCACCAGCGCGCGACACGCGCCCGCGATCGCGGGCGCTTCGAGCGCGAGATCCTGCCCGTGTTGCCGCTCGGCGCAAAGCCCGGTCAGGACGCGCTCTTGCACGACGACTCCATCCGCGACGACTTGAACCTCGAGAAGCTCGGACGGCTGCGGCCGTACTTCGAGAAACCCGACGGGGTCGTGACCGTCGGCAACGCGTGCGGCATCACCGATGGCGCCGGCGCGCTCCTCGTGACGACGGCCGAGCGCGCGGAGCGCCTCGGGCTGAAGCCGCTCGCGCGGATCAAGGGGTACGCCTGGGCGGGCTGCGATCCCGCGCGGATGGGCCTCGGGCCAGTGTACGCGACGGCGCGGGTCCTCGAAGCGACGGGGGTGGCCCTGTCCGACATCGGGCACGTCGAGCTGAACGAGGCGTTTGCGGCGCAAGTCCTGGCCTGCGCGCGCGCGTTCGAGAGCAGCGCCTTCAATCAGAAGGAGCTCTGCCGCACGAAGCCGGTGGGTGAACTCGACATGACCCGTGTGAACACCAATGGTGGCGCGATCGCGCTCGGGCACCCTGTCGGTGCGACGGGCGCAAGGCTCCTCTTGACCGCCGCGCACGAGCTCGTAGCGGGCGACCACGAGCTGGCGCTCGCGACCCTCTGCATCGGCGGCGGCCAAGGCGGCGCAGTGCTGCTGGAAAGGATCGGTGCGTGATGGACCTCGCCGGTTTCCCCTTCCCCGATGACGCGCCGCCGGTCGGCGCGTGCCTGCGTATCGAGCGCCCCGAGGCGGGCCTCGCCGTGGTGCGGTTCCTGAGTCCGCACCGCAGCTTCCCGGTCCTCGACGCGCCGCTGCTGCGCGATTTAGCGCTTGCGATCGACGAGCTCGAGCGCGATACGAAGCTGCGCGGCGTCGTGTTCGCCGGGCGCCGCGTCGACCAGTTCCTGGCCGGTGCGGACGTCGAAGCGATCGCGAAGATCACGAACGAAGCCGTCGTGAGGCGCGCGGTGCGCGCGGTGCACGACCTCTTCGGGCGGATCGCGCGCTTGAAAGCCACGACGGTCGCTGCGGTCGGCGGCCCCGTGCCGGGCGGCGCGTACGAGCTCTCGCTCGCGTGCAACTGGATCGTCGCGACGGACGACGACAAGACGCGCATCGGCTTGCCCGAGACGCAGCTCGGCATCATCCCGGGCTGGGGGGGCAGCCACCGCTTGCCGTGGCGCATCGGCGTCCCTGCGGCGCTGGACATCATCCTCGCGGGCAAGCTGGAGCGCGCGTCGAAGGCGCTGCGCATCGGCATGATCGACCGTTTGACCAAGGCGGAGTACCTGGAGCGCGTCGCCGCCGACATCGCGCTCGGCCGCGAGCGCTTGAAGCGGCGCAAGCGCGGCTGGAAGGGTTACCTCGTCGACACGAGCCCCGCGACGAAGCTGATCATCCGCTCCAAAGCGAAGCAGCAGCTCGACAGCCGCGCGCGCGGCCTGTATCCGGCCGTGTACAAGGCGCTGGACGTGGTCCTCGGTGCGCCTGGCAAGACGGTCGGTGAGGCGGCGTTGATCGAAGCCGACGCGGTGGCGGAGCTGGCGACGGGGCCGGTCTGCAAGAACCTGATCGGGATCTTCTTCGCTTCGGAGGCGGCCAAGAAAGCGGCCAAGCTGCCCGACGGCTCCGAGCCTCCGGCGGTGCGCACCGGCGCGGTCATCGGCGGCGGGGTGATGGGGGCGGGCATCGCGAGCCTCATGGCCGAGCGCGGCATCTCCACTCGCCTCGCCGACCTGTCGCAAGCGGCGCTCGACACGGCGATCGCGGCCCATGCCGCGGACGTGCGCAAGAAGCAGCAGCGCCGGCAATTGAAGCCCGCGCAGGCGATCGCGACGCTGGACCGCCTCGACGGCTCGCCGGGCATCGTCGGGATGGGCACTGTGGACATCGCGGTGGAGGCCGTCGCCGAGGTGCTGGCGGTCAAACAGAAGGTCTTCAATGAGCTCGCGCAGAAGCTGCCCAGCGACGCGATCCTCGCGACGAACACGTCTTCGTTGTCGGTGACCGCGCTCGCCGCGGGTGTGCCGAACCCGGAGCGGGTCGTCGGCATGCACTTCTTCAACCCCGTGAAGAAGATGCCGCTGGTCGAGGTCGTGCGCGGCGAGGCGACGAGTGATGCCACGATCGCGCGCGTCGCGGCGCTCGCGCTGCGCCTCGGCAAGACGCCGGTGGTGACCCGCGATGTGCCAGGTTTCCTCGTCAACCGGATCCTCGGGCCGTACCTCGACGAAGCCGTGCGCCTCTTCGTGGGCGGAGCGAGCCCGAAGCGCGTCGACCGGCTCATGCTCGAGTTCGGGATGCCGATGGGGCCGTTCCGTCTCCTCGACGAGGTCGGCCTCGACATCGCCGTCCACGCGGCGAAGTCGCTGCACGCGGGTTACGGCGATCGGATGCAGCCCTGCGACGCGCTCGACACGTTCATCGGAAAGCCGGGCACCCCGACCGATCGCCGCGGTAAGAAGAGCGGCAAGGGCTTCTACGTCTATTCGCGCACCGACGACCGCGCCGAGCCCGAGCTCGCCGACGACCTCGGCAAGTTCCAACGCTCGACGTGGGCCTTCGGCCTCTCCGACAAGGAGATCGTCGAGCGCTGCGTGCTCGCGATGCTGAACGAAGCCGCCCGATGCTTCGAAGAGCGCGTCGTCGCGAGCGCCCAGGAGCTCGACCTGGCGACGGTCTTCGGCACGGGCTTCGCACCGTTCCGGGGCGGTCTGTTGCGGTATTGTGATTCGCGCGGCGCCCGGGGCATCGTGGGCGCCTTGGAGGCGATTCACGGGGAACCGGACGTCCATGAACGCGGCCCAGCGTCGGCCCGCTTTGCACCGGCCCAGATTCTGCGCGACTTGGCCGCGAACCACGGCAGGTTTCATCCCCAGGTAGAGTGAGGTAGAAACCACGGACGCCGTAGGTACCAGGCACGCCGTAGGTACCAGGTACGCCTTTGCGGGCGCGCCCCTTGGCCTCTTCTGTCTCGCCTTTGGCTCTCGCGCGCGCCCGCGAAGGCGTCCCTGGTACCGTTCGAATCGACAGCTCCGCGTGTCCGCCGAATCAAACGGTACCAGGTACGATCTGTCGTGCGCGCGAGAGAGCGCAAGGCGAGCCACGAGACCAAAGGCGCGCCCACGCCAGATCGTACCAGGTACCTCGTTGGGTCCGCGCGAACACCGAATCACGCCAGGTGCGCCGTAGGTACCAGGTACGCCGTAGGTACCAGGTACGCCTTTGCGGGCGCGCCCCTTGGCCTCTTCTGTCTCGCCTTTGGCTCTCGCGCGCGCCCGCGAAGGCGTCCCTGGTACCGTTCGAATCGACAGCTCCGCGTGTCCGCCGAATCAAACGGTACCGGGTACGATCTGTCGTGCGCGCGAGAGAGCGCAAGGCAAGACACAGGACCAAGAGCACGCGCACGCCAGATCGTACCTGGTACCGTTCGATTCGGCCGCCGAGCCTTGGCGGGGTCGAGGCCCAACTGCGGGCCGATCTCCGAGTGCCCGATTCGCAGCCTGGGACGGCGGCGCCTCGGTTCGAGGCAGGATCGGGCTCGGATCAGGGGGGCGACTCGTGGATTTCCAGAACGTGGGGTACGCTCGCTCGGCGGGCGAAGGCACACAGAGTGTCCCCACCCCTCGCTCCCCTCCATCCTTCCTTTGCTCATCCGCGCGATGAAACGAACCCTCCACGTTGCGGCGGCGTTGTTGCCCGCCACGGCTTTCGGCCAAGTTGCCGTCAACGGCACCATCACGAACGACAACTACTGCTCCGCCTCGATCCAGACGGTCGAGACCCAGTTCGGCGACAACCAGAGCGAACTGAACGGCGGTTACGGCTCCATCCAGAACGGGCGCCTTTACCTGGCGTTCACCGGCAACCTGGAGGCGAACTTCAACAAGCTCGAGATCTTCATCGACTCCGTCGCTGGCGGCGAGAACGTCCTCTCCGGCCAGCCGGGCAACGACTTCAGCGGCGTCATGGCCGGTATGCGCTTCGATGCCGGCTTCGAAGCGGACTACCAACTGATCGTGCGCCGGGGTAACGACGGCACGACTGATCGTCTCGACGTCGACTTCGCGCAGCTCGGTACGCCGAACTTCAGCTTCTACGGCAACGTCTTCGGCGGCACGAACGAGGGCGTCGGCGTGACGGGTACGGGCCTCAACGCGGCCCCGATCCAGGTCGCGTACCGCAACGACAACAGCGCCGGGGTGCTCGGCGGCTGCGGTGCTTCGGATCCGGGGGCGGCTCAGGCGGTCACGACGGGCCTCGAGCTCTCGATCGCGCTGGCGGATCTGGGTCTGCCGAATGGCCCGATCAGGGTTTGCGCGTTCATCAACGGCAGCGGTCACAACTTCGCGTCGAACCAGTTCCTTGGTGGATTGCCCGCCGGGCAGTGCAACCTGGGCGGTGACGGCTTCGGCAACTTCACGGGCGTGCTGTCGTTCGACCTCGGCGCGATCGGCGGAGACCAGTTCTTCACCGTCACGCCGTGCTCGGTCGGCACGCCGCTCTTCGGCCTCGACGTGCGCCAACGCCGTTTCTTCACGACGGACACGCAGGGCTACGTCACGAACTTCCGTCCGATCGCGGGGAACCTCGACAACGTGTTCGCGCTCGACTTCTCGGCGGACGCCACCACGCTCTGGGGCGTCCTCGGCACCTCGTACGGCAGTTTCGATCTGACGACGGGGGTCTTCACCCCCCTCGGCGCGTTGAGCGGTCCGACGGGCGCGGCCGGTTTGACCGCCGCGGTCGACGGCACGACGTGGTACCTCTTGGAGAACGTGACGGGGATCGGCGCAAACCTCTGGGTCGGTGACATCACGACCGGCACTTTCACGCTCGTCGGCCTGATCGGGACCCAGCTCTTCATCGACATCTCGATCAACGCGACGAATGAGCTGTACGCGATGGACATCACGACGGACGCACTCTGGCGCATCGACACGGCGACGGCCGCCCCGACGCTCCTCGGTCCGACGGGCTTCGCGACAAACTTCGCTCAGGGCATGGACTTCGACTGGGCGACGGGCAACCTCTACGCTGCCCTCTATACCGGTGGCGGCACGGGCACGTTCGCGCGCCTCGACCTGGCTACGGGTGCGGGCACGGCGGTTGCGACGACGACCCCGCTCAACGGCGAGTTCGAGATCGCGGTCCGCGTCCCGGTGGGCATCCCGAACCTGAACGTCTGCATCGGCACGGCGAACTCGACGGGCCTTGCGGCGCGTATGCAGGTCTCCGGCAGCAGCCTCGTAGCGAACAACAACGTCAACCTGACGGTCCACAACCTGCCGCAGAGCTCGCTCGGTTACTTCCTGAACTCGCCGACGGCGCCGCTCACGGTGCTGACCCCCGGCGGCGCGCAGGGTGACCTCTGCATCGCGAGCCTCAGCATGGGCCGCCACTCGGCGAACCTCCTGAACTCGGGCACGACGGGCGCAGTCCAGCTCCAGCTCGACCTGAACCAGATGCCGCAGCCGACCGGTCCGGTCGCGGTCCTCGCGGGCACCCTCTGGAACTTCCAGTACTGGTACCGCGATATCGACCCGGTGATCGGTGCGACGTCGAACTTCTCGAACGCGCGCCGCGTGATCTTCCTCTGATCGACGGAAGGAACGGGCCGCCGGGAGCGCGACTCCCGGCGGCCCGTGTGGTCGCCCACTAGTCCTTCGGCGCCACGGCGATCAGCGCGGGGATCCGATCGACGAGGCGCTTCTTGCCCGCGTCACTGATCGGCTTCGAGCCGAGATACACGTCGAAGAGCGCCCAGCAGAGCGCTTTTGATTCGATGACCGGCTGGACCGTGCCGTCGATCGACGTGTGCAGCTTGCCGCCTGGGTGCCAGGCGAAGCGCAGCACTGTCCCGTCCTTCACCTTGTCGAGGGTGAAGAGCTTACGGAACTCGGCGAGCACGGCGAGCTTTTCTTCCTTCGTCGCTTTGCTGTCCTTCAGGAACGTGAGGATCCGCGGCTCCAGCGAGTCCTCGAAGGCGGAGCGCACGTCATCGGCGTCGACGTCGCGGCAGAACTTGAGCCGCAGCTCCTTCGTCAGCGAGTCGTCGAGCAGCGCGGTGTAGAGCTCGGCGTCCTTGTAGAGCTCCTTCGCTGGTTTGCCTTGCCACTTGGCCAGCAGCTCCTTCGCCCGCGTCGGCTCGATGTAGAGGCCGAAGGAGTACACGTTGACGGCGAAGACCGTCTTCTCGCGGATACCTGTGCCCGTCAGGGCGAGCACTGAGGTCCCGCCGAGGACCGCCTGGGTCACAGGGTACTTGTGACCGGACTCGGGCTCCTTGACCTCCGCAGGCGGTGTTTGGAGCAGCGGAGCGAGCAGCAGGAACGGGGCGGCGATGGATTGGAGTGAGGGCATACGGAGGCTCCTGGGGGCGAGGGATGTGGGGCCTCAGCGGCTCGCCGCGTCGCTCGCGCGCCAGTGGTGCGGGCTGATGCCCGTCTCCCGCCGGAAGGCGCGGTAGAACGTGGAGAGGTCGTCGAAGCCACACTCGAACGCCACCGAGAGTACCGTCCGCTCCGTCGTGCGTAGCAAGCGGCGGGCATGTTCGATGCGCAGCCCGCGGATGTAAGCGAGCCACGAGGTGCCGGTCACCGAGCGGAAGAGCTCGGTGAAGCGGCGGCGGGACAGCCCGAGTCCGGACGCAGCGGCATCGAGGGTCGTCGCCTCGAAGAAGTGCTGGCCGAGCTCTGCGACGTACGCTTGCATGCGCGTGTTGCTGTCGCCGAGCCTCGGGTTCTGGCGCCGGACGCGGGGCACTTCAGTGGGGGCGGGGGGAGTGGCTTCGATGCGCGCCAGCTCGACGAGCAGGTGCAGAGCCTGTGAGACCATCGAAGGGCCCGTCGTCGGCAGCTCGAGGCTTTGCTCGAACATGAGGCGTCGCATCGCGCGTTCGATCCGCGCGGCTTCGCTCGGTGCGAGCTCGACGACCCCGACCGGCAGGATCGACACGTCGAGACAGGCGACGTCGGTCACCGAGGGCTGCATGCTGACGACAACCAGCGACATCGGTGTGCCCGCCGCGTCTTCGAGGCGGTGCGCGAGTCCACTCGGCACGACGATCGCGTGGCCTGCGGCGCAGCGTTGGCGGCCTTCGTCGGTCACGAATGAGCCCCGACCCTGCAGCACGAACACTACCTTGAGGAATGAGTGCGCGGTGCGGTCCATGCGCCAGCCGTCGGCGTGGTGACTCTCGAACACGTCCACGCCGAAGGCGGGGAACACGTGTTCTACGGGTTCTGTGCGAGGTTCGAGGGGGACGCGGGGTCGGGTCATCGGTGAGCGGGGCGCGAAGGGTTGGCAGGCCTACATCGCATACCATGTGACGTGGCGCCGCAAGAGGGTGCTCTACCCAGACCTTCGACAGCGTCCCGGCGCTGCGGCCTCTGTTGTGGATAACCTGTGGAGGGGCGGCGGGGTCTGGCTGCTCCTGGGGCGACATGTCCCCCACAGCTGGGGGCCAAAGGGAGCCTTCCGTACGCATAGGTGCCGTTGGGGCAAATTTGGGGGAGAAACTCTTTCGTGGTGGAAAAGTGCGTGTACTTTGGTGTTATCTTGGGGCGGCAACTCAATTCTCCACATTTTCCTCGCCGAAAATGGTGGCGGATTGGGGCGGCTTTGGGTAGTCTGCGCCCCAGTCGAGCCCCCGCGCCGAACCCACCATGGCCTCCACCCGTCAGCTCCTGGGCGTGCACACCTGCACGATCGATCCCGAGGGGCGGATCCAGCTTCCGAGCGCTCTGCGCGACGAGCTGAACCCGCGGGCGACGGATTTCCGGCTCATGGTGAACCTCGAACCGGACGGCAGCCTGTGCTTGCGTGAGAAGGAGGACTGGGACGCGTGGATCACCGCACTCCACGCGCGTCCCGCAGCGACGCAGAGGGAGAGGCGCACCCTGCTCTTCCTGGCGGCGCACTCCTCGGCCGTGCGCTGTGACAAGACGGGCCGCGTCCGTATCCCGGACGCGCTGCTCGACTCGATCGGCGTCGACCGCGTGACCCCCGAACGGCGAGAGGTGGTGCTCGTCGGAGGGTTCAGCGAGATCCGCGTGTGGAGCCCGGCGGGGTGGGCCGGGTTCGGGGCTGCGACCCGCGACGACTTCGGCGCGGGGCTCGACGCACTGCTCGTGGGAGGGGATCCCGAGCCGTGCCTGTGAGGGCTTCCCGAGGGGGAAGTTCAATGTAGGCGGCCGCGGGGGAGGGACCCGCGGCCGCCTCTTTTTGGTGCGAAGTTCGCCCGCGAATATGGGTTTAAGAGACGAAGTTGCATTTGCTCTTCAGGCCGTCGCACGCTCGTTCCGATAGGCATCGCGAAAGCCGGTGACCACCATGCGGACCACGCTCGCCCTTCTCTCCTTGCTCGTCGGGGCACTGCCAGCGCGCGCAGACCAGGAGCGCCTCCTGGTGCTCAGCGGAAAGGAGCACTCGCTCGTCCTCCTCGATCCGGTGACGGGACAGCGCGAGGCGCTGTTCCGCGTAGGGCTCGGTCCGGAGGAGGTCGCGGTGTCCCGCGACGGGCGGACCGCCGTCGTGACGAACCGGGGCGATGAGCTCTCCGGCACGACGATCACCGTATTGGACCTCGCCGCGCACAAGGTCGCGCGGACCGTGGTGCTCGAATCGCGGCACACGCGGCCAGACGGCACCGAAGTCGTCCGCAGTTACCACCGGCCCACCGGTGTCACGTTCCTCGGCGCTACGCAGCGTGTGCTCGTGGCATGTGCCGGCGAAGGAGCGCTCTTGCTGGTCGACCTCGAGAGCGGACGCATCGATGGGGTCCTGCGCCTCGACACTCGCGACCCGCTGCGCGCCGTTGTCGGGCACGACGGCCAGCACGCCTTCGTGACGAGTCGCACGACCGGCACCGTCAGCGTCGTCGATACCGCGACCATGCGCGTCGTGCGCAGCATCGATGCCGGCGGCGGCGCGGCGGCGATTGCGCTGCACCCGACGCGCAACGAAGCCTGGGTCGTCAACAGCGAAGTCAACACGATCAGCGTCATCGATACTGCCGAGATGGCGGAGCTCATCGAGTTCCCGTGTGGCGCGTTGCCGACCGATGTCGCCTTCACGCTCGACGGACGCTTTGTGCTCGTCACGAACATGCAGGAAGGCAACATTTCGGTCTTTCAAGCAAAGACGCGCCGCGTGCATACGGTGATCGATCTCGAAGCAGTCACCCAGGAGGTCGCCGACGCGCGCCCGGCACCGACCGCCGGCACGTTCGGGAAGAGCGCCTTTCCGACCCGCCTTCTGATGCATCCTTCGGGGCGCTCCGTCTTCGTCGCGACACGGCGCAACGACCGTGTCACCGAGATCGACCTGGCGACGTGGCGGCCGATGCGCAAGCTCGATGTGCCTCAGTTGCCTGCGAGCATCGGCTGGTCGCGCATCGCGTCTGGTGCATCCGGCGCGCGGGCAGTGCCGTCGCCAGAGGAGCTACGGCGGGCGCTCGAAGGACGCTGAGCGTGCTCAGGCGGGCTGTGTTACTGGCGCCGTCGCGGACGTCGGCAGTGGAGCAGCGGGCTGAAGGTCCTCGCCCGTCTTCGATGAGTGGGTGAACCCCGACCAGCCCTTCTGAAGGCACTCCGCGCAATACGGGTTCGGTGCGTTCTTGAACCCTACGAGCGCCTCGCGCGGAAGGGTCAGGAAGTCCACGGCGTCCTGATGCGATGCCATGAGCGCGCAGCAATGCAGGAGTCGACCATCCGAGTGGATCACCAGGTTGGTGTTCATCGGGCAGCTCGTCTCGCCGCGATGGCGCGCGATCATCTGCTGGACGTAGTCCAGGAAGACTCGCTCCTGCACGAAGTTCCGCTTGGCTTCGGGCAGCTTGCCGTGTTCGAAGTCGTGGAGCGCGTCGACTCCGCCCAGGTGCGCGTAATAGGGCTTGAATCCGAAGCCGAGCTCCTTCGCCCATGCGCGTGCCGCTCCCAGTTGATGCTCGTTGTGGCGATAGCGATGCCAACGAATATCGACCTCTAGGGCGCCCGGATGCCGACGACGTACCTCAGCGATGTCGCGCATATTGCGCTCGATCAGGTCCCACCGTCCATTCTTGTGGCCGATGTTGTAGATCTCGGCAGTGATGCCTGAGATCGAGATGTCCAGGTGCTTGATGTCCGAGCGTACGATGGCCTCGACATCGAACTTGGCAGACAGGCTCGAACTCAGGAATTGATTGGTGAGGCCAACCCGCGCGAACGCACGGGCCAATCCGACCATGTCGGGGTGCACGAGCGGCTCACCCCAATTTCCCCACGCGACGAAGCTGACATCGAACTCGTGCTTGAGGCGCGCGGCGACTGCACCTGCGACGTCGAGCGACATGAGCTTCGCTTTGGGCTGAGCGATGTCGTCGCGCGAGACAGGGCACATCTCGCAATTGACGGGGCAGGTCGAAACGGATTCGACAGTGGCGACGAAGCGGCGGTTCGGGCTGTGCATAGGGACCTCGGCGAGGAGCGCCGCTGCGACCATCGGTCGTCTGCCGCGATCGCATGAGGAGTTTTCCGGCTTCCTCAGCGGATACCGTGAGCACGCAGCGGCGGTCCTCCCTGGAACTATGTCGAACTCCAACCCGCGCGCCGACTTCAGTGCCCCCCCTACGGAGCATCCGCAGGCCGGCGGCAAAAGGCTACCGTGGCGCCGCTGGCAGGTCGCGGCGGCGCTCGCCGTTCTCGCTTGTCCCCGTCCGAACGAACCCGCCGATGTGTCGCTGACGCTCCCTCCCGCGGCGCTCGCGGCAGGCGCGCGTGTGCGGGTCGTGCCCGCAGAGCCGCCGCTGGCGCCCGAGCTCGTCGGGCGTCGCCCCCGTTACGCCCGCCTGCCCGCGCCGTTCGTCGAGGTGAGCGAGGGGCGTCGGCGCGGCGAGGTGCTCCTGCGCGGTGTGCCCGCGGGGGACGCCGCGATCGTGGCCGATTGGCCGGGCCGCGCGGCGCCCGGGGATCGGGTCTGGCACGTCGCGCTCGCGGACGTCGAGGTGCTGCCCGGTTCGCGGCTGGCGCTCGGTGCGCTGCGGGTGGCGGCGGGGGCGACCGCCAGCGTGTGTCTGCGCATCGTCGAAGAGGGTCGACGTGGCCGCGCGGAGGTCTCGCAGCTCGCCCTCGTGCGCGACACCGCACTGCCGTTCGAGGTCGTGCCCGTGCGACCGAAGACAGCGATCACGCCGGTCTTGCGCTTCGATGTCCAGATCGGTGGCACGACGCGCATCGATGGGGTCACAGCGCGCCGCCTCGACCTCCTGCGCCAGATCGGCCCCGAGCATCTGGCGCCGGGTTGGGTGCTCGGTCCGGCGAGTCGCACCGACGGAGCGCGCTCGGTCGAGGTCACCGCGCTCGTCGCACGTGCGAGCGAGGTGCGGCTCGCGTTCACCGAGGCCCCGCCCGCGACCCACGAGGTGCGTGTTTGGGCCCGCCGCGACGAAGCGCGCGGTGTTTGGCTCGCACCGACGGCCGACCTCGCGCCGGCGGAAGGCGGTCGTTTCGTCGGGACGCTCGCGCTCTCGCCGGGGGCTTGGCGTTTGCTCGCGCAGGCGGTGGACGCCGAGGGCCGGCCGAGCGGCGCGACCGCCGCGTACGAGCTGGCGGTCGAAGCCGGCGGCGCGTCGTTGACGGCGGCCCTGCGCCCCTCCGCGACGCTCGTCGTGCGCGGCGAGCGCCGCGACGTCGGTGCGCAGGTGGCGGTGCGGCCCGCTGGCTGGACCGTCGAGCTCGATGCATGCCCGATGGCGGCGTCTGGCGAGGTGCGCCTCGAAGGCTTGCTCGCGGATGCACCGCACGACCTCGTCTCGGGAGACGTCGTGCGCCGGGTGCACGCGGCGGCTCCGGGGGGCACCCGCAGCGCGCCGTTCCCCGGGGCGCGCATCCGCTGACCCCGCGGTCGCGGGGCGGCTCGCACGGGCCGCGTCTGTGGTACGGTCCCCCGCGATGGAGGGCCTCGTACTGCCGCCGCTGCGGCCGCCCGTTTGGGCCCGCGGGGGCCACGCGCAGACGCTGCTCGGGGTTTGGCTGCCGGACGACGCGCCGGTGCTCACGGCCGGTGTGGGGCGGGTCGAGCGGCACGAGGTCTCCCTCGCCGACGGCGATCGACTCGTCACCCTCGAGGCGGCGCCGGAGACTCTGGTCGAATCGGGCTGGGTCGTGCACCTCTTCCACGGCCTGACCGGCAGCTCGGACTCCGGGTATATCCGGCGGGCCGCGGCCCGACTGCGCGCCGCTGGCCATACGGTCGTGGCGGTGAACCACCGCGGCGCAGGTCCCGGCGCGGGCCTCGCGCGCGGCATGTACCACTCCGGGGTCGCGGCCGACGTGCGCGCCGCCCTCGCCGCGGGGCGCGCGCGGCATCCGCGCAAGCTGCACGCGGCGGTCGGGTACTCGCTCAGCGGCAACGCGCTCCTGCTGGCGCTCGGTCGGGACGGCGAGGACTTGCCCGACGCCGCAGTCGCCGTCAATCCACCCGTCGATCTGGCGGGCTGCGTCGCGCGGCTGACGCGGCCCAGCAACCGCTTGTACGACCTGAACTTCGTGCGCGGCTGCAGTGCGCTGCTGCGCGACCGCGTCGAGCGCGGGTTGCTCCCGCCGCAGCCCGAGTTCGGGTGGCGCGACACGATCCGCGACTTCGACGAGCGTGTGACGGCGCCGCTGGCGGGATTTGCAGGGGCAGACGACTACTACGCGCGCTGTTCCGCGCGACCGTGGCTGAGGCACATCTCGGTCCCGACGGCGATCTTGACGAGCTGCGACGATCCGCTGATCGACTGGCGCGATGCGGCCGAAGCACCCCTCTCCGGCGCGGTGCACGTCGCCGTGGTGCCCCATGGTGGGCACATGGGGTACCTCACCCGCCGGGGCAAGGGCTACCGGCGGTGGCTCGAAGAGGCCCTCGAGCGCCTGCTCGCGGGGGTTGTGTCGCGCGCGACGCTCGGTTGAAATGGCGCTCCTGCGTGGATCTGCACGAGCTCTTGTTCGACGCACTGGAACGCCGCGCTGACGGCGACTCTGGCGCTATCGACGCCCTTGCCGCGCAATATCCCGAACACGCAGAGGCGCTGCGAGCGCACCTCCGCACGTTGGAATCGGCGGGCCTTGTCGAGCAGGAGGGCGCGGCCGACGACGCGATCCCCGAGCGCCTCGGCGACTTCCGACTCCGGCGCCGCATCGGGCAGGGGGGCATGG
Organism: uncultured Planctomycetaceae bacterium; assembly: GCA_964402175.1. Lineage (GTDB taxonomy): Bacteria > Planctomycetota > UBA1135 > UBA1135 > JAWKUK01. The sequence continues at coordinate 19,089 of CAYOBN010000003.1, read as the reverse complement.
GGGTCGTCTACCTTGCGGACGATCCCACCCTCGGACGCAGCGTCGCGCTGAAGGTCCTGCGCCCCGAGCAGGTCTTCTTCCAAGGCGCGCGCGAGCGTTTCCGCCGCGAAGCGCTGTCGGTCGCTCGCCTCGCCCATCCGGGCATCGTGCCGCTCTACACCGCCGGTGAAGCCGCGGGGTTGCCGTACTTCACGATGGAGCTCGTCGAGGGCGCTTCGCTCGCCGAGACGCTCCGCGAGCTCGAAGGACGCGATCCGAGCCAGCTCTCTGGCGCCGACCTCTTGCAGGCCGTCCGTGCAGTCGCAGAGCGCAGGGGCTTCGGAGCGATCCCAGGTCGCCCCGAAGAGCCGCTCTTCTCCGGCGACTGGCTACGCGCGGTCCTCTGGTTGGTCCGCGAGGTCGCGCAAGCGCTGGAGCACGCTCACCAGCGCGGTGTCTTGCACCGCGATCTCAAGCCGTCGAACGTGCTGCTGACCGCCGATGGCCGTGTGTTGCTGGTCGATTTCGGCCTCGCGTCGCTACAGAGCGTCGATCGTTTGACGCGCAGCGGGGCATTGCTCGGCTCGTTGCCGTACATGTCACCCGAGCAGGTCAGCGGTGACGCGGCGAAGATCGATGGTCGCTCGGATGTCTATGGCCTCGGGGTGCTCTTGTACGAGCTGCTGACGCTCCGGATGCCCTTCGGTGAGAGCGATCCGACCAAGCTGTCGCTGCGCATCACGCGGGGCGATGCGCCATCACCGCGCCAGTTCCATCGCGCGCTCACTTCGGACGTCGTCACGGTCTGCCAGACGGCGATGGAGGTCGATCGAGCGCGTAGGTATGCATCACCGGCCGACTTGGCCCGTGATCTGTCGAACCTCCTCGAGCATCGGCCGATTCAAGCGCGTGCGAGCGGTCTCGGCCTGCTGTTGGTGCGCTGGGCGCAGCGGCGACCTGCCCATGCTGTTGCGGTCGCAGCCATCGGCCTATCGCTGGTCGCAGGCCCGCTCACCCTCGCCCAGCTCGAGCGTCGCAACAGCGCGCGTGTCGCCGCTGAGCGCGATGTCGCCAGTCGCAACCTCGACGCTGCTCTGGAGGCGGTCGAGGTCCTGCTCGAGCGTGTCGGCCACAGTGAGCTGCGTGAGATCCCTGGCTTGGAGCGCTTGCGAGCGGCGCTCTTGACCCGCGCAACCGACCTCTACGGCCGGCTCGAAGCGACCGCACCGGGCGAGCTGCGCACCCGACTCCGGATCGCTGCGGCCAAAGGTCGGCTCGCGCGGCTGCGCAGCGAGTCCGGCGACCGCGCCGGTGCCCTCGCCGATTTCGACGCCGCCGAAGCGCGCTTCGTCGCGCTCTACGCCGAAGCACCAGACAATCCCGCTGTGCTCTTCGACTACGGCAATCTGCTCGCGTTTGCCACGGTGACCCGGTATCCCGCCGATCCAGTGAAGGCGGTCGCAGCGCTGCAGTACGCAGTCGAGCTGTTGCGGCGTGCGAGAGCACTCTCACCGCTCGAGCCGCGACCGCGCATGGAGCTCGCGCGCGCCCTCCTCGGTCTGGCCCACTTCGAAGACGCGCAGCGCCACCAAGCGGTCGCCCTCGAAGCCTACCACGAAGTCGAAGTCCTCACCGCTGAGCTGCTCGCAGAGCTGCCGCCAGACAGTCCGCTCTGGATCGACGCGGTGGAGCTCGAAGGCACCGCGCTCGGGCGGCGAGGGAACGTCCACTGGCGCGTCGGCGAACGCGAAGAGGCCGTGCGGCTCTTCCGGCGGGTCCTCGCTCGCTGCGCCGAGCTGCCGAAGCTCTCGGCTTTCATGCGCCATCTGCGCGCTGCGACGGTGCAGACGATGGCGCTGGCACAGCGCGGCGAGGCAGAGACACCAGAGGCGCGCCGCGAGCTCGACGAGCTGATGGCGCTCGCGTACAGCGATGCGTCGACGCTCGCGCGGGAGTTTCCGAGCAACCAGCGGTATCTCGCGAGCCTTGTACAGAGTCACCTCGGCCTGGGGCGCCGCGCGCGCGCCCGCGGCGACGCGGGGCGCGCAGAGACCGAAGCCGGCGCCGCGCTGCGGGCCTGCCAGGACCTCGTCGCGCGTTTCCCCGAGGATCCCAATCACCTGCGGACTCTCGCGGTCACGCAGCAGGTCCTCGCGGACCTCGTCGGTGACACGGGCGAGCACGTCGCGGAGCGAGCGGCTTGCATCGCGGTGTGCGAGGCGTTCGCCTTTGCACAGGCCCGCGGCGCTCAGATCGAGCCCGGCGATATCCTCGCGCCTGCTCGGCGAGGTATGGAGCTCGCGCTGGAGCACAGTGACCTCGAGTCACTCATCCGGATCGCGACGCAGCTCGAGGCTTGGTTACCCGCGCGTTTCGCTGCGACGATGGACAGCGCCCGCGGGCGGATGCTGGCGGTCGCGTTGGCACAGGAGCTCGGCGCGGAGGACGAGGTGCAAGGACTCGCTGACGCGGCGGCCGAAGCGCTCGCGCGGGCGCTGGTGCTACGACCTGAGGCCCGCGACCTCGTCATGGAGCTGGCGCGTGAGCTCGGGCTCGACAAGCACTTTGCATTGGAGCGTCAGGATTGAGTCACCTGTCGTCCGTGCCGGCACGCATCGTCCGGCGCGCGGTGTTCGGCGCCCTCGCTCTGGTGCTGCTCGCCGCTGCGGGGTGGCTGCAGGACGCACCGCGCGAGCGCCTCGAAGACGGGCCGGAGTGGGACTCCGCAGTCGCGCTGCACGATCGCTTCGATCTGGACGGCTTCACGACGTTCCTCGCGGTCCTCGGGCCGGTGACGACTCCCGCGGCAGACTCCGCGGTGCGCGACCTCGTTCGGACCCTCGAGGCGGCGCCGTGGTATGCCGAGGTCCTCGCGCCGTGGGAGGTGCCCGGTGCAGGTGATCGGCCGCTGTCGGAGCTCGCTCGAGCGCCTCTCGTGCGCGACGTCCTGATCCTCGAGGACGGGCGTGGGCTCTTCTTGCCGCTGCGCTGGGAGACCGAGCGCTACGCAGCCTTCCGCAGCCGTGTCGCAGCGCATTTCGCGGAGCTGACCCAGGCCGCACGGGAGGCGTTGCGCGGCACGGGCCTCGACGCCGAAGCGATCGGAAACTGGCCGATCGTCGCAGAGCAGCGCGCCGCTTTCGGGCGCGAGCGTTGGCGCTTCCAGCTCGGAGGCGCGTTGCTCGGTTTCATCATCGCCTCGCTCGCCTTCCGCGACATCCGTGCGACGTTCCTTGCGGGGCTGCCGGCGCTCTTCGGCGTCGGGTTCGCGCTGGGCGCGTTGCGGCTCGTGGGGCTCGGCGCAGCGGGGTTCACGGGTATCGTCCTACCGTTGCTCGTGTTGACGATCGGTTTCACCGATGCACTGCATATCGTCATCGATGCCGCCCGCTGGAGGCGCACGAGCGCCGCGACCGACGGTGAGGCGATGGATCGGGCGGTGGCGCACCTCTGGCGTCCGTGCGCCCTGACGAGCTTGACGACGTGGATCGGCTTCACGTCCCTGGCGCTGACGGACAACTCGATCGTGCGAGAGTTCGGCCTCTCCTGCGCCGCCGCCACCGTTGTGTCGTTCGTCTCGGTGTTGTCGATCTTGCCGTTGTTGGCGCGCACGCCGCTCGGCAGGTCACTGGTGCGTATCCGACCGCCCCGGTTCGATGCGGTCCTCCGCGCGCCGCAGCAAGAGCACACGGGCTATCGAGAAGGCAGCGCGATCTCGCGCGCTATCATGGCCGGTGTCCGCTATGCGGTCGGCCATCCGCGCCGCGTGTCGCTCTTCGGCGCCGCGCTCACTGCGACGTGTGTCGCCTCCGTCGCGCACCTGAAGCTCGACCGGCGGGCCGTCAGCGACCTGCCCGCCAGTGGGACCGTCGCACAAGCCCTCGCGCGGGTCGATCGTGAGCTCGGCGGTGTCCTTCCGGTCTACGTGCGCTTCGATTGGCAAGCGAGCACACCACCGACGCAGGTGCTCGAGGCCGTGCGCCGAGCGCGACAGGCGCTCGCCGCGGCCCCGCTCGTGCATCCGTCGCTCGGACCGGACCAGCTCGCCGAAGCGCTGGCGTCGCGCGTGCTCCCTGCATCTCTGAGTCCAGCATTACGCGACGGCTTGGCGTTCAGCGCCTTGGCGGGCGCCCCAGCGGAGTGGCTGTCGCCGGTCATCGACCTGACGGCGCGCAGCGCTGTCCTACACGCGCGTGTCCCCGATGCGGGCAGCGCAGCCCTGTTGCCCGAGTTCCAGCGCGTGCGGCAGGAGCTCGCCGAGATCGCGATCCCTGGTGTCGAAGCGAAGCTCGTAGGCGCTCAAGTCGCGTACCTCGAGACCGTGACCGCGGTGGCGCGTGACCTCGCGCGCAGCCTCGTCCTTGCGGCGGTCTTGATCCTCGGGACCTTGGCTGTTGCGTTCCGATCGCTGCGGCTGGGGCTCGCCAGTGTCGTCCCGAATGTCCTGCCCGTCGCTGCCTCCGCCGCGGGGCTCGCCTTCTTCGGTGTCGGCGTCGACGTCTCTGCGTTGACGGCGCTGACACTGTCGCTCGGGATCGCGACCGATGACACCATCCATGTCCTGGAGCGCTGGCGCGAGGCGCGCGGGTCGGGCGAGCCGGTCGAGCGCGCGGCCCGCTACAGCGTCGAGCGTACGCTGCCGGCGCTGGCGCTGACGACCCTGACCTTGAGCGCTGCATTCGTACAGCTCATGACATCGGACCTCGGGACGATCCGCACCTTCGGCGCGCTCGCCGCGACGACCCTCGTCACGGCGTTCATCGCAGATGTCTGGTTGTTGCCCGCGTTCTTGGTGCTGCTCGCGCGCCGGCGCTGATCAGGTCTCGTCGTCCTGATCCAGTCCGAACGCGCCGCGCGGCGCATCGGGAGCTTGCAGCACTTCAGGCGGCAACGTCGCACGTGCGGGCGCGAGCGAGCGCCCTACGTCCTCGTCGTATGCGGGCAGCGCTGCCAGCGCGCTGCGGACCGCGTGGGTGCCCAGACACGCGACGAGCGCTGCGACGAGCGCTCTCTCGGTGTGTCCCAGCAGATACCAACCGATCCCGAAGAGCGCGCCGAAGATCGTCGCGAGTCCGCCGATCCAACCGACGAGCACCGGGCCCAGCTCACGCGGGCGTTCGACCCCCGGGCACAGCGCACGCACCGGGCCCCACGCACCCGCCGGGCGCACGCGGCGATAGAAGCCCACGAGCGCCTCGGGCCGCGGGCGCGGCGTCAGGACGAGCGAAAGCAACGCGAGGGACGTCGAGACCAGCACCGTCAACACGAGGATCCCGGGGCCCGTGAGCTGGCCGTCGGCGGACAGTCCGGCGAGCTCCCAGCGGAGCTCAGCCACTTGACGGAAGACCATCAGACCTGTCAGGTCGTGCAGCGCGCTTGCGAAGTGCAGTGTCGTCGCTGTCGCGCTCGATGCGACCATCGCGACGATCTCGGTCGACGCCTTGACGCGCCACCACAGCCAACGCAGCACGTAGACCGGCCCCACGCCCGAGAGGAAGGCCAGGAAGAACGTAAAGAGCGCGCCGATCGAATCCGCGAGCAGGGCGAACGTGCCGCCGAGAGCGAGGGCCACGACAGAGGCCATACGGCCGACGAGGACATAGGTCCGCGGAGCCGCACTGCGGTGCACGAAGCGCCGATAGATGTCGTTGACGAAGAACGACGACGCCAGGTTCACGTGGGTGTCGATCGTCGACATGAACGCCGCGAGCAGCGCCGTGATCGCCAGTCCCAGCAGGCCTGCGGGCAGAAGGCCCGCGAGCATCACGACGTAGGCTCGCTCGGGGTCCGTGCGCGCGATGACCTCGTCCGTGCGGAAGCGCGCGCCGGCGGGCGCCGCCTCCAGGGCGCGCGCTTCACCGTTCAGCATCACCTGGGTCGGGAACCAACCCGAAGGCTGGTCACCTTCGCCGAACACGCCGCGTGTCTCGAGCGCTCGAAGGTCCAGGACCACGTCTTCACCGCCGCTGTCGGGTGTGAGGACGAGGCGCTCTTGGCCGCTGGCGCTCGAAATGGACTTCAGAGTGCCCTCGAACGGCGCTCGCACCTCGATCTGGGGCAGGAGCACCAGCGATGCGAGCGCGACCAGGATCCAGGGCCACGGGCGCAGCGCGTAGTGCGCGACGTTGTACCAGAGCATCGCGAGCACACCATCGCGCTCCGAGCGTGTCGCCGAGATCCGCTGGACCGCGATGATGCCGCCGTCTACGTACTCGTAGGCCCACCACTGCACGCCGAGGAAGACCGCCAAGGCCGCGATCGGCGCGGTCCAGAAGGACGCATCCAGCCAGCCCCAGGGGCCCGTGCTCGGTCCTGCGCTAGGCCAGAGCGCGAGCCGCTCTGCCGCGACCTGTCCCGCTGCGACCGCAGCGTCGAGCCCCGCTGCGCCATCGATCGCGCTCCACGCAAAGACGGCGAGCACCACGGCGCCAGTGAGCGCCAGCGGGAACTGGATGATGTCGGTCACGACGACGGCCCAGAACCCCGCGAGCACGGCGTACACGAGCGCGATCGCCGACGCCAGGACAACCGCGGTGAGTTTGTCGAGCTCGAAGAGCACGCCGAGGATCTTTGCAGCGGCGAGCAGCACCCAGCTCAGGATGATCGTATTGGTCAAACCCGCCTGGAAGACACCCAGGGTGCCCCGCAGGAATCCGGCGGAGCGGCCGCCGTAACGCAGCTCGACGAGCTCTGCGGTCGTCATCACTCGCCCGCGGCGCCAGTACCGTGCGAACAGGAACACCGCCAGAACGTTGCAGAGGGCGAGGCACCACCACTCCCAGTTGCGCCAGATGCCCCCCGTGCGGACCCAGCCTGTGATGACGAGGGGCGTGTCGCAGGCGAAGGTCGTCGCCACCATCGACGTGCCAGCGATCCACCAAGGCAAACGGCGGCCGGCGAGGAAGTACTCGTCCGTGTCTTTGCCTGCGCGGCGCGCAAGCACCACTCCGGAGGCGAGCGCGAGCGCCACGTACGCGCCGACGATGGCCCAATCGAGGGGGGAGAGCAGCATGGGGGCGTCGATCCTAAGTGCCGGCGCTGCGGATTGCGACCCGGTGGGCGCCGCCGCAGCACGCCTCTGTGGCTGGATCGCGCCCATCGTGTGGCGTGTGTCTCTGCACTGCACACCGATCGGCGGGCCGGGAATCGGTCTCGCTACGGTCGTGTCGCGACGACCAAGCGGTGCCGCCGGGTTGGCTCCGAGGGCGAGCCCCTGGCGTCGAGGCGCCCCGTCCGACGCCGCAGGGACTGGCGGAGCCGGGCCGTCGCCGTAACCTGATGCGGATGCCTACGCGTTGGCCCATCGCAGCGCTCGTCGCGCTCGCTGCTTGTCGGCCCGAGCAGCCTCCGCCGTCGGTCGCGCCGCAGCAAGCAGGCACCGCGCAGCCGATGGGGCTCTTCGTGGAGAGCACCGCGAGGCTCGGGCTCGACGGCGTTTCCTTGGCGCGTGCAGCCGATGGAGCCTACTTCATGCCGGATTCGATGACAGGCGGTGTCGCCCTCGTCGATCTCGATGCGGATGGGCGGCTCGACCTCGTCTGCGCCCACGGTCGGTGGAGAGACGGGGCGCCCGCTGCGGATGGGCTCGCGCGCGTCTTCATGCAGCGCGCCGACGGAGTGTTCGAAGACCGCAGCGCGGCCGCAGGAGTGATCGGCGCCCACTATGGCATGGGCGTCGCCGTGGGCGACTACGACAACGACGGGGACGACGACCTCTACGTGACGTGTTACGGCCCCGATGTGCTCTTGCGCAATCGTGGCGACGCGACCTTCGAAGACGTCAGCGAGAGCGCCGGTGTGCGCCGCGCCGCCGGGACGAGCGCTTGGGGGGCATCATCGACCTGGGTCGACATCAATGGAGATGGACACCTGGACCTCTTCGTCGTCAACTACGTGGATTACCCGGCGCGCGACCAAGCGCGCGACAGCCGCGGACAGCCCGAATACCCGTCTCCCGTGAACTACAGGGGCGTCTCCGATGTCCTGTTGGCGAACCTCGGGGATGGGACATTCCGCGATGTGAGCTCCAGCTCGGGCATCGCGGCTCGCGCGGGCCGTGGCCTCGGCGTCGCCGCCATCGACCTCAACCACGACGGCCTCGTTGACCTTTACGCAGCCAACGATGCGGAGGCGAATCACGCGTGGCTGCAGCGCTCGGGCGGCGCACCCACCGCTTGGCGCTTCGAAGAGTCCGCGCTGACCCTCGGCATCGCTCTCTCCGGCGATGGGCGTCCCGAGGCCAGCATGGGCGTCGCACGCGCCGACGTCGATGGCGACGGCAGTGAAGACCTGTGCCTGACACATCTCGCACAGGAGACACACACGCTCTATCTCTCGGGCGGCGCAGAGGGAGCCCGTTTCGCGGATCGCACCGTTCGAGCGCAGCTCGCTGCACCGACGGTGGACTTGACGGGCTTTGGCAATGCGTTGGTCGACTTGGATCTGGACGGCGCGTTGGACCTCGTCTGTGCTCACGGCCGTGTGCTGCGCGGGCCGATTCGCGTTGGCGCGAACGAAGTCGAGCGTTGGCGGCCCTACGCCGAGCCTGACTTGGTGTTCCTGGGTGCGCACGGTCCTGAGCCGCGCTTCACATTGGCCGATGCCGGTGACTTCAGCCGGCCGATCGAGACGAGCCGTGGGCTGGCACACGGGGACCTCGACGGTGACGGGGACGTCGATCTGGTCGTGACCACGGCCGCAGGCCGAGTGCGAATCTACGAAAACCAATGCCCGTTGGAGCGCCGCGATTCTGCCCTGCGGGTGCGTGTGCTTACAGGGCGTCGGTTCGCGCTAGGGGCGCGGGTCGAGCTCCTCTCGAGCGAGCTACGGCGTGCCCGCGTTGTGCATACCACGGACGGCTATCTCTCCAGCAGCGAGCCTACAGTGCGCTTCGCTGGACCCATCGACGCCGACGCGCGGCTGCGTGTGCATTGGCCCAGCGGCGAGGTCACGGAGCACACCGTCCCAGGGCAGCGTCCGCCGATCCTGGAGATCGCGCGCTGACGCCTATCAACCCAGCGCGCGCAGCCGCTCGAGTCCGGCGCGGGCACCTGAGTGATCGCTCTGGAACGAGAGGGCCGTTTCGTAGGCGCGGCGGGCCTCCGCGATGCGGCCGGTGCACTCGTACAGGACACCCAAGTTGTGGGCAGGGGCCGTCGTGCGCGCCGCCCAGCTCGATTCGGCGGATGTGGGGCGAAGTGCTCCACGGCCGAGCTCCAGGCAGCGCTGAAAGCCGCTCTCGGCGCGCTGGAGCTCGCCGACATCGAGCGCGAGCAGTGCGATTATGAACACCATGTCGGCGCGCTCGGGGAAGAGCGCTTCGACTTGGCTCAGCCAGGTGAGCGCCTGTCGGGATCGGCCGAGCGAGCGCAGGCAGGTAGCCGCGGACTCGAAGAGGTGCGGTAGGTGGGGGTCTTCGTCCCGCGCGAGCTCCACGGCATGTTCGTAAGCAGCCAGTGCATCGGCAAAGCGGCCCGCGACCTCCAGCGTGCGACCGAGTTGGTACCAGTCATAGCCGTCGCTGGCTCCGCTCTCGAGGCGCCGGCGCAAGAGGCGCTCGTTGCGCTCCAGCTTGTCGCGGCCAGCGAGCGACGCAGCAGTGTACCCATCATGCTGCACCCTCACGCCCGTCGGACGGCCGAGCAGCGGAGCGCCGTTGAGCACGAGCTGCTCGTGGATCGCGCGCTCGTAGGCGACACCGGGTCGGCGAGCGAAGAGGCGCGTCAGCAGTGTGACGGAGCGACCACCATCCTCCGTGATGTTCTCCAGTTCGATCTGGCCAGCAAAGATGCCGGGCTGTGCCGCGAACGCCTCGAGGCGCTGGCGTGCATCGGGGGTGACGATCACTTCATCTGCGTCGAGCACCAATACCCACAGTGAGCGCGCGAGCGCGATGGAGTGATTGCGCGCGGCTGCAAAGTCGTCACACCATTCGAACGACGCCACCTGCGCCCCGAACTGGTGTGCGATGTCACGGGTGGCATCGGTCGAGCCCGTGTCGACGACGATCAACTCGTCGACGACACCCCGGACGGACTGGAGACAACGCGCGAGGCGTGCCTCCTCGTTCCGCACGATCATGCACAGGGAAAGGGAGAACGTTGGCAGCACGCCCAGAGCATGGCAAGTCGCGGACCCAGAGGGCAAGGGCCGCTCGTTGTCCTTCCGCGCCGGAGCCCGCTCGACATCAGCCGACCGCAAGGGCGGCCGGGTCCACGGCGGCATAGACGCCGTCGCCTGCGATCGGGACCGCTTCGCTGCCGTTCCATTGGACGAGCTCGAGTCGGCCAGAGTGGTGCTCGACCAGGGCCGTGCAGCTCTCCACCCAGTCGCCATCATTGGCGTAGAGCACCCCATCGAACTCGCGCAGCTCCGCTTTGTGGATGTGCCCGCAGACGATGCCGTCGACATGGCGCTCGCGCGCGGCTCGGAGGACGCGCTCTTCGAAGCGCGAGACGAAGCCGACGGCGCCCTTGACCTTCTGCTTCAGGTGCAGCGAGAGTGACCAGTATGGGCGGCCCATCCGGCGCCGGACGACGTTCAGCAGCTCGCTCGCGCGGACCGTCCACGTGTACAGGTGGTCGCCGAGGGACACGAGCCAGGCTCTCTCCTCGCCGTAGTCGTCGAACTTGTCCCCGTGGGTGACGAGCAGGCGGCGGCCATCCACCGTGTGGTGGATGACCTCGTCGCGCACGTCGACCCCGCCGAGGTCGATGATGCCGTGCCCTCTCAGTTCATGGTCGTGATTGCCCGGGACGTAGGTGACTCGGGTGCCGTTGCGCGCGAGGCCGATGAAGTGCGCGATCACTGCCGAGTGACAGGCTGGCCAGCGCACGCGGCGTCTCAGCTTCCAGAAGTCGAGGATGTCGCCGACGAGGTACAGGTGCCCGCAGCGTGAGGCGCGCAGGAACGCCAGCAAGGCCTCGGCTTTCGCGGCGCGAGCGCCGAGGTGCAGGTCGCTGACCCAGATCGTGCGATACCGCGTCGGCTCGCGCCGATGGCGCCGCTCGGACGAGTACGTCGCCGCGTCATGGGCACGCTCGACGTGCTCCGAGCCTCCGGTAAGCGAGTGTGAGTTTCCAGCGTCCATGGGCATTTGCTCTCGGGGTCGGGGTACGGAGCGGCTCAGGTGCCGCTCGGAACGAGTTGGCGAGCGCTCTCGACGGCGTGGCGTGCGAGGGCGCCGGTATAGACGGCGCTCGGTAGGACCTCGCATTCGGCCCAGCAGCCGGGACAGCGCTGGACCCAGTCGCGCTGTTGCAGCGCAGCAGCGCTGTTCCAGAGCGCCGTGAACGTCTGCTGACGTAGGTTGCCGACGACCTTCGAGTTGAACTGGCAGGTCGGGACGTCACCGTTGGGGAAGAGGCGCAGGTGAGCGTCCAGTGCCACACAGGGCGGCTGGGTCGCCTCGCCCTCGCCTAGCAAGCGCTGCCGAAGGCCGCGCAAGTAGTAGGACTTCGCGAGGCGCTCCGCCCGCGGCAACGACGCCAGGTCCTCGCGTGCTTCATCGAGCAGCGTGCGCAACGCAGCGCGCGAGAAGTGCCCGTGTGTCGTGTATTCACCCGACGCGTTCGGGGCTTTGTCCTGATCGCGTTCGACGGAGTACGTCGCGCTCTCGGCGTACGCGACGACGAGGTGGTTGCGGACACCGAGGCGCTCGAGCTCGGCCCGCAGCGGCCGATATTGGCGCGCGCCCTCTTCGTCGAGGACCGTCTGATTGACGGCGAGCTTCAAGTTGAGCTCCTTGCGCCGCGGGGCAAGCGCTTCGAGCGTTGCGAGGGTCCTGTCGTACGCGCGCGGAACAGCGCGTACTTCGTCGTGTTTGTCGCGCAGACCGTCGAGGGAGATCAAGAGGTGCAGCGGACGAACTCGGTCACGGCGCTCCACGAACTCGATCACACGCTCGGTGAGGAAGGCGTTGGTCGTCACGTGCAACATGCGCGGGGCAACGTGCCGATCTACGAGCTGGGCGATCTCGAGCAGGTCCGTACGCACAAACGGCTCGCCACCAGTCAGACGCACCGCGTCCAGGTGGCCGATCTGCGGCAAGATCCGATCGAGCTCGTCCAGTGTCAGCTCGTCCTGGCGCTCGATACGCCACGAATCGCACATCACACACCGCGCATTGCAGCGGAAGGTGACGGTGTAGGTCAGGACCTTGGGTCGACGTGAGCTGCGCTCGAATCCGGTGACGCGTGCCAGTGAACCCAGCAGATCGAGTAACGCGGTCATTTGATGGGGTTGCCCAGAGGGAGCCGGGCCGGTGTGCGCAGCTTGGCGCTCCGCCGATTGAGCGCCAGGCCGGCGCGAATGGCCTCGAGCGCGACGAACGTGCCGTCCATCTGCACGGGGGATGGCGCGGGGGCCGCGCTCGAGGCGCGGTCCAGGAGGTCCTCGAGGGCACAGCGATCGAAGCTCTCGAACGTCGTCGCGGAGCCGCCTGGGGTGCGCGCGAGGAACCACGCGTTCAGCTCTTGCTCTCGATTGCCGAGCTCTGGGGCCGCCAGCACCGGTTTGCCCAATGCCAGGGCCTCACCGATCAACTGATTGCCCGCAGTCGAGATGACCGCGGCGCAGCCCCGCAGGTCTGCGAGAAAGCCGGCTTCGTCCACTGGGCAGCGCACCAAGGCCCCTTCCCGCGGGCCGTCGCCGCGTCCGTACAGCCGGACCTCGACGGGCGCGCTGCGCAAGACGTCCAGCGCTCGCTCGGGGACCCCAGGTCGCAGATACGCCAGGATGTAACCGCCGCGCTCGGGTGCGGCCTCCCGGAGCGCCCTGCGCAGGAAGACATTCGCCTGTCGTACCTCTGCGCCCACACCGGCGCGCAGCTTCGGGCGGTAGAACGAAGAGACCACCCGCAGATCGGGGCGCGGCGTCCAACGCGCGACGAACGCGCCCATGAACGCTGCGTGGGCGCGCAGGGCGAGCGGCAGCTCGGAGAGTTCGCTCGTTGTCAGGAACGCCTGGTGGTCGATCGCGACCAATGGCACACCGGCGCGGCGCGCGGCGCGCGACAGCGCGGGCTCGAAGTCGGTGATGACCAGCTCTGCGCGCTCATCGATCAGCACGCGGCGCAGTCGCTCGATCAGGGCCGGCAAAGCCGCGAGGTAAGCGGCGCTTTGACGGGCCGAGCGTATAACCGCAACTTGTCCGCGTCGCCCATACGACCACCTCAGGCCCGGGACCTCGCGGATCTCGATGCGCCGGTGGCCGGCGTAGAGGGGTGCCAGAAAGCTGTAGGCGTCGCCCGGTGCATGCACGGTGACGGTGTGAGCGACCTGAAGTTCTTCGAGCAGCGTCCGCGCGCGGACTGCGTGTCCGCGCCCTTCGCCTGCCAGTCCGTAGTGGATCCGAGCCATGCGCTGTCCTCCCTCAGATCCTGCTCGGCAGGCAGGGCTGGGAGCCAGTCAAGGGTCGGTCAAGCGTCGATCGATCCGTTGCGGCGACCAAGGCCGCATCAAGCGTCGGTCAGGGATGTTGTCGTGGGACAAGGATCGCTGTGCCCCACTCGGCCGAGAGCAGCGGCGTCGCACCGATGCGGGTCACCTCGCGATAGTGGGTCTCGACCCACTGGAGCAGACCCTCACCGTAGCCGTGGCCAAAGAACCGGTCGCCGTATTCAGGCGTCTCTTTGTGCGCGATCAGCACGACGTCAGGCCGATGTGCGTCGAGCTCTGCTAGGACCTGCGCTTCGCCAAACATGATCAGCTCGGGCGGCATGAAGTTGTAGACACCGATCGGTGCGCGCCGCCGCAGCCAGTAATTGACCATCACACCCTCGGGCAGCACCAACAAAGTGCCGTCGTAGGGCACGATGCGATCGAGGTCGAGCAGCAAGCGTTCGAGGTCATTCCCGCGCCAAGGCATCACGTTGATGCGATCGCCGCCATCGCCCACGGGGATGGTGCGCCGCTCGAGCCAGACATGGGTCGCGTGCAGGTGCGCAAGCGCCAAGCCCATCAGCGCGCCGCCGAGCATCGCACGGAGCCGCGCGCGACCGTGGGCGGACAGCGACTGAGTGCGGGGTAGGTCCGCGATGAGGGCCGCGAAGACGAGCGTCGCGCCTGGAGCAGCCAGAACGAACCCGTAGTCGCGCGCGGAGACCCGCAGCCCGAGCTTCAGGGTCATGAGCAGCGCAAACACGGCGAATACGAGCGTAGCCTCGCCTCGCTCACGCTCACGTTCGGTGGCGGGTCTCCAACTGCGGCGTAGCGCGAGCGCCGCGACCGCGAGCAGCGCGATGGGCAGCGGGCGCAGAACCGGTTCTACCGGTAAGCGGGACAAGAGACCGAAGACGAGCGCCGCTCCGCCGAGCGCGAGCGCGGCGAGCAGCGCTGCGCGGGGCATCCCTTTGCGCGGCTCTGGCGAGCTGCGCGCGATCGCGACCAGAGCGAGCAACACGCAGATCGTCACTCCGAGCACACGCAGGATCTGGATGATGCTGGTGATGGGGGCATCGGTGCCGCGCATCTCGGCGTAGAACGAGAGGCCCGAGAGCGCCGGATCGAATGCGTAGCGCCAGGTGCCCAGCACCGCGAGGGTGGCCTCCTCAGCGGGTAGCGAGCGATAGAGGGCGCTCCACGCGAGCAGGACCGGGACGATGAACCCCCCGCACAGCGTCACTGCCGGCAGGGCCCACGGCCGACGGCGCCAGACGAGGAGCCCGCCGACGATGGCGGTCGCCCCCACGGCGGCGACGAAGACCTCGGCTTTGGTGAGGAACACCGCGCCCAGCGCGAACCCGGCTGAGAACCACACCCGGAGCTGACCGCTCTGCTGTGCACGGCGCAGGAGCGCCAGCGTCAAGAGCGACAACACGAACCCGTGCACGAGGCAGTGGGAGTACGGCGCGAGGTAGGTGTAGTTGCCGATCGCCCTCTGCTGCGAGAATGCAAACGTCGGGAAGAAGAGCGCGAGCGCGAAGGCTGCGCCGTAGCCGTCGGTGGCCGCGCGCAGCAGCCCGAAGAGCAGCCACGCCGCCAGAAACGTCACTCCCAGGTTCACCCACTGCAGCGTGTCGAAGGACACGCCGCACAGCGCCATCCACGCGGCGTTCCACCACGGCGAGAAGGGCCCATTGAACCACGACACATCCCGGTAGAGCGCGTCGCCTTCGGTCAAGCGCCAAGGCACGTACAGCTCGCGCCCGAAATCGATCCACGGGTCCGGGCCGCGATCCCAGAGGTGCCACGCGAGCGCGAGCGCCCAGGCGAGCAGCGCGAGGGCGCCCAAGATCGGTCCGCGGCGGTGAGAGGACATAACGCGCCTGAGCTGGAGCGAAGAGCGTAGCCGCTCCGGCCTCTTGCTGTGTTTCGACCGCTTGTTCCCCGGACCCTGAGTGGGGCGAAGGGTCCCAGCCTGGGTCTTGGCGACCGGCGTGACCTGCCGGTCGCCATGCGTTACAACCCGGCTATGTCCCATCGCCGCCTTACGCTCCTCGCGCTCGGGCTCGCCGCCGCGTGCGCCTCTCCTAGGACCGTGGAGCGCGCCGGAGCGCTCTCCAAGGAATCACGCGGGTCGGTCTCTGCGCTCCCTGCGGACGAGCGTCAGTTGCACGGCGTCGTCCCCGCGGACTTTGCGCCTTCCCTCGCGTACAAGCTGGTCTCGATGCTGCTGGAAGCCTGCGCGCTCGACGTGGAGCGGGTCGGGGCCCAGCCGACCATTCTCTCACGGCAGATGGCCGTCCCGGTCACGGCGATGTTCGACGCATGGGCCGCGTTCGATGGGGTCGCGGTGGGCACCGTCTTCGGCGCGGACCTGCGCCGTCCCGCGGAGGAGCGCACAGAGGCCAATGCAGCGGTCGCGGCCGCGTACGCGCTGTACCGCGCCGCGCTCGACCAGCTCCCGCACCAGAGCGACTACCTACGCGCCGAGTTCCTCCGGCTCGGGTTCGATCCCGACGAGGGCTCGCTCGATCCCAACACTCCCGCGGGACTGGGCAACCTCGTCGCGCGTGCGCTGATCGAGACCCGGCAGCGCGATGGAGCGAACCAACGCGGTGATGAAGCGGGGAGCGACGGCGGGCCATACTCCGATTACACGATGTACCGTCCAGTGAACACGCCGGAGGCGATCATCGACCCGGATCGCTGGCAGCCGATCCCGTTCGACGACGGGCGCGGCGGCCAGGTGGTGCTCGGCTTCCTGACGCCGCACTGGTATCGCGTCCGTCCGTTCGGGCTCGAGAGCGCCGCGCAGTTCCGCCCCGGCCCGCCGCCGCTCGTCGGTTCGAAGCAGCTCCTCGAAGAGGTCGACGAGTGCATTCGCGTCAATGCAGAGCTCGACCCCGAGCAGAAGGCGATCGTCGAGTTCATGCGCGACGGACCGCGCTCGACGGGTCAGTCCGGTCACTGGCTGCGTTTCGCCCAGGATGTCTCGGTGCGCGACAAGCTCGGGTTCGCAGAGGATGTGAAGCTGTACTTCGCGGTCGCCAACACCGCGATGGATGCGTTCATCGCTGCGTGGGACGCCAAGCGCTACTACGACAGCTCGCGGCCTTGGACCCTCGTGCGGCACTACTATGCGGGCCAGAAGCTGCTCGGTTGGGGCGGGCCAGGGCAAGGTTCCATCGAGATCGACGGCGGTGAGTGGCACCCCTATTCCCCGTCGACGTTCGTCACGCCGCCGTTCCCTGGGTACCCCTCGGGGCACAGCACGGTCAGCGCCGCGTGCGCCGAGATGCTGCGCCTCGTGACCGGCAGTGACACCTTCGACGTGGTCGAAGCCCGCGTCGCAGGCGAGCTGACCGAGCAAGGCGCGAGCTGCGAGGACATGCAGCGCGTCGAGGGAAAGCTGCCTGTCCTGCCGCCTGGGGAAGAGCTCTCCTGCGATGTGCGGCTGCCGCTGCCGACCTTCTCCGCGACCGCGGAGATGGCGGGGATCTCGCGCGTGTACGGCGGATACCACATCCAGGCGGACAACGTGGTCGGTCTCGACATGGGCCGCCAAGTGGCGCGGTACCTGTTCCCCAAGATCCGCGGCTACATCGACGGCACAGCCCAGCGCTGACGTCCGCGGATTCAAGCCGGATCAGGGCAGCCAATGACCCGTGCGCAGCGGGTGGAGCAACACCGTGTCCGGGGCGCCATGGCGCCATATGCGGCTCTCGACGCCGTTGGCTGCCTGGCGCGCGAAGCGGACGTTACCCGCTGCGTCGAGGCCCAGCGGCGGAGCAAAGAGCCCAGCGGTCGCGGACCAACGCTCGACCGTCCCGGCCTGCAGGTCGGCGCGCTCGAGCCACTCCGCGGCGAGGAGGCGGCGCACCCAGGTCACGGAGCTTCCCGCTGCGATCGGGTAGAGGAACTCCACGTTCTGCCCACCGGGATCCACGACCGTCGGGGCGCCGAGCAAGTGACTCGGGAAGCGCAGGATCTCCGTCGCGCGGGTTCCATTGCGGCGCCGGACTGCGGCGCAGTAGGAGGACCCCACGGGGACGAACCAGTCGAGCTCCTTGACGTCGTTCTCGACGGTCGTGAACGCACCGCTCGAGAGATCGAGCCGCAGGAGCGCCTCGTCCTCTTCGTCGTGCAATGCGAGCAACCCGCCGGGCAGGAGGTACGCGGTGCCAGGGGTGAGGGTCGGGATCCCGAGGTCGAACGGCGGGGTCGGATCGCCCGAGGTGAGGGTCAGGTTCTGGAAGACCGGTTGGCCCTGTGGATCGAGCGACGCTGAGAAGTAATCGGCGGTCGCCACGCCACCCTCGGTCGGATCGTTCACCTCGCCCGCTGCGAACAGGAGCTGGAAGGGGCGGAAGAACAGGACGCTCGCGACCTCGTCGAGGGTGTCCAGCAGATAAGTGTCGCCCGTCAGCAGCGGACCAGCGACCGGCGCGGTGACCGCTTGCAAGCGCACATCGCGCACGGCGACGAGCGGCGTCGTGGTGACGACAGTGCGCTCGACCCAGGCCGCGAGGCTGCCGTCGTCCGACAACGCGAGCCACGGGCCACCCGCGTGGGTCGGTAGGAAGCCGGCATCGGCGATCTCGGCCGGGCTGCGCGACGCGCGGACCGCCGCGCCGGAGGCGCCGAACACCCAAACCTCGCGTTGGGTCGGGTCGGCGCCGGTCGTCGCCAGGCCGTGGCGCCGCGCGCGGTTCATGATGGCCTGTCCGGTCCACGTCGCGCCAGCGGCGCCAGGGACTGCGCTCGCCGTAGCGCCGAGTGTGCGCGCGAAGCGGAAAACGCCGCTCGGTGCGACACCGAAGCCGAAGTCGCGGCCGAGCCAGAGGCCGTCGCGGTGGAAGGTCAGCGGGGGCAGGTGCGGTGTCCGCAGGGCGGCGGGGGTGCCGTCGAGGGGGACCTCGAAGAGGTCGCCGCCGGCGCTGAGGGACGTCGCGACGAGCAGCGAGCGCCCGTCGGGGGCGACCGCGACCGTGTCGGAGAAGGGCTCGGTGGCGCCGCTCGCCTCGCGCTCGAAGAGGACCCGTGGCAGCGCGCCGTCGCGGGTCAGCAGCAGCCCGTAGCGTGAGCCCGAAGGTGCGGTCCGTCGGTAGCGATAGAGGGTGCCTGCCCCGAAGGGCAGCGTGAGCCGGGCTGCGCCCTGCGGGAGGTCGGCGAGGCGCTGGGGGCGCTCGGGGAGGAGCGCTTCGACCTGGGTGCGGCCCGTGAAGTCGAGCGGGAGGAGCTCGAGCTGGCGCAGTCGGCCGGGGCCGGAGAGGGCGCCACCGGTGCCGGCGTCGTAGACCTCGAGCGCAGCGGCGCCCGAGGGGCCCGCGAGCACGGCGACGGGGTCGAGGGCGCCGGGCCCTGGCGCTGCGGCGCCGGGGCTCTGCCGGTGCGGGGTTTGGGCGCTGGCGAACGCGAAGGTCAGGGAGCCGAGGGCCAGGGAGCCGAGCCAGCGGAGCGGGAGACGATCGGTCATCGGACGGGTGGGGAGAGCGGAGAGCGGGCCACCCGGAGGGATGGCAACTTACGGGCCAGGGTCAACAGGGGCACTCCGGGAGGGTATCCCGGTGTCGGGGGCTGCGCTCCGGTACGGCGGGGCCGGGCACCGATCTGAGCCACCCCGTGGGGCGGGCCTGCGGGCGGCGGCAGGGCCTTCGCGGCGCGGGTCGTGCGCATCGAACGGTACCAGGTACGACTTGGCGGCGCGGGCGCGCGCCGCGCGCGCGCC
>CAYOBN010000002.1:157220-166075 GCA_964402175.1 uncultured Planctomycetaceae bacterium | reverse complement strand
GTCCAGGCGGCGCTGCAAATGACCAGGTCCGGCTGAGGGCTCCTGTTCGGGGGGACGCGTGTGCGCCGAATCAGAAGTTGGTGCGACTGGATGGCACGATGGATGGCCAGGGCTCCTTGGTCTGAGCTCTGGCGACCTGAACCGATGTGTGCCGAATCAAACAAAGTGCGGACGTGATGTCGGAGATGCAGACGTGTCGCCGAATCGGAGCCCGCAGGTCCGCCGAATCAAAAGTAACGAGTCTATTGCACTCCTTTTCACGCAACACGAACGCAGTTGTGCTCGACCCATGAACGAAGAGCGCTTATGATCACGCACCTGCGCTCGAGCGACCGTTCGCGCAGTCCGCCAGCAGATCCAGAAGAGATCCCTGGGTCACGTAGCAGTTCACTCGAAGGAGAGCGAGTCCATGGCACGGAAGGCAGAAACTAAGCGCTCACAGGTGACACCCGAGCTTCCGTTCCCCAAGGGGCGGGGCGGGGCGCGCAAAGGCGCTGGACGGAAGGCCGAGCTCGACGAACGAGGCAAGCGCGTTCACGGCACGCACTCCAAGCGGCCTATCTTCACCCGTCACCGGCCGTTGCTCGTGACCGTGAACTTCGTGCAAGGGCTTCCTTCGCTGCGGCGGGTGGACTTGGGCTCGCGGGTGTGTGCCGCGATCGAAGCAGGCAACCAGCGTGACGACTTCCGCGTCGTACACTTGGCGTTGCTGTCGAATCACCTGCACATGATCTGCGAGGCCGACGGACCTGAGGCGTTGGCGCGGGGGATGAAGGGCCTCGGTGGACGGATCGCGAAGGCGGTGAACGCCCTACTGCACCGCAAAGGGGCAGTGATCAGCGGGCGGTATGACCTGCAGGTGCTGCAGTCGTTGCAGCAGGTGCGCAACGCTGTGGCGTATGTGTTGCGCAACGGAGAACACCATGGCCTTGGCCATCCTTGGCGGACAGGGGACGGAGTGCCCACGGTGGATCGCTGGACGAGCGCCGCGTGGTTCAGCGGCTGGAGGGATCCCGTGCTGAACGTCCCGGATGGTGGGTGCGGCGCGGGAGTCGTGCGGCCGGCGCGGACCTACTTGATGCACAAGGCTTTCGACGGGGTCGGGTTGTCCTACAGGGATCCGATTCCGGGCATTCGTAAGCGACACGTCGAGATGAAGCGGCGGGCGCGGGTGGATGCGCGGGCGACTCGGGCCCAGACCTGACCTAGCCAACGGTGGGCTCGGCAATGACCGCCGAATCGAAGTGCAGACCGGGCGCATTCTGGGTGAGGTGCCTCCGGATTGCCGAGAGGAGAGAAGACTGGTGGGTCGGCACACGGGCGTCCCGTAGGACCGGATGATCTTCGATTCGGCGCACATCGCAGTGTGCATCCGATTGCGTCGCCGCAGCCGGGCTTCTTCGTTTGCAGCAACGCCTGGACTCTCGAGCCGAACACGTGCAGTCTCCTGCGCACTCTGGGAGTTGTTGCTTTCGCCTCTTGCCCGCCCGCTCGCCTTCCGGGCGGGCGGGGAGGAGGCGTGCATCTGTCGGGCTGGCATTCCCCGTGGGGCGGCCCCGGGAGCTGTGCGGCTGCGCTTTGGAAGGGTGAGGGGGGGAGCCGCTCTCTCCGCCGAATGGCGCGCGGGGCCGCGGCTCGGGTTCAAAACCCGCGCCGCGGCCCCGCGCTCGACTTCACCCCGTCAGAGCGAGCGGATGTACGCCAGGAGCGCTTCGAGGTCGATGCGCGCCTGGGCCGGGGAGCCGCTCTGGAGGCTCAGTTGGACCTCGGCCGAGCCGCCCAGGGACGTGTCACCGATGATGTCGTGCACGCTGTTCAGGTACTTGTTCAGGCCAGGGTACGGGGCCTGTCCGACGAAGGCCGGTGAGCCGTAGATCGGGTCCAGGGCCTGCGACGCCGGGTCGAGCAAGGCGCGCAGGGTGTAGACCGCGTGGTCGTGGAAGTAGGGCGGGGTCGAGAAGACCCCGAGCTTCGTCGGGACCGCGAAGGTCTCCGCGCGGCGAACGAAGCGGCGGAAGGGATCCAGCGGGTCGCAGTTGGGGGCGCCGGGGTTGCACGGGCACTGGTACGAGTTCACGTCGTCGCGCTTGAAGCGCTCTTCGGTGTCCGCGTACAGAGGCGTGTAGGTCTCGCGATCGTCGAAGCCGTCGCCGTTGCGGTCCGCGTCCGGTTGGCCGTCGCCATCGAGGTCGACGTTCACGCCGGAGTTGACCTGCTGAAGGTTCAGTTGGAGCTGCGACTCCTGCAGGGAGAAGCAGGCCGGGTCGAGGTTCCCCAGCGGGTCGCCGCTCGTCAGGAGGCTCGGCAGCGAGTCGGCGGTGAAGAAACGCGGACCCGGGAAGGAGCCGCCGCTGTCGAAGCGGGGGTGGCACGTCGCGCACGCCGCGGTGCGCAGCGTGGGGTTCAAACCCGTGTCGTTGGTGCCGAAGAAGAGGTCCTGGCCGAACGCGGCTTGCGCGGTCAGATCGCCGGTCGCCGGGTCGAGGTGCGGGTTGAGCGGCACCGGGAGGTGGGAGTGGTACGCGACGAGCGCGTCCTGCTCGAGGTTCGAGAGGATCCCCGTCCCGCCGTTCTCGCCGGTGAACATGGGCCCGGTCTCGCCCATGTGCAGGCGCTGGCCCTTCCAGAGGATGAGGCCCGTCAAGTCGCTGCCGCCGTAGACCGGCATCGTGCTGCGCGGACCGCTCTCGCGCTGCCAGACGTTGGCGTCCTCTCCGCCTTCGAAGTGGCACGAGGCGCACGAGTTGTTGAAGCGCGCGGTGGTCTGCGCGCGCGAGGCGTCTTCGAAGAGCTCTTCGCCGAGGCGCGCTTCGAGCGTCATCGCGTCCGGGCCCGTGTGGGTGGCGAGCTGGCCTGCGACGGACTCGATGACGCCTGCGGTGTAGTCCACCCGCAGCACCGACAGGGTGCGCGTGCCCTCGTTCAGCACGTAGAGCCACGCGTCGTCGTTGGCCGTCGTCGTGTCGCTCGCGAGCGCCATGCCCATCGGCACGTCGCCGAGCGGCGTCGTGACATCGAGCGGAGCGCGCTCGACGTGGGCGTGGCGCGGCGGGAACACATCGCGCAGCGTGAGCGTGCTGCCCGCGCGCGAGTAGAGGAACACATCTTCGGAGCCGCGGTTCAGCAGCAGCACGTGGTCGCCGCTGTCGTTGACGCGCACGCGCGAGGGCTGCCCCGCGCGGTGGCCCATCTTGCCGGCGCCGGGCGCGTCGTTCTCCAGCACGAGGCGCAGGCCGTTCGACCAAACGCGCTCGGGGCCGCCTCCGACGAGCACCACCGCTTGGACGAGGAAGACCTCGTCCTCGAGCGCTGCGAAGGCGGGGAGATCGAAGCTCGCACGGCCGTTGATCACCGGGATCCGCATGCGCGGGCGCACGCGCATGGTGCCGCCGACGGTCGGGACGTTGCCCTCCACGCTGCCCAGCACGACCACGCCGATGTCGCCGGGTCGCATACCCGACACCGTCAGCTCGAGGCGGCTGCCGAGCAGCGGCGGGGTCAGCGCACCGAGCACCATCCGATCACCGCGCGAGCTCGCGCTCGATCCGCCGAACGGCACCGCCTCGGCCGGGGTCTCTTCATCGGCGAGCTCGTGGTGCAGGCGCGCGGAGCGATCCTGCGGCGCTCCGAACGAGGCGGCGCCCGCGTCGACGAGAGTCAGCGCCGGGTAGACGCGGTTCAGCGCATGGGGGACACCGAAGTTGTGGCCGACGTCGTGGTTGACGTTGTGCAGCACGTGCGGCACGAGCGCCAACGAACCGTCGGGGGTCAGCGCGATGTCCTCGAGGAAACGCGGCTTCCCCTGACTGGCGACCGTCCGCACGGGCACGGGGTTGAAGATCGGATCGAAGGGGTAGTCGTCGACCAGGACCTTCGCACCCAACGTGATACCGACCGGTTGCCCCTGCGCGCCGAACGTCAGGTCGAGCCGCGAGAGGTACGGGGACTTGTGGTGTGTCACCCAGAGGCTGTTGCCCGACGCATCGATCGTGAAGCCGCGGGGGTCACCGAGGTCCGCGAGGCCGTCCCGGTTCGCGTCGGCCTCCGCCATCGTGACGCCGGGCGGCAGGAGCTCCAGCGACGCGACGTAGTCGTGCTGCATCAGCTTCTGCAGCGTCGCCGTGTCGTAGATCGACACCGAGCCCGAGCGGAAGGCGCTGACCGCGAACCACGAGCCGTCCGGCGAGAGCGCGAGGCCGTACGGCTCCACGCCGCAGTCCGTCAGCGTCGTCGCGACCTGGAGGGTGCTCGTCTGGATGACCGAGATGCTCCCGCGGACCTCGGTGCCGTTGAACGGGGTGAGGAAGTGGCGCTCCAGCGGCACGTTGCCGCGCTGGTTCGCGACGAGGACGCGGGAGCCGTCCGGGGTCACGGCGAGGGTCCGCGGGTGGAATCCGACCGGGATCTCCGCGAGCGCCCCCGTGCGGGTGTCGACCCGGGCCACCGTGTGGTTGTCTCGATTTGCGACCCACACGACCCGCGGATCGAGGGGATCCACCGCGACGGCGGAGGTCTGCACGGATTGGGCCAGAGCGCACGGTGCGAGGGCCAGGAGGCCCCCGAGTGCGCGCCACGCGAGAGAGGGGTGCGGATGCATGGTTCGCCGCGGGACCGCCGGAGCGGGCCCGCTACCGAGAGAATACCGGGACGTGGGACGCGCGCCGGGCGTTCCCACGAACCTCTTATCCGCGCGGGCTTCTGGGGTTGCTCCAGCCCACCTCGCGGACCGGGGAGGATCGCGCGGGGACACGGGAAGGACGCGCCGTCTTCACGAGACGTGACGGCCTGTGTGCCCCCGATTGCAGCGGGGGGTGCGACGCAGCGGCGCACATGCCGAAAAAGACGCCGCTCCCTGGAAACGAACGCACACCGGCCGGGCATCGCTGGCCCAGGGACGGGCCCCACGGCACTTGGCACGGTGGGTGCTCCGGTGTCGACATGGAGCTGCAGTCCCAACTCAGCCTCCGTTCCTTGGATGTAGTCGAAGGACGGCCGTCCGGCACGGGGCGGCCGTCCCTTCCTCCCAGGGGCGAAGGGCCTACCGCCGACGGCAGAGCTGCGGCTCCCGCGGTCGGCGCCTTCCAGAGTTGGCTCGAGCGCGGCCTCGGGCAGGGGGCGACCACCGGTGGTTCGTCGCTCGCGGATCGGATCGAGCGGCGGATCGAGGAGCAAGTCCTCGGACGGGTGCGCTCCGTCACGACGAGGCCCGCTACGGAGGCCTCCGCGGCGCGGAGCGGGACCGAGCGGGGCGCGCGCAGCGCCGAGCCGAAGGCCCGCGAGCGCAGCGTCGACGACATGGAGCCGCGCTCGGCCGACGAGCGCCGCGAGGATGATTCGGCGGACGTCGTCGCGCAGGCAGGTGCCGGAGCTCAGGAGCCTGCGCCGCGAACGGAGCCCAGAGGGCGCGGCGTGGAGGCGCGCGGGCGAGCGCTCGCAGCGACCGATCCGGATCAGGCCGAAGGCGCCGCCACAGCGACCGAGTTTCAAGCCGCGGCCGAGGTGGGTCCGCCGGCGCTGCAGACCGCGGCGCCCGGCGCCAGCGTGAAGACCGCGGCGGCCGCCGCGAGCGCTGCCCCGAGCGCCCTCCCTGTCCCTACGTCGATCCAGGCCGGCGCCGCTGCGTCCAATCCTGCAGCGCCAGCCGTCGCTGGTGTCGCGGAGCGTCAGCCGAACCGCGCCCAAGCGGCCGCAGCTCCGCCGAATCAACCGCAGGGACCCAGCGCAGAGGACCTCGCGCGCGCTGATAGCGTCATGCGCCAATTGCGCGCCAAGATCGCGCTCGGAGCGCGTGATGCGGTCCTCGAGCTGCGTCCGAGCGAGCTCGGCAAGATCTCCGTGCACCTGCGTCTCGACGCCGGCACTCTGAGCGCGACGCTGCGCGCAGAGCGACCCGAGACCCTCGCGATCCTCGAAGCCCATGCGCCGGAGCTGCGCGCTTGGCTCGCTCAGGATGGCGTCGAAGTGCGCGAGCTCGATCTCGGCCTCGCCGATGCAGGGTTCACCTTCGAGCGCCCCTCGCAGCGCGATCGAACCCCGAATAGCCAGCGGAGCCGAGCTACGAGCGTGGCTCGCCCGATCGAGGAGCTCGCACCGACGCGCGCTCCACAGCAGCGCGCCGATACGAGTAGCGGCGTCGATCTGGTCGCCTGAACCAGGGAGCAAGACGATGATCAACGGAATCCTAGCGAACGATGCAGTCTCTGGGCCCCTTGCCGGGCGCGCTTCGGGGATGCCCTCACAGAACCTGGGCAAGGACTCGTTCATGCAGTTGCTCGTGACGCAATTGCAGAACCAGGATCCTCTCCAGCCCACCGCCAACGACGAGTTCGTTGCGCAGCTCGCGCAGTTCT
Organism: uncultured Planctomycetaceae bacterium; assembly: GCA_964402175.1. Taxonomy (GTDB): domain Bacteria; phylum Planctomycetota; class UBA1135; order UBA1135; genus JAWKUK01. The sequence continues at coordinate 159,725 of CAYOBN010000002.1, read as the reverse complement.
CTTCGCTCGAGCAGATGGAGGGTGTCAACGAGAACCTCGTCGCGTTGGCGCTACTGCAGCAGGGCAACGCTCTGCTCGGTCAACTGACGAGCGCCAGCGGCCTCATCGGCCAACAAGTGCAGTACACGGACCCGTCCGACGGCAGCGTCAAGGCGGGTGTCGTGGACTCGGTGCGTATCGAAGACGACGTCGCAATGTTGCGCGTCGGCGGCTCCAGTGTGCCGCTGTCTTCGGTCTCCGAGGTCCTCGGTCCCCCGTCGAGTTCGGGAGACTGATGCGAGGGAACCCACTCAGCGAAACGTAATGCTTCTCTCCGCCGGGGTGTGCTGCGCGCACATGGTTCGACTCCGCGCAGCCACCCCGGCAGCACCCACGCGGCCTCTCCGTAGCGAGCAGGCTCGAGCAACACGCAGCCATGCCGTCATCATTCTATTCCGCGCTGTCCGGGATGCGATCGCACCAGAAGTGGATCGACGTCATCGGTAACAACCTCGCCAACCAGAACACACCGGGCTACAAAGTCAGCCGAGCGCTCTTTGCAGAGAGCTTCGTGCAGACCCTGAAACAAGCGAGCGCTCCTACCGGCAGCATCGGCGGTATCAACCCCATGCAGATCGGCTACGGCGTCGGCCTGGCGTCCATCGACCGGACGTTCACGCAGGGATCGCTCACCGAGACCGGCCGGATCTTCGACCTGGCCCTCGACGGCAACGGCTTCTTCGCTCTGACCGACGGAACGAGTCGCTACTACTCGCGGGTCGGCGCGTTCGGCCTCGACCGCGAGCAAGCGCTCGTCGACCAGACCAACGGTCTGCGGGTCCTCGATCCAACGGGCCAGCCAGTCACGGTCGACGTCACGTCGCTCTATCCGCCGCGCGCGACGGACGCGCTCGAGGTCAAAGGCAACCTGCCGGCGGTCGTGACCGGTCCGCTCAGCGAAGTCCTGACCGCCAACTCGGCGTACCGCACGGGCACACGCGCCACGTTGGCGTCGACCGGGACCCAAGCGACCTACGGTAACGGGATTCCGAACGAGGTCTTTGCGATGGAGGTCCGTATCAACGGCGGCGCCCCGCAGCTCGTCACGGTCCAAGCCGACGGCACCGGAAACCTGGCTGCCTCGACGATCACAAACGCGCTCAACGCGCTCGTCGATGTCTCGGCGAGTATCGGCCCAGGCGGCGAGATCGTCATGACGACGGACCAGAAGGGTGCCGGCGTTTCGATCGACATCAATCCAGGCACAGGCACTGACTTGGCTGCGCACGTCGGATTCTCGACGAGCCTGACGACCGGCAGTGAAGCTGCTGTTCCGCCGGACCTCGCCGTCGATCTGAACCAGCTCACGCGGAACCAGACGGAGTACGTCAACGGCGATCAGATCGACATCGTCGGCGTCGATGGCGACGGTACACCGGTCAACGCGACCTTCGTCTACGGCGTCGACGGAACACAGCTCAGTCAGTTCGTGAGTTTCCTCCAAGGCCTCTACTCCGACGCCGAGGTACGGGTCGACAACGGCCAACTCGTCATCGAGGCGGAGACCGCAGGCGAGGCCGACCTCGTCCTTTCGTTGTCCGACGCAACCTCGAACACGGGGCGCACGCAGTGGTCTCAATACGCCATGTCAGTCACTACGGACGGCACTGGCCCAGACACCGTCGTGACCTCGACCGAGGTCTACGATGCCGCCGGTATCGCACACACCGTGACCCTGCGCTTCGAGCGTCAGGCTGACCTGTCGTGGAACCTCGTCGCGGAGGTCGATCCGGACGAGGGAACCGTCCTTGCTGGTGGTGAAGGGTCGCCGATCACAGGCATCGACTTCGGTACCAACGGCGCGCCGACCGGGCTCGGCTCCGTTGCGTCCACGTTCTCCATCCAGTTCCTGGGCCAGCCAGCGCAGGATGTCGCGATCGACCTCGGGCTCGACGGTCGCTTCGACGGTATCACACAGTTCGGCAGTGCGGGGACCGCGTTCGTCGCAGACCAGAACGGTCACGGAGACGGCGAGCTCTCCAGCCTCTCCGTCGATGCTCGCGGTTTCATCTCGGGTTTCTACACCAACGGGCAAGCGCGCGAGTTGGCGCGGCTCGGCGTGGCGACCTTTCAGAACGACCAGGGCCTGCAGGACTCGGGCACGAACCTCTTCACACAGACGACCAACTCGGGCGACGCACGACTTGGCGAGGGACAGGTGCAGAAGGCTGGCAAGGTCGTCTCGGGGGCGCTCGAGAACTCGAATGTGGATACCGCAGAGCAGTTCGTACGCCTGATCGAAGCGCAGCGCGGCTTCCAGGCGAACGCTCGAGTGGTCACCACGCAGGACGAAGTCCTCGCCGAGACGGTGAACTTGATCTAAGCCCTTGGCTGATGGTCTAGGCCGGCGCCGCCCTGCGCTGGCCCCGTGAGAGCGGCGGGGGGGGCCCCGGGGGCGCCCCCCCCCCCCCCCCTTGGCCAGGGGGCCGGTGCTTTTGGGCGGGCCCGGCAAAAAAATCCGGATAA
>CAYOBN010000002.1:73433-157210 GCA_964402175.1 uncultured Planctomycetaceae bacterium | reverse complement strand
ACCAACGCCGTTGGGTGTTGCTCTGGCCCGCCCCCGCCCGGCGGTGCCCCCGTGGGGGGGGGGGCGCCCCCGGGGCCCCCCCCGCCGCTCTCCTTGTTGGGCCAGGGGCCGGATGCTTTTGCGCGGGCCCGGAAAAAAGTTCCGGATCTCACGCGGCTGGGGGCCAGCCGGCGGGGCTGCTCCGGCTTGGCACACCCCTTGCTGCGTAGAGGGCATGAACATCGGTCTCTACCGCACGGTCGCAGCGATGCGCACCAACCAGCAGCGGGTGGAGATCATCTCGAGCAACATCGCCAACGCCGAGACCCTCGGCTTCAAGCGGATGCTGCACGTCGCCCACGGGGCGCGTAACTCGGCCCAGCACCCGAGCCACGAACAGGTCGTCACGGGGACCACCCTCGATCTCCAGCAGGGCATCCTGATGCACACCGGCCAGGAGTTCGACCTGGCGCTCGAGGGGGACGGCTTCTTCCTCGTCGAGTCGCCGGATGGCGAGGTCATGACCCGCAGCGGCATGTTCAGCCTCAGCGGGGAGGGCGTCCTGACGACCAGCGAAGGCAGCCCGGTGATCTGGGACGGTTCGCGCGGGCGGATCGACCCCGCGAACGGACGGGTGCTCGTGTCAGCTAACGGCGAGGTCGTGCAGAACGGCCAGACGGTCGGCCGGCTGCGCATCGTCGATGTCGAGAGCGACAACGACTTCGAAGTCGACGAGACCGGCCGTTATCGCTTGCGCAAGGGCAAGGACTACATCGACGCGACCGCCATGGTGCAGCAGGGCGCCCTCGAGCGGGCCAACGTGCAGACCGTGGACGAGCTCGTCGAGCTGATCGCAGCTCAGCGCTCGTTCGAGATGGCTTCCCAGACCTTCCGACTCATCAGCGAGAGCTACCAGCGGCTCCACCGTTGATCTCGCTCCTCGCTTCCATCGCCCTGCTCGGGCTTCCTGAGCTCCGCGAAACCCTCGAACGCTGACGCGTAAGCATGATCCGCAGCCTCTACACCGCCGCCTCGGGCATGAAAGCCCAGCAGCTCCAGGTCGACACGATCGCGAACAACATCGCGAACGTGAATACGGCGGGCTTCAAGAAGAGCCAGCTCAGCTTCCGTTCGCTGCTCTATCAGACCTACCGCGAGCCGGGTTTGCCGCTCGCCAACAACCAGAACGACGTCACCGGTCTGCAGATCGGCTCCGGTACGGAGGTCTCGGGTTCGCGCAAGCTGATGTCCCAGGGCCTTCTGGAGCTGACGGGCAACACCCTGGACCTCGCCATCGAAGGTCCGGGATTCTTCCAGATCAGCCTGCCGTCGGGTGAGAACCGCTACACGCGCAACGGCTCGTTCCGTCAGGATGCCGAGGGGCGCCTCGTCACGGCGGAGGGCTATCGCCTCACCGATGGTGTCGCGATCCCGCCCGACAGCCTCGGCGTTTCGATCTCGTCGCAAGGCGAGGTGTTCTCCCTCGGCCCCGACAACACACTAGCACCGGCGGGTTCGATCCGGGTCCACACCTTCGCCAACCCGACCGGCATGAAAGCGATGGGCGGCAACTACTACCTGCCGACCGCTGCGAGCGGCCTCGCCGAGGCGAGGCTCGCCGGTGAGCAGGGCGCGGGTGAGATCAAGCAGGGTTACCTCGAACGCTCCAACGTCGAGACCGTCGACGAGCTCGTCCAGCTCATCGTGGCTCAGCGGAACTACGAGGTGAACAGCCGCGCGATCCGTGTCTCGGACGAGATGCTCGCGCAGGTTACCCAGCTCGTCCAGTGATCCGAACACAGGCCTAGATCCACATGATCGCAACACTACTGCTGCTCGGTGGCGTAACCGTCACGCTCGCCGAGAAGGCCGAGGTCCGCGGACTCGAGGTCACCCTCGACGAGATCGCCACCGTCAGCGCCGCCAACTCGGAGCTCGCTGCGCAAGTCGCAGCGATCAACCTGGGTTACGCTCCGGCGCCAGGGTACCACCGCATCTTGCGCTCGGACCTCGTCCTGTTCGACCTGCGCCGGGCGCTGCCTGGCGTCCAGATCGAAGTGGTCGGCGCCGAGCGCTGCCGTGTCGACATCCAGACCGATACGATCGACAGCGAGCGTCTCTGGTCCCTCGCTACCGGCCAGATGGAGACCTTCTTCGAAGGCCTCGATGCATCGATCCGGCGCGACGGCGAGCTCGCAGTCGTCCAGGTTCCGGTGGGCTCCGTGCCGACGGAGCTCAAAGCTGCGATCGTCGGGCGTATGCCCGAGGCAGGCACCAAACAGGTCGCCGTGCAGCTCTGGGTCGACGGCGACCTCTACCGCACGGTCCATGTGCCGTTCATGGTCGCCTTGCGTGAACCCCGTTGGGTGCTCAAAGCGAGCGTGCCCGCCGGTCAAGTGCTCGATCCTTCGCTCTTCGAGCTGCGGCGCGTAGAGGTCACCTCCGACTCGGCTTCGGCTGGCCTCCCCGTGGAAGCGCTGCACGGCACGGTCGCAGCGCGCCCGATACCGGCGAGCTCGGTCGTGACGGAGCGCGACATCCAGCGGCCGATCGCAGTGCGGCGCGGTGATCTCGTCACGGTGACTGTGAAAGCCCGCGGTGTGCAGGCCGAAGCCCTCGGGACGGCGGTGACGGACGCGCGGATCGGCGAGAGCCTCCGCGTCGTGCTGAATGACACCAAGCGCGAGCTGACCGGAAGGGCTCGAGCCGGCGGCAAGATCGAGATCGTCCTCCCGTGACCCCCCCTGCCATGCGATACCTCCAATTCTGCCTTGTGGTCCTGTTCCTGACGGCTGGGCTGTGCTCCGCGCAGCGCCGCATGGGGACGATCTACGACCCGAACTCGGGTCCGCCCGTTGCGCTCGCGGACAAAACTGCGGCGCGTGTCGGCGACCTGATCACGGTCGTGATCCAGGAGAACCAGAACCTGCGGAACGAAGAGCGCACGGGGCAATCGAAGACGACCAACCTGAACTACCAGTTGATCGACTTCGCGGTGAAGCCCGACGCCTTCAGCTCGCTGCCGACCATGCAGACGGCGCGGCAGGATCAGTTCGCGGGGCAGGCCAATATCGAGAAGCGCGGGACGTTCACCGCGCGCCTCACGGCGATGGTCATCGACACGCATCCGAACGGCAACCTCGTCATCCAGGGGCGGCGCGAGCTGCGCATCGATGGCGAGGTCAAGCTGCTCGAGTTCAGCGGGGTCGTCCGGCGCTACGACGTGACCCGCACCAACACCGTGCAATCCGAGCTCGTCGCGGACGCACGCGTCAGCTACGTCGGTGACGGACCTGCTCGGAAAGCGCTCGAGCGCCGCGGACTCGCGAAGTGGCTGCACTCCGCGGTCGATTGGCTCTGGCCCTTCTAGGAGCTCACCATGTTGCTCTCACTCACTGCAGCGCTCACGTTTGCGCTTCCCCAGGCCGCCGGACCGGGCCAGGACGTCATCGTCGCACCCCGGGGTATCGAAGCACCGACGCAGCCCGGGCGCTCCTCCAGCGCGCGTTATCGCCGCACTACGCGGGTCAACGTCCCTGGCGTGGTCGATGACCTCGGACGGATCGACGCGAAACTGCGCAGCCTTGTGGCCGTGCGCGGCCTCGAAGACAACCATGTGTCGGGCTTCGGTCTCGTGACTGGCCTCTCCGGCACAGGGGACTCTGGGCCGCTCGCGACGCAGCTCCTTGCGAACACGTTGTTGACGCAGCGCATCAACATCGATCCGTCGCTGCTGACGACCGCCAACATCGCTGTGGTGAAGGTCGACGGCATGGTCCCCGCGGGCCACAAACCGGGTCAGATGTTCGACGTCCGAATCTCGTCGATCGGTGACGCGACGAGCCTCGTCGGCGGTGTGCTCGATTACTGCGTCCTCTACGATCCGTCTGGCACGACCGTCTACGGCTCCGCCTCAGGGCCGATCACCGTCGGCGGCTTCCGCGCCGAGGGTGAAGGCGCGACGACGACCAAGAACCACGTGACCGTGGGCACGATGGCGAGCGGGGGCAAGGTCGACAAGTTGATCCCGACCAGCATCATCACGGATCACGGTTACATCTACCTCGACGTTCGCAACGGTCAGTTCAGCCTCGGGAACACGAGCCGCATGACCGAGCGCATCAACCAGCTCTACCCGGGCGTTGCGCGGGCCGAGCTGGACGGGCGCTCCGTACGGGTGCAGGTCCTCGACGGGCTTGGACCGGATGACCTGATCGCGTACGTCGATTCGATCCTGGACCTGTCGGTGCCAACTGAGAACCTCGCGCGCGTCGTGGTGAACGAGCGCACGGGCGTCATCGTGATGGGCGGCGATGTTCGGCTACGGCCGGGGGTGATCCAACAGAACAGCATCATCCTCAAAGTCGCCGAGACGCCCGAGGTCAGCCAGCCGGCGGGCCTCTCGCAGGGTGAGACGGTGGTCGTTCCGCGCACGGATCTCAGCGTCGAAGAGGGTGACTCGCCGCTCATCCAGATCGGTGGCGCGGTCACGCTCGATCAGGTCGTGAACGTACTCAACGTCCTCGGAGCGTCTCCCCGCGACATGATCGCGATCATGGACTCCCTCGTGCAGGGCGGACTCCTCGTCGCGGAACTCAGGAGGCTGTGATGCAGATCGGCGCCATCACCAAGACCACCGACCCCTCGCAGACAGACGCGCGCCTAGATCGCATCCAGCGCGCGCAGGCGAACGCGGAAGACGATCAGGTCGCTCGCGAGGTCGAAGGGCTCTTCACGCAGATCCTCGTCAAGGAGCTGCGCAAGGGCCTCGGCGAAGGGTTCTTCGGACAAGGTGTCGGTGCCGACACGTTCGAGGGCTGGCTGGACGAACACCTCGGCGAATCGCTCGCGAAGGACGGTGTGCTCGACCTGGCCGGGATGATCAAGACCAATCTCTCGGACCGGCGCGAGCGCGCGCTCGAGGCCGAGGCTGCACAGAGTGAACAGAGCGAGGGGCAAGCACGATGAGCAAGATCCTGAGTGAACGGAACCGACTCGAAGGCATATTGCGCCGTGAGTTGAACGGACAGGTGGCGCTGCTCGAGCTGCTGCGGCGCCAAGAGGCGGCGGTGATCGGCCGCACGCCCGAAGCGCTGACCGAGATCACCGAGTTCATCGAGCAAGAGCTGTCGAGCGCTGCTGCGCGGCGTCTGGAGCGGGAGCCGATCATGCAGAAGCTGGCGCTGCTGCTCGGCGTTGTGCCATCAGCGCTCACGCTCGGGAGCTTGATCGAGCGCCTCGGAGCGGATGGCGAGCGCCTTCAGCCGCTGCGCGACGACCTGCGCACGGTCACGTCCAAGGTCGTACGCCAGAACCGTCGGGTCGCTGCCCTCGTGGGACTCCACCGGCGGCTCAACCAGGAGGTGCTCGAGCATCTCCTTGCGCAGGATGACTGCAATCCCTTGGAGCGCTCGGGCGCGCTCGTCGACGCGGAGGTCTGAGACATGGGCTCCCTCGGAACAGAGATCGGTCTGCGGGCGCTCCTGGCGTCACGAACGGCGCTGGAGACGATCGGCCACAACGTCTCGAACGCTGCGACGCCGGGTTATTCACGGCAGCGCATCGACCTGGGTACGTCGCGGCCGCAGAACCTCCGGGGACTGCAGCTCGGTTCGGGTGTGCGCGCCGACTCGGTCACGCGCACCGTCGACGAGCTCTTGAACAATCGTATCGTCAAGCAGACCGGCTCGCTGGCCCGCCTCGAGTCGCAGTTGACGGAGATGACGAGCGTCGAAGCGTTGCTCAACGAGCCCAGTGAGGATGGCCTGGGTGCGCTTCTGGATGAGATGTTCGGCGCCCTCTCGTCCTTGTCCGCGAACCCCGAGGATATCGTCTACCGAACCGGCGCGGTCCAAAGCGCGATCGGTCTGACCAACCGACTGCATCAAGTGATCGACGAAGTCGATCAGCTGCAGCGGGACGCGCAGGCGAAGGCGCAGTTCTTGGCCTCGGACATCAACATCAAGGCTGAGCGGATCCTGAAGCTCAATCAGGAGATCGCCAAGATCGAAGCCACGGGAGTTCCGGCGAACGACCTGCGAGACCAGCGCGATCAAGCGGTCCGCGAGCTCTCGAAGCTGGTCGATGTGAGCGTCCGCGAGGACTCGGCGGGGACCATCCGGATCCAAGTCGACGGCCAGCTCCTCGTCGGCGCGCAGAACATCCACGAGATGACGGTCGAGGCCGGCGATCGGGGCGATCTGCGCCTGCGTTTGCGCGGCGCGGCGCGCGACGTGCAGCCTCGAGGTGGAGAGATCGCTGGGGTCGTGGCCTTCGCCCGCGGCTTCGTGAACGATCTGCGAGCGGAGCTGGATCGTTACGCAAAGAGCCTCGTCGTCGAGTTCAATCGCATTCACAGCACAGGTGTCCCGCTCGCCGGTGGATTCAAGACCCTGAGCGGTCAGGCCTCGGTTCCCGATACGGACGGTGACGGTGATCGTCGAGACTCGTTGATCGCGTCTGCGGGTCTGCAGTTCCCGGTCAGCGCGGGCTCTCTGTTCGTGACCGTCATCGACGATGCAACGGGCGCCACACGCAAGGTCGAGCTCGAGGTCGATCCGCAGCGCGACTCGATCGGCACCTTCCTCGACCGTCTCGACGCGATCCCTGAGCTCTCCGCCTCTCTCGACAGCTTCGGTCGGGTATCGATCGTGGCGGAGTCGGGCAAGAGCTTCCACTTCGGACGGCCGCTCGATGTGGAGCCGGACCAGTTCGGGACCTTCGGCGGGAGCCACGCCAGCGTGGGGATGCCGTTCACCGCTCCGGTGACGTTGCCGCCCGGCGGCACGCTGCGCTTGCAGGGTCCGGTCTCGACCTTCGATGTCACCTTCGACGCCAGCGGCTTCAAGAACATCTCCGCTGCAACGGCGGACGAGATCGCAGCCGTCATCAATGCGGACGCGGGCTCGATCGCCAACAGTCTGCGCGCGGTGGTTGTCGGAGAGCGAGTGGTGTTGCAAACGGTCGGCCAGGGAGCAACGGAGTCGTTCTCGATCGTCGGCGGAACAGCTACGTCGGCCCTCGGGCTACCGATCGGGACCTACACGGGCCAGGACGTCGGCGTCGGCGTCACTTTGTCCGGGGAATACACCGGCGGTACCAACCGTAACTGGACCTTTGAGCCCAGCGGGGATGGAATCATCGGGACCACTCCTGGGCTCACGATCCTGGTCAAGGATCAAACGGGAGCCGTGGTCTCGACGCTGGAAGTCGGGGACTCCTACGCGTCCGGAACGCCGCTGACGATCGCGCAGGGGGTCTCCGTCGCGTTCACGGCCGGCGAGATCCGTGCATCGGAAGGAGATGTCTTCTCCGTCGATGTGCTGAAGGACTCGGACACCTCGGACATACTCGTCGCGCTCGGTCTCAATGGCCTCTTCCAGGGCGACGATGCGACGACTATCAACGTCATCGAGGCGATCCAGCGCGACCCGCGACTGTTCTCGGCCTCGGCGACGGGGGCGGTCGGTGACAGCGGCGCTCTGCGCGAGATGATGCGGCTGCAGACGACGGATGTTCCGGGGTTGGGCGGTTCCTTCGGTGAATTCTACAGCAACTTGATCGGTGGAATCGGCTTCGAGATCAGCTCGACGCGCAGCGCCGCCGAAGTCGAGACCTTCCTCGTCGAGAGCCTCGAAGAGCGCCGACAGGCCATCGCCGGCGTCAACGTCGACGAGGAGCTCGTCAACATGGTCGCGTTCGAGCAGGCGTTCGGCGCGGCGGCACGCTTTCTCCAAGTCGTAGGCCAGCTCGAGGACGAAGTCCTCCGCTTGATCTGATGCAACTACGTCCGACACAGGGCACGCTGTACGACCTCGTACGTCGGGGCCTCACGTTCAATACGACGAAGCTCGTGCGTGCGCAGGAGCAGACGTCCAGCGGGAAGCGCATTCTGCGGCCGTCCGACGATGCCGCAGGCACCTCCGTGGCGATGTCGCTGCGACGCCAGATCGGCAACCTCGAGACCTTCGTCGCGGCGACGACGACAGTGCGGCCGCAGGTCGATCAGGCGGCTGCACGGCTCGAAGAGGCCTCTGGACTCATGACGGAGGCGCGCGAGCTCATCATCCAAGGCATGAACGGTTCGCTCGGCAACAGCGACCGCGAGCAGCTCGCGACGCAGCTCGACCTCGTCTACGGGCGCATGCTGGACGTCGCAAACGCGCAGAACGGCGATCGTTACCTCTTCTCGGGCACGCAGACGGACACCGCGCCCTTCGAGGTCGTCGACGAAGGCGGCCGCAAGCGCGTGGTCTACCGCGGGAACAGCGACGCCCAACGTGTTCTGATCGGGCGCGAGACGACCCTGCAGGTCAATGCCAACGGCGGAGAGCTCTTTGCCAAGTACGCCTACTCGGAGACCCGCTACGGCGAGCTGACCGGAGTGCGCCCAGGCACCGGAGGAGACTCCGGGTATGGCTACGAGTCGCTGCACGTTCGGCAAGACGGCACGATCGGCGCGATGGGCGCGGGCATCAACCTCGTGAACGGCGGGGGAGACACGCTGATCGGAGATCGCGCGCTGGTCGTGGACTCCGCCGCGCGCACGGTCACGCTCGGGAACGGCACACCGCTCGATATTCCGAACCCACCGCCCAGCAACCTACGGGTGGTCGATCAACACGGCGCCTCGGTGCACCTCGATCTCTCTGGCTGGAGCGGGGCGGACCTCTCGACCACGGTCACTGGCGCAGCTTCGCTGTCGCTGGATGGGTCCAACTACACCCCCGTCCTGCTGAACGAGACCAACCTGCAGCTAGTGAACGCGGGCACGGGCAGCGTCATCCACGTCGACACGACGCAGATCGTCCGCGCGGCCCGTGAACAGGTCATCTTCTCGGGTACACCGAACGTCTTCGACACGCTCCAGGGCATCGTCGATGACCTGCGGAACGGCGCTGGGGTCGACCGCCGCGAGATGGTGAGCCGGATCGGCGACCGACTCCGTGAGTTCGACCGGTCGCAGTCGGACCTGCTCCTGGGGCTCGGCCAGCTCGGCGCCACCGCCAAGCGCATCCAGACCAGCGAGGAGCGCCTGCAGGACCTCGGCGTCGAGCTGCGCGGCCTCGTCTCGAACGTCGAGGACGCGGACTTCGCCCTCACCGCGCTGGACCTGACCCGCTCCGAGCAGACCCTGCAGCTCGCCCAGGCCACGGGCGCCCGCATCATCCAACAATCATTCCTGAACTTCCTGAGGTGACCCGATGGACCCCCTGCAACGCGGCCTGAATCCGGCCCAAGGGCCCAAACCCGTCCAAGGAGCGCAGCCGGCCGAGGGGCCGCGCGACGCCAAAGCGGGCGCGGCATTCAAGGCTTTGCTCGAAAGGCTCGAAGAAGAGACCCGGCGGCTCAGTCGAGCCACCGAGGGAGTCCACGGCGCCCGCGACCTCGCGGGGGCCGTCGACCTCGCCCGCGAGTCCGTGGCGGAAGCCATGCAGCTCGGGGACGAGCTCCTCGAGGCTTACCGCGCCGCCCGCCAGCGAGCCGAAACCGGCTCCGACAACGGAGCCTGATGCCATGAACCTGACCGTGAACGACCCCAAAACCGACGCGCTCCGCCTGATGGAGGCCGTCCTGCGCGATGGCCGTCCTATCGCCGCGGAGTATCCCCTCGTATTCCGGGCGGGTTTCCCGGGCGGCGTCGTGGTGCGGCGCGGAGGCCAAGGTGGGGCCGGCGACTCGGTGGTCGCGGCCTGTGCGCGCCTCCCGAGGCGGCTCATCACCCCGGCTGCGAGCTTCACCGTGGGCCTGATCGGCTCCGTCGCCACGGCGCCGGAGCACCGCGGTCGCGGCTACGGGAAGGAGGTCCTGGCCCGCGCCGCCGGTGAGCTGGCCGCGGAGGGCGCCGTGATGTCGCTGCTCTGGGCAGACGATGCCGGCTGGTATCGCGACCAGGGCTGGATCCCCGTGGGCACCGAGAACGTGTACGTCCTCGCCCGTGGCCTCGAGCTCTTGATGCCCGAGCCCGAAGGGGTGCGGCGCGCCACGGCCGCGGACTATGCCGCGATCCACCGGCTCTACACGACGCAGACCTCGCGGGTGGACCGCACGGAGGCCGAGACGAGCGCCCTCCTGGACGGGCCCGGCATTCGGACGTTTGTCGCCCAGCGCGACGGCGCGGTGGTCGGCTACGCCTCCCTCGGCCGCGGCGAGGACCTGCGCAACGTCGTGCACGAGTGGGCCGGGCCGATCGAAGTGGCGCTGTCGCTCTTCCGTGCGCAGCTCGAGGCGTCCCCCGAGTCGCCTGACGGCATCTACGTGATGGTGCCTCCGGGTGCGCGCGAGCTCATCTCGTTCTTCGAGTTCACACGCACGCCGGGCGCCCAGGGCATCCTGTGCATGGCGCAGCTCGGCAACGTCGAAGCTGCGGCGCGTCTCTTCGCCGAGGTCGTTCCGAGCGACGTCCGTGTGCGCGTCGTCGATGTCGCGGCCCAGCGCATTCAGCTCTCAGGACCGCGGGGCTCGATCGTGCTGACGGGTCAGGAGATCCTGCTCGCGCTCTGCCCGCCGCGCGGCGACCGCAAAGTGATCGAGGTCATCGAGCAGGAGATCGGAGCCGCGCTCACTGCGCTGCCGCTCCAGCCGTTTGTCTGGGGCCTCGACTCGATCTGACGACGAAGGTCCTCGAACACGGGAGGCCCGCAAGCTCGACGCAGCTTGCGGGCCTCCCGTCGTTCAGCGCGCGTAGTTCGCCGGGAAGAGCGAGCGCTCGACGGCTTCGATCGCGATGTGCAGCGCCTTGATGTGGACCTCTTGGATCCGGTCCGAGGTCTCCGCGTGGGGGACGACGATCGCGACGTCGACCATCTGCTTGAGTTTGCCGCCGCCCTTGCCGAGCAGGCCCACCGAAGTGATGCCCATCGCGCGCGCGCGCTCGACAGCTTTCAGAGCGTTCGGTGAGTTGCCGCTCGTCGAGAGCACGACCAGCACGTCGCCGGCTTTACCGTACGCTTCGACCGAGCGCGCGAAGACCTCGTCGTAACCGAAGTCGTTTGCGATGCAGGTGAGCTGGCTCGGATCGCTGAAGGCGATCGCGGGCAGTGCTGCGCGATTGCCGCGGAAGCGCCCCGTCCATTCCTCGGCGAAGTGCATGGCATCGCACATCGAACCGCCGTTACCACAGGCCATGAGTTTGTTGCCGCGCTCGAGCGCGGTCTGGCAGAGCTCGGCAAAGCGGGCGACCGCGGCGGTATTCGCCGGATCCGCGAGGAAAGCGTCGAGGGTGGTCGCGGCCTCGCGGAACGAGGCGCGCACGGAGTCGAGGAGGGTCATGCGGCGCATCTTCCGCTCGCAGAGGGCGCGAGACAAGCGGCGCCACCTCAACTCGCCGTCATCTCGCCTGTAGCTCTACGAGGACCCGCTCCAGCTCGTCGGGACGTGGCCGTGCCAGCCGCAGGACCCGCACGAATCGTGCGTACTCGGGGGCGAGCTCCGCATGGGTCGACGGACCGATCGCGATGGCGGTCGTACGCGGGACGTCGGTCCGCCCGAGCCAGGCTGACGCGGACTCGGGGCTGGCGAAGAAGACCGCCGTCGCAGCTTCGGGGGGGCTGAACTCCTCATTGAGCTCGCTGCGGTACGCGATCGGCGCCTGCACGTAGCGACCTGCTTGCACGAGGGCATCGCGTAGGTCTTCTGCCCGCTCGCCCCGTAGCCAGAGGACGCGGTCGCCGGTGATCGACGCTTCGACGATCGCAGTCGCGAGGGCGCTCGCGTCGGCGATACCGTCTCCGCTCGCGACGAGCTGCGGAGTGAGGCCCGCTTCGGCGATTCGCGTCCCGAGCGCGCGGCCGAGGACGGCGTGGGGGACGAAGCGCAACTCAGGCCTGCTCTGCCACAGCCGCTGCAACGCGGGCACAGCGTTCGGACTCGTCACCGCCACCCACGCGGGAGGCGCACGGTCGACCGCGGCGGGGGGGACCTCGACCGGCACCGTGCGCGTGATCGGGAGCAGCTCCGTCCGCCAACCGCGCCGCTCTGCCGCTGCACGCCAGGGGGCCGCCGCTCGTGCGGTGCCGGGACCCGTGAACACGAGCAGCGGCGGCGGCCTCACGGGGCCTCCCTCGGAGCCTGCCCGAAGCGGCGGCCGCCGCGCCGCCCGGCTTCCAACACGAGCGCGGCTGTCGCCCGCGCGTGCATGACACGGCTCGCGACTTCGACACCGCCGAGGTAACTGCCCGTGAGGTGCAAGCCGGGCAGAGCGCGCGCGACGCGCGCGACGAGGCGCTCCATCCGCGCGGCGTGGCCGACACCGAGCCGCGGCACATCGAGGCTGCGCACGTACGATGCGACGATGCCGCGCGGCGACGGTGCGTGGCCCGGCACGATCGCGCGTACGAGGTCGCGCAGCGCACGCTCCGGCAGGTTGCGTTCGTCGAACGAGGCGACGTCCTCAGCGCGGTAGCTGCAGCTCACCGCGACGGTCCCGGACGGCGCGCGCCCCGGGAAGATGTTCGAATGGAAGACCGCTCCCATCAGCGGAGTGCGGCCGCGTTCTTCGCCCGGGACGGTCACGATCCCGCGGCCCGGCAGCAACGTGACACCGTCGAGCCCGAGGTGCACGTTCGTGATGCGCTCGTGCTGCACGTCGCGCAGCTCATCGAGCTCGAGGCGATCGGGCGCGCACATCGCGAGCAGCGGGTAGGCGAGCGCCGCCGGCAGTGCCAACACGATCTGTGGCGCGCTCAACGCCTCGCCGCTCTCGAGCGTCACGCGCCAACCGCCCGCGCCTCGCTCCAGCTCTGCCACGGGGCTCGACGTCGAGAGCCGCCGGCCGAGCGAGCGCACGAGCGCTTCGACGAGCGCCGCGAGTCCGCCGTGGAACGACACGACATCGTCGCGGGTCGTCCCGTCACCGGCGAGCAGATCGCCGACGACGCCCAGGCGCCCTTCTGCGCCGCGGGCCAACGTCGGGAACGCGCTGCCCGTGCCCAACGCGTCCGGCGATGCGCCGTGCGCGCGCCGCGCCATCAGCTCCGCGTAGAACGCACCCGCTTCGTCGCCGAGCCGCCGCACGAGGAACCCGCGCAGGTCAGGCTCGCGGGCGGGCTCTTCGAGCTCTTCGCGACCGACGAGCACCGGCTCCGCGAGCGCCCGCAACCGTCCGCGCAGCGAGAGCAGCGGCGAGCGCAAGAGCTCGGCCGCGCTGCGCGGCACGGGCCACAAGGTGTCGTCCTTGAGCGCATACCAACGCGCAGCTTGCGGGTTCGAGCGCACGACGCGCTGCTCGATCCCGAGGCCGCGCACGAGCTCCGTGAACGAGGGGTCGTCCGCGCGCACGGCCCAGGGCCCGGTCTCGAAGAGGAAGTCGCGGACTTCGACCGTCCGCAGGTCGCCGCCGGCCCGAGCGCGCGCCTCGAGCGTCAGGACTTCGAGCCCGAGCCGCCCTAGCGCATCCGCCGCCGCGAGCCCCGAGATGCCCGCCCCGACCACGATGACATCGACCATACCCCCGTGGATCGTAGCCGCGGCCTCGCCCCGAGGGTGAGGTGCGCGGAACTGCCGCGCCGCAGGGGCGGCGAGCCCCTGCTTCACCCCGATACACGGGTCGGAGCGGGCTCCCCTGGGGTCGCGAGCAGCACCGCGCGCGCGCCGACGGCCTCGACGAACTCGGCAGCGAGCTCCGGCTGACAGGTCAGCGTGATGATCTGCCTGCGCTCGGCGAGCGCGCGCAGGGTCGGGTAGAGCGCGGCCCGGCGCGCCGGGTCCCAATGCACGAGCGCTTCGTCGAGCACCAGCGGCAGCGGCTCACGGCCGAGGTCCAGGTGCTCGAGCGTGCCGAGGCGCAGGCACAGGTGGACCTGCTCGCGCACACCGCGCGACAGCGGCGGCGCCACGGGCACATCCGCGTCGAGGTCCGCCGAGTGCACACACAGGATCCTTCGGTCGGGATCGGGGTAACCGATGCGGCTGTAACGGCCGCCCGTGATCTGATGCAAATGCGCGCTGGCTGCGCGCAGCACATCGGGTTGGTGCAGCGCGCGGTGACGGCGCTCGCCGACGACGAGCGCGCGCTCGAGCACCGCCAGCCGATCGTGCGCCCGGCGCACCGCCGCCAGCTCCGCTTCGACCGCCGCAGCCTCCGCCGCCAGATCGGCCGGGGTCCGGCCGCGCGAGGATGCGAGGCGCTCCGCCAGGCGGCCCTCTTCACGGCGCAGGGCTTCGAGCTCGTCCGTGAGCTCCGCCGAGCGCGCCGCGGCGGAGACCTCGGGGGGCGCCCACGCCGCGATCCGCGCAGGGTCGTTGAGCGCCGCATAACGCGGATGTCGTGCGAGCGCGCGGCGCTCGCCCAGGAGCGCTGCGCGCTCGCGTCCGACCGCCTGCAGCGTCCGGAACGCCTCGGCGGGATCGGCGATCCGCGGCAATGCACGCCGCAACGCCGCGAGGAGCCGCTCGCGGTGCAGCTCCGCAGCTCGCAGCGCCTGCAGAGCGGCTTCGTGCGCGCGCTGTGCAGCGCTGCGCTCCGCAGCGTCGCGCGCGGCGAGCTCTTGCTGGCGCAGGGCGCGCCGGAGCCCATCGCGAAGCGCGAGCGGCAGAGCCTCCGTCGGGGTCGCTTCGACGAGGCGCACGCCGCCCTCCGCGCGCGGAATGCCCAGGGCCAAGGAGCGCCAGCGCTCGCGGCGATCGGCGCGCCGTACATCGAGGCGCACGGCTTCTTCGGCGGCGCGCTGCGCGACGGAGACGGCCTCGCGAGCTTCGTCCAAAGCGCCGAGCGCATCCAGCAGCGCCGCAGGGCGCGCGAGGCTCGTCGCGGTGAGCCCAGCGGCCTCTGCTTCCGTTTGAAGCGCAGCCGGAGCTGCGACGTCAACGCTCGCGCTGCGTGCGCCGAAACGCATACTCGCCAGCGCGAGCGCAGCGAGCGTCAGGCCAGCCCAGCCCACGACCTGCGCAGCGAAGCCCGCCAGCGCGACCCCCGACAGTGTCAGACCCACCAGCGCCAGCGTCACAGCGGGGCCGCGTAATGCGAGCGCCATCGGCCGCGCGAGCCGCGCCTCTTCGACTCGATCGCGCCACGCGAGCGCTGCTGCACGCAGAGCGTCGAGCGGCGCGAGCTCGAAGCCGCCCATGCGCGGACCCGCGCAGTCTTGATCCTGTACGACATCCCGCAGAGCCGAGGCGTAACCCGCGAGCTTCTGCGCGAGCTGCGCGCTGTGACCCGCAGCCAGATCTGCCGCGCGCTGCAGCGCTTCATCGACCGTCTGCGCGAGCCGCTGACGCTCGCGTTCGTCGTCGCGGTCCTCCAGTTCGTCCTGGACGAGGCGCTCGATCGCGCTCGCGCGGGCCAGCAATGCGCGGGCGGCTGCGTCCAGCGGAACCGGCGGTTCCGCCAGGCGCGCGACGTGCGGCGCCGAGAGCGCGCGCGCTCGTTCGAGCGCGCGCTCGACGACTTCGGGGTCTTCGAAGGCGACCCCGGCTCCATCGTTCGCCGCACCGAGCTCAGCGGCGGTGAAACCCGAAAGGTCGATCTCGGCCAAGGCGGCCTCCGCGCGGGTGAGCGCCGCGAGCTCGCTCGAGAGCGCCTCGTCCTGCGCGAGCGCCTCGGACGCTCTGTGCAACCTGCGGACCTCTTCGATACGTGCGCGCACCTGTGCGAGCTGGAGCTCATCATCGGCGAGCGCGCGTTGCTCCTCCGCAGCGACGCGTGTTGCGGCGCGCAGCTCCGTGAGCGCCCGTGCCAGGGCGCGCGCTCGCGTCTCACCGCGCAGGTCACGGCGCCAGAGTCGCTGGCGCTCTGCGGTGACCTCCTGGCGTATCACGCGGACGGAGCGCATCTCCGCGAGGGTCGAGTCACCGAGCAGCAGCTCGTCGATCAGGTCCTGCAGCCCGGCCGCATCGGGCTCGCGCACTTCGTTCGCGGTCAGAGAGTACACCGCGCGAAAGAGCGCGCGCGGGATGGCCTGCAGCTCCGTCAGGGGCCGGTTGCGCTCCGGCGGTCCAGTGAACGCTGTGCCCTCTGGGGCGATACGCAGCGTCGCCGCGGAGCCCAGGCGTCGCTCGACCGAGATCCGCCGGCCGTCCGCCAGCTCGACCAGCGCCACGAGCCTCAGCGGTTGGCGTTGGTCCCCGAAGGAGGCGTAGGGGTGCGCCTCGCGGGTCGCCGGTTGGAAGCCGTAGAAGACGGTCTCGATCGCGCTATGGAAGCTCGATTTACCCGCTTCGTTCGGCCCTTCGAGCACGAACGCGCCTCCGTCGAGCTCGAAGCGACGCCCGGTCAGAGCGCCGAAGCGCTCGATCTCCAGCGCCAGCAACCTCAAGGGCTGAGCTCTCCAAGGGCACGTGCGACCAACTCGTCTGCGAGACCCGCGAGCAATCCGCGTGTGTAGCTTGCGCGGGCGGGATCACCTGGCGGCGGCGCTTCGGGTGAGAGCTCGAGCTCACCGAGCACGGTCCCGACCGACTCCGCATCGGCTTCCAGCCCCGCGAGCAGCCTGTGCGTTTCGCGCAGGGCTGACGGCGTCGCGAGGAAATCACCCAGCTCTCTCGGCGCAGTGAGCTCCGAGCACAGGAGCTCGCAGTCCAGCGCGCCCAGCTCCAGTGCGAGGGCTTGCTCGAGCTCGCCCCGCTGTTCGGGGCGCTGCAGATCCCGCGCGAGGGCGCTGGGACCCGAGAGCTCGACGCGGAGCACGAGCTCGCTGCCTTGAAACGGCGCACAAAGCAGATGCAGCAGCCCCGCAAGCTGCGTTGTGTACTGTAGGCGCGCTAGGTCCGCCGAATCGAGGCGCACGGTCTCGAAGCGGAGCGGCGCCACATCGAACGGTGTCACCCGCGGCGGCTCACCTGCGTCGATCTCGACGAGGAGGCCGCCGCGTGGGCCCGTCTCCTTTGCATTGCGCCCCTGCGGATTGCCCGCGTACCACGCGGGTACGCCGTGCACGGGACCGCGCACGTGGACGTGGCCCAGGGCCCAATAGTCGAAGCCGCCGCGCAGCAGGTCATGCACAGCGCACGGCGCGTAGCGGGCGTGTTCCGCGGAGCTGCCGTCGACCTGTGTATGCAGCATCGCCACCGCCGGCATGGACCCCGGGGGCCGCGCGAGGCGCAACGCCAGGTTCTCGCTGTCGGCATCCGTGCGGTGGCCGATCGAAGTCACGGTGCCCACCGGCTGGCCGTCGCGGTCGCGGAGCTCGACCGTGCGCGGCGCGTGAGTGCGGAATACGTGCAGCCGCGGATCTCCGTGCCGCGCGGGATCGTCCAGGCCCAGCAGCGCAGCGCGCCCGCGCCTTCCTCGGACGTTCTCGGCGCCGGGGTCGTGGTTGCCCGTCGCCCAGCAGACGTGGACACCGCGCTCCGCGAGGGCGCGCAGCGCACCTCGAAACTGCGCAGCGGTCGCCTGGGTCAGGAGCGGATCGTCGAAGGCGTCGCCCGCGATGAGCAGCCCGTGGACCCCTTCGTCCAAGGCGAAGCCGACGGCGCGCTCGAACGCCGTCCCGAGGGCCGCGCGGACGCGGGCCCGGACCGCCTCGCTTCGGCCCCCGACGACGGTGTCGAGGTGCAGATCGGCGAGGTGGACGAGGCGCAGCGTCATGGGTGTAGCTCCGACAAGGTAGGGGGCGCCGGCGCCTGGGTCCATGTGCCCGGCTCTTCGAGGTCCAGAGACCGAGCCTCTACCGAGCACGCCGTCCACGCAGGGCCCCGTGCGCTTTGCAGCAGAGCCCCGACCGGCGACACTTGGGGGTCATGCTCTTCCCCAGCCGCTCGCGTGCTCCGCTCGCGCTTGCCGTGGTCGCTGCGCTCGCATGCAGCGGCCTCGGCCCCGCGATCCCTCCCGACCCCGATTCCCCCGCTGAGCCGACCTCCGACCCTGTTGTAGGACGCTCCAGCCGTTCTACCCAGCGCCCCGCGGAGCGCAGCGCCAAGCTCGTCCGCGCCGCAGCCCCGGCCGACAACCCGCTGCGCGGGCTCGTCCCTTATGTGACGGCCGACGCCGTCAATCGATTCCCGCACAGCCTCGAGTTCGATTACTTCCCGCTCTCGAAGCTGATGCTCGGCCCAGAAACGTTCCGCTGGGATGCGCTCGAGGACACCCTGGCGATCACCGCGCGGCGCGGCTGCCAGCTCGTGCTGCGCATCTACGTCGAGTACCCCGGGCGCGACAGCGCGCTGCCGCAGTTCCTCCTCGACGGCGGCCTCACGGTCACCCAGTGGGAGTCACCGGACAACGGCGGCGGGCGCAATGTGACGCCGAACTACGCGGACCCGCGCTTCGTCGCGGCGCTCGTCGCGTTCATCGAGGCTTTTGGAGCGCGCTACGACGGCGATCCGCGGCTCGGGTTCATCACCGCCGGATTGCTGGGCTCGTGGGGCGAGTGGCACACGTACCCGCGCACAGACCTCTGGGCGCCCAAGTCGACCCAGACCGCCGTCCTCGATGCCTACGAGCGCGCGTTTCGGCGCACTCCTGTCCTGCTGCGCTATCCCGCGGGTGAAGGCGATCCGCTGCACGCACCGAACGCCCGCCGCTCGTTCGGTTACCACGACGACTCGTTTGCGTGGGCGACGCTCGACACGGGCCGTCCCGACGACTCGTGGTACTTCGAGCCGCTCCTCCGCGCTGCGGGCGCGCGGGATGCGTGGCGCACCCGTCCGATCGGTGGTGAGCTGCGACCCGAGCTCTGGGAGGCGAGCTTCACCGCTGCCCCCCACGCCGACGGCCAGGACTTCGTGCGCTGCGTCGAGGCCACCCACGTCACCTGGCTGATGGACTCAGGCTTCTTCTCGCGCCAGTTTGCGCTCCCATCGGCCCGCAAGACGCGGGCGCTGGCGGACATCGCGCGCATGGGCTACGTCCTGCACCTCGCTGAGGCGCGCCTCGAAGGAGCCACGCGCAAGCTCACGTTGACGGTCGTGAACGAAGGCGTCGCGCCCTTCTACGCCGATTGGCCCGTGCAGCTCCGTGCGTACCGCGAGGGCCGCGAAGTCGGCCGCCTGATACCCGAGGGGTGGGCTCTGCGCAATGTCCTACCCGGCGCAGAAGGCGCGCAGCGCTGGACGTGTGAGCTGCCGGCCGATTGGGTCGGTGCAGAGCTCGCGGTCGACGTGCCGAACCCGATGCCCAGCGGCAAGCCGCTGCGGTTCGCGAACCAGGAGCAAACCGCGCGCGGTGTCGTCCTTCCGTTACGTTTGGAGTAGGCTCCTCAGCGCTGCTTGGCAGCGATGAGCACGTCCAGCTCCTTCAGCAACACGCCGAGGACCTCGTCGTAGGGATAGTTCCCGACGAGCTCCTCGCCGCGCTTCAGGTTGACCGTCGTCGGCCCGCACCACAGCCCGAGGTCCGCGTCGTCCGTCTCACCGGGCCCGTTCACGCGACAGCCCATGACGGCGATGGTCAGGTCGTGGGCCTTCGCAAACTCCGTGGCGGCTTTGACCTGCTCGGCGAGCTCGATGAACTTCTCGTTCTCGACGCGGCTGCACGACGGGCACGCGATGATGTTGAGGCCGTCGAAGAAGTTCGGCGGCACCGAGCGGAAGCGGCCATTTGCGACGTCGTCCAGGATCTGGCGACCGACGTGGATCTCGCGCCCTTTGTCCTCGAACGGTACGGTCAACGACACACGCAGCGTGTCGCCGATGCCGCGCACGAGGAGCTGCTCGAACGCGATGCGCGTCTTGATGATCCCGTCGGGTGGCATCCCCGCTTCGGTGACCCCGAGGTGGATCGGCACGTCGGGGCGCGCCGCCGCGAAGCGTGTGTTCGCATCGATCACGAGCCTCGGGTCCGAGTCCTTGATCGACACGACGTAGTCCGTGAAACCGAGCGCGTCGAGGTAGCCGCAGTGGTCCACGGCGCAGGCCACGATCGCAGCGACGTGGTCGTCCGGGAAGCGCTCCTGATACTCGGGCGCGATCGAGCCCGCGTTCACGCCGACCCGCAGCGCGACCCCGTAGCGGCGCGCGGTCTCGGCGAGCCACGCGACCTTCTCGATCACGGGCTTCTCGCGCTCGTGGTGGTGCAGGTGCCCCGGGTTGTAGCGCACCTTCTGCACGAACGGTCCGACGATCTCGGCGAGGCGGTAGTTCTCCTGCAGGTCTACCGAGAGCGGAATGCGCGCGACCTTCGCGACCTCGGCGAGGGCCTCGACGTCCTTCTTCGAGTCCACCGCGATCCGCACGAGGTCGGCCCCGGCGTCTTGGATGAGCTGGACCTGGCGCTGTGTCGCCGCGATGTCCTGGGTGCGGGTCGCCGCCATGCTCTGGACGGCGATGGGGGCGTCGCCGCCGATGACGAGGGAGCCGATCCGAACCTGGCGGGTGCGTCGTGCGGGGAGCATAGGGACGGAGATCTTGGACCGTCGGAGACCCCCCAGGGCGAGGGGCAGCAGAATTTTTCCAGGATCTTCGCCCCGCTCGCGGCGCGCCCTGCGGATTTCGCCGCGAGAGTCAGACGGATCCCCGAGCGCGCTTCGATGCGACCCTGCGCTCGGCCGTCACAGGAACGCGGGTGGTGCCCCTCTTCCGCCCGCTACCAGCCCACACCGGACCGCGCCCCGGGCGTGGGCTGGGCCTGTTGGGCTGAGCCTGTTGCGCTGGGCCCTCTGCGCGCGTCTCGCCGGTCTCCGCCCGGTACACTCCCCGTTCCCCCTCCCGCGCGCGGGACCCACGGAGACCCCATGAAGGCGAAGATCGTGATCATCGGCGGAGGCGCAATGGGCGCCTCCGTGGCGTTCCACGCAGCGGCGAAGTGCGATCCGCTCACGGCCCCCGTGGTCCTCGTCGAGAAGGACGCGCTCGGCTCCGGCTCCTCCGGCCGCGCGAGCGCGGTGATCCACCAGGGGTACGCCGACCGGGCGCTCGCCGGGATGGCGCGGGACGCGCTGAAGGTGTACGCCGGAATCAAGTCGGCCACCGGCCGCAGCGTCGGCTACCAGCGCACGGGGGTCGTGGTGCTGGCGCGGCCCGGGGCCGAGGCCCGCGCGACCTTCCAGGAGCAGGTCGCGATGCAGCGCAGCCTCGGCATCGACGTGCGCGCGGTCGAAGCCGCAGAGATCCGCGCCCTGTGCCCCGGCATCGAGGTGGCCGACGATGCCTTCGGCGCGTTCGAGCGCCAAGGCGGCTACATCGACGCGCGCCGGACCATCGGGACCCTCGCGACCCTCGCCCGCGACCGCGGCGCGGTCACGCGCCTCGGCCAAGGGGAGCCCGAGCTGCTCGTCGAGAACGGGCGCGCGGTCGGTGTGCGGACCGCGGAGGGTGAATGCCGCGCCGAGCACGTCGTGCTCACCGTCGGTCCGTGGACCCCGCGCCTCTTGGCGCACTACGGCGCGAACTGGCCGCTGCGCGTCGTGCGCGTGCGCGAGCAGTTCTTCGGGATGCCGCCTGCGACCGCTCAGCTCGATCAAGACGCGCTCGAGGGCGACAACGAGATGGAGATGCGTTTCCAGCCGGACCCCCTGGACACCGCGGCGGCCGCGCACCCGGTCTTGATCGATCACGGCTTGGACCTCATCGCGCGCTGCGAGCCGACGCAGGGGCGCACGCGGGTCGGGCGCCTCTCGTTCGAACACGGCACGGAGCTGGAGCGGCCCGAGGCGCTGGGCGATGAACACGACCCGAAGTTCGAGCGCGACGTTCGCGAGCACCTCGTCCAGCGCTTGCCGGTGTACCGCGACCTGCCGCAGCTCGGCAGCCGGGAGTCGTGGATCACGCTGACCCCGGACGAGCGCCCGATCGTCGGCGCTGTCGAGGAGGTCCCCGGGCTCTGGGTGGTCACCGGCTTCTCGGGCAACGACTTCCAGCTCGCGCCGAGCATCGGCGAAGGCCTCGTGCAGATGATGCTCGGGGAGCCGGTCAGCGCGTTCGACGTCGACTTCCTGTCGCCGCGCCGCTTCCGCTGAGCGCGCGCTCGGGCTCAGCAAGGCCGCAGCCGCTCGCGCCAGCGGTTGCACGGGCGCTCGATCCAGCGGAACGCCAGCTCCGCCGCGGCCCACGCCGCGGCGAGGTTCAGCGCGAACACGGCGATCCCTGGCGCGAACGCGGCTTGCAGCCCGAGCGGCCGCGTCGCTTGCAGCGTCAGCACGTGCAGCAAGTACACGCCGTAGCTCACGGTGCCGAGGCGCACGAGCGGGCGGGCACGCAGCAGCGGCGCGAGGCCGTTGTCCTCGCGCAAGGCGCAAGCGGTGACCAGTGCGGTGAGCGCGAGCTGCACGAACGGCCGCACGAAGCGCAGCGGTTCAGCCTCCGGAGCGCTGGCGAGGGCGACAGCCACGGCGAGCGCCAAGGGCGCAGCAACGCGGCTGCCCAGGCCACGCGCCGCGGCGCCGAACCCTGCCGCGCTCTGCAGGAGCGCCGCGGCGAGCGCTCCGAGGGCGAGCGGTGTGAACGTGGCTTGCACCATGTCGAGGCTGCGGAAGTCGGGCCCCAAGAGCGCCCGCAGCGCGCCGTCGAGCGCGCCATGGGTCACGAGTCCCCCGACCGCGACGACCGCGCCAGCCAAGGCGAGCGCGCCTCGGCTCGCGCAGCGCAGCGCCAGCGCCCAGACGATGTAGAACTGCTCTTCCGCGGCCAGCGACCACGTGATCACGAACGGCGGCGACGTGTGCACCCAGTTCGAGGTGAACGTCGCGTGCCAGGGCAGGTCGCGGAAGAACGGCGCAGCGAAGCGCAGGCTCGGGTCGAGGCCGAAGACGAGCGCTGCGCCTGCGAGGACCGCGTAGTACAGCGGCGCGAGCCGCAGCAACCGCCGCAGCAGGAAGCGCACCACGTCGATCCGGCCGTGGCGCGCGCGCTCGCGCAGCAGGAGCGTCGTGATGAGGAAGCCGCTCAGGACGAAGAACAGGTCGACGCCCAGATAACCGCGCTGCAGCGCGGCCCATGGGAGCTCACCGCGCGCGGCCGGCGAGTGGTGCCACACGACAGCCACCGCAGCCAGCGCGCGCAGCCCGTCGAAGCTGCCGAAGCGCGCGGTGGCAGCGTAGGTGGCGAAGCTCGGCGCCATGCGGCGTGTTCACAGCGCGCTCAGCCGTCGATGACGACGTCGTCCCAGTCGTCCGTACGGAACGGGGCGGCGGGCAGGCCGTCGACATCGAACAGGTTCGGTTCGGCGACGTCGGACCACGCAAAACGCACCGCCACCGGCGCCTGGATCTCTGGGTGGGAGATCAGCACGGAGTCACCGTCGATGCGGGCGACCGCAGGCTTGAATCGGCGGTCTTCACCCGCGACGTAGAACCAGGTGAGCTCGCCATCGCGCGCGACGAGGCCTCCCTCCGCGCCTTCGAAGCGGATCCGCAGTTGGGAGCCTTCCACCGCGTGTGCGGCGTAACGCGGGCCATCGGGGTCGAGCGGCGCACCGTAGACCTTCGCGAGCGCCTGCCTTGCGAGCCGCGCCCCGACGGTCCACTTGTCGAGCGGATGGATGTCCCGCACATCGCCGATGTCGGTCAGGATCGCTTGACCCGTGTGCGGTGCGGCGAGCGCTCGATCTTGCGCCTCGCGCAGGAGCGCCGTGCGGTGCGCGCCGAGCGGCCCTTCGCCGTAGTGGAACGGGGCGATCTGTGCCCACAGGAACGGCAGCTCCGGCGTTTCGAAGTGCGCGCGCCAGTCTTCGATCAGCGCCGGGAACGACTCGCGGTACAGCACCGGGTCGTAGCGGTTCGACTCACCTTGGTACCAGATGACCCCGGAGAACCGGAAGGGCGCGAGGCCCGCGATCATGCCGTGGAAGAGGGCCGACGGAGAGCCCGCGCTGACCTCGACGGGGCGCGGATACGCGCTCTTCGGCGCGGCTGCGGTCGCAACGCGCCATGTTCCGTGCAGCGGGATGCGGTGCGCAGCACCGCCGGCGGGATCAGCCAACTCCAGGAACAGCTCGTCCGGTCCGCCGTGGAAGCCGCCGCCGCCGCCGCTGTCGTGGACCGCGATGGCGAGCACGTTCGTGCCTGCGCGCAAGAGGTCCGCGGGGACCGTGTAGCGGCGCGGTGTCGTCCAACCGCCCGTCGCTCCGATCCACTGGCCGTTCCACACGGTTTGGTCGTCGTCGTCGATCGGACCGAGCGACAGGAGCGCGTCGCGGCCCGTGAACTCAGCGGGCACCTCGACGGTGCGGCGGTGCCACACGATGCCGTCGAAGACGCCGATCGGACCGTTCTCCCAGTTACCGGGGACTTCGACCGTGCGCCAACCCGAATCGTCGAACTGCGCCTCCATGTAGCGCATCGTCTCCGGTGCGACGTCGAGGGCCTCGCGCCACCAACGGATCGTGCGCTGCGCGACCTCGATGCGCGCTTCGGGTGTGCCCGAGAGCGCGAGGGCCTCGCGCGCCGCACGGTAACGCGGGAATCGATCGATCGTCGCAGGGCTCGTCCAGGCCTCCGACGGCGTCCCGCCCCAGTACGAACCGACGAGCCCGATGGGCACACCGAGCTCGCTGCGCAGCGCTCGAGCGAAGAAGTACGCGACCGCGCTGAAGTCGCGCGCGTGCTCCAGCGTGCACGGGCGCCACCGGGCGTTGATCTCGAGCTCGGGTTGGGCGCTGACGCGGCGCGGCACGTGGAAGAGCCGGATCTGGCCTTCGAAGGGGTCGGCGAGCTCCGGTCGCGCGGCAGCGCTGGCGACGAACGCCGGCAGGATCAGCGACAGCGGCCACTCCATGTTCGACTGACCCGAGCAGAGCCAGACCTCGCCGAGCAGGATGTCTGCGACCAGCGCTTCGCCGTCCGCGTCGCGCACGGCGAGGGTGTGGGGGCCGCCCGCCGGACCCGTGGGCAGCTCCGCGCGGAAGCGGCCGGCGCCGTCCGCGACCGTGGTCACCGGTGTGTTCGACCAACTCGCGCGGAGGGTGACCGTGGAGTTCGGCGCAGCCGCGCCCCAGATCGGCACGCTGCTGTCGCGCTTCAGCACGACCCCGTCGCGGAGGACCGCGGGGAGGACGACTTCAGCGGAAGCGTGCGGGAGCGCAGTGAGCGCCACGGCTGCGGCGCGGAGGAGGAGGGCGTCGTGGCGGGTCAGCATGGGCCCGTCACTGTACGCGCGATCTGCCGCGCGCGGTGAGGTTCTGGCGCAGGAGCGCCAGGCCCTCCGTCGCTTGGCGCACGAGCTCGCGCGGGCTCCGGACATCGCGCACACGGCGCCAGAGGTAACCCGGGCGCAGGTAGAAGCGCAAGTTGAGCCGCCGCTTCGCGCGGGCGATCTCCTCGCGCGTCAGGGCCGTCGTCGGCAGGAAGGCCTCGCTGCCCGATTGGTCCATCGACAGGTCGTCTGCGTCCGCGAGGCCCGCGCGCAGGACTTCGCTGCGGAACGGCGTGCCGAAGCGCGGAACAGCGACGTTCAGCGAGAGGAAGTCCAGGTCCAGATCGAGCGCGCGCTGCAGCGTCCGTTCGAGCGAGCCCGCGGTCTCACCGGGCAGGCCGACGACAAACGTGCCGACGACGCGCAACCCGTGGCGCTTGGCGCGCGCGACGCCGGCGCTGACCTCGGCCAGGGTGTAACCCTTCTTCGTGGCGGCCAGCACCGCTTCGTCGCCGCTCTCGATGCCCATGATGACGGTGTGGCAGCCGCCGGCCACCATCGCCGCCAGCAGCGTGTCCGTCGCGGTGTCCGGGCGCGTGAACGTCGTCCACGAAAGGTCGCCGCGCTCGGCGAAGCCGCGCGCCAAGGCGACGCCGCGGGCTTCGTTCACACCGAAGGTCTGATCCATGACAAAGAGCTCGTGCACACCGCGCTGGCGCAGGTGATCGACCTCTTCGAAGACGTCCTCCGTGGGGCGCGTGCGGTAGGGCAGCGTGCCGATGACGCAGAACGTGCAGGGATACGGACAGCCGTAGTCCGTCAGGAGCGTGGCGAACGGCGTTCTGCGCGCGAACGAGAAGTGGTAGCCGCGCGATGGGAAGAGCTCGTGGCGTGGACGCGGGACGCTGTACTGCTTCGCGCCCCGTAACCCGCGCACGCGCCGCGGGCCCTCGGCGGTGCGCACGGTGACATCCTCGAGCTCCGAGCGCTCACCCGCCAGGTATCGGACGATGTCGTCCGACGCGAAGCGGTGCAGCGCGGCTTCGAGCCACGGCTCGCTCTCCAGCAGCGCCTCGGAGGCTTCGTGCAGCACATCACCCAGCGCGAGAACGCGCGCGTGCTCGGCGACGGCCGCGAGGAAGCGCCGGTCCTCGTGCCACGAGACGCTGCCCACGAGCGCGACTACGACATCCGGCGCAGCGCGCAGCACACGTCGCAGCGCTTCGTCGCTGGAGAGGCGCTCTGCGATCGCGTCCAAGACCTCGAGCTCGTGCTGCTCGGCGATGAGCCCCGAAAGCACCACGAAGTCGATCGGATGGAAGACGTAGTTCGACTTCGTCGTCTTCGAGCACAGGTAGTCCCGGATGACCACGCGCTGGCTCGGCGGATTCAAGAGCAGGACCTTCACGGCGCCTTCTGCTCCTCGGCGACGAACGAGTGGGATGCCGAGCCCCGGCGTCGGCCGGCGGTGCTGAGCGCGGCGTCCAGGACGCTCGCGACGGAGATCCGCAGCATGCACTCGGCGC
This sequence comes from uncultured Planctomycetaceae bacterium, assembly GCA_964402175.1. Taxonomy (GTDB): domain Bacteria; phylum Planctomycetota; class UBA1135; order UBA1135; genus JAWKUK01. The sequence goes on along the minus strand of CAYOBN010000002.1, from coordinate 130,763 downwards.
GCCCGAGCACGCAGCCGGCCAGCTTGTTGTCGTGCACGTTGATGCATGGGCCGCAGGGCGGCGGGTCCCACAGCGTGCGCACCCGCGGTCCGAGGGGCGCGTAGCGGCGCGGCGACTCGGGACCGAAGAGCCCGACGGTCGGTGCACCGAGCACGGCTGCGAGGTGCATCGGGCCGCTGTCGTTGGAGACGACCAGGTCAGCGCGTGCGAGGAGCGCACAGAGCTCGCCCAGGCCGAGCACACCGGCGAGGTCCCGCACCAGAGGCACAGCCGAAGCGATCGACTGCGTGACCGGGCGCTCGTGCAGCGCGCCGATGAGCACGACGGAGAACCCCTCGGCAATGAGCGCTCCCGCGAGCTCCGCGAAGCGCTCGGTCGGCCAGCGGCGCTCGGGCGCGAGCTCGCCGACGTTCGGGTTCAGGACCGCGAGGCGCTGGGGGAGCGGTTGGCCGAGGTGCGCTGCAACGCGCGCGGCGTCCTCGGGTGTGATCCGTGGCGCGCTGGCATCGTTGTTGCCGACGGGGCCCAGCGGCCGCCCGGCCGCCAGGTCGCGGAAGCTCTCGGCGACGTGCCTCGACTCGTCGAACGGCAGGGTCTCGTCGTGCAGGTCGCCGCGGCTGACCCGCGGCGAGGTGAACCCGACGAGGAGGCGCGGGCCCGCGAGCGCTCCGATCAGGGCCGAGGTCGACGTCAGGAACTCGAGGTCGTAGACCACGTCGAAGCGGCGCCGCCGCAGCGCCAGGGCGAGCCGCGCGAGGCGGGCGCAGAGCCGCGCGAGGCCTCCGCCGCGGACCTCGAACGTGTGGACGGCGTCGACGCCCGGCAGGGCCGCGACGAGCGGCGCGTGGGCCGCCAGCGTGAGGACCTCGATCGAGGCGCCGGGGTGGCGGCGGCGCAGCGCGGCGAGGGCGGGGGTCACGAGGACGAGGCTCCCGAGGCCCCAGAACTTCACGACGAGGACCCTCCGGACGGGGGGCGGCGGCCGCACGCGCCCCCGGCGGCGGTCCCAGGCGGCGCGGGCGCCCCGCGCGGCGCGCGCCAGGAGGCGCGGCGGCGCGACGAGCGCGCAGAGCGGCGGCCCGAGCCGTCGGTCGAGCGCTTGGAGCCGCCGCATCGCGGGGGAGGGTACGGGGTGCATGGGGGGGCGGGGCGCCGGAGGTTCGGAATCGCGGGCGGGGGATTCGTAAGGCGCGCTCCTCGGGAGCGCCCCGGGGGACTATCTTGGTGCGCCTCGCCGGCAACGGGCTGGGGGCCTTCGGATCCCCGCCCGGGTCCGCGGCGGCGGCGCAGGGCCCAGAGGGGGTCCGGCGCGTGCCTCCCCGCGGGACACCTCCCCCCGGCAGCCAACCATGTGCGGATTCATCGGGATCTTCGGCCCTGACGGCACCGACGTCGCCCCCGAGCTCTACGAGGGCCTCCTCGCGGTCCAACACCGCGGGCAGGACGCGGCCGGGATGACCACGTTCACGGACCGCTTCCACGTGCGGAAGGGGTTCGGCCTCGTGGTCGAGGTCTTCGACGAGGACAGCATGCGCCGCCTGCGCGGCAACCTCGGGGTCGGGCACGTGCGCTATCCGACCGTCGGCAGCAACACTGACGCGGACGCGCAGCCGTTCCACCACACGTTCCCGCTGGGCACGGCGATGGCGCACAACGGCAACGTGACGAACTACGTCGAGCTCGCGACGCAGCGCTTCAACGGGCGCGGGACGCGCCTCAACTCGTCGTGCGACCTGGAGGTGATCCTCTACGTGTTCCAGCAGGGGCTCGCTGAGCGCCTCGCGCTGCACCACGGGCCGATCACGGCGGACGACGTCTTCCACGCGATCGCGAAGGTCTACGACGAGGTCAAGGGTGCGTACTCGGTGACCGCGGTCATCGCCGACTTCGGTCTGGTCGCTTTCCGCGACCCCTTCGGCATCAAGCCGATGGTCTTCGGCCAGCGCGACGACGCACGCGGTACGTGGTTCGCGTGCGCCTCGGAGAGCGTCGTGCTGGACGTCAACGGCTACAAGCGGACGCTGGACATCGGCCCCGGCGAGGCGGTCCTCGTCGACATGGAGCGCAAGGTGCACCGCCGCCAGGTCGCGCGCGAGCCGCACCGCCCGTGCATCTTCGAGCTGATCTACTTCGCGCGGCCCGATTCGTTCATCGACGACATCTCGGTCTACAAGACGCGCCACCGGTTCGGGGTGGCGCTCGCGCAGCAGTGGAAGGCCTCCGGCGCGCCGCTGCCCGATGCGGTGATCCCCGTGCCGGATTCGTCGCGCGACGCGGCGCTCGCATTTGCGATGGAGCTCGGCGTGCCGTACCGCGAGGGCCTCATCAAGAACCGCTACATCGGACGGACGTTCATCATGCCGGACCAGACGAGCCGCAGCTCGTCGATCCGCCGCAAGCTGAACCCGATCCCGCTGGAGTTCGACGGTAAGGACGTCGTCCTCATCGACGACTCCATCGTCCGCGGCAACACGTCGAAGCGAATCGTGCAGATGGCCCGCGATGCCGGCGCGAAGAAGGTCTACTTCGGCGTGACGAGTCCGCCCTTGATCGCTCCGTGCCCTTACGGGGTCGACATGGCGAGCAAGAAGGAGTTCGTCGCGGCAGACGTCTCGTCGGTCGAGGAGGTCGCGAAGATCCTCGGCGTGGACTACCTCCTATACCTCGACCGCGAGGCGATGAACGCAGCGGCGCGGGTCGGCAACCCGCGGATCGAGCGCTTCTGCAACGCGTGTTTCACGGGCGAGTACCCGACGCCCGACGTCACCTTGGAGCGACTGCGCGCGATCGAAGCAGAGCGCTCCGAGCACCGCGACAACGCCTCGGTCTGCTGAGCTCTCCGTGGCGACCGAGCCCGATGACGTTGCTGACGTGCAGGGCGCGCTGCGGTGCGCGCTCTGCGGCGCGCCGCTCGGGCTCGCAGCTGCGGCGGTCACGGCGGGCGGTGCGTTCGACTGCGCGTATTGTGGGGCGGCGAACCTGGTCGAGTCGCGTGCGACGCGCCTCGCGCGGCGCAACGCGGAGCGTGTGATCGCGGCCGCCGAAGAGGCGCGCGACATGTACGCCGACATGGAGCCCCGGCGCGCGGTCATCGAAGAGGCCCTGGCCGCGGCATACGTCGCCAAGGACCTGGAGCGAGCGCTGTTCCATCACGAGGCGTTGCTACGGCTCGTCATGGTCCCGCAGGTGCACATCCTGCGCGCTGCGGATCAGAACGAGCGCTGGGTGCAGCGCGCGTACCGCGAGCTCGATGCGACGGTGGCCCAGACGTTGGCGCGCGTCCGCGCCGAGTGGGCGGAGAGCGGGCGCGCCTCGCAATGAGCTCGCGCTGGCGCGGGTGCACTGCGTAGCGTGTCTCGCACCAGGAATCGAAGCTCGGGGTTTTCCTGCGACCCGCAGGCGCACGAACGCCGAAAGGACGCGGGAAGGTCGCTGACCTCCCGCGCCGCCATGCAGAAGATCCTGATCGCCGACAAGGACCCCGAGACCCGCGACTGGTACACCGACCTCGTCCGTCGCCTCGGGCACGTGCCGCTCGTGTGCGAGGATGCGATCGCGGTGCTCGACTACGCGTCCGCGAACCCCGACCTCGGGCTCGTGATCATGGACGTCGATCTGCCGGGCGCGTGGGGCGAGCAGCTCCTGTCTGTCGTGCGCGGTCTCGATCAGCTCGAGAACATCCCGATCATCGTCGCGTCTGCTCCGCGCTCGCAGGTCGAGCTGATGCGCCTGCTCGCCAACGGCGCGCGGCGTTGGTTCCGCAGACCGCCGGAGGAGCGCGAGCTCGTCAGCGCGATCGAAGAGTGCCTGGAGCGCAGCAACGCTCTCTCGGTGTTCGACGTCGCGGAGCCTGTCCTTGCGGCAGACGGCGTCAGTCCGAGCTGGCTGCTCGGCTGAGCGCTGCGTGCGCTCCCGGGGTCCTGCGCTGCGCAGCGCGCGTGCAGATCGTCGGCCAGCGCGGAGGTGCTCGCTGCGCCTCGCTCCGATGTGCAGGAGCGAAGCGTATTGTTAGACCCGGAAGCGGTCCGAAAGGCCGCGCAGCGAAGTCGCGAGGTCCTCGACCGTACGCGCCGCATGGTGCGCTTTCTCGGTCGCAAGCTGCGTGCGCTCGGCCGCGGCCGCCACGTCGCTGATGTTGCGCGCGATCTCGTGCGTCGTGACGGATTGTTCCTCGACGGCGCTGGCGATCGTGCTCGCGATGGAGTCGACCTCGTCGATCACCTTGGTGACGCTGGTGATCGCGCTGGACGCATCGACCGCGCGCTTCTGCACCGCGCCGACCGTCTCGGCGATGCGCGAAGTCGCAGATCCGGTCTCCACGGCGAGGCTCTTCACTTCGCCCGCAACGACCGCGAAGCCGCGGCCCGCTTCGCCTGCGCGCGCTGCTTCGATCGTCGCGTTCAGCGCCAGCAGATTGGTCTGCTCCGCGATGTTGGCGATCAGGTAGGTGACCTCCGAGATCTGCTCGCTCGACGTGCGCATCTCGGACATCGCGGCGCTGGTATCGGTGGACAACTGCACCGCGTTTCTGGCGGCGTCGGCCACGCGGCTCGCGTTGCGCGCGATCTCGTTGATGCAGCTCTGCATCTCCTCGCCAGAGGCTGAGACGTAGGTCGCTTTGTTCGCGGTTTCGTCCGCGACCTCGCGCAGGTCGGCGCTGAGCGCTCCGAGCGCGCGCGAGCTCGACTCCAACGCGCCTGCGGCGCCTTGCAGGCTGCGCGCGGTCTCCCGCAGCCCCGCGAGCATGTCGCGGAAGGCCGCGCCGAGCTGGTCCGCGTCGCTCTGCGGCTCGATCGCGACGTCGAGCCTGCCGTTCGCCATCGCACGCGCCACCTCTGCGCACGAGCGCAGCTTCGTCTGCACGCGCCCGAACGCTGCCGTGAGCTCGCCGACCTCGTCCGGGCCGGCGGTCGGTAGCGGCGCCCCGAGGTCCCCCTTCGCGAGGCGCTCCGCCCCGGCGGTCAGTCCCGCCACACGCTGGGTCAGCGACCACGTCCCGAAGAGGGCCAGGCCCGCCAGGGCCGCCGACGCGAGGGTCAGCCCCAACGACCACCCGGCGTCCTCGGGCCCGGCGGTCTGCAGGACTGCCGCGGCGACGAGGGCGAGGAGCAGGCCGATCAGCCCGTAGAGCTGGATGCGCAGGGAGTAGGGTGGGGGCATGGTCTAGGGATACCCCTTAGGTGCTCCCGGGATCGCCCGGTCGGGGCGCGGCGCTTGAGCGCGCTCTCTGCCCCGGCGTCCCCGGCGCCGCCGCACCGCGGGGGGCGGCGCCCTGCCGGCCGATAGACTCCCCAGACAGTCCCCTGCCCGTGCGAGTCCTCGTCACCTCCCCCGTCTTCCCGCCCGACCTGGGCGGCCCCGCCGTATACGTCCCGAGCATCGGGCGTTTCCTCGTCGAGCGCGGCCACGGGGTCGAGGTCATCGCGTTCTGCTCGGACCCGGCCCCCGCGGGGTACCCGTTCCCCGTCAGGTCCATCCACCGACCGCGGCTCATCGCGCGCTACCTCGAGGCCTTCTGGCAGGTGCTGCGCCGCGCCGGCGACGCCGATGTCGTCTACGTGCAGGAGCACCTCGCGCTCCTGCACGTGCTCGCGGCGCGCCTGCGGCGCCGGCCGGTCGTGATCCGGATCATGGTCGACGGAGCGTGGGAGATCGCGCACCGCAAAGGGTGGTGCGGCGACGACGACATCGTCACGTTCCAGGGGCGTCCGTACGGCTGGCGGGTGCGCCTGACGCGCGCGTTGCAGCGTTGGTGGTGGGGTCGCGCGGACCGGATCATCTGCTGTTCCGAGTTCCTGCGCGGCATCCTCGTCGAGCACCATGGCGTACCGCCGGACAAAGCGCTGACGATCGTCAACGCCTACCACGGCCCGCGCGCGGCGGATGTGCGCGAGGACCGCGATGGCGCGCGCGAGCGCCTCGGCGTCGAGGCGCGCGGCGTTCCGCGCGGCGCGCGCCTCGTCCTGACGATCTGCCGGCTCATGGTCTGGAAGCGCGTCGACAACATCATCCGGGCGCTCGCGGAGTGGCCGGAGGACGTGCACCTCGCGGTCGCCGGCGATGGGGACATGCGCGCGGCATGGACCGCGCTGGCGGCGGAGCTCGGCCTGACGTCGCGGGTGCACTTCCTCGGGAACGTGCCCCACCGCGACATTCCGCTCTGGATCCGCGCCGCCGACGTCTTCGTGCTCAACAGTGAGTACGAGGGCCTGTCGCACACCCTGCTCGAGGTGCAGGCGCTCGGCACGCCGATGATCGCCAGCGGCGTGTGCGGCAATCCGGAGGTCGTGGAGGACGGCGTGAACGGTCTGCTGGTCGATCCGCGCGATCCCGCCGACCTCGCTCGCGCCGGACGGAGGATCCTCGATGATCCCGAGTTGGGACGCCGTTTCGTCGCTGAGGGGCTCGCGCGGGCGTCGCGCTTCGATCGCGAAGCGCGCTTCTCCGAGGTCGAGGGTGTGCTGGAGGCTGCTGCGCGGCACGGAAAATTTCCGGGGTAGACTCCGGACTTCGCGCTCCAGTGGGGCGTTGAGAGCGATCTCGACACGGGCTTGATCCCCGGCACGCTCAGGGCCCGATACACTCCAGGAAGCCGATGCCGCAGCCCGCGGGGCCCCGAGGACGGTCCCCACGACTCCCTGCGCGCCTCTCCTGCACCATGACGAGCTCCGTGACCGCGAAGCGCCCGCAGAGGGTCCTGTTCATCAACGACTACCTGCCCCAGGAAATGCTGGGGATCATGTGGTTGTCGCGCGCCATCAAAGACGCCGGTCACCAGACCCGCGCGCTCTTCCTGCCCGACAAGGACTGGATCGAGAAGATCAAGGAGTACGACCCCGACGTCGTGTGTTACTCGGTCACGACCGGGATGCACCCGTACTTCCTCGACATCGCGAAGCGCGTGAAGACCGAGGTGCCGCGGGCCCTGTGCGTCTTCGGTGGCCCGCACCCGACGTTCACGCCCGAGCTCCTCGAGCGCAACGAGCACGTCGACGCGATCTGCCGCGGTGAGGGTGAGCAGGCGATCGTCGAGTTCCTCGACCACCTCTCGGCGGGCACGCCCTACTGGGACGTGATGAACATGTGGTTCCGCAATCGGACCACGGGCGAGATCGTCAAGAACACGCAGCGCCCCCCGATCCAGGACCTCGACTCGCTCGGGTTCCCCGACCGCGACGTGATCTACGAGGCGGGCGCGATCTACCGCGACTCGGACCGCAAGGTGTTCGTCACGCAGCGCGGCTGCCCGATGAACTGCTCCTTCTGCTTCCACCACGCGCTGAAGAAGAAGGTCAACAACACCACCAACGCGAAGTACGTCCGCAAGCGCTCGGTCGACCACGTCATCGCGGAGATCAAGGCGGTCCAGGCCAAGTACAACCTGAAGTTCGTCCACTTCCTGGATGACATCTTCAACTTGTCCGGCAAGTGGCTCGACGAGTTCTGCGAGAAGTACCCGAAGGAGATCGGGTTGCCGTTCGACGTGATCCTCATGGCCAACATGACCAAGGAGCGTCACATCGAGCAGCTCAAGAAGGCGGGCTGCGTCTACGCACGCATCGCGTTCGAGTCGGCCAACGACTACATCCGCAACGCGATCTTCCGCAAGAACACCACGCTGCAGCAGCTCGAGGATGCCTCGCTCTGGATCAAGAAGCACGGTATCCGCCTCGGCTCGCTGAACATGCTGGGCGGGCCCGGTGCGACGCTCGAGGACGAGCTCGAGACGGTGGCGCTCAACGTGCGCTGCAAGGTCGACCACCCGCTGGTCTCGATCATGCAGCCGTACCCGATGTTCGACATCGCGGATATGACTACCGAGATGGGCTACGCTGTCGCCGCGTACGACGACTTCCCCGTCAAGTTCAACCGCACGTCGTCGATCGAGTTCGAGAACAAGCGCGAGATCGAGAACCTGCACAAGCTGTTCCCGATCATCGTGCGCAACGGCTGGATGATGCGCTTCGTCAAGCCGATGATCCGCCAGCACTGGCTCTCCAAGGTCTACCTCGTGATGTACATGCTGCACAGCGAGTGGATGGTCAGCGAGCAGGCGAAGCTCTACGCCCACGCGCAGGGGCTCTCGGGTCCGCGCTACTGGACGCCCGTCGACTTCGTGCGGCGCATCCTCGTCAAGGGCTTCATCCGCGTCTGGGAGAACCTCTTCGGCAAGGTCGCCCAGCGTGTGGCGCTGAAGCTGCAGATGGGTGACGAGCGGGTCGTCGCGCACATGGATTGAGCGCGGCGTGCGCAAGCTCGGCACCGTGCTTCTGATGACAGCCGCGCTGGGCGCGGCTGTCGTCGTCTACTGGGCGGTCGGCGCGCTCGCGCCTCGCGCGACTCCGTCCGCCGCTCGGGAGCCGCTGGGAGAGCCCAGCGCCGAGGCGCCGCGCGACGAGCTGCCCAGCGCAGACGAAGTCGCGCGCCTCGGAGAGAGCCGCTCGGTTCGCGCGGCCCTCGCGCAGCTCGATCGCGCCCTCGCCGACGTCGACGCCGCGAGCTCCGCGGCGCTGCGCGCGCGCTGGCTCACAGCGCGCTCTGCGGCCCAGCGCGTGCTCGGGGCCTTCGAGCGTGCGCTCCAGGACATCGACGCGGCGCTCGCGCTGGCTCCCGAGAGCTCCGAGGCGCACTACCACCGCGCGCGTGTCCTGGCGGCGCGCTTGATGCAGCGCACCCGTGAGCGCGGCTGGACCGCGGCGCTGTCGTCGCTCGGGGATGTCGGCGTCATCAAGGGTGAGCTCGTGGCCGCGATCGAGCTGGATCCCACGAACTTCGAAGCGCGCGACGAAGAGCTCGGCATCTTGCTGCTCGCGCCCTGGCCCATCGGCAACAAACGCTCCGCGGAAGAACGCATCGCGCAGCTCGCCGAGCTCGATCCCGTGCGCCATTCGCTCTGGCGCGCGCAGGCGCACGCAGCGGAGGAGCGCTGGATGGAGGCGCTCGATGTCGTCGCCCAGGTCGCGCTACCAACCGATGCGAGCCGGGCGCATGTCGCGCGGTTGACACTGCTACACGGTCAGATCCTGCAGGAGCAACATCGCTTTCGCGAGGCCGCGCCCGTGTACACCGCGCTCCTCGCGGGGACGCGCGACGTGTTCTGGTATCAGGCCGCCTACGAGACCGCTCGCGTCAGGCAACGCGGCGGCTTCGAACTCGAGCAAGCCCTCGAGCTGCTCGCCGACTACATCGCCGCGGAGCCAGTGGGTGACTTCGTCGCGCCGCTCGCCAGCGCGTGGCACCGGCGCGGGCTCTGCTTCCGCGACCTCGGCCGATTCGACGAAGCGCGCGGGACCTTCGAGCTCGGGCTCGCCCTCCATCCGAGCGACCGCGAGCTCGCGGAGGCCCTCGCGCAACTGAGAGAGCGTTGATGAGCGCTTGATCCTGCGGCTGCACAGCCGTGGCATCGTCTACACGATGATCCCTTGTGCACTGTCGCTCGCTGCCGCGCAGCTCTCTTTCAGCGTCGTCGCCCTCCCTGACACGCAGTACTACTCCGAGAGCGCAGCGCTCGCGCCGATCTTCATCGCGCAGACCCAGTGGATCGTCGACAACCTCACCAGTAAACGGATCGCGTTCGTCTCTCACGTCGGCGACATCGTCGAGAGCGGCGCGCAAGGCGCGAACCAGAACATCTTCGAGTGGAACAACGCCGACACAGCGATGCGTCGCCTCGATGGCAACCTCGCGCAGGAGCCTGAAGGTCGCGTCCCCTACTCCGCGGTCATCGGGAACCACGACTACGCGGTGGTCTCGAACAAGGCCTCCGGGGGCGCTCGGTACCGCGACTTCTTCGGTCCGAGCCGCTACGGCGGTCGCTCGTGGTACCGCGGCTCCTCCGTCGACGGCCTCAATCACGTCCAACGCTTCGAGACGCCGGAGGGCGCCTGGCTGCACCTGAGCCTCGAGTGGCGTCCCTCCGACGCGGCGCTCGCGTTTGCCAGCCGCGAGATCGCGCGCCACCCTGGTCTGCCGGTGATCGTGACCACCCACGAACACCTGAGCCCGGGCTCGCCCGCGAACTGGCAGACGGGCGGCGCGACGCCCGACGGCGCTGGGGACAACGACGCGCAGCAGGTCTTCCGCAAGTTGCTCGAGCCGAATCCCGAGGTCGTGCTGCTCCTGTGCGGTCACATCTACGGCAGCGGCTTCCGCAGCGATCTGAACGCGTTCGGCCGGCCCGTGCACCAGATCCTGAACGACCAACAGTTCGATCCCAATGGCGGCAACGGCTGGCTCATGACGTTGGGCTTCGAGCCGAGCGAAGAGCGCATTCGCGCGCGCACCACTTCGCCGACGTACGTCCCGGGGGTCACCGCGGGCCTCGACCGCAGCACCGATCCCACGGCGAACTTCGAGCTGCCGTACGACCTCGAGGCGCACCGCTTCGAGCTCGAACGCACGACGGTGCGGCGCTTCCGTCATGGGCAAGACCTCGGCGCAGGCGTTTGGCTCGGCGGCCGCGACGCGTACATCGGAAACGGCGCCGCCGGCGAGACGCTGCCTGGAGCGACCCACGGCACGCTCCAGGAGGTGCGCTGCGACGGGGACGCGGATCGCGAGCAAGGCCTCCTCGCGTTCGACGGCATCATCGGCGCGGGCTCGGGACAGGTGCCGGCCGGCGCGCGTGTGCAGCGCGCGGTGTTGACCTTGACCACCGAAGGGTCGGCGGCGGAGAGCGGCAGCGGCGGCACGCTGCACCGCATGCTCACGGCGTGGGCCGAGGACTCCACGTGGGACTCACTCAGCGGCGGGGTCCAGCTGGGCGCGGAGGCGAGCGCCTCGATCGACGCGAACACACGCGGTTACGTCTCATCGAAGGGGACTCGCTCGTTCGACGTGACCGCAGCGGTCCAGGCGTGGGCGGACGGTGCGCCGAATCAAGGTTGGGTCGTCCTCGCCGGCGGGAACGACCGTTGGTCCTTCCGCTCTCGGGAGTGGCTCGAGGTCATGGAGCGCCCGCTGCTCACGGTGCAGTTCACCGAGCCGTGCGCTGGACCAGTGAGCTACTGCCCGGGGCAGCCGAACTCGACCGGTAACACGGGACTCCTGCAGCTCCTGGGATCGACGAGCGTCGCTGCCAACACGCTCGAGCTGATCGCCTCCGGATTGCCCTCTGGGGCGCCCGCGCTCTTCCTCGCTGGGCGGAGCCGTACGAGCGCTCCGGTCGGCGATGGCCTCCTCTGCGTCGGTGGCGGGGTCCTACGGCTGCCCCCGCTGGCCACCGTCGACCTCCTGGGCCAGGCGTCGCTGCAGCTCGACCTGTCGGCGCCGGTGTTTCTTGGCCAGGCGACGTCGGGCTCGACCTGGACGTTCCAGTGCTGGCACCGCGACTCGACCCCGGGCGGGTCGAACCTGACGGACGCGGTCGAAGTCACGCTCTGCGACTGACACGGCCGCTTATGCTGCGCATGTGAGCGCTTTGACGACTGCACCTGGGTCACGGGATCAGGACGCTGGCTCCATCGTCGCGGGGATCGACGGTGGGGGCACACACACACGCGTCGCCCTGCTGCGCGCGGACGGCGCGTTGCTCGGCGTGGGCGAGGGTCCCAGCGGCAATCTGCACGACGTGGGTCGCGAGCGCCTCATGGCGCACCTCGACACGGCGTGGCGTGCAGCGTGGTCTCTGGCGGGCCTCGCTCCGCGTCCTGTCGCTGCCGCGTTCCTGGCGATGGCCAGCGTCGGCCTCGCAGCTGATCGCGCCGAAGTCAGCGATATCGCCGAGCGCCTCGGACTGGCTCCGCCTGGGCGTACGAAGGTCGACATCGACCTTGCTGCGGCGCTCGCTGGCGGCCTCGCAGGCGGCGACGGTATCGCGTTGATCGTCGGCACTGGGTCCTCCTGTTACGGTCGGCGCGCTGACGGTTTTGCGCGACAGGTCGGCGGCTGGGGCAGCTTGCTCGACGACGTCGGCAGCGCGACATGGCTCGGAACCAAGGCGATGACCGCCGCGGCGCGAGCCTTCGACGGACGTGGGCCCGCGACCCAGCTGGAAGAGCGGGTCCGCGAGGCGCTCGAGATCACGGAGATGCGCGCGATGCTCCGCGCCGTCGATCGCGATGGTCTCTCACGTGCGCGCCGGGCCGGCCTCGCACGGCTCGTCACCGCCGCGGCAGCCGAGGGTGACGCCGTCGCGAACCAGCTCTTGGATGATGGTGCCGAAGCGCTCGCCGAATGTGTCGAAGCGGCCGCGCGAGTGCTCGCTTGGACGGCGCCGCCGCTGGAGGTCGTCGCGACCGGCGGTTTGGCGGCGCATCCGGACTACGGTGCGCGGATCCGTGCTGCGATCCTGCGCCGCGTGCCCCATGCCACGCTGGTGCAGGCCAAGCTGGAGAACGTCGTCGGGGCTGCCGTTCTGGCGCTCGGTTTGGCGGGCATCGAGCGGGAGAGCGCGGTCGCGGCGCTGCTGGCGCGGTCGCCGCAGTCGGAGTGTTAAGATGCCGCCATGCATCTGCCCTCGTTCATTCTCGCCGCCCTCGGTAGCCTCGGCGGCGACCCTCTCCTGCAGCAAGAGGTCGACGAGGTCGAGGCTCCGGCCTCACTCGTTCCCTCGTGACCGTTGTGACCCGGTGAGGGTATGCCGGTGCGTGGCACCGGCGGCACAGCAACGAAGTGGAACCTCGCAGCGCGCTGGCTCCCCGGTATCCCGGTCGAGCGCGCGGAGCTGCGCCTTACGGCGACCTACGCGGTTCTGCCGAACGCGTTCGTGGGGGTGGAGTACAACCCCCTCGACGACGACATCGGGCTGCTCGCGAACATCCGCATCTTGGACGAGACGCTGACGCGGCCGTCCGTGATGATCGGTACGAGCTCCGACCGCATCGGTACCCCCTACGGCCGCGCGTACTACGCGACGATCGCGAAGGACCTGCAGCACTACACGGGATTGCCGGTCGCGCCCTACATCGGCACGGCTTACGGCGATTTCCTCGATCAGTGGGAGTTCCTCGCCGGCGCCAACATCCGCTGGGGCCGCACGTGGGTCAGCACCCACGTGTGGGACGGCCACAACCTGCACCACATGCTCGATCGTTTCCTGGACGACGGGCGTCGGCTCGGCATCGTGGTCGCCGAGCAGGATGGCGACTACTACGCCGGGGTGAGCGTCGGGATCTCGCTCTGAAGACGCACGAGCCCGAAGCGCACTGCTGCGCTTCGGGCTCGTTTTGTCGGTCGCCGTCGCTCAGTTGAACGTGACCCGCAGTCCGTGCGTGAAGTTGGAGGTCGCGCTGCCGCCGACGGCATCGCGATACCACGCCTGGAAGTTGCGGGTCTGGCCAGGCATCACCGCCACGAAGCCCGACGGGCTCGGCGTCTGGGCCAGGTTCAGCAGCAGCGAGAACTCACCGGCCGCGCCGGAGTTCTTGATCTGACCGGGCCCGACGTAGCGTCCGATCGCACCGCCGAGGCACAGGTTGCCCGAGCTGCCGCCGGGGTTCTGCGTGAAGCCTTGCGTCGCGCTCGTGAGGAAGAAGCCGAAGGCGTTCGTCGGCAGGTCGTCTGCGACGAGGGTCAGGTTGTTGCTGGCCACGCTCGCGGAGCCAGCGCCGCGCAGCGTCGCCGGAGCGCCGGTCGAGTTGTTGTTCGCCGGGTTGCAGTACGCCGTGCCGATGCCAGTGTCGGCGAACTCGATGACGTAACCTGCGGGGTGCTCGGGCTCTGCGACGTCGTTCCAGGTCTCGCCGAAGCCCGGCGACTGGAGGAGCTCCAGGAAGTCCTCGGCGCCGAAGGCGCCCGCATTGTTCGGCTCACCCGGAAGCCACTGGGTGAACGTGAAGGGCTCACCCGTGATCCACTCCCAGCCGCCGCCCGGCTCCGAGTAGCTCGGCGAGGACGTGTTCTGGAAGCCGCCGATCCAGTAGTTGTTGACTCCGCCGAGCTGCTGGAAGACGAAGTCGTTCTCCTGTTGGTCGTTCAGGGTCGCGAGACGGCCCTGGCGACCCTGGAACGTCGCGGCCGCCGCAGCGGTGCGGGCTTGGGTCCACGTGATGCCCGGCGCGGAGATGGCCGCGTAGTAGTTCCCGTTCGTCGGGTTGAGCACCGGGGTGCCGTCGTTGAACGTCAGGTTGCCTTGACCCGAACTGCCCGCGTAGCCGCCGACGCGCACGAAGTAGGTCTGACCCGCCGTGACGGGGAACTGGATTCGGCTCTGCAGTCCGCACGAGTCGTCGTTGCACACGATCGGGACCAGCGCGCCGCAGGTGCCCGAGAAGGCCTGGAGAGCGGAGTCGTAGGTCGTCCCGTTGCAGGTGCTGACGCTCGCGCTCCCCGTCGAGGTCGCGGTGAAGCGGTACCAGAGGTCGGGGGCCGTGCTGGCCGCGCAGGGCCACGGCTGGGGGCTGAGCGTCGCCGCGGTCGTGTCGAACGCGACGGTGCCAGGGGTCAGGGTCGCTGCGGTCGAGCACTCGTCGTTCTGTGCAAACGCGAGGCCAGGGAGACAGAGGGCAGCGGAGATCGCAAAGGAGAGGCGGGTTGCGCTCGGGAACTGCAAGGTAGGCTCCTAGGTGAGGGGAGGCAGTCGAAGCCCCCAGCACTCTAGCGCGCCTCTCCGTTGCACGCTGCGTCTCTGTGTGAGACCTGTGTTCCGGGCGAGGCCCCCGAGCGCAGCGGTTTCACTTCGCGCTCATCTCTGCTGCGGCGGCCTCCACCTCGCGCCACAGGCGGAGCGTGTTGCCGGACCAGAGCTTGTGCAGAGCCTCTTCGTCGTAGCCGCGCCGTACCAGCTCGAAGGTGACCTCGAAGGTCTCGCTGGCATCGTTCCAGCCACGGATACCGCCGCCGCCGTCGAAGTCGGAGCTGATCGCCACGAAGTCGATCCCCATGACCTTCACGGCGTGGTCGATGTGGTCGACGAAGTCCTTGACCGTCGCGCGCGGGTGCTGCGCCTCGATCGCAGCCACGCGTTCGCGCAGCAGCCTCAGCTTCTCCTGGTCTTCGCTGCCCGGTTCGACGCGGCGGAAGCGCTCCTCCGCGGGCAGGCCGAGCTCCGCGCGCGCCGCCGCGATCGCAGCGCTCCGCGGGCGTGCATCGACGACGTAACCGTCGAAGGCGACACACTGTAGCACGCCGCGTTTGGCAGCGAGCGCCCGGAGCTGTTCGTCGTCGAGGTTGCGCGGATGATCGCAGAGAGCCCGTACTCCCGAATGCGACGCGATCACCGGCGCGCTGGAATAGGCGAGCGCTTGCATCATCGTCGACTTCGCGGAGTGGGAGACATCGACCATGATGCCGAGGCGGTTCAGCTCTTCGATCGTACGCCGCCCCAGGTCCGTGAGGCCGCCGTGTAACGGCTCCTCTGGCGTATTCGAATCACCGAGCTGGCTGTGGCCGTTGTGCGTGATGCTCATGTAGCGCGCACCGCGGCGATGGAACTCCTGCAGCAGGCCGAGGTCTTCGCCCATCGCGTAGCCGTTCTCGATGCCGATGCATGAAACGAGCTTGCCTGCCGCGATTGCGGCCAGGACCTCGTCCGGGGTGCGAGCCAGCACGATCTCGTTCGGAAAGCGCTGCGCCTGACGCTCGATCGCGTCGAACTTCGCAAGCGCTTGCGCCTTCGCGGCGGCGAACCCTTCGGTCGTCAGCGGCCCCTGACCGACGTAGACGATGTAGAACGCCACATCGAGGCCGCCCGCGCGCATCTTCGGCAGATCGACTTGATTCGGCCCCCAGCGAGTCGGATCGTCGCGCAGCGCGAGGGTGCCATGGTCTCCGGCAACAAGGGCCAGCGAATCGCGGATGTCCTTGTGCGTGTCGAGCGTGATCACGCGCCAGTGGATGTCGCGGGCACGGCGGAGCAGGTCTGCATCAGGGGAGTCCTCGACGAGACGCCAGACGGAGATGTCGTCGCCGAAGTCCTCGAGGGCCTCGCGCATCGGGCGCTGCTCGACGGAAGGCACGCGCGGCAGCGCCGCGAGCTGCGGCAGACTTCGCGCGGGATCGGCGTCCGCGCGCCAGACCCAGCGCGCGGAGCGCGGCGCGACCTCGGCGAGCTGCCCGTCAGGCAGCGTCACGAACACGTTGCCATTGGGGGCGAGCGCGGCGTCCGTGACGAGCGCACAGGGGACCGACCACAGGACCTTTCCGTTCGGCCCGAACTCCGCCCCGACGGCGACCTCTGCGAGGCGGCCTTCGCCTTGGACGAGGTAGCGCTCGCTGGCGGCAGCGGACGCCGCGGTGAGGGCAAGGGCGGCGAAGAAACGTGTGACGATTCGCAGGTGCTGCATTTCACCCGCGAGGATACCCTCGTGGATTGTGATGCTGTGCTCAGCTCTGTTGTCCCTCTGTCAAACCGCGCCGAGCTGGGAGTCCGACGTGCGCCCCTTGCTCGCAGAGCATTGTCTGGCGTGCCACGGGCCCGACGAAGCGGGGCGCGGAGCGGGGCTGCGGCTGGACGAACCCGAAGGGCTCGCGCGGGTGGTCCGCCCCCGGGACCCGGAGGGGAGTGAGCTCCTGGCTCGGGTGACGTCGGAGTTCGACTTCGACCGCATGCCTCCGACCGGCCACGGCACGCCGCTCGACGAGGCAGCGATCGCGACCCTCCGGCGCTGGATCGAGGCGGGTGCGGCGTGGGCTCCGCATTGGGCGTATGCACCAGAGCGCGAGGTCGCTCCGCCAGAGTCCGCCGAATCGAGCTGGATCCGCGGCCCGATCGATCGCTTCGTCCTCTCTGGCCTCACGGCGGCAGGCCTCGCGCCCGCCCCGGAGGCGGATGCCGAGACGCTGCTGCGCCGTTTGCACCTGGACCTGACCGGCCTGCCGCCCACCGATGCCGAGCGACGGGACTACCTCGCGGATCCTAGGCCGGATCGCTACGAGCGGCGCGTGGACGAGCTGCTCGAGTCCGTGCATTTTGCCGAGCGCTTCGCGCGCGTCTGGCTGGATATCGCTCGCTACGCGGACAGCAATGGTTACACCATCGACGGCGGCCGCTCCATATGGCCGTACCGCGATTGGGTCGTCGACAGCATCCACCGCGATCAGCCGTTCGATCGGTTCACGCTCGAGCAGCTCGCTGGGGATCTCTTGCCGAATGCGACGCGTGCGCAGCGCATCGCGACCGGGTTCCACCGCAACACGCCGATCAACGAGGAAGGCGGCGCCGACGACGAAGAGAACCGGATCAACGCGGTGCTCGATCGAGCGCATACCACGGGGGCTGCCTGGCTCGGCGCAACCCTGGCGTGTGCGCAGTGCCACACCCACAAGTTCGATCCGATCACTCAGCGTGAGTTCTTCGGTCTGTACGCGTTCTTCGATAGCTGCGCCGATAGCGGGGTCGATCCCGAGCCGTCGCTGCTCGTGCCGCCGACGCCCGAGCACGAGCCGCGCGCCGCTGCGTTCGAAGCGCGCTCTGCGGAGCTCGGTCGCGCAGAGACTCGAGCGGCGGTCGAAGCCCGCGCTGGTTTCCAGATCTGGCAGCCCGAGCGCGCTTGGGCATCGAACGGCACGAAGCTGCGTCCCGAGCTCGACGGCTCCTTCACGGCGCTCGGGCAGAACGCGTTCTACAGCACGTATGTCCTCGAAGGCGCGGTGCTGCCACAGCACGCCGGCGCCTCGGTCGTGCGGATCGAAGCGCTGCCTCGACGCGGCCTACGCGGCGCTGGACCAGGGCGCTCAGGCAACGGCAACTTCGTCCTGCAACGTGTCGTCGTCGCCGTTCGTGCCGACGCGTCACCGACGACTCCATGGCAGTCGATCACCGCCAAGACCGCACGGGCGAACTTCGAGCAGGATACGACCTCCGAAGGGGGAAGCCGGTTTGCGGCGACGAGCGTCCTCGACCCCGACGGCCCAGGCTGGGCGGTGAAACCTGAGTTCGGCGTGCCGCACGCGTTGGAGCTCGAGCTCGAGCAGGGCCTTCCTTCGGGCGCTGTCGAACTTCGTGTCGAGCTTGTGCAGGAGCACGGCGATCGTCACACGCTCGGCTCGTTCCGTGTCGCGCTCGGCAGCGTCCAAGAAGAAACCAACCGAGCCCTGGTCACAGAAGAGTGGCGCTCCGCCGCGCGCGCTGCGCTGGATCACGCCGCGCAGCGTCCAGACATGCCCACGACGCTCGTGCTACAAGAGCGAGCTGTTCCGCGGGTGACACGGCGCTTCGAGCGGGGTTCGTTCTTGGAGCCGCGCGAGGTCGTCGAGCCCGGCTTCCCGCGCGCCCTCGATCACTTCGATGGCAATGCGGCGGCGGCGGAGCGACGGCTGAATCGACTCGATCTGGCGCGCTGGCTCGTTCACCCCGCCAATGCGCTCGTCAGGCGTGTCGAGGTCAATCGCCTCTGGCAACACTTCTTCGGACGCGGGCTCGTGGCGACCGAGAACGACTTCGGCCTGCGCGGCGAGCGCCCTTCGCATCCCGAGCTGCTGGAATGGCTGGCCCGCGACTTCCGGCTCCACGGGCTCTCGCGCAAACACGTTGTCCGACGCATCGTGACCTCAGCGACGTACCGTCAAGCGTCGACGTTCGACGCAGAACTCGCAGCGCGGGATCCCTACAACGTGCGCTTGGCACGCCAAGTGCCCCTCCGGCTCGAAGGTGAGGTGCTGCGCGACGCGATGCTCGTCGCTGCGGACGTCCTCGATCGCACCGTGGGCGGTCCGCCCGTGCAGCCGCCGCAGCCCGATGGAGTCTTCGACTTCACGCAGAGCGCGAAGACCTGGAACACCAGCGCAGGCAGCGCTCGCTTCCGCCGCTCGCTCTACACGCGCCTCTGGCGGACAGCGCCGTTCCCGTTCTACGGGACGTTCGATGCGCCCCTCGCCAATGCCGCCTGCACGCGGCGTGATCGCTCCAACTCGCCGCTGCAAGCGCTGGCGCTCGCCAACGACCCGATGGTGATGGAGCTCGCTGCGGCGCTGGGTGAGCGCATCCTCGGCGAGTGGTCGCTCGACGATCGGGGCAAGATCGAGCGCGCCTTCGAATGGACCCTCGGGCGCGCCGCGCGCCCGGCTGAAGTCGATGTCCTGGTCGGCCTGCAGGAGCGTGTCGCCGATGATCGCGGCCTCGCTGCGGGTTGGACCGCTGTCGCGAGAGCGCTCTTCAACCTGCAGGAGTTCCGGTACCGCCGATGAGTGGACTCGACGAAGGCATCAACCGCCGCGCCTTCTTGCGCAGCGGCTTCGGGCTCGGCGCGCTCGCGCTGGGTCAGCTTCTGGCCCGCGACGCACAGCGCGAAGCGCGCGGCGACGCTCCCTGGATCCTGCCTCGTCAGCGGGTGAAGCGCGTGATCTGGCTGTTCATGGCGGGCGCGCCGAGTCAGTTCGAGTTGTTCGAGCCGAAAGAGACCCTGCAGCGGCTGGATGGGCAGACACTCCCCCTGAGCCTCGCGCGTGGTAAGCGCTTTGCGTTCATCGACGGTGGCGCGGCGCGCCTCTTGGGGACACGCCGACGGTTCCAGCGCCACGGAGAGTGTGGTGCACCGGTCAGCGAGCTGCTCCCTCACACCGCCCGCATCGTCGATCGCCTGACGTTCTTGCGCGCGGTGCAATCGAAGGAGATCAACCACGGTCCCGCGAAGAGCTTCATCAACACGGGTTTCGGACCCAGCGGCCGCCCAGCGTTCGGCGCATGGTCTCTGTACGGGCTCGGCAGCGAGGCCGACGATCTGCCGGGCTTTGTCGTGCTGCGCTCGGGGAATCGTGGTCCCCGCGGCGGCGCGCCTCTCTGGGGCAATGGCTTCCTCCCGACGCAGTTCGCGGGCACACCCCTGCGCCCCTCGGGTGCACCCGTGCTGGACCTCGCCAATCCTGAGGGCGTCGGTGCCGAGGAGCAAAGCGACTTCTTCCGCACCGTGGCAGAGCTCGATCGCATCGGCGGCGATCCAAAGGACCCGGAGCTCGAGGCGCGCATTCGGACCTACGAGCTCGCGCATCGGATGCAAGCGAGTGTGCCCGAGCTGGCAGAGCTCTCCACGGAGAGCCGCGAGACCTTGGCGCTCTACGGACCAGATGTCGAGCGCCCGTCGTTCGCGCGCAACTGCGTGCTCGCGCGGCGACTCGTCGAGCGAGGCGTGCGATTTGTCCAGCTCTATCACACGGACTGGGACCATCACGGCGATCCTGGCAACCACCTCGGTGAGCCCCTCGAGAGACGCTGCCGCGAGGTCGACCAGCCCAGCGCAGCGCTCGTCGAAGACCTCGCGCGGCGCGGGCTCTTGGAGGACACACTCGTGATCTTCGGCGGTGAGTTCGGGCGCACGCCTCTCGGCGAGGTCCGCGAGTTCATCGGCCGCGATCACCACATCGACGCGTTCACGCTTTGGCTCGCGGGCGGGGGACTACGGCCGGGTCACTCCCACGGCGAGACCGACGAGATCGGATTCGGTCCCGTCTCCGGGGCTATGGACGTGCACGACCTCCACGCCACCTTGTTGCACTTGATGGGGGTCGACCACGAGCGCTTGACGTTCCGCTTCCAAGGACGCGACTACCGTCTGACCGACGTACACGGGCGAGTGGTGCACGAGCTGTTGTCTTAGACGAGCGCGGGCTCACTGCGGGCCGCGGTCCCACACTTCGATGCGCGGCCCGAAGGCGCGGGCGCGGCGCAGCACAGCGAGCGTCGTCTGGAAGCCTACGTCTGCGTCATGCTCCTCGGGCACTGACGGGATCGGCTCGAACACCTGGATCAACTGCGGCGCTGCCGCGCCTGGTGCCGGCTCACGCACGGCATGGCGCCAAGCAGCCAGCGCGCGCCTGAGGCCTTCGGGGGCGACGGTCGCCGGCAGCGACGTGGCGAGCAGCACATAACGGGGGGAGTGACGCGCCAGGGCTGCGCGCGCGACTTCGTCCGGGTTCGGATCGATCCAAAGCGCGCGGAGGTCCGCTGTCGCCGGTGTGCGCAGGGCGAGCCCGAGCGCATCGCGGGTCTCGGCGGAGAGACCATCCGCGTACTGAGCCCAGCGCGAGAAGTAGACCGCATCGGGCTCCGCGTAGCTGGTCTTCTGTAGCACCGGGATGGCTTGAACGTTGATGGCGAGCGCTTCGTGGTCTCCCAATTCGGCGGTCAACCACGCCGCAGCCGCCTCGGTGGTGTCCGGCGCGGCGCGCAGCCGCGCGAGCTGTACAGCCGGCACGAGCGCGAGCGCACCGAGCAGCACCTCGGCGCCCGTCCGCAGGCGTCCGCGGAGTGTGTCGACGAGCGCGGCGACACCGATCGCGAGGAGCGGTACGAACACCAGGACGAGCCGAGCCTCGGTGCGCGCGAACGCGCCGTAGACCGCGAGCGCTGGCAAGAAGTACCCAGCGAACACCCACAAGGCGCTTCGACGGCACGCGCCGCTCTGCGCGCTGACGCGCTGTTTGGCGACAAACAGGACAACCAACCCTGCAGCGCCGAGCGCGAGCAGCAGCGGGTCGTATTCGAGCAACGCCGACAACAACTGACCGAAGCCCGAGCCATCGAACGTCGACCACGGCAGGACGTGTCCAGAGAACTGCACTGCAGAGCCCTCGGCCGATTGGGCCGCCGCGGCCTCCATGGCCGCGCGGGTTCGAACGACGCGCTCGCCGGGGATGTAGGCCCAGCAAGCGGCGCCCACGAACAAGCCGACGGCGAGCGCGAGCGGCATCAGCGCCCGCGCGCGCTCGGCGCGCAGAGCGAGCACCGTCGCCACGGCGCACGGCGCGAGCACCATCAGGCCCGTATGCAAGGTCGCCGCCGCGCAGCCCGAACCGAGCCCGAGCCACAGCCCGCTCGCCGCGTTGGGTCGTCGCGCGAAGCGGACGGCAGCCACCAGCGCCAGGGTCGTCGCGACCGCCGCCGGCGCGTGGGGGCGCGCTTGCAGCGAGAAGCAGAGGTGCAGGAGGCTCGCCGCGGCCAGCAACCCGGCCAGAGCCGCCGCCCGCCGCCCGACGACGGTCAGAGCCAGCAGGAACGTCACGGGCGCGATGAGGGCCCCGAGAGCGAGGACCACCCGGCGTGTGTGGCTGTGCTCGCGACTCGCAGCGGCGAGGTGCTCCGGGACGGAGGTCGGTGAGCCGTTCCCAGCTTGTGACAGCGGCACAGCAGCGACGAGCGTGGCGACCAGCAGGGGGTACTTCCACGCGGCATCGGTGCGATCGAAGAGCCCGCGGGTCCGCAGGCCCGCCGCCTGCTCCACGATGTAGGTATCGGGCTCGGTCCGGTGGGGCAGGCCGTGGTCGTGCCCGGGCCACCGGAGGGCCAGCGCGAGCGCCGTCAGCGCCAGGACGACGCACCAGTTCGGGACGCGGGGACTCGGGGGCACGGAGGGTGGTGGCGGCTGAGGGGGCGCGGAGCGACGCGACCAACGGTATGCGCCGGGTGAATCATCGCGGGGGTGCCCCGGACGTCAAGCCGATGGTGTAGAACAAGGGTCTCGGCCGCCGTCTGCGCTCCTCTCCCTCCCCGATGCTCCGTCCGCTCGATCTCCGCGCCGAGTTTCCGTTCAACGGTCGTTCTGCGGTGGCTCGACTGGCCCGCGTCGACGACGTCGAGCTGCTCCGGGTCTGGAAGAACGCCAACCGGCACGCGTTCTTTCACCGCGCGGAGATCTCTCCCGAGGACCAGCAGCGCTGGTTTGCGGCGTTCTCGCAGCGCGACGATGCCGCCATGTTCGTGCTGGACTTCGACGGCGCGCCCCGCGGCTGCGTGGGCTTTCGTTTTGTTGGGCCTGGCACCGTCGACCTGTTCAATTTGATCCTCGGCGATTCCGCGTACCAAGGTACGGGGCTCACCTCGGCGTTCTATCGCGCGCTGGAGGCGGCCTTGGCCGCCCGCGGTGTGGAGCGCATCGTTCTGCGCGTTCTGCGCTCGAACGAGCTCGGGCAGGCCTTCTACGCGCGCCACGGATTCCGCCCTTACGAAGCGCCCGACGACGGCGAGTCGTTGGCGCTCACGAAGTCACTGACGGAGATCGAGCGGTGAGTCTCGCGCCGCGGATCGTCATCGCAGGCGCTGGCTGCGCTGGCCTCGCCGCAGGTTTGGCCCTGCAGAAGCGCGGCTTCCGCACGGTCATCGTCGAGCGCTCCGATCGAGTCGGTGGCCTCGCTGGGGGGATCGAATTCGACGGAAACTGCTACGAGTACGGTCCGCACATCTTCCACACCACCGATCCCGAGATCCTCGGTGACGTGAAGTCGATCTGCCACGACGTCCTCGAGCCCTTCGAGCGCACGATCAAGATCAAATTCGGCGGGAAGTACTTCGACTACCCGTTGTCGCCGCTCGACATTCTCACCAAGCTTCCGCCGTTGACCGTCGTGCACGCCGTGGCGAGCCTCGGCTTCCACTTCGTCAAGGGGCGCTTCCGCGGCGGGCGGCCGTACGAGAACTCCGAAGAGGCCCTGCGCGCCGCCTACGGGGACGTCCTTTACCGCATCTTCTTCCGCGACTACATCAAGAAGGTGTGGGGGATCGGACCCGAGCGATTCTCGCCGTCCTTCGCGAACCAGCGCTTACCGCGCTTCAGCCTGTGGGCGAAGCTCATCGGCCTCTGGCGCAAGCTCTTCCCCGAGCCTCCGAAGTCCATCTCGACCGAGGGCTACGTCGAGAACGTCGAGGGCGAGTACTTCACGACCAAACGCGGCTTCTCCCTCATCTGTGAGGCGTTCGCGGCCGAGTACCAGCGCGCTGGCGGCGAGCTGCGCCTGGGCACCAGCGTCGTGCGCGCAGACATTCAGGGTCGGCGCTGCAACAAGGTCGTCGTGCGCGGACCGGAGGGTGAGCGCGACGAAGCCTGCGACTACTTCGTATCGACCGTCCCGATCGATCGATTGCCAGACCTGCTGAGTCCGGCGCCGCCAGCCCTCGCCGAGGCCGCTCGCGCCTTGCGCTTTCGCGGTATCGTCTTCGTCGGGCTGCTCGTCCGACGTCCGACCGTGCTGCCCGCGTCGTTCATGTACTTCCGCGACAAGACCTTCAATCGCATCACGGACCTGTCGCGCTTCAAGGTGGCGATCGAGCCGGCTGGTGCCACGATTCTGGTCGCGGAGATCACTTGTCAGCCTGGAGAGCGCCTCTGGGTCGACGAGGCGCTCGCCCAGCAGTCTGTCGTCGATGAGCTCTGCGCCGACGGGATCCTCGACCGCAGCGACCTCATCCAAGCCCACGTCTTCAAAGCCGAGCACGGTTATCCGATCTACGAGGTCGGCTACGAGGCGCGCCTTGCGACCGCCCTCGCCGAAGTGCGCGCCTTCGAGAACGTGGCGACGATCGGGCGCCAAGGCCGCTTCGCTTACATCAACACCCACGTCGCGATGAAGATGGGCTACGACCTCGCCCGCGACTTGGAAGTCACTTTCAGGGACCGAGTCGCGTCCCGTTGACCCTGAGCCCACGACCTCGTCAGTCGCCACCCAACGCCTGTGTCCATGTTGTCCCTCTTCGGTTCGAACGTCGGTCCCGCGGAGCTCGCCGCGGTCGGTGAGTGCATGGAGCGTCAATGGCTCGGCATCGGCGCCAAGTGCGACGAGTTCGAGCGGCGCATCGCTGAGCGCGTCGGCGCGCCCGGGTTCGTGTTCCTGAACAGCGGCTCGAACGCGCTGCAGATGGCGCTCAAGCTCATGGAGCTGCCAAAGGGCAGCGAAGTGGTGCTGCCCACCTTCACGTGGATCGCATGTGCGAACGCTGTGAAGCTGAACGAGCTGGTACCGATCTTCTGCGACGTCGACCTCCGCACGGGCAACATGCGGCCCGAGGACGTCGAATCGAAGGTCACGCCCCGGACCTCCGCGATCATGGTCGTGCATTACGGTGGCAAGCCGGTCGACATGGACGGGATGCAGCGCTTCGGCCTGCCGATCGTCGAAGACGCCGCACACGCGATCGACTCCAAGTACAAAGGGCGGAGCTGTGGCACGATCGGCGAGACCGGCATCTTCAGCTTCGATGCGGTCAAGAACCTGACGACGACCGAGGGCGGGGGCGTGCTCGCGAAGGACCCCGAGCGCCTCGTGCGTGCGCGTCGCCTCCGGTACTGCGGCATCGCGAAATCGGGTTTCCAGGCGTCGGCGACCAAAGCGCGCTGGTGGGAGGTCGATATCACCGACTTCTTCCCGAAGATGCTGCCCACCGACGTCAATGCGGCGGTGGGGCTGACGCAGCTCGCGCGGCTCGACGAGTTCCAGGCGCGTCGCCGGGCCCTCTGGGACCGCTACAACGCGGTGCTGCAGCACGAAGACTGGGCCACGAGCTGGCTCTCGACGCTCGACGGTCCGGCCGCGGACGAGCAGCATTCCTATTTCTGCTACCTCGTACAGCTCCGTGCGGGCTCGCGGGATGACCTGGCCCACTTCCTGTACGAGCGCAAGGTCTACACGAGCCTGCGCTTCCATCCGCTCCACCTCTACCCGATCTATGGGCCCCAGGAGCGCCTGCCGAACGCCGAGCACCTCTCGGAGCACGGCCTGAACCTCCCGATCCATCACCGGATGGAGCTCGAGGACGTCGACCGGGTGTGTGAACTCTTGGCCGAGTTCCGGCGCACCCGCGTCTGATCGGCTTGGGGCTGGAATCGCTCCGGCCCAAGTGCTCCCATGCTCCCATGGGGCACTGCCGATCGATGACCCGTCGACCTCGCGCCTGGGTCGCGCTGCTCGCAATGTTTGCAGCAGGGTGCGGCGCCACACGCACCGCCGCGGTCCTGGACACGGGTCCAGCTTCGACGCTGTCACAGCAGCGCGACGGCACATGGCGTGTCATCGGGCAGGGCACACGCGATGGCACCGAAGCGCTGCAGGACGCGATGCGCCGCGCGGAGGCCGCAGCGCGGCAGCGTGGGCAGCGGATGACGCCACTGCGGGTCGAGCCGCTCGCCGCGGGTGCGCTCGTCGGAGCGAACTTCGCTTGCGCCTTGACGTTTCGCCTCGAGCCGCTGGCGAAGGTCGACACCGCGGGCGATCACTCCTATGACGCCTTCGAGCACCGCATGCGGCGCAACGTCGAAGAAGGCGTGCTTACGATCGAGGAATACACACGGCTCGTCCGGGCCCATCCTGGTTTTCCAGGCCGCTGAGGGGCCAGAACGAGCGCGGGCCGCAGCGAGGATGACCTCGCTGCGGCCCGCGGCCGAGGTAACTCAGATCACTGGAAGGTGATGCTGAGCCCGTTCGAGAAGTTCGAGGTCGGCGTGCCGCCCACGACGTCGCGGTACCAGGTCGTGAAGTTCCAGGTCTGGCCTGCAGCGATCGCCACCGTGCCTGAGGGCTGCGGCGTCTGGTTCAGGTTCAGGACGAGGGAGAAGGAGCCCGTGGCGCCAGAGTTCTTGATCTGGCCCGGACCGACGTAGCGACCGATCGCGCCGCTGAGGCAGAGGTTACCCGTGCTGCCGCCCGGGTTCGCGATGAAGCCCTGCTGCGTGCTCGTCAGGTAGAAGCCGAACGCGTTGTTCGGCATCTGGGTCGTCGCCAGCGTCACGTTGTTGTTCGTGGCCACGAGGCTACCCGTCGCGCCGATGACGGCGGTGTTGCCCGTCGAGTTCGGCACCGCCGTGCAGTAGTTGGTGCCGAGCCCGCCACCGGTCGGGATCTGGATCGCGATCTCGAACTCGCCGTTGGTCGGCGTCGTGTCCGCGAGGGTCGTCACCGCACCCGTCGTCGTGTTGACGGAGACGAACCGGCCCGTGCCGCCGCCCGTGTAGATGGCGGCGTAGAGCGTGTCGTTCGTCCAGTCGAAGTCCATGCCTTGCGCGAAGTTCGCGGCGAGGCCGTGGGCTCCGATCAGCGTCAGCGCGGCCGTGTTCGGGTCGACGCTGTAGAAGGAGTCCGTCGTGATGCTGTGCGCGATGAGGCGGCCCTGGCTATCGCACGCGATGTCGATGATGAGGCCGCCGGTCGTGTCCGAACCCACGAGGGTCATCGTGCCCGTCGCGATGTTGCCCCGGTAGAGGTTCATCTGCGATCCGGACACCTCCGTGAGGTACCAGGTGACGCCGTCCGGGTGCGCGGTCAGGCCGGAAGCGCCGAGCATGCCGCCGTTCAGCGTGCCGAGGGTGTTGAGCACCCCGGTGACGGGGTCCACGGTGCCGTACTGCGGCGCCTGCGGTGTGGTGGGGGCTTCCACCCACCAGAGGTTCGTCGCTGACGCGTCGAAGTCGATCGCGAAGCTGCGGATCGGTGCCGGGGCGACGATCACTTGCAGGTTGGCTACGAAGTTGGCCGTGTCCGTCGAGAACATCCGATTCTGGCGGACGTCGAAGCCGATGATCGGGGATTGGGCCGCGGCCAGGGCGGTGGTGCCCAGCAAGGCCGCCGCGAGGAAGGGGGTACGCAAGGTTGGATCGAGGAGTGAAGGAGTTGGACGGGATCGACGGACCGGCAGAGGGAAGTCTCCCCCCGGCAGCGGCACCGAAACCTACCCCTTAGATTCGCATGAGGACGCTCCGAGTTCCGCGAAACGTCGGGGATTGGCCTCGATCGAACGTTCTTCGTGCCGGCGGCTTCCCCGGAAAATCTCCGGGACCGTCTGGCCCCGCGTTCTGCCTCGCTCCGAGACTTCCAAGGGCGCTCGAGTCCCGCTAGCATCCCGGCGTCCACTGGAGGCGCGGCCCGTGAGGAGTCGCCGCGGACGAGGCCCCCGCTCGGGTGCCGCTCGAGTCCGCGGTCAAAGGCACGGGTCGCCGAAGGGGTGCGGCGAGAGCGCGCACGCCCCTGGCCCGCCGCGAGAACATCCGGCGGGCTGTCGTATCGGGCCCACCCGGTACGGAGCGCCAGGGGGGTGGTCGCACGCACCTCGCGGGGTGCGTCCGCGCCGTTCCTCGGCCTCTCGCGGACCGGCCCTGGACCCCCCCACCCCCCCGCATGGTCCTCGTCATGAAGTTCGGCGGCTCGTCCCTCGCGGACGCCGCCTGTCTCTGCCGCGCGCTCGCGCGGATCGCGGCCGAGCTGCCGCGCGCGCCGCTCGTCGTCCTGTCGGCGATGGGCAAGACCACCGACGCGCTGTTCCGGGCGGCGGCCCTCGCAGAGCGCGGCGACGTCGAGGCCGCCCTCGCCGAGGTCGAAGCGCTGCACCAACGCCATCGCGCGGCGCTCACGGAGCTCCTTCCCGGTGGCGTTCCGCTCCCGGTCCTCTCCGCGTTGGAGGCCCATCGCGCCGAGCTGGCGCTCCTCCTGCGCGGCGTCGCGCTCCTGCACGAGCTCTCGCTACGTTCGATGGACGCGATCGCAAGTCACGGCGAGCGCATGTCGTCGCTCGTGCTCGCCGCGTTCGCGAGCGAGCAGGACGTCCCCTGCGAGCTCTTCGATGTACGCGCAGTCCTGCGCACCGACGCTGCGTTCGGCGCAGCGCAGCCAGATCTCGCGCATATTCAAGAGCTCTCGCAGTCCGAGCTTGCGCCGCGCCTCGCGCCCGGCCGCTGTGTGATCACGCAGGGGTATATCGGTGCGACACCGCTCGGGCATACCACCACACTCGGCCGCGGTGGCAGCGACTATTCGGCGGCGTTACTCGGCGCGGCGCTCGCGGCCGAAGAGGTCCAGATCTGGACCGATGTCGAAGGAGTGCTGACCGCGGATCCCCGCGTCGTTCTCGCGGCCCAGCCTATTCCAGAGCTCTCGTTCGACGAAGCCGCGGAGCTCGCGGCTTTCGGCGCAAAGGTGCTCCATCCCGCGACGATCCAGCCGGCGGTGGAAGCGAACGTCCCCGTCAGCGTCCGGCACACCCTGCGCCCCGACGGTCGCTTCACGTGGATTCGCGCACGGCGCGCGCCCGAGCGCTCGGGGCCGGTCACGGCCCTTGCTTCGCGCGGCCCGATCGTGGTCCTCACGTTGACGTCGACCCGTATGTTCCACCAGAGCGGCTACCTCGCTCGGGTCTTCGAGGTGTTCGGTCGGCTCGACGTCAGCGTCGACCTCATCGCGACCGCCGAGGTCTCCGTCTCCTGCACGGTCGAACCCGATGCACCGATCGAGGAGCTCTGCCGTGAGCTCCAGCGTTTCGCCCGCGTCGAGGTCAAACGGGAGCGAGCCATCGTCGCTGTCGTCGGCGCTCGTATGCGTGAGACAGCCGGCCTCGTCGGTCGAGTCTTCCAAGCCCTGGGTGACCTGGCTCCCGAGCTGATTTCCATGGGCGGAAATGAGATCAACCTCTCGATGGTCGTCCCGCAGCCCTTCGAGCACGAGGCCCTCCGTCGGCTCCATCGCGCATTCTTCGAACACGACGGAGGGGCACGATGAGGCTCGCACTCTTCGGGCGTGGCCGCCTTGGAGCGGCGATCGCCGCCGCTGCCGGACCTGCGCTCGCCTGGCAGGTGGCGCGCGAAATACCGCCCTCCCAGCCCGTCGATGTCGCGATCGAGGCGTCCTCGGCGTTCGCTGTACCGCAGCGAGTGGAATGGGCGCTGAAGTGGCGGACTCCGCTTGTCATCGGTAGCACCGGCTGGGAGCTTCCCGCGCTCGAGGCCTCCGCCGCAGGACGAATCCCGGTCGTCATTGCACCGAACTTCTCCTTGACGGTCGCGCTCATGCGCCGCCTCGCGACGGTGCTCGGACGATTCGCTGCGCAAAACACGGCCCGCGACCCGTACATCGTCGAGCACCACCATGCGCGCAAGGTCGATGCGCCGTCAGGCACGGCTCGCTTGCTCGCCGAGACACTGATCTCGGCGTGTCCGCGCAAGACCAGTTGGGCGATCGGTGGCCCGCTCACTCCTGAGCAGCTCTCGATCGGAGTTCTGCGTGCAGGGACCATGTACTCGAGCCACATTCTCGGCATCGATGCGCCGGAGGAGGTCCTGGAGGTGACCCACAGCTCGCGCAGCGCCGGCGCTTACGCAGCCGGAGCGCTCGCCGCGGCGCGTTTTGCGCACGCGAGCCATTTGAGTGGCCGCACCGGCGTGATCCTCTTCGATGAAGTCGCCGCGCAGGTCCTCGATCCGCTCTTCACGGGATTGTCCGGGGAGGTGCGGCGATGAACGCCGACTTCACCGGGCTGGCTGTGGCCCTCGCCACTCCCTTCGGCGTCGACGGCAGCCTCGATCTGGCGGCGTTCCGACGACTTGTACGTCACGTCGCCGCGGGCGGCGTCGACACGCTCGTCGCGCTGGGCTCGACAGGCGAGGCCTCCACTCTGGATGGATACGAGCGCGACCTCCTCGTGCAAGCCTGTATCCAGGAAGCCCAAGGTCGGCAGGTCCTCGTCGGGGCGGGCTCCAACGACACACGCCGCGCGGCAGTCTGGGCCAGGCGCGCACAAGAGCTCGGCGCAAGCGGAGCGCTCGTCGTCGTACCGTACTACAACAAGCCGACGCCGCGCGGGATCGTCATGCACTTCCGCGCGATCGCTGAGGCGGCGCCTGGCTTACCGATCGTGGCGTACAACGTCCCGGGCCGAACGGGCACGAACCTGACCCCCGAGACCCTCGCGGCCCTCTGGGAGCTGGACGAGGTCGTGGCCGTGAAGGAGTCCTCTGGCAATCTCGGTCAGATCAGCGCGATCTGCGCCGAGCTGCCGCGGGACAAGACGGTGCTCGCGGGGGACGACCATCTGGCCCTCGCGACGATGGCGGTCGGCGGCAGCGGGTTGGTTTCGGTCGCGGCGAACCTCGTACCGCACGAGGTCGCTGCGCTCGTCACTGCCGCACGCGAAGGGCAGCTCGACGTCGCACGCACGCTGCACGCGCGGCTGGCTCCGCTCTTCGACGCCCTGTTCGTCGAGTCCAATCCGATCCCGCTCAAGGCGGGCCTCGCACACCTCGGGCTGGCGGGCGATCATCTGCGCCTCCCGTTGACGCGACCCGAACCCTCGACCCGCGCCCGCATTGCAGAGGCGCTCGCACGAATCGGCTGACAGGAATGGGACCCCTCGAACGTTATTACTCACGGCCCCTTGAGGAACTCCTCGGCGACCCATCGTGGCCGGAGGTCCACATGGCGCTGCTCGATGCACTGGAAGCGGGCGCTGTCCGCTCGGCGCGCCGCGGTGACGACGGTCAGTGGCGCGCGGAGACCTGGGTCAAACAGGCGATCCTCGTCGGCTTCCGGCGGAGCTCCGTCGTCGAGGTTCCAGGTGGAGCTGCCCCGTTCTTCGACAAGAGCGCGTTCCCTGTGCGCGCTTTCGAGAGCCAGCACCGGGTGCGCCTCGTGCCCGGCGGTAGCGCCGTGCGACGCGGCGCATACGTCGCGCCTGGCGTCGTCGTCATGCCTCCCGCGTACGTGAACGTCGGGGCCTATATCGGTGAGGGAACGATGGTCGACAGCCACGCGCTGATCGGTTCCTGCGCGCAGGTCGGTGAGAGAGTGCACTTGTCCGCAGGCGCCCAGCTCGGAGGCGTGCTCGAACCCGCGGGAGCGACGCCTGTTGTCATCGAAGACGACGTGTTCGTCGGCGCGCTCGCCGGCGTCTTCGAGGGTGTCTGTGTGCAGTCACGCGCAGTGCTGGCGCCCGGAGTGGCGCTGACCTCGTCGACGGTGATCTACGACCTGGTCCACGAACGCGAGCTGCGCGGCTGCGTGCCGCCCGGCGCCGTGGTCGTGCCAGGGAGTCGGCCAGCGCGCGGTGCGTTCGCGGCGGCGCAGGGCCTGCAGCTCGGCTGTGCCGTCATCGTGAAGTACCGTGACCAGCGCACGGATGCCGCGACGGCGCTGGAGGGAGCGCTCCGCTGAGGGTCAGTCCTTGACCGGGATCGACCGGCTCCGCGCTGGCACGGAGTCGACGCAGCCGTAACCCGGCGGGCGACTCAGCATCACGATACGGCCGCCGTAGCCAGAGGCGACGATCTCATCGGTGGTGTTACGCGAGTCGAGCTCCAAAGTGTCGAGCCAATGACCGCCAGCGCGGTCCGTGAAGATCGAGGTCACGTCCCAGGACGATTCGGTCCTGGTCAGGAGCTCGACCGTTCCTGAGTAGCCGAAGACCACCACCTCTTCCACGACGTTCCCCGCGCTGAAACGGCCCGCGCGAATGCCGCGCGGTCCGGTCGGCCCGCGGTAGATCGTCGATGTCTGCCACTCTCCTGCGGCGGTCTCTTCGTGCCGCAGGACCACACCGTCGTCCTGCGTCGTGTAGAGGACGACGCCGCGCTCGGGAGCCGAGGGCGCCAGCGTCACGCGACCTTTGCCGACAGCGGCAGCGTGGACCACCTGCCAGCGGGGGCCCGCGGCATCGAAGGTCAACAGTGAGAGCTCGCCAGAGCGCGCGACGGTGGCGACGCGCGGGTGAGCGTCGTTCGCTCGCAACGGCAATACAAGCGCATCGCGCACCCGACCTGGAGTCGCTGCAAGGTGCTCGGTCTCGAACTCGCCATGGGCGCCCGTCGGAGTCACACGGTAGAGCGCGCCCGGGCTCGTGAACACGAGGAGCTCGCGTTGGGTGGCAGCCTCTTTCGTGTCAGCCGCGCCGCGGAACGAACCCGCCAGCAACGTGTGGACCTCTTCGCCAGGAAAGCGTGCGATGAGGCGATGGTCTGTGGCGCCGAACGAGTACAGGCGCACCTGATAGAGGTTGCCGCGTTTGCCGCCCGTGTAGAGCTCTGCGCCCGGAGCCCTAGGATCGACGTCGGCATGATCGAGACCACCGAGCCATTCACCCTCCTCGAACACGAGCAAAGACGTCCATTTGCCGCTGTAGTGGACGTGGATCGAGAGGCGCCCCTTGTCGTCCAAGCCGACGACCTCCGGCGTCCCGTAGTTCGGGAACAGTTGGAAGGCCTTGACGGTCCATATGCCCACCTCGCCGCGATCGTGAACGACGGTGGCTTCCCAGCCATCCGCTGCGGGCAGAGTGGGCGCGGCGCCCTGCAGGGCGCACAGAATGAAGTGGAGCATGTTCGGACCAGAGTAGCCGCTCGGTTCCTATTCGTCACAGCCATCGCGGAACGGGGCAGTCGGACCGTTGTGCCGCGCGCCTCAGCCGAAGAAGACGTATGCGACGAAGATGCCCGCCACGATCGCTGCGAAGTCCGCAAGCAGGCCACACGGGACCGCGTGACGGGTCCGCTTGATGCCGACCGAGCCGAAGTAGACCGCCAGGATGTAGAAGGTGGTGTCCGTTGCCCCTTGGAACGTCGAAGCGAGTCGGCCCACGAACGAGTCCGCACCGTGGGTCGTCATCGCATCGACCATCAAGCCGCGCGCGCCGCTGCCCGAGAGCGGTTTCATGAGGGCGGTCGGAAGGGCTTCGACGAAGTCGGTCGGGAGGCCCAGCGCGGCGATGCACCAGCGCACGCCTGCGACGACACCGTCCATGGCACCCGAAGCGCGAAACACACCGATCGCGACGAGGATCGCGACGAGGTAGGGCACGATCTTGACGACCACCTCGAAGCCCTCCTTCGCGCCGTCGATGAAGGCTTCGTAGACGTTGACCCGCCGCCACGCAGCGAGCCCGAGGAACGCCACGATGACGCTGAAGAGCGTGACGTTCGCGATCGCGGTCGAGATCGGCTCGACACGCTCTTCCGGCAGATTCAAGAAGAGCGTCAACAGGCCTCCGATCGCTGCGGTGACACCGATCAACCAGCCCATGATCACTCGATCGAACAGCCGAATGCGCTGCAACGCTGCGACCCCGGCGAGCCCCGCCAAGGTCGAGCAATACGTCGTGATCAGGATGGGCAAGAAGACATCCGCTGGGTTGGCGGCACCCAACTTCGCGCGGTACACCATCACGCCGATCGGAATCAGCGTGAGCCCTGATGTATTCAGCACCAGGAACATGATTTGTGCGTTCGTGGCTCGCTCCTTGTCGGGGTTGAGCTCCTGAAGCTGCTGCATCGCCTTCAGGCCGAGCGGGGTCGCGGCATTGTCGAGGCCCAACATGTTCGCCGCGAAGTTCAGGACCATCGAACCGTGCACCGGATGATCGCGTGGAAGCTCGGGGAAGAGCCTGTGGAAGAAAGGCCGCACGACCCGCCCAAGGAGCTCGATCGCGCCGCCACGTTCCCCGACCTTCATCAACCCGAGCCAGAGCGTCAGCACTCCCGCCAGCCCCAGGCAGAGATCGAACGCGACCTTCGCCATCTCGAACGTCGCTGCGATCGCACCAGAGAAGACGCTGGCATCGCCGTAGAAGACGAGGCGCACCAGCGCCAACGCAAAGGCGATGAAGAAGAAGGCCAGCCAGATGACGTTCAAGACCATCGCAGTTCAGGGGCGCACAGCGGGTTGCAGCAGCGTCAGCTCCGTCGCGCCATCTGCTGCGTCGACGGACAGGCGGGCTCGAGCGCCGTAGGGCAGCGTCCACGATTCGGGTTGGTGTCCGAATGGAAAGCCGATTCCGACGGGGATCCGGAGCTCCTGCAAGCGCTCTGCGAGCACGGCCATGGTCGGACCGTGCTCGCTGCCTGGCGCGGTGTGGTCGGCATGGAAATCGCCGAGCAGCACCCCAGCGGCTTGATCGAAGAAGCCCGCGTACAGGAGGTGTGTCAGCATCCGATCGATGCGATAGGGCGCCTCGCCGGTGTCTTCCAGAAAGATGAGCGCGCCGCGTGTCGCGATCGCATCGGGGGTGCCCACGAGCGCTTGCACGAGGCTCAAATTGCCTCCGACCAACGGACCTTCGGCGACGCCAGGGACCAACTCGCGCGCGTTGGGTGCGGTAGGCAAGGAAGCTGCGCGATCCGTGCAGGTCAGGAGCTCACGCTGCAATCGCCAGCCCGCCGCGCCAGCGTCCAGAGCCGCCGAAGTCGCCAGCATCGGACCGTGGAAGCCGATACAGCCAGTCCGCCGATGGACGGCGGCCAGCAAAGCGGTCAGGTCGCTGTAACCGAGCACCGGCTTCGGATCGGAGGCAAACGCAGTCAAGTCGAGGCCCCGCAGCAGCCGCGTCACCCCATAACCTCCGCGCACGGCGACCACGGCCCGATAGCGCGGGTCCGAGAGGGCGAGCTGCAGGTCGGCCGCACGCGCCGCATCGTGCGCCGCGACCGGACAACCGTCGGGCCAGTCCTGGCGCTCGAGCGCATGTGGCAGCAGAACGGGCTCGAATCCGAACGCTCGCCAGCGAGCGAGCCCAGCCTCGAGCGCGCGTTCATCGCGCACTCCGCTGGCCGGGGCGATCACGGCTACCTCATCGCCGGGGCGCAGGGCGCGGGGCAGTATCGGCTGCATAGGTCGAGCGCCCACAGTAACAGACCCTCCGGGTTGCGCTCTCCCTGTTCTTCGTTAGTCTGCCCCACATGGTGCGCAGCGTCGGTCTCTCGCTCTTGTGTGTCATCAGCCTGGGCTGCGCGGCTCCGAGGGTCGAGCGTGTACCCGAGCCGATCGCAGGGCTCTCGGGCTGGAACGACTCGGCTGTCTCCATTGCGGCCATCGTCATCGATCTCGAGACAGGCGAGCGGATCGTCGAGCGCGATGCAGCGCGCCTCCTCCGCCCGGCGTCGACGCAGAAGCTGCTGACGACTGCCGCGATGTGTCGCCGTCATCCCGACGGTCGGTTCTCGACGCAGCTCGCTGTCGAAGGCGGTGTCGCGACCTTGCTGGGGGGAGGAGATCCGTTGCTCTCCTACACCGACCTGCTCGAATTGGCGCGTACGGCACAGCAAGCCGGGGTCGCCGCGGTCCATGCAGTGCACGTCGTCGACCCGTTGTTCGATGCGCCGCGCTTTGGCGAGGGATGGATGTGGGACGACGAACCCTCGGCGTTCATGCCTGCGATCTCCGGTGTGCCGGTCGATGGCGGCTGCGTCACCGTGCAGGTGAACGAGGGGCCAGGTGGCCTCGCAGCAGCGCTGTTGCCGGTCGACGGGGGGTTGCGGCTACAGGTGACGTCGAGCGACGAGCGCCTCTCTGTCGATCGCGGTCGATACCGCGCCGCGGACGTCGTCACCGTCGTCGGTCGTGTCCGGGCAGGTCATACAGAAGAGCGACGCATCACGGTCCCGGATCCGGCGGCTTACACGGGTTGGGCGCTGGCCGCGGCCCTCGAAACCGCCGGACTCCTCGATCGCTCGCACCTCGCGAGTGCGCCGCCTCTCGTGAGGGGACCGAGCCCGGACGACGCTGGACTGCCGGTCGTCGCGACGATCGAGCGCTCGATCGCAGAGGTGCTGCTGCGCACCAACAAAGACAGCGACAACCTCTGTGCGGAGCTGTTGCTGCGTCGCCTCGCTGGCGCAGAGCTCTCGCTCGCGGACGGTTTGGCCGCGCTCGACGAAGATTGTGCCGCCCTCGGCCTGGATCCGTCGAGTTATCGCCTCGCGGATGGCTCGGGAGTCTCGCACTACACCCTGGTCAGCGCGGAGCTCCTGTTGCGGACGCTGGTGCAGATCCATGCCACGGGGGGCGCGATCGAAGCGCTCTTCCGCGAGAGTCTGCCGATCGCAGGCGTCGACGGCACGCTCTCCAATCGGATGCGCGCGACCGCTGCCGAGGGCCGCGTCCGTGCCAAGACCGGCACGATCTCCGGAGTCAGCAACCTGGCGGGTTACATCGACACCCAGAGCGGACGGAAGCTCGCGTT
Organism: uncultured Planctomycetaceae bacterium; assembly: GCA_964402175.1. GTDB lineage: Bacteria > Planctomycetota > UBA1135 > UBA1135 > JAWKUK01. The sequence continues at coordinate 94,417 of CAYOBN010000002.1, read as the reverse complement.
TGTCATCCTGGTCCAGAACTTCGTGGGATCTGCCGCGCGCTGGAGAGCTCTGCAGGACGAGTTCTGCGCCGCCCTTGCTGCGTCATGAGCGGCGCTACTCAGTCAACTCATGTCGGCGGCATGCAGTATGACGCGATCTTGCAACGCTTGCGCGACGAAGTGCAGCGGTACATCGCAGGCGTGACGACACAGCGAGTCGCAGCGAGCGACCCGTCTGCGTCCGCGGCCGCATTCCAGCGCCTCCTCCCCGACGCTGGGATCGGTACGCTGCCTGCGCTCGACGCACTGATCGAGGCCGCGGCCCCAGGGCTCGTTGCGTCGGTCGGGCCGCGGTTCTTCCACCTCGTCGTCGGCGGCGCAACGGAGGCTGCGCGCGGCGCCGATTGGCTGACTGGGCTCTGGGATCAAGTGGCGTCGTCCACCTTGACGTCCCCCGCAGCGATCTTCGCTGAGGAGGTGGCCATCCGGTGGCTGCGAGAGGTCTTCGATCTGCCCCCCGGCGCCGGTGTCCTGACGACAGGCGGCCACGGCGCGAACCTCATCGGACTCGTCGCGGCGCGTCAGTGGTGGGGAGAGCGCCACGGTGTCGATGTCGCTGAGGAAGGCCTCTCTGGTCTCCCCAAGATGCCCGTGCTCTCGAGCGGCTGGGTGCACGCCAGCGTCACCAAGGCGCTCGCGCAGCTCGGGCTCGGACGGAGGGCCGTTCAGCGTTTCGAGCGCGATCAGACGGGCGCGCTCGACGTCGAAGCGCTACGACGTTCGCTCGAGCAGCTCGCCGGTGCCCCAGCCGTACTGATCGGCAATGCAGGGGAGGTCAATACGGGCAGCTTCGACGACATCGCGGTCTTGGCTGACCTCGCCGAGGAGTTCGGCGCCTGGCTGCATGTGGACGGCGCGTTCGGGCTCTTTGCGCGCTGCTCGCAGCGTGTCGCGTCGCTTGCGCGGGGGATCGAGCGCGCGCACTCGATCGCCAGCGATTGCCACAAATGGCTCAACGTGCCCTACGACTGCGGCGTCGCGTTCGTGGCAGACAAACGGCTGCTGGTGCGCGCGAACAAGCTCGCGGCGGCTTACTTGCCGCGGGATGGGGGACCGGGTTCAGCGGGGACTGTGTTCTCCAACCTTGGGTTCGAGAGCAGCCGCCGCGCGCGTGGCTTTACTGTCTGGGCGGCGCTGCTCGCGCTCGGCCGCGCTGGTGTGCGCTCCTTGGTCGAGGGCGCGCTGGATCGAGCCCAAGAGCTGGCCGCGCTCGTCGATGCGGCGCCGGACCTGGAACGGCTCGCGCCCGCGCCATTGAACATCGTCTGTTTCCGCGCGCATCCTGTGGGCGCGCGGCGGAGAGACCTCGACGAGCTCAATGAGCGCATCGCACGCGAGGTCTTGGAAGATGGTCGAGTCTTCGTCGGATCGACCCGCTACGCTGGGCGTGTCGCGCTGCGGGCGGCTTTCGTCAATCCGCTGACAACCGCTGACGACGTGCGCATGTTGGTGGACGTCGTGCGCTCGTGCCTGCGAAGTTGAACGTGGTCACAGCCACCGACGAACGCGGCGACAGTACGCAGCGTACGTCGCACCGAAGGCATTGTTCAGATGGCGCTCCTCCGGCAAGACGGCGAGGAAGTGCAGCGCGACGCCGAAGCCGGGCGCTGCGAGCAGCCACCATGGATTGCCGCGCAGGAGCGCGAGCCCAACGAGCAGGGCGATGTGGCCGACGTAGATCGGATTGCGCGACCGCGCAAACGGGCCACCCGTGACAAGCTGGGCGGCTGCGCGGTGCGGCATGACGGTGGTCCCCGCACGCAGCAGCTCGCGGGCGACGGCCAGCTCCATCGTCAGCGCGGCGAGGACCAGGAGCCAGCCGGGCAAGCCTAGGCGGCTCCCGAGCGGCTCACGTGGCCACGGTAACGGCGCCAGGCGCTGCAGGAGCTCGCCCGCGAGGATCGCTGCCAGCAAGAGGAGCGGAGGCCAGGGAATGCGGCTCGGGGGCGGCTCAGGGGTCGTCATGGTGCGCGGCGATGTCCTACCCCTACCCGTGCCCGGAGTCACGGGAAAGATGCAGATACCAACCTGGGCGACAGTGGCGGCTCCCCGATCCGCGGGGCATCATCTGCGCCCCGCCATGACTTCGAACTCCCCCCTGCCGCGCGGCTTCCGCGCCTCCGCCGTCCACGCCGGGATCCGCAAGAACAAGGTCCGGCTCGACCTTGCGCTGCTGGTCGCCGACGAGCCGCGCCCGCTCGCAGCGGTCTTCACCAAGAGCTTGCTGCTCGGTGCGCACATCCCCGTCTCCCGCGACTCGCTCGCGAAGACGGGCGGCATGGTGCGAGCGATCGTCGTGAACGCGGGCAACGCCAACTGCTCCACGGGACCGAAGGGCCTTGATGACAACCGCGCGATCGCGCGCTACACGGCGTCGCTGCTGGGCTGTGAGCCGGAAGAGGTCCTCTTCTTCTCGACCGGGGTGATCGGCGCGCACTTGCCGATGGACAAACTCGTCGCGGCGTTGCCGGGTCTGTGTGACACGGCCAGCGAAGACGGGGCCGAGGTCTTCTCCCGGGCGATTATGACCACGGACCTCGTACCGAAGCTCGTTCAGGAGCAACTGCCCGGCGGAGCGCGCCTCGTGGGCGCCGCCAAGGGCTCCGGCATGATCCACCCCGACATGGCGACCATGTTCGGGTTCCTCCTGACCGATGGCGCCCTCGGCGCCGATCCACGCGCCCTGCTCCAGCGTGTCAATGCGCGCTCGTTCCAGCGCACGACCGTGGACGGTGATACGTCACCGAACGACACGGTGGTGCTCTGGGGCACCGGGCTTGCGGGTGAAGTGAAGGAGTTGGAGCCCGCCGTGACTCGCGTCGCGCAGGAGCTCGCACGCAAGATCGCGGCGGATGGCGAGGGCGCGACGCGGCTCCTCTCCATCCGTGTGGTCGGTGCGCCCTCCGAGGAAGCCGCGGTCGTCGTCGGACGTACGATCGGGACGAGCCCGCTCGTGAAGACTGCGATCCATGGCCGCGACCCGAACTGGGGCCGCATCGTGGCCGCCGCGGCGCGTTCGGGCGTGGCCTTCGATCCACAGCGCTCTTCGCTCGCGATCGGCGGCGCCGAGGTCTATCGCAAGGGTGTGCCCTGCCCGGAGAACGAGAACGCTGCGCACGAGCACATGCTGAAGGAGCACGAGGTCATCATCGAGCTCGACCTCGCGGCGGGCAGTGCCGCCGCTGAGTGCTGGACGTGCGACTACTCGGCGGACTACGTCCGCATCAACGCCGATTACCGGAGCTGACGATGCACGGCGGCCGCTACCAGTGCCCGTGCTGCGACTTCTACACGCTGCACGACCGCGCCAGCTTCGAGATCTGCCCCGTGTGTTATTGGGAGGACGACGGTCAGGACCTCGATCGGTTGGACCAGGTCTCCGGACCGAATCACATCACGCTGCGGCAGGGGCGCGAGAACTTCGAGCGCACGGGCGCCTGCGATGATGCGGCGCGCGCGCTCGTGCTGAGCCCGGGGGCGCGCGCGGGGCTCCGACGGGAGCGCCGCGCGACGGTCTGAGCGCTCAGCGCTTCAGCCGCGCAAGGTAGGTCTCGGGGTCCTTCTCGAACTCCTCGACACACGGCGCGCAGCAGAACTTGATCTCCTGGCCGTCGACGACGCGTGTGATCGGGTCGCCCATCGATCCGAGCTTCGCGTGGTCCATGACGACACACGTGTCGAACGGGTAGGGCCGCACCGCCTCGTTCGAGGACGTGCTCGCGCAGGCGACGAAGGAAAGGGTGGCGGCGGCGAGGAGGATTCGGGTCAGCATGGGTGCTCCAAAGGGGTCACCCAGATCTTAGCCCCGATCCACGCCTGATTCCGCTGCGCGCGCCCTCACCGCGCGGCGGTCGCCCGCTGCAGGACCCCGAGCAGGTGGTCGACGTGCTCACGGTGGGTCCGGAAGCAGAGGATCGCTACCCTCAGCCAGAAAACGCCGTCCACCGTGGTCGACGACAGGAAGATACGCCCGTCGGCGAGCACTTCCGCCAGGATGCGCCGGTTGCAGGCGTCGGCGTCCGTGCCGTCGCGGGGGACCCAGCGGAAGAGGGCCACCGAGAGCTCCGGCTCGGGGCCGACCTCGAAACCGAGCGAGCGCACCTCCGCGTGGAAGTGACACGCCAGGAGGTGCTTCTCGTGCAGTGCCGCGCGGAAGCGTGCGGCCCCGTGCAGCACGAGCGGGAGCCACATCCGCAGTCCGCGGAAGTGGCGCGTCAGCTCCGGCGAGAGGTCCGCCGGCGAAGGTTCGTCCTCCAGGTCGGTGACGTCCTGGAGGTAGGCGCCTCGGTGATTGTTGCTCGGGGCGAGATGGCGCGGGTCGCGCACGAGCACTGCGCCCGTTCCGTAGGGCAGGAAGAGCCCTTTGTGCGGATCGACCACCACCGAGTCCGCCAATTCAAGTCCTGCCAGACGTGGCCGCAGCACTGGTACGAGCTTGAACGCGCCGCCGTACGCACCGTCGACGTGATACCAGAGGCCTTCTGCCTGAGCGATGTGCCCGAGCTCCAGCAGCGGATCGATCGCACCGGTGTCCGTGGTGCCCGCGGTTGCAACGAGCAGGAAGGGCGACAGCCCTGCGCAGCGATCGGCATCGATCTGACTGCGCAGCGCCGCCGGCTGCATGCGGAAGCGATGATCGACCGGGATCACACGCTGTACGGTGTCGCCCAGCCCAGCGATGACCAGCGCCTTCTTGATGCAATGGTGCGCTTGGCGCGTCACGTAGACGACAGCGCGCTCGTAATCCCGCGCCCGTAACTGACGTGCGTCACGCGCCGCACAGAACGCGACGAGGGTCGCGATCGAGCCGCCCGAGGTGAGGGTGCCGTGCGCGCCCTCCGGCAGGCCGAGCTCGCGGCGCAGCCAGCGGAGGACGAGGTTCTCGACGGCGACGGCGCCTGGCCCTGCGTAGCGCACTCCCGCGTACCGATTGGTCACGGCGGCCAAGAGGTCCCCGAGCGCGCCTGGGAAGATCCCTCCGCCAGGGATGTAACCCAGGTGGCCGCCCGACGCGGGTTGGAGGCCAGGTCCATCGACCTCGTCCCGCACGAGCGCGAGCACCGATGCGACCTCCGCGGGACATTCTGGGACATCGAGGTCCAGCAACGCGGCCCGAGCGCCGCCCTCCGACGTCCATGCCTTGCGCTGAGGCAGTCCGTCCAGCACGGAGTGTGCCAAACCGACGAAGCGGTCCATCCAGGCACGGCGCAGCTCCGGGGTCTCTTCGAGTCGGCGCGCTTCCTGCTCCAAAGCCGAGAGCAGGGCTGTTCTGTCCGTCGTGGTCGACATAGTGTTCGCTGAGGGTATCCGCTGCGCCGCTCGCTCGCAGGTCGGTTAACCTTCGGAGCGCCACCATGGCCCTCTGGACACGCATCGCCCTCGCCGTTCTGGTCTTCGTGACCACCCTCGAGCTCGGCGCTCGACTCGTCATCGCGTTGGACGTCGGTCGCTCCGTCACCGATACGATCGCGCCGAACGTCTTGACCGTCACGGGCACGCCGATCATCGAGCAGGTCAACGCGCTGACGGAGACCCACACGATCGGTGAGCGCCTCCACCCGTTTGTCGGGTATCTGCCAGCGATCGCGCACGTGCGTCCAGAGGGGCCCGTGACTCTCGCTGCCCAGCGTGAAGCCCACGCACCCACGTCTCCGCTGTTCTCCAAGGACCCCGCGGACCTGGTCGTCGGGGTCGCGGGAGGCTCCGTTGCGTACCAGTTCGCTCTGAACGGAGGCGGCGCTCGACTCGCCGAGTTGCTCGCGGCGCAGCCCCAGTTCCAGGGGCGGCGGCCACAAATCGTGGCGCTCGCGGCCGTCGGGATGAAACAGCCGCAGCAGACGCTCTGGTACGCCTACCTCCTGGCGCTCGGCGCGCGCTTCGATCTCCTCGTCTCGCTCGACGGCTTCAACGAAGTCGCGATGCACGAGAGCGAGAACGAGCCGTACGGGATCTCGCCCGTTTACCCACGCTACTGGCTGCAGCGGATCGGCCCCGCAGTCGCCGCGCCGCTGCTCGGTGAGCGGATGTACTTGGTCGCGCGCCGCGCAGACCTCGTGCGCGAGTTCCTCGCGTCGCCGCTCTCCCGATCGGGCGCAGCTCAATTGGTATGGCTGCTGCGGGATCAAGCGTCACGGAAGGCGGTCGAGGGGGTCGAAGCGCGCCTGCGCGGGCTGCACCGCTTCGAAGACCTCGAATTCGCGACGCAGGGGCCCGTCCTCGCCGGGTCCTCCGAGAGCGAGCGGCTCGACTTCCAGGTCGCGATCTGGCGCGGCGCGCTGCTGCAGATGCACCGCAACGCGACCGCCAATGGCGCGCGTTCGTTCCATTTCTTGCAGCCCAACCAGTACGACCCTGGCTCGAAGACGCTCAGCCCGCACGAGCTGGCGAACGCGTTCAAAGAGGACCACCGGTACGGCAAACACGTTCCCGAGGGGTATACCCGACTGCGCGCGGCCGGCGTCGACCTCGTGAGCGAGGGGTTGCGGTTCCACGACCTGTCCCGCGTCTTCGAAGGAGTCGCCGAGGACCTCTACGTCGACGATTGCTGTCACCTCAATCGAGCGGCCAATCTACGCCTCGCGGCGGCCATCGCCACTGCGATCGAGTCATGGGGGGGGCGATGAGTTCACGCAAAGAACAGCGCAAGCTCTGGCCTTGGGTGCTGGTGCCCTTTCTCTTGGCTGCCGCGCTCGTGCTGGCGGGTGCGAGTGTCCTCGAGGGGGACTCCACCCAGAGCTACGAGTACGCGCTCTAGGGGTCTGCCGTTCGGTTCGCGCTCCATCGCCGCGGGTACCCCCGCCTCGGTCTTCGTAAGAAGTCGAGCGACGCTTCGCGCTCGGTTCACAGCTTCGGGCTCTACTGCGTGCGCTTGATCTGTGGAGCGCCGCGGCCCGGGGAATAGGGATGGGGTCGCGGCGTTCCCTTTGGGCGCCCCGTTCGGACGTGCGCCCGAGCTTGCGCTCGACGCAGGGAGCTCACGCCAAGGGTCGTCGCTTCGACGATCGCGGGCTGTTTCCGTGTCGGAGCCGCGACGCGACTTGCTCGAAGCGGGCGGCGATGCGAACCTGCGTACATGCGCACGGCAGCCCTCGCTTTCTGTCACTTGACACTGGCCGCCTGGTTCGCGGTCCAGACGTCGTTCGCCCAAGAGAGCGCCGCCGCGCCGGTGATCCCCGACCGGCTGTCGACGGCGGTGACCCAGGCGTTCGAAGAGCAGCAACTCGTTGGACTCGCGGTGGGCATCGTCGCCGATGGCCGTGTCGTCGGCGTGCACTTCCGCGGGCACGAAGATCGGGAGCGCGACGTCGAGGTCGATGACGCGACGCTCTTCCGCTGGGCCTCGATCTCGAAGCCGGTGACGGCCATCGCTGCCATGCAGCTCGTCGCTGCGGAGCGCCTCGATCTGGACCGAGACGTGTGCGCGCTCGTACCCGAGTTCCCTGCGAAGCCCTGGCCCATCACGATGCGGCAGCTCCTGTGTCATCAGGGTGGGATCGTGCACTACACCAACGGCAAGGTGATCGTCACGGAGCGCACGTATCCGCGCGCGAATCCGTTCGAAGACGTCGTCGTCGCGCTCGATCGCTTCAAGGAGTCGCCGCTCGTCGCGGAACCTGGCACGCTGTACGCCTACACGACTCACGGCTATATGCTCGCTGGTGCGGTCGTCGAGCGCGCGGGAGGTGCGCCGTACTGGAGCCAGGTCCGCGAGCGGATCGCGGTCCCTGCGGGCCTGACCACCTTCCAGCCGGATTATCAGTGGATCGACCTGCCCCGTCGCGTCGTCGGCTACCGGCGCCTAGGTGAGCGGGTCATCCCTTCGACCAATACCGACGTCAGTTGGAAGCTCGCCGGAGGCGGCTTCATCTCGAACGTCGGCGACTTGGCGCGCTTTGCGGCCGCGCTGTTGGATGACACGTTGCTGTCGCGTGAGCTCCGCGAGCAGATGTGGACGAACGCGGCGACCCGGGACGGCAAGCGAACCGGCTACGGACTGGGTTTCTCCGTGTCCAGCACCGACGGTGTACGGCTCGTGGCGCACTCGGGTTCGCAGGAGAAGACCAGGACGCTCATGCAACTGCGCCCTGACGAGCGTCGCGCGGTTGTGTTGATGTCGAACAGCGAGTGGGCCACGCTGGGCCCCATCGCAGACGCGATCTGGAAGGCGCTGGAGCCTGAGAAGGCGGACTGAGGTCAGGCCGAGCTGAGCGGCAGCGCCAGGCGGAAGCGCGCGCCGACGGTCGCTGGGACCAGGCTCAGTCGCCCGCCGAGCTCCGCGGCCAGAGCGCGCGAGAGCGCGAGCCCGAGCCCGACTCCGGGCGCGGGGTCCGCGGGATCGCGGCCGCCGCGCTCGAAGGGCTCGAAGATCGTGCGTTGCACGGACGCGGGCACTCCGACGCCGGAGTCGCAGACGTCGAGGTACAAGGACTCCGCGGTACGGGTCGCGTGAAGCACGATCGTGAACGTCTCCGATTCAGCGCTCGGACGTCCGTACTTGCAGGCGTTCTCCACCAGGTTCGACAGAATCTGCAGCACGGCCTCGGAATCGGTCGCGAGCGCCACCTCGGCGTCGAGCTCATCGCGCAGCTCCAACTTCGCTCCTGCCGCGGCACACGTCCGCGCAAGCTCGGGTGTGCACCGCAGGATCAAGGAGCTTGCGTCGGTCGGGACACGAGGAGCTCGGGAGCGCCCTTCTTCCAGGCGCGCGTAGCGCAGCACGTTGTCGACGAGCCGCGCGAGCCGCGCGGACTCCGATTCGAGCGTCGCCAGATAATCCGCACGAGAGGACTCCGGCACCATACCGCGCGCCAGCATCTCGCTGTACATGCGAAAGGTCGTCAGCGGTGTGCGCAGCTCGTGCGTCACGGCGTGGGTGAACCGACGGTGTTTGTCTCCGTAGGCGTAGCTCGCGCGCAGTGCGAGGCCGCCGACAAGGAGCGCAAACGCGAGCGCCAGCCAGGCTCCTCCAAGCGTCCAGACGTGTGTCTCGGGCAGGCCTTCGGCTGGACGTGGGGCCGGTACGACCAGACGAACCGGCAACGCTGCAAGTCGCAGCGCGCGGGCCTCACCGGTGTGCTCTGCACCTTCTGCTTCGAGCGGAACGAGGGCCGCGTCGGGAAAGAGATCGCGGATCTCGTCCAGCAAGAGGCGCGAGAGCTCGGCCCAATCCAAGCGGTAGCTCTCGTGTGCGATGCCGTCTGGTCCTTCGATCCGGCGTGCGAGTTGCAGCCGCAGCTCGCTCTGGGTGCGATCCCAGCGCGGCGCGAGGGGGCCGACGCAGAAGCCCACGCCCTCTTCTGTTGCCACACTCGTGACCGACTGTTGCTGCGCCACATTGAGCAGCGAGCGACGCTCGTACTCCTCGGCGCTGCGCTCGAGGCCCCGATTGACCAGGTCCTGTTGATTGGTGACCCAGTTGCGCGAGGGCGCTACGGGTCCCTGCGGCGCATCGCTCGCCTCAGCTCCAGGGGGCACGTTGCAAGCGAGGAAGTAGGCCTTATCGGCCGCTGCGATGAGCTCTTCGCGCAGCGCTGGCGGGGGCGCCTCTGTCGGAGTGACGCCGTTGTACAGCAAGCCCAGCGAGTTCCATGTCGCCTCGTTCTCGCTCTCGATCGCGCCGAGCCGCGCTGTCGTCAACGCCAGCATCCCGGCGACCCGTGTCTCCATTCGCCAGAGGGCGGTGCGCACATCCTCGTGATGGAGCGCCTCCGCAACAGCGCGATCATGCGCTGCTTGCTGGCGCAGGACGAGGCCAGTCAGCGCAGCACACATCGCCACCGCGAGGGCTGCGCCGAGGATATAGAGGCGCAAGAGCGGCCGGTGATGACGCTTCAACGCACGAGCTCCAGCATGTCGCCGAGGGAGTAACCCTTGCCGCGCACCGTGCGCACCAGGTCGGAGCCGAGCGGGCCCAGCTTCTCGCGCAGTCGCGCGATAGCCATGTCTACAGTGCGGGTATCCAGCCCGCGTGGATCGAGGCTCCACACCGCGCGCAGGAGTTCATCGCGTTCAACGGCTCGTCCGTGGTTGCGAGCGAGGTGCAACAGGACACCGGCCTCGCGTTCGGTCAGCAGCCGCGCGGCTTCCCCCTCCAGCGCGACCTCGCGGCGCTCGAAGCGCACGCGACCACCAGGGAACGTGAGCTCGCGTACGTCGCTCGGCCGTTCTGCGCTGCGCCGTAATACGGCTTCCACCCGTGCGAGCAGCTCCGTCGAGCTGAAAGGCTTGACGACGTAGTCGTCGGCCCCGGTCCGCAGGCCACGGACGCGGTCTTCTTCGGCGCCCCGGGCCGTGACGAGGATGACCGGCAGGCTCGGGCGCGCAGCGCGCAGCTCGGGCAGGAAGTCGAGTCCATCCAGCCCAGGTAGGACAACATCGAGTAGGACGAGATCGACTTCGGCGATCGCCAGCGTGCGGCGAGCGCTCGGCCCGTCGGGACAGGCAAGGACGCGGAAGCCTGCGAACTCGAGGCTGTCCACGAGACCCCGCCGAATCGCGGGGTCGTCTTCGACCACACAGATCGTCCGCGTCGCTGCCATCGCCCTAAGGCTACTCCTTCGCAGGCGCTTTGATGAGCACCGTCTCGGAACCGTGCATCAGCAAGATGTCTCCATCGAGCGCCAACTGCCCGACACAGCCCTCCTGCGTCAAGGCGCTCACCAAGGCCCTGTAAGCCTCGGACCCGAACGTGACCTCGCGGTCGGGGTCCGGCAGGGTCGCTGCGAGCGCCGCCCGTCCATCGATCCAGCGTGTGCCGCGCCGGAAGAAGGTCCGCCCTTGGATCGTCTGCACCGTGTTGTTGGCCGCGACCGAGCCGTCCGCCTGATAGAGGGTATTGCACGAGTTCACCCAGGTCTGCTCGCGGTTCAGGGCGACGTTCTGCTGCGCTGCGATGCCTTCGACTCCGGTACGGCAGGTCGCGTTGTAGAGGCCCCGTGATGCGGCGTCTGCGACGAGCGCTTGGCCTTGACCGAGCTCCGTACCTTCCAGCGCCAGGAAAGCGGTCGAATCGGTCAAGACTCCGAAGCGTGCCGCGAGGTCGAGCATCTCTCGTACGAGCTCGCCGAAGCGTGCATCGTCTTTCAGGGTCGCGAGCGCAGTCGCGTCTGCTCCAGCGCGACGGAGTTCGTCCTCCAGTTGTGCGATGCGCCGCATCGCCCAGAGGCGCGGTACGAAACGGTTGTTGACGGCCGCTTGCGCAAAGTCGTGTTGCAGGGTCCACGTCGCCGGAGCGGCGCCCCGTGTGCCCTGCACCTCGAAGCGCATCGGGACTGCCTCCAGGTAACGACCGACGAGGACGAGGCGATCTCCACGGAAGAGGTCGGGCAAGAGTTGGGGATGCAGGTTGCGTACCAGGCGGCTGTTCTCCACGCCCTCGCAATCGGTGACACGCACCGAGAGGTCTGTGACCACCGGACCAGCCAGGTCCTCGAATACGTCCGCGACGGCTCGCTCGACATCGACCCCCGGCTGGACGTAGGTCGCGCGCGCGCGGCTCTGAACCGCGACAGCGTCCAGCAAGGGAGCGTTGACGTCGTGACCGACACCGAAGGTGAAGACGCGCCTCTGGTGCACGTTTTCACGCTCGATACGGCTCCGAATCTCGGACTCCCGCGTCTCGCCCTCCGTCGGCAGTCCATCGGTGAGGAAGAGCACTACGGGGAGCATCCCGGTCAGCGTCGGTTGGTGCAGGGCGGCTGCGAGCGCGCCGTCCAGGTTGGTGCCACCGCCGATGGAGAGCTGTTCGAGGTAGGCGCGCAGCGCGGGCAGGTTCTCCTTGGTCTTCACGACCGGACCCGGGGCGAAGCGCTCGACCGATTTGCTGTAGTCGATGATCTGAACGGCCTCGCCGAACGCCAGGCCCTCCAGGATTTGCAGCGCTGCGGCGCGAGCTTGTTCGAACTTCTCACCCGCCATGCTGCCCGAGCGGTCGAGCACGAGGGTCACTTCGCGCGGCGGCAGACTCGCTTCAGGCGGGACCTCGCCGAGCCCCGCCAGCAGAAGGAACCAGCCGCCTGGTCCGTCGGGATCCGCGCTGGTGAAGAGGGTGGTGGAAAGGGGACCGCTGGCCAAGAGGACCGCGACACGCAGTGAGCCCGCTTGCAGCGAGCCGCCCGTACGCGCCGCGAGCTTCACGCGGTTCGCGTGACCTGAGACACGCGGAAGATCGTGGGTGGGTGAGTAGACGTCGGCGATGGGCCTCTGCGAGCGCACCTCCAGCGTGACCTCCCACGGCACAGCGAGCGCCAGGCTCTCGCTGCGCGGCAGCTCGTAGTCGAGCCTTCCGCCGCTCTCGGGCAGGATGTGCTCGTAGCGCACACGCACCGTCTGGGTGCCGCCTTTGGGGACCGGGAAGACGCTAGAGCGAATGAGCGCAGCGCCATGGAACTCCAGCAGCGCCGGATCGCGCAGCTCCGCGACGATGTTGTCGTACGCCGCACGCGCTTCGTCACGGGGCAGCAGTCGCGCGCTCGAGGTCGCGCCTTTGCCCTCGAAGTCGAACCCGCTGACGACAGCGCCGTCGGGGACGGGCAGGAGCAGCTCGCCCTCCGCATCGCGGTCGCCCTGGTTCACCAGCGACACGTCGAGCGTCGTCGTCGCGACGCCGTCGACGATGAGGATGTCAGCGCGGACCCCTGTGACGTGGAGCGCAGGTGCGCCGGGATGGAGATGGAACACCCGGGCCTGAGGGAGGACGACGTTCGCACACCAGGCGCCCTGGGACGTGGCCACACTCTGGGACACGGCGGGGACGGCAGAGAGAAGAAGGGAGAGGGTCGATAGTAGTCGGTGCATGGGAGCTCCTCGGGTTGCGTTCTGCTACAGGAACGTACGCCCGAAGCGCTCCCGACTTGGTCACACGCGCGTAACGGGGTGAGCGATAGACCGCAGACCCACATTCCCTGCACCGAACGCAGATACACCCTCTTACGTCAACTCAGGCCCCCAGACCCTGGCGAGCGCTCGATCGAATCCGGCGTACGCGGTCCAAACGCCGAACTCGGAGATCGACGCGCGGCGATCCACGCGCTCTCGGATTTGGACGCTGACCGGCGGAGCAGGCTTGTCGGGGCAGGCCCGCGCCCCTCGTCATCGGACCTCGCGCTCCGTGTTTCCGGTCTCTCACCCCTCGAGAACGGCGCCCATCGCAGTGATCCGTGGCGCTCTCATCTCGACGATGTGCAGATCACGACCTTCCTCGCACCAGCTCGCGGTTGACGAGGCCTGGCACGAGGTCGGCGATCTGCCTCGCAACGCGGACCCCTGCAGACCTGCAGCAGCGTCGCTTGGTCCGAGCGTGGGCGCTCAGCGTAGCCCACGTATGCGAACGTGCCCCTGTGCGTCCGCGCGGTCCGAAGCTCGATCCCCTCACAGAGGATCGCGAGGGAGGAGCTTCCAAAGCAGCGCAGTCGTTCAGGGGCACGCGGCAGAACATCGAGGCACGTGCGCCGGCGGCTCAGAGCTCGTTGATCGCGAACGCAAGGAACTGCGTGACCTGCGTGGCGCTGAAGTTGTCGTCGCTCACGAGCACGAGGGTTCTGCGGCCATCGGCCAAGCGAGGTCCGAACGTCATACCTTCGATGTTGTCAAGGGTGATGTTCAGGCTATCCAGGTCGAGGACCAGCCGCTTCGTGACCGGTCGGAACGAACGCAGCAGGCCCTCGAGGACGTCCACACCGCTGACATCGTCGGCGCCTTCGATGTCGATCGCGTAGAGCTTGATCGAGTTGCCGACCCCGACCGAGAACGAGCGCTCGAGCGCGAAGAGCTGACGCTCGTTCGCGGCCAGTAGCTCGACGAGACCGTTGGTGGCGAATGCGCCCAGCGGAGCGGGCGGGGTGGCGATCTGGGCCGTCCAGTAAATGTACTCAGCGCCTGGCATTCCATCCTGCGCGCTGAAGCTGAGGATCCGGCACGGCGTGCCGTGGCGCAGCAATGCCGCGTTGCCATCCTGCGCGAGGGCGTTCTCCGTCGCGGTGAAGAGCGTGGATTCGCTGGGGGTCAGCGTCAAGCTCTCGAAGGCAAGGTTGTTGCGTATACCGAAGCCCGGGAAGCCCGTCGTGAACTTGAACGGAATGGGGTTGGCGCTGAGCGCTTGGCCGATGACGGCGAAGCGGTCGACAAAAGGATCGAACGCCTGCACCGCGTCGCCTTCGGACGAGATGAACAGTCGGCCATCACGCGTGAGTACGATCCCCTCGGGGTCCACGGTCGTCGCCAGGTACGGAGCGCCCGATTGGTCGCGAAGTGTCACGACTTGCCGAAGCTGCACATCGCCCGGGCTCAGTAGCCCGTCTGCGAGATCGATGGTCAGGCTGTAGTAGCGAGCCGCATCGAACTGGCTGCGATCGTCGCAGATCGCAAGGTACTGCTCCGTGGAGGGATCGTACGTGACCCCCGAGAGCCCGCCGAGGAGAGTCCCATCGAACTGTGTCCCGGACGGCAGTGTGGCCTCACCGAGGTAGTCCACGGCGACATGGTTCAGGTCAAGGGGCTGCGCGCCCGTGTTGAGACCGGTAAGGCGAACATCGACGTAGACCAACCGGTGATCCGAGCTGACGACAGCGTTGCCATTGGTCGGGTCTCCCAGGCCAACAGTCGAGAAGCCGGGATCCAAAGCGCCAGGCCAGAAGACTCCGGCACCTTCGAAGACGAGGTTGCGTGACGGCAGGGCGTAGTCGACCCGCAGGTTGCCCGAAGGCGCGAAGGTCGCGGCGACATCCGTGAAGTTGCCGGTGTCGAGGGCAGGATTGCCCTCGTGGTGCAGGTTTGCACCGCCCTCGAAGATGGACGCCTCGAAACCGCCACGGCTGGCGGGGAACGTGTCCCTGACGCGCGGGTTCAGCAAGAGCTGCTGGATCGCGCCGGGGACTCCATCGCCGTCGACCGGGTCCGCGTTGTAGTCACCGAGGACGACGAAGCGAGCACCGACCGGCAGACCGCCTTGTACACCGGCATCATCTCGGATGTAGGAACCGGCGCCCGGCGTGATGTAATCCGCCCAGAAGCGGATCTCGTCGTGGTTGCGGCGACCATTGCGGTCCTCCGGGCCGTCGAAAACGGGAGGGGTGGGGTGGGCGCAGAGGAGATGGATCAGCCGTCCCCCGACTTGAATCGGCACGTCCCAGTGGCTCTTCGAAGAGAGGCGGACGACCTGCAGCTCTGACGCGCTGAACCAGTCTGCCGGCTCCGGAGTGGACGGATCATCCGGAAGTAGGGCGCCGGGCATGTCGGCCCACAAGAAGTTCTGGAAGGTGCGAACGTTGGTGATGTCGATCGGGTAGCGAGAGAGGAGCACCATCCCGAACTGCCCGGGGAAGAAGCCGAACCCGAAGCTGTCGTTGGCGTAAGCGGCGGTGCCGACCGTGGTTCCGACCGCACCATTGTTGTCCAGGTCGAAGCCGCTGGGTAAGCCGGTGTTCGACGGTGCGAGGAAGCTATACGCGTAATCGATGGGCGTCGCACCGTTCTGCGAGACCTGCAGGTAGTTCTGTCGCAGGAGTGCGACCGCTGCCGCTGCGGAGTCGTAGTCGAATTCGTTCAGGAGGACGACATCGGGTCGTGTGCGCTGCAGGACCTCGGCTACCGCCGCGATCTGAGGGTTACCTGCGACGCTGAGGTCGGCGATCAACGCGCCTTCAGAGGCGCGATTGAGGAAGCAGTTGAAGGTCGCGATGCGGACAGGCGGTGTCTGGGCGATCGCGGCGCTCGTGAGAACGAGCGTCAGCGCGCTCGTCGTGAAGGTGTGGTTCTGGAACATGAGTTTGGCTCTGGCATGGCCAGCACATGCACACCGCTGGAGGTCTTCTTGCTGCTCTTTGCGATGTGACTGCACTGGCTGGAGGTACGGTGCGGTGGTAGGACGTCGGAGCGCGCGCCACGGGCAGCGACGAGCACAGCGGTCCCCTGGCGCGCGCTCGCAGAGTCACGACACGGATCCCGACGATCGGCCGATCCGGCGTTGCGTGCGAACGCGCGCTTCGATGCTCAACCAGCGAACCGAGCGCAGTTGGCTCGGCGCTCGCCCGGTAAGCTCAGCGAGGAACGACCTGGAACGACTGTCTGACGGTCGGCGCGCTGGACGGGTCGGCGGGATCCACTCCGTAGGTCGTCACGGTCAGGACCTGCGTTGGCCCGTCGATCTGGAACTCGGTCCAGCCGTACGTGTGGGTCGCGCTCCACTGCCCCGAGAGGAGCGTCGCTTGCACATCGCCTGCAGTGAGGCCGATCGGATCGAGGCCGAAGAGGGCCAGTTGGCTGTCCAGAAGAGTACGCAGGAAGACCTCTTTTGCCTCGAGCGGAAGAGACTGGTACACCGCGAACTGGTTGGCATCGATGAGGCCAAGCCCGGCAGCGATGCCGACGACCGTGGGACCGAACGGCGCGTCGTACGCGATGGCGCCGGTCGTGATCTCGAAGGCACCGATGGGGAAGCTCGGCGCGCCCGGCGCGACCTGCGAACGGACTTCATTGACCACGGTGCCGTGGATGTCCGCCGCGACGAACACTACGTTCGTGATGCCATTCAGGCGGATGAACTCGAGCAGCGCCGCGCGCTCAGCCGCGTAGCCCTCGAAGCGGTCGGACGCCGCCAGCGGACCGAGCTGTTGGATCGGCTCTGGGACCATCACGAACTTCCACGTCACACCGGCGACTTGCGCTGCCAGAAGGTCCGACGTCAGCTCCTGGAGTTGGACCTGGGAGAGCATCGTCCGACTCGGGTCGAACGACTCGATCAAGAAGCGCAGCACATCCTGCGGATCGTTGATGTTCGCCGGCACCAGTCCTTCATCGCGGAAGGAGCGGGCATCGAGGAGGAAGATCGCAGCATCGTCACCGAAGCGGCGGGCGCGGTACAGCTTGCGCTTGAACGCCGTACGTGCATCACCAGTGTCGCCGTAGTACTCGTCGGCGATCGGGTGGTACTCCTGGAAGGCCTGGAGCCCTCGGCTGTACAGCTGGGTCTCGTTGATGAACGCAGGGCCTTGATCGAAGCGAGGATCCGTCGAGGGCGAGGCGCCACCCGAGAAGTCGTTCGTGACCTCGTGATCGTCGATCACTGCGAAGAGCGCCGTGGAGCGACGCGCGTCTCCGAGGGCGTTCAGGCCGCTCGCTGACGTGTTGACCTCGGCGTGTTTGATCCGGAACTCTTCGAGGGTTGTCGCTTGCTGCAGGCCCGGAAGTGCGGGGGATTCGACGTCCGCGTACACGGTGTCACCGAGCAGCGCCAGGAACGCGAGGTTCCGACGCGGCAGGTTGCGCAGCGAGAAGAAGGGCATGTTGTCGCCACGGGAATCGCCGGTGACGCCGAAGGCGAGACCGCTGCGAGTCCCCGCTGCATTGGCGGTGCGGAAGAGACCGCCGGAGATGTTGAAGCCGAGGTCGATCGAGATGTGGTAGTAGGTGGTTCCAGGGAGTAGGCCTGCGACCTCGTGCTTGACCGGGGTGAGCGGTTCCGTGGCGCCGCTCAGGAACCACTGCACGCCGAGCTGCAGTCGGCGGTCTGGCGCGACTGCAGTGAGCATCGGTCCCGCAACACTGGGACGTGCCCAGAGGACTGCGGTGCTCGCGGTCACGTCGCCTGCAGCGACACCGCTCGGGAGTTGGTTGGTCTGAGCCTGCGCCGCTGCGGTGAGAGCGACGACAAGGAAGGAGCTGAGCGCACGTTTCGACATGGTGGAGGGATCCTTGGGACTTTGCGCAGGTTCCCTCTCCCGTGTCATGTGGACGTCAATGTGCGGTCAACCTGTGGCCCGCCGTGGAGACTGGAATCGGGCCGCATTCGGCCGACCTCGATAGCAAGCTCTGATGTTGTCTTCTACGCCCATTCACCGTGAATAAACGCAGCGCCGTCGCGCACGAAGAGCCACAGGCGGCGGCCGCAGCGGGTGCGGACGCGGTAGTAGTCGCGGGTGATGTCGGGGTCTTCGCCTGGGCCGGCCTCCCACCATGGGCGTGCGATGCGTTCGGGCCCGAGGACATCGACGAGCTCCAGAGGTAGACCTCGCCAACGCAGGATGGCGCCGATGGCGGGCTCGGTGGTCACGCCGTGTGCTGGCTCGGGCCGCGGTAGGAGCAGCGATGGGCGCGGTGCACACGTGGCGCGCGCTGCGCCGCGGCGGAGACGTGTGCGGGGGTCGTCGGATTGCAGGAGCGGGCGCGCGCGGTACGCGCGCTCCGGAACGTGGGACTCCTGCGCCTGTTGCACACGAATGGCGTCTCCGCCGAAGCGGCCGACGAGGACGTCGACGAGCTCTCCGAGCGCGGCATCGGTGATGGGTGTGAGCGCGCTCGAGCTCGCGCGCGCAGCGCCACGCTGAGCGAAGCCGGCTTCGATGAGGTCGTCGTCGAACGCCGTGGTCTGTGTGAGCGGTAAGCGCGCGGTGCGGCGCGCGACGATACGGATTCGCTCGACGCCGTAACCGAGGTGAATCCGCTCGGCGCGCGGGCGGGCGACCGTCCATAGGTGCCGTGGGTTGGCGCTCGCGCGCCCGAGCGCGACGGTCAAGCGCTCGGGCGGTGTGCCCGGTGGACGGTCCGAGGTGGCCACTTCGAGCGCGAGCTCATGCACACCGAGGCCCGCCCGAGCGAGGGTCGCACACAGCTCGTGCAGCAACGCTTCGATCGTGAGTGTGACCGCCTCGAGCTGACGGGCAGGTCCGTCGAACGTTCGCTCGACCTCGGGGGGCTCTTCCGGCCGCAGCGGTGTGAGCGCTTCGAACGCACGGCCGAGCGCTTGATCGAGGCGCAGGAGAACGTCGCCCCCGAAGCGCGCTGCGACGCGCGCTCGTTCGAGGCGAGCGAGGTCAGCGACTCGCTCGACCGACAGCTCGCGCAGTCCATCGACCGTCGCCGGTGCAAGGCGCAGCGCTTCGAGCGGCAGCGGCGCGAGGGCCTCTTCCTCAGCGCCGCTCTGCACGATCACGGGCGAGCGCGGCCCGTACCAAGCCAGCGCCCACGCTGCGCCCAGCGTGTCTGCGACCGCGGCGCGCGCGCGGAAGCCGAGGCGCGCGAGGGCCTCGACGATGCGGCGCGTGACGCGCTCTTCGTCGCCAGCGAGGCGCTCCATGCCGGCGAGGTCGAGCGCCAGGCCCCGCGCCGCGCCGACGCCCTCGCCGAGGTCGAGGGCGACCGTCGGGCTGAAGCGCAGCAGCCACTGGCCGAGGGCGGCGAGCGCCCGTTGGTCGCGGTCGGGCCGGTGCTCTTCCACCCAAGGCTGCGCGGGTGCGAGCAGCGCGCGCGCTTCGTCGACGGAGAGCCCGACCCGCACCCCACGCCCCGCGGCCGAGGGGCAGCGCTGCGCGACGAGGACCCGCCCGCCGATCGCCTCGGTCAGGAGCAGCGGACTCCCCGGATGGGCCCAGGCGGCCCGCAGCGGCGAGCGCCCGCCTCGGCGCGCCGCTGCCTCGGGCGGCCCGACGTCCAGGGGCGCGGCGCCCCCCGCCGCCGGGCGTTCGGCCCGCCGGCGCCGGCGCCGGGCGAGGTCCACCGCGAGATCCGGTAGGGCGAGGACGAGGACACGGCGCATCGGGCGGAACCTCCCCCAAGGTTAGGCCCAAGTTCGGGGCTTCTGCTAGGCGCTTACGCCCCGGAATTCGTCGCGCGGGGCGGCCACGAGGGCGTGCTCGTTTCGGTATTGGGGCCGATGTGGTGTCTTTGGATGGACTTTGGTGGGCTGTCGCGGGTCAAATAGGCCTACCTTCGCTCCGCGATCGCGTTTGCACCCTGGCGCAGGCGTCGGTCGAGCGTTGCCGACGCGGAGTTCGGGCACTTGCACCTTGTGGGCCTGACGAAGTGAGGTAGCGTGACGCAGGAACGCGGCGCCGTTTTGGCGCTGCAGCACTGCTCCGACACCCCACACCCACACGTCGTTTCTCTTCCGCTCCTTCGCTGCCGCAGCGGCCCTCGCATCGATCGCACAGGCGCAGACCACGATCGTCGCGAACACCTCGAACAACAACGGTCTGACCGCGGGCACCCCCGGGCTCTTCTTCGACCTGACCGCAGGGGCCAACACCGTGACGGTCACCGAACTCACGACGGCCTCGAACCGGGCGCCCGGCGTCACGTTCGACGTGGAGGTCTTCACCTTCGTCGGCAGCGGGCTCGGCGGCCCGGTCGCCAGCGGGCCGGGGAGCTCGCCGACGGGTTGGACCTCGCTCGGTACCGCGACCGCAACCCAGGGTGCGGTGCAGAACGGCGAGTCCCTGCCGATCGACATCCCGGACATCCTCGTGCCCGCAGGGCAGACCGTCGGCGTCGCGCTGATCTACACCCAAGGTGGCGCCCGCTACTTCGGCACGGGTTCGAACCCGGTGCAGGTCTTCGCCGACAGCAACCTCACGTTGACGATCGGGGACGCGCGCAGCACGCCGTTCCTGCCCTCGGGCTCGTGGTTCTCCTCGCGCGGCTTGCACGGCGGGATCACGTACGTGCTCGGCAGCGCCGGCGGCATCGGAACGAGCTACTGCGGTCCGGCCGTCGCAAACTCGACCGGCAACTCGGCGTCCCTCACCGCCACGGGTTCGACCGCTGTCGCGCAGAACGACGTGACCCTCGTCGCCAGCAGCTTGCCGAACAACTCGTTCGGCTTCTTCCTCGCGAGCCGCACGCAGGGGCTCGTCAACCAGCCGGGTGGTAGCCAGGGTGTGCTCTGCCTCGGTGGGTCGATCGGCCGCTACGTCGGCCCCGGTCAGATCCGGAACTCGGGTGCGACGGGCAGCTTCGACCTCGTACTGAACCTGACGCAGACGCCCACGCCGTCGGGCCTCGTCGCGATCGCGGCGGGGCAGTCCTGGAACTTCCAGGCGTGGTACCGCGATGCCGTCGGTGGCGTCGCGACGTCCAACTTCACGGACGGCCGCGCGATCAGCTTCCAGTGACGTGAGCCACGCCGGGCGCGTTCATTTGGGGTCCTTCTTTCCGCCCAGGATGCCCTTGAGCAC
>CAYOBN010000002.1:45728-73333 GCA_964402175.1 uncultured Planctomycetaceae bacterium | reverse complement strand
ACGCCGGGCGCGTTCATTTGGGGTCCTTCTTTCCGCCCAGGATGCCCTTGAGCACACCTTTCGCGCCCTCTTGCACGCCTTTGCCGACGTCGGCGGGGAGCTCGATGCCGGTCTTCTCGCCGAGCTCCTTCAGTTTGTCGCCCGCAGGGCCTTGCAGGACCCCGTCGAGGCGCTCTGTCAGCTCCGACTGCAGGCGCCCCGCGAGCTCGGCTTTCCCGGCGTCGCGCAGCGCGCGGGTCAGCGCGTCCGAGTCGAACTTGATGCGCAGCGCATCGATCGGGCCCGCGAGGCCGATCGGAAGCGTGAAGCGCTCGACTGTCGTCGGCTGAGCGCCCGGCACACGGAAGGTCGTGCCGTGGAACGTCACCTGCAGAGGCAGGTCGAGCTCGCCGATCGCTCCAGCGGCCCACGCTCCGTCGATGGCGAGATCGAGGGTGCCCCCGCTCATCGGCGCCGCGCGGTCGAGCTTCAGACGCCCGAGCACGCTGTCGACTGCGAGGCCCTTCCATTGCAGCGCCAAACGCCCTGCGCCGCCCGCGCGTGATGCCGGCGCGAGGTCCAGATCGACGCCGAGCGCACCATCGCGCGAGGTCGCCGTCAGGCGCGGCGCTTTGTCGAGCAGCTTCGGCTGCGTGGACAGGTTGAATCCGCGGACATCGAGCGGCATGTCAGGCAACCAATCCGCCGCGAGACCTTCGATCGTGAGCTCGGAGAGCTGGAAGGTCGGGGCTTCGTCGATGAGGTGATCGGCTTCGACCTCGAACCAGCCCCCTTCGCGCGCCTGGCGCCTCGCGCGGTCACGTGCGCTCTCTTCGCGCTGCGATCCCGTGGGCTCGCCCGAGATCGATTCGAGGACACGTTTGACCTGCTGCAGCCGCCCCTTCCAGACGTCGGCCTCCGCGAGGACCTGGTCGAGCGACCACCAACCTTCGGCGGGGGGCTCCGTCGGTTCGGCTTCGGCTGGCGGTGTGATGCGCACGCCGGGGGTCGAGCGCGCAGCGCCGCTGGCCGCTCCCGAGACCACGAGCTTCGCCATGTGCACACGCCGGCGCAGGATGTCCACCTGGTCGAAGTCCGCCGCGAGCGCGTCCGCGCGGAAGAGGTCGCGCTCGAGCGACTCAGGATCGGCGAGCGCGAGCTGCTGCACTCCGAACTCACCGGCGCGGAAGTCCAGCGTCACTTGGCCGACATCGGCGGTGGCGCCGTTGACGAGCGCGAGCCGCGAGGAGAGGCCCTCCGCTGCCCAAGTCCGCGTGATGTAGCGCTGCGCGAACCAGAGCGCTCCACCGAGGACCAGGACGGCGAGCACACCGACGATGCGGATCGGATTCCCGACCCGCTTCGCGAGGATCTCGTCCCAACTGCCCTTCGCGCGCCCGCCGAAGAAGACCCAGACGAGCGCTTTGCCCCAGCCCTTCTCGGCGATCGCAGTGAGCTTCGACGGGTTGCCCTCCGCGGCGCGCAGCTTGCGTTGGAAGCCGCGGACCCCCGCAGCGACGACAAAACCCAGCGTTAGGCCCGCGACGAAGCCGAGCACTTGGCCACCGGTCACCGCGTAGTAGGAGAGGCCGCACCACGCGAACACGGGCGCGTTGACGATGGTCCGCGCAACGCCCGTCGCAGGTCCGTCGAGCAAGAACCGACCCACCTCGAATGCGATCGGCGCTGCGAGGTAGGACAGCAGACGCGTGACGCCAGCGACCAACAACGCGAAGCCGATGTTCGCGTTGATGATCAGCAGCGCCGCGATCAGCAGCGCGTAGAGTCCAGGGGCCTGTCGAACGGCCGGCGCAAAGCCCAGCATGGCGCCGAGCGTCGCGGCGGTGATGATCTGGAACGGGGTCGCTTTGCCACGCAGGAGCGCCCCGAGTTTGCGGGTGAACATGGCGCGAACTGTATGCGCTCGCCCAGGCGGCCGGTGGAGGGCGCAAACTCGAATCCCGCCGGGGCTGGCGCCGCGTACCGCGCAGTGGGATCCTGATAGGCCGATGCCGCGACCGCCCTCTGCTCTCTGGCTGTGCCACAAGCCGATCGGCACGACGAGCGCCGCGCTCGTCGCGGAGCTGCGCGAGCGCCTCTCGGGGCCCTACCCGTTGAAGGTCTCCCACGGAGGCGCCCTCGACCCGTTCGCTTCGGGGCTGGTCCTCCTTCTCGTCGGCGCGGCCAACCGTGTGTTCGAGCGTCTGCACGAAGTGCCGAAGCGCTACACCGCAGAGTTCGCGTGGGGGCGCGAAACGGACACGGGGGACTTGCACGGAGCCACAGTCGGAGAGCTCGGCGGTGCTCCGCCGCCCGAGGTGCTCGAAGGGGCGCTCGCTCGCTGTGTAGGCTGGCACGCCCAGGTCCCTCCAGCCACCAGCAACAAGTGGGTCGACGGTGAGCGTGCGTACCAGCGCGCCCACCGCGGCGAGGTCGTTGTCCTGCCCCCGTCGCAGGTGTACTGCCACTCGGCGCGCTGGGTGCGCCACGATCTCCCGAGGGCCAGCACCCTCGAAGTCAGTGTGCGCGGCGGCTACTACGTGCGCAGCCTCGCGCGCGACCTCGGTCGCGCGCTCGGCTGCGGCGCTCACTTGAGCGCGCTCACGCGCACCGCGATCGGGCCATGGTGCGACCCCGCGCCCGGACCACCGGTGCAGCAGGTCGGCGCCGACCTTCTGCCGTGGCTGCCCGCAGTCGTACTCAGCGACGCAGAATGGGGCGCGGTGCGGCGCGGCGCAGCGCTGCCCGGGCGCGTCGATCGGGCGCCACGCTGGCCCCTGCCGCCGGACTTCCCGGTCCCGACGGGCTGTATCGCCGAGCACCGCGGACGACTGGTCGCAGTCGGCGGGCCGGCTGGCACCACGCTGTTGCCCGGCGGCATCGGCTGATTCCGCGACCCGCGCCGCTCGCTATGCTCTGATTGTGATAAGCTATGGATCCGCCCCGGTGCTCCGGGCGGGCCTCCATGAAAGCCTCGACGCTCTCGATCCTGGGTGGCGGTCTCGCGCTCACCCTGTTGACGGTCCTGCACGGCGCGCTGAACCACGGCTGGCTCGCCGATCGGACGCGCGCGCGTCTGACGGTGGCGCACCTGCCTGTGACATGACACCTGACGTGCCCGGTCACCAGTTGGGTGACCGAACACTCCGCGAGCGGCACGCTCTTCGAGTCGAAGCGCTACACGAACTTCCCGTCGATGATCGAGGACATCCAGGCGGGCAACCTGCACGCCGCATTCGTCCTTGCACCCCTCGCGATGGTCGTTGCGCGTGAGGGCACGAAGCCGGTCAAGATCGTGCACCTCGGGCACCGCGACGGGACGTGCGTGGTCGTCGGCAAGGACTCCCCGTACCAGAGCTTCGACGACCTGCGCGGCGCTCGCATCGCCGTCCCGCACCGGTTCTCGAACCAGCGAATCCTGATCGAGCGCCTGAAGGACGACGCGGGCTTCAACGACAGCGACGTCACACTCATCGATTTCCCGCCGCCCGAGATGCCTGCAGGCCTCCGCGCGGGACAGTTCGAGGCTTACATCGTCGGCGAGCCGCACGCAGCGCGCGCAGAGTTGGAGGGGTTCGGCCGTATCCTCTACTACACGAAGGACATCTGGCCCAATTTCATTTCGTGTGTGCTGGTCGTCACTCAGGAGCTCATCGACGAGAAGCCTGAGCTCGTGCAGGAGCTCGTCTCTGGTATCACAGCCTCTGGAGAGTGGATCGACGCGGGTCCGGCAGAGGGGATCATGGCGGGCATCTACGTCGAAGGCGAAGTCCTACCGAGCAATCCTGTGACAGGCGAGCGGCCGAAGTCGATCGTCGTCCCCGAGGGCTTCGGCCTCAGCCCGCGAATGCAGGCTGCTCAGATCGGCGGTTTGTTCTACGGTCAACCGCCTGAATTGCTGAAGTACGTCCTCTCCAAACCACCGGATCGCGTGAAGTACACCGAGCTCGACCTGCAGCGCGACGATTTCCTGGAGATTCAGCGGTACGCCGAGCGGCTCGGCTTCTTTTCGAAGCGGCCGGTCACCGAGTCCGACCCATTCGGCTTCGAGGATTACTGTGACGATCGCTTCGAGCGCGGCGCGCGTCGGAAGCTCCCCCTGCGGAGCCTGCCGGAGGGTGTGCGTTGAGCGGCGTCGATCGCGTCGCAGCGAGGCGCCTGTCCTTGGGGCTGCTCGGAGCGCTCGTCTTCGTCGCTCTCTGGCAGATCGCCACCTACGGCAACTCGATCACGGACGTTCCTGGTCCGAGCCTGACTGCGGTCGGGCTGCTCGAGCTCGCTTCGGCGGGGGTGCTCTGGAAGAACGTCGTGGCGTCCGTGTTTCGCGTCGCTTGGGGCTTCGTGCTCGCGGCGGGCGTCGGAATACCCCTGGGGGTCATTCTGGGTTGGAGCCGCAATGCGTCGTGGTTCGCGAATCCCATCATCCAGATGCTGCGACCGATTTCGCCGATCGCCTGGATCCCCTTTGCGGTCGTGCTCTTCGGCGGGGTCCGTTTGACGGTGTGGGGGCGCACCATCTGTGACGCCGCAGACGCGTCGTCGATCTTCCTCATCTTCCTCGCGAGCGTCTTCCCCATCGTGACAGCGACGACCTCTGCGGTGCGTTCGATCGAGTCGAAGTACCTGCGCTCGGCACAGAATTTCGGCGTCAGGGGTATCAACTTGTTTCGGCGGGTCATTCTGCCCGCTGCGCTGCCACAGATCCTGACCGGGCTGCGGCTGGCGCTCGGTATCGCCTGGGTCGTCATCGTCGCCGCCGAGATGCTCGGTGTGACGAGCGGGCTCGGTTTCCAGGTGAACGACTCGCGCAATAACCTGCGCATGGACTACGTCTCGGCAGCGATGGTCGTGATCGGACTTGTCGGTCTCGCGCTCGATATCGCGATGTCGAGGCTCGAAGCGTCTGCGCTCACGCGCCGAGGGATGGCTCCGCGATGACACACGAATCCATGCTCACGCCGAAGATCCGGATACAAGGCGTTCACAAGACCTTTCGCTCGAAGAAGGGCACGGTCCAGGTCCTCGATGGCGTCGAGCTCGAAGTCCGCGAAGGCGAGTTCTTGGCGATCGTCGGGCCCTCTGGCTGTGGGAAATCGACCTTGCTGAATTGCATGGCTGGCTTCGAGCGGGTCAGCGAGGGCACGATCACGATCGATGGGCGCAGCGTCGAACAACCCGATCCGCGCCGCGTCTTCGTCTTCCAGGAGACCGGGATCTTCCCCTGGTACAGCGTCTGGGACAATGTGGGCTTCGGCCTGCCCAAGCTCCCGTTCGAGCAGAAACACGAGCGCATCATGCGCTACATCCGGCTCGTCGGCCTCGAGGGCTTCGAGCGCGCGTTTCCGAGCGAGCTCTCGGGCGGCATGAAGCAGCGCGTCGAGTTCGCGCGCGCGCTCGCGGTCGAACCGGACGTCATCTTCTTGGATGAGCCGTTCGGGGCCCTCGACGCCTTCACTCGGATCGAGATGCGCCGCGAGATCGAGCGCATCTGGCGCGAGACCGGCAAGACGTGTGTGCTCGTCACCCACGACGTACTGGAGGCGCTCGAGCTCGCCGACCGAGTCGCGGTCATGACCCGACGGCCGGCGACCGTGCACTCGGTGCTCCAGGTCGACGCGCCGCGGCCCCGCGACGTCGACCACCCGGCGCTCCGCGAGGCCCGGGACACGATCTACGGCGTGCTCGGTGTGCGGCGGGCCGGGACGGCGTGACTCAGGGTGAGAGCGCGGGGTTCCGTTACCCCAGCGCGCTTTCCGGGAAAGTATCCTGGGAAGGGCCTACCCTGGGCGACCTCTTCGTCCGAGCACACACATGCGCACCGCTGCCCTCCTCCCCCTCGTCGGCGTCCTCGGGCTCAACGCTCCGGGGCTCGCCCAGTCCTTCTCCTACAACGACTTCACGTCGGTCGCGGGTCTCGAGCTCGTCGAGCGCGCGGCCCAGAACGGCGCCGAGCTGCGTGTCCACGACAACGCGGCACCCAGCGGCGGGGGGAACCGCGGGGCGGCGTGGTACGCCACCCCGGTCAACGTGGTCGACGGCTTCGACACCACCTTCGTCTTCCGCATGTCGGGCGCCACCAGCACCGGCGGCGGCGACGGCATGGCGTTTGTCATCCACAACGACCAGAGCCCGAGCACGATCGGCACGACGGGCAACCGCGCGATCGGCAACCACGCGAGCGCTTGCGGCTACGGCATCTTCGCGACCGCGCCCGCGGGTGTGTCGGTCGACAACTCGATCGCGATCGAGCTGGACTGCTTCAACAACGGCAGCTCGCCGGCCGCCGCACCGATCAACGACCCCGACGGTAACCACGTCTCGATCCACACCGGCGGCACGGGCGACAACAACCACATCGAGAACTTCTCGATCGGCCGCGCCAACTCGGCGTTGCTCGGCGTCGACCTCAACAACGGCACGCCGCACACGATGCGTGTGCTCTACGTGCCCGGCACGTTGACAGTGTTCCTCAACGGCAACCAGATCCTGAGCGTGCCGTACAGCTTCGTCTCCGGCGGCACCCACATCGACACGCTGGCGCCGGTCGGCGGGCTCAACCTCATCAACGGCTCGGCTGCGTACGTCGGTTTCACGGCGTCTTCAGGGGCCGTCCTCGAGAACCACGATGTCCTTTCGTGGACGTGGGCTTCGGCGTCGATCGGCTCCAACTACTGCAACGCGAACGCGAACTCGACGGGCACCTTCGCTCGGGTCTCGGCGGGCGGCAGCGCCTCCGTGGCGGCGAACAACATGACGCTGCGCTGCGATCAGATGCCGAACAGCTCCTTTGCGTTCTTCCTGACCAGCCGCACCCAGGGTTTCATCGCGAACCCAGGCGGCAGCCAGGGCAACCTCTGCCTCGGCGGCGGGATCGGGCGCTACGTCGGCCCCGGCCAGATCCAGAACTCGGGCACGCAGGGCCAGGTCGCCCTCGCGCTCAACTTGACCCAGACCCCGCAACCGACGGGCACCGCGTCGATCGCCGCAGGTGAGACCTGGTACTTCACCGCCTGGTACCGCGACGTCGTCGGCGGCAGCGCGACCTCGAACTTCGGCAACGGCCTCGAGGTCACGTTCACGAACTGAGCGCGCAGCCGCGCGCTCGAGGAAGAGAAGAGTCGTACCGGTGACGGGCCGTCCTACGGGGCAGCCCGTCTTTCGTAGCGCGCCGCCAAACGGTCGAAGAGCGGGCTCGCCATCAAGGTCGTGACGATCGCCATGATCACGAGCATCGCAAACAGCTCGGGTGAGATGACGCCGCGCTGTAGCCCGATGTTGATGATGATGAGCTCCATGAGCCCGCGCGCGTTCATCAGCACCCCGATGCCGAGGGCCTCGTCGTTCGGGATCCCCGTCGCCCGCGCCGCGAGCCAGCACGCGACGCCTTTGCCTAGGACGGCTGCGATGAACACGAGGCCGCACATCAGCCAAAGGCCTGCTCCGTTCAGTAGGCCGATTTGGGTGTTGAGGCCCGAATACGTGAAGAAGAGCGGCAGCAGGAGCGTGACGGCGAGCGGCTGCACCCTCTGGATCACGTCTTGGGTGATGCTCCGTGGGATCGCCGCACCCATGACAAAAGCTCCGAAGACGGCGTGGAGGCCCAGCGCGTCCGTGGCCCACGCGCCGAGGGCCATCAGGGTCAGCGCCACGACGAAGCCGGTCTCGGACAAGGCGCCGCCTTCGCGCAGGGCCGGTGCTGCTCGCGCCATCAGCGGGCGAACGATGAACAGGGCGGTCACCGCGAACGCGGCGCCGCCGCCGATGCTGCGCACGGCGTGCCCGAGGTCATGGTCGAAGCTCGCGAGGACCAGCGCGAGCAAGCACCACGCCGTCGCGTCGTCGATCGCACCTGCGCCGATGGCCACCGTGCCCATACGGGTCCCGGCCAGCCCTTTGAAGTGGATGATCCGCGCGAGCATCGGGAATGCGGTGATGCACATCGACGCTCCGAGGAACAACATGGCCTCCAGGAGCGTCGTGCGCTCCGGAATGACCTCCGTCCAGCGATGCAAGCCGGCTGCAACGCCCGCACCCAGCAGGAACGGTGCGGCCATTCCAGCGAGCGAAACGGCGACCGCACTCTTCAGGTGCGCACGCACGATGTCGACACGGAACTCCATGCCGACGACGAACATGTAGAGCGCAAGGCCGAGCTGCGAAGCGGGGAAGAGATAACTCTGGGTGTCCCGCGCGCGTTGCTCCGGATCCCACGGGAAGAGCGCTCGCTGCAGCTCGGGCGCCAGCCAACCGAAGAGCGAAGGGCCGAGCAGGACCCCCGTGATCATCTCGGCGACGACTTGGGGTTGGCCGAAGCGCCGCGCGACGGCGCCGACCACCCGGCACGCCACGAGGATGACGGCGAGCTGCAGGAAGAACTGAACTGCCAGCTCGACGTTGGACATGGGGCCGAGATGCTACCGGGGCCCCTGCTGCAACGGGGCCTGAGCGGGATACACGCACCCGGCGTCGCAGCCCGACCCTGGGCCCTCGGCCGTGGCTCAGGCTGTGACCATGACCCGCAGGGGGCGCTCCCGCACTGCGACCTCGAACGCGTGCTCCAGATCGTCCAGCGTGGTGCTCGGAGGCTGTGCCAGCTCCGCTGGCCAGTCCCCCCGGCGCGCGTTGACCAGCGCTACGGCGGCTTCCAGGTCCTCGTTCCGGTAGTTGTGGACACCCTCGATCCGAACCATGCGCCGCACGAGGAGCTCGGGGTCGAAGCGTGCCCCCGTCACGGGCGACACCGCACCCGCAAGGACCACGGCCCCACCGACTCCAGCAGCACGGACGGCGCGCTCGCAAGCGGAGGCTTCTCCCGAGAGCTCCAGCGACACGTCGAAGCCGCGTGCGAGCTCGGCGCGCAGCGCCTCGGGCTCTTGAACCTCTGCGCGCACGGCTTCGGGCAGCTTCGGCAGGAGGTGCACCGCCGTTGCACCCAAGCGCTGCGCGAGCGCCAGTCGCTCACGATCGACGTCGACGACGTGGACCTCGGCGGCCCCTTGCACGCGGCTGAACAGCGCGCCGAAGAGACCGAGCGCCCCTGCACCGTGGATCAGGACCCGTGCGCCGTCGCAGCTCCTCTCGCGGGAGGCGACCCGCGTCACCGCAGCAGCCGTCGCACCCGCGCAGGTCGACAGAGCCGCAATCGCAGCGGGCACCGCGTCACTGATCCGGACGATCGCGGCGCGGCGGGGGAGATGCACCCACTCTGCGAGGCCGCCATCGAAGCGAGCGCCGACGGCTGGCTGCGCTGCGTGGCCGAACTTCGTCAGCGAGCGGCATTTCTGTGTCAGTCCGCGCTGGCATCGGTCGCAATTCCCACACGCCACGATCACGGACCAGACGACGCGCTCGCCCACGCGGAGGCGGTGTCCGTCGACAGCCAGGACTTCACCCTCCAGGGCTTCGATGCGACCGACGACCTCGTGCCCGAGGATCGATGGGATCGGCACCGTTCGCTTGCCTGCAACGGACCGCAGATCGCTGCCACACAGGGTGGTCGCTTCGACGCGCACGAGCGCCTCTCCATCGGTGAGCATCGGCCGGGGCAACCGCTCGAGGGTGAAGCCACGCCCCGGGCCGTGGAACAATGCAGCGCGCGCGCTCATACGGCCGTGAGGCTCCTTGCGATGTTGCGAACGTCTTCGAGCGACAACCCTGGAGCCCCGGGGGTCTTACCGAGGTCGTCCCAGCGCCTGAGCGCCAGGGCGGCTTCAGCGAAGGGCTCCCGCAAGAAACGCGCTTGCTCGCCGATGTCGAACGCTCCGCCTTGCGCCGCGAGGCTCGCGACGGACGTCGGGGACAGCTTCTCTGCATAGCTCGGATCCGTGCCGCACAGATGCCGTTTTGCGGCGACGTGCAGCCGGATCGGGCCCGCGACCGCGTCGCCCAGAATACGGGAGACCAGGACCGCGCCTGAGGCCTCGTGGCGATCGTCGGTCCCTCCTGCATGATCGGCGAAGAGGAGATGCCCAATGTCGTGCAGGAAAGCGGCGACTACGAGCGCGTCCGAAGCACCCTCCGCACGTGCGAGCGCGGCGCACTGCTCGGCGTGTTCGAGTTGGGTGACCGCTTCTCCCAAGTAGAGCGCGGCGCCCCGTTCGTTGAAGAGATCGAAGAGTCCGTCGAGTGTGTGGGGGATTGAGGCGTTCATGTCACGCTGCGACGCAGTCGGGAAGAGAGCGTGTCGACCAGGAAGACGAAGAGGAGGATCACGGCGAGCGCGGATCCGGCCCGCGGGTAATCGAAGGCGCGGAGGCTCTCGTGCAATGGCATGCCGATACCACCAGCCCCAACGATCCCGAGGATCGTCGCGGCGCGCACGTTCGACTCGAAGCGGTAGAGCGATACGCTGAGCCAGTGCGGGAGCACTTCCGGGAGCACCCCGTAGAGCACTTCATCCAGCCGCGAGCCGCCGGTCGCGCGAATGCTCTCGAGCTGACGTGGATCGACGGCTTCGACAGCTTCCGAGAAGAGCTTGCCCAGCACCCCCGTGGTATGGACAGCGAGTGCCAGCACCCCGGCAAACGGTCCGAGGCCGACCGCGACCACGAAGACCAGGGCGAAGACCATCTCGTGGATCGCCCGCAGTCCATCGAGGAGGCGCCTCGCGACGAAGCGAAGGCTGGGCGGCGAGACGTTACTGGCGCCGAAGATCGCTAGAGGGACAGCGCCGAGAATCGCCAACACAGAGCCGACCAGAGCGATCTGGACTGTGACCAGCATCTCGCTCAAGAGATAGCGCAGATCCCCGGTGTCAGGGGGGAAGAACTCGCCGAGCAGGTTGATGCTCTCACCGATGTTGCGGACGAGCTTCAGCGGCTGGAGCTCGACCGCGTTCGCGGACCATGCAAACAGCCCGACGCTGAGCAGAGCGAACACGGACCGCCGCCAAGGACGGAAGGCCGTGCTGGAGGCGGGCCTCGTGGCGCCGCTCAATCTCCGCCCCCCAGCCGATAACGCTCGAGGTCGACGAGTTGGTCATCGAGCTCGGCGATCCGTCGGTTGCGCTCGGCTGCGGACAGCTCCGAATCGGCCATCACGCGGAGTCGCCGCGACTGCAGCTCCACGAGCCGCATAGGATGCAAGTCAGTAGAGGTCGCTGGTTGAAAGCCGACGAGATCGAGTCCGGCCAAGACCGTACGCTCGGACTCGTTCTTGCCGTACTCCAGGAACCAGGCACGCAGCCGCTCTTGTCGCTCTGTACACAGGTCCCTGTGCCAACAGATCATGTCCGAGGGGATCATCTCGGAGCGCCAGAGCTCGATCAGCTCGGCCGATTGCTCCGGGTGCGAATCAGCGAAGCGGCGCAGGACCTTGCTGTCGACGGGGGCGATATCGACGTGCCCGAGCGCGACCGCCATCGCGTTGGACTCATGGTTCCCTTGAAGCGCCTTTCCAAAAGCGCGCCGGGGGTCGACCCCGCGCGGCCCGAAGAGCTGCGCCATCGGGACCACGAAGCCCGAGGTCGAGTTCGGGTCTCCGAGTCCGATCGCGTACACCTCTGGGGTCGCAAACAGTTGCTCGAGGTTGCTGATGCGGCCGTTACGTCGCGCGACGAGGACCGACCAGTATCCAGCGTGCCCGTCTCCATCGACCATCTGCACGAAGACATCGCCACGAGCGCGGTCGACGGCTTCGATCGCTGCTTTGTTGCCGAACCACGCGAGGTCCACGTGGCCGCCGCGCATGGCTTCGATCACACCCGCGTAGTCCGTCGCGAAGAAGGGTTCGACCTCTACGCCGAGCGCGGACTGCATGTCCGCCAGGAATGGACGCCAGGCGGCGGCCAGTTGGACGCTGGACTCCGTACTGGGGATGCCGAATACGATGCGATCTGCACCCGCCGCTGGCGAGCATCCCGGGGCGAGCACAGCGAGCAGCGCGCCCAAGACGAGCGGCGCACGTAGCATGACCGACATCAATGCACCAGGTCCTGTGTCAGTGATCCGTAGAGCGAGGCCAATGCAGCGTCGTCAAGGGCGTCTGTAGCGCCGTCGTAGACCACCGCTCCTCGGCGCAGCGCGATCGTCCGAGGGAAGTACCGTCGCGCCAATTCGACCTGGTGCAATGAAACGAGCAGCGCGCGCGAGTCCACGTTGCAGAGGCCTACCAACTGCTCCAGGATCTGCCGAGCGGTCTCCGGATCGAGAGAGGCAACGGGCTCGTCAGCGAGCACCAACTGGCCACCTTGTACGAGGGCCCGCGCGATCGCGCCACGCTGTTGTTGCCCTCCAGAGAGCGTGCTCGTGCGTTGGTGGGCTCGATCACCGAGGCCGACGCGATACAAAGCGTCCAGGGCTGCGGTGCGCGCCTCTGGATCGAATTGCATCGAAAGCCGGCGCCAGAGGGGCTGCCGGGCGAGCGCTCCCAGGACGACGTTCGATTGCAGCGATAGGCGCTGCGAGAGTTGGAGCTGCTGGAAGACGAAGGCGACCTTCGCGCGTAGCTCGCGCGCAGTCCCCGTCAAGCCCTGCGCGTCCTGCAGCAGCGCGCCATCGAGGACGACCCGCCCCGAGCCACTCGGCGCCAGGGACTGGAGCCCCGCGATGATCCGCAGCAGCGTCGATTTGCCGGAGCCCGACGCACCCAGGAGCGCCACGCGCTCACCGGGTTCGATGCAGAGACTCACCCGGGACAGGACCTGCGTCGGCACTGAACCCAGTGCCAAGGACACGTCTTCGACCGAGAGGAGGGGCGCCATCGGGGCTGCGCAGGATCCGCTTGAACATCAACCCTCGGTCAAGTGGGAGTCAGGTCTCGTCATCCGGCCTCGAAGTCCGTCGCGGGGACTGTCGGGCTCGCTGCTCGCGCGGCATCCTCTACGGCCCACCTCGTCGAACGCTCCGCAACAGGACTCGCTCCTGGCCCCGCTCGCGCGCGCCATGACCCTTCAACTCTTCGCTTTCGATATGGCCGGCACCACGGTCCGAGATCAGGGTGTCGTGCTCGAGACCTTCAAGGCGGTCGCAGACGAGGCCAGCCTGGCCGTCGAGACCACCTGGCTGCAGTCACGCATGGGGTGGGACAAACAAACCGTGTTCCGCGAGCTGCTCGCGCGTTCCGGACGAGACACCACGTCCGCTGGTTCGTTGGCGGAGCGCTTCCAAGTCGTGCTGGCGGCGCGCTTCGACGCGGACCCACCGCGACCGATCGCTGGCGTCGAGGAGGTGCTGGAAGCGCTCGAGGCGAGCGGCGTGCGAGTGGCTTTCACGACCGGCTTCGCGCGCGCGACGGCGGATCTCCTGCTGCAGCGCCTCGGTTGGACGCGCTTCGTGAGCGTCGCTTCGGACGAGGTCGATCGCGGGCGGCCGGCGCCCGACCTCATCTTCGAAGTCATGCGGCGGACAGGTGTCACGGATCCTGCGCAAGTCGGTGCAGCCGGGGACACCCCATCAGACCTCGCGGCAGCGACGACGGCTGGCTGCCAGCTCGTCGTCGGCGTCGGCACGGGGTCCTACTCGCTCGAAGACTTGGCGGACCACCCCCACACCCACTTGCTGCCAGATCTCAGGACGCTGCCGCAGATCGTCGCGCAGAGCCGCCGGAGGTGAGCATGCAGACCTTTGATGTCGCCATCGTCGGTTCGGGCATCGTGGGGCTCGCACACGCTGTCGCGGCGCGCCGCCGAGGGCTCTCGGTGTTGCTGGTCGAGCGCACCGACGTACCCCGAGGAGCGTCGATTCGGAACTTCGGCATGATCTGGCCCGTCGGCCAGCCGCGCGGTCCGCTGGAGCGCCGCGCGCTGCGCTCGCGCGCGATCTGGCTGGAGCTCGCTCAAGAGGTCGGGTTCTGGATCGAACCCTGTGGCTCTTTGCACGTCGCGCGACATGCAGATGAAGAGGCCGTCTTGCTCGAGTTCCTCGAGCTCTCGGCCCCGGAGACTCGGCGGCGCTACGTCTCCGCACGCGATGCACTGCGCGTCGCGCCAGGCCTCGTCGAGACCGGCCTGCGCGGCGCGCTCTGGAGCGATACCGAGTGCTGTGTCGATCCGCGGGAAGCGGTCGCGAAGCTCGCGGATTGGCTCGGGGCGCAGCGCGATGTGACGCGCATCACCTCTGCGGTTGTGATCGAAGGTGGCGTACTGCGTTCCGGCGAACATGGCGTGCGGCTCGCCGATGGCACCGAGCTCCGTGCCGCGCGTGTCGTCGTCTGCCCGGGCGAGGACCTCGACACCCTCTTCCCTGGGCTCTTGCAGAGCACGCCGCTGCAGCGCTGCAAGCTGCAGATGATGCGCACTGCGCCCCAGCCGCGGTCGTGGCGCCTCGGCCCGATGTTGGCCGCAGGTTCGACGTTGCGGCACTACACAGCGTTCCGCGACTGCCCGTCCTTGGCCCTCGTCCGTGCGCGGTTCAGCGAAGAGCGGCCGCTGTTCGATCGCTTTGGCATCCACGTGATGGCGTCGCAGAACGGGCTCGGTGAGGTCGTCCTGGGCGACAGTCACGAGTATGCGAGCAGCTTCTCGCCAGACCTCGTCGCGGAGCTCGAGCGGCAGATCCTCGACTACCTGGCGACATTCGTGGCGCTGCCGGAGCCCGCGCCGGCCGCGCGTTGGTCCGGTGTGTACGCCAAGCGCACCGATGGGGCGACCGAGGCGGTCCTCGCCCCGAGCCGCGATGTGCGCGTGGTCACGGGGCTCGGCGGCGCTGGGATGACCCTCTCGTTCGGCCTCGCCGAAGAGGTCCTGGACGGCCTGCTCTCGGGGACACCCCTCGGCACCGAAAGCGCGAGCGTCGGGTAACCTGCCGCGGAATGGAGACCGCGCGCTGGCACCTCATCGAAGCCGACGACGTCGTCGAGCAGCCTTGGCGGAATGGGCTCGGGGTGACCCGACAGATCGCGCTCTGGCCGCCCCGAGCGAGCTTCCAGGCGCTGGACTTCGAATGGCGCCTGTCCGCGGCAGGGGTCGTCGAAGACGGTCCGTTCTCGTCGTTCGCGGGCTTCGAGCGCGTGTTGCTCGTCACACAGGGTGACGGCCTCGTCGTGCAGCACGGCGACGGCCGCCGCGCGCGGCTGCGTTTGCTGGAGCCGTACAGCTTCGCCGGTGATGGGGACACCTGGGCCAGCCTCGTCGGTGGACCGATCGAGGACCTCGGTGTCTTGGCGCGGCGCGGCTTCTGGCGCGCCGAGGTCGACGTATTGCGCCTCTCGAATCGGCGGACGCGGCTCGAGCTCACGCCGGGCGAACACACCCTCGTGCACCTCCTCGCAGGCACGGCGCTGCTGCGCCTCGAAGGCGAGGAGGAAGCGATGCCGCTCGAGCGTGGCGACAGCGGGTGGATTCTGCCCTCCACCCGCGGCCTCGACGCTGAGGTCACGGGGACGGACCCGAAGACGCTCGCGGTCGCCGTACGCCTCGTCCCGGCGGGTTGAACGCTGGCGCAGGGCCCTACGCTCTTACGCCGGTCGGAGCGAAGAGCGGCGAGCCGCGCCATTACGTCACGCGCTGAGGGCGCGGTCCCGCCGCATGTTCCGCTTCAACTGGCGCACGTGGCCGAAGCCCACCAGCCGTTTGTGGCCCTCGTCCCAGAGGTGGAGGCGCAGCGAGCGGAGGCTCTCGAAGAAGCCGATCGATGGCACCTCTGCGAAGAGCGCCACCGAGCGGTGGCAGCGCTCGAGGTTGTAGTTCGGGATACGCGGGCTCAGGTGATGGATGTGGTGGTAGCCGATGTTGCCGCTCAGCCAGCGCAGGATCCGCGGCAGGTCGTAGTGCGAGCTACCGCGCAGCGCTGCGGCGGTGTAGTCCCAATCGTCGGAGCGCTCCCAGTACGCCTCTTCGAACTGGTGCTGGATATAGAAGAGCCAGACCCCCGCTGCGCCGGCGACGAGGATCGCGACGAGCTGCAGCACGATGTAAGGGACGACACCCAGCCAGAGCATCATCGCGATCGCCTTCAACGACAGCGCCAGGTTCATCCACCACACCGAGCGTTGTTCACGCCGGTTGCGGTCGGGCGCCGAGAACCGTTGGCGGAACAGGAAGAGGTAGACCGGTGCGACGCAGAAGAGGATGAACGGATTGCGCGCCAAGCGGTAGGCCGAGCGGCGCCAGCGGGACGACTCCAGGTACTCCTGGACCGTCATCACCCACACGTCGCCGGTGCCGCGTCGATCGAGGTCACCCGACGTCGCGTGGTGTTTCGCGTGTTCGTACCGCCAGTCGAAGTACGGCGTGAACGTGAGCAGGCCGGTGATGAAGCCGACGATGTCGTTCGCGCGCCGTGAGCGGAAGAACGACCCGTGCCCGCAGTCGTGGAAGATGATGAACGTGCGGACGAGCAGCGCACCGATCAGGACCGCGAGCGGTAGCGCGAGCCAGAGCGAGATCGGCGCCACGTACGAGATCGCGATCCAGAGGCCAGCGATCGGCAGAAGGGTGTCGGCGAGCTGACCGATGGCACGCCAGAGCGAGGGTTCCTGGAAGCGCTGGATGGCGGTGCGCCACTCTTCGGTCGTCGGGAGGCTGGCGGGAGACGTAGGTTGCTGCATGTTGCGGTACGGGAGCGCCCGGGCGCGCGGTCGCCCAGTATGACGCCTCTCGCCCGAGTTCGCCGGGGACTCAGGGTGGCTGAAGTGCGCAGAGGGCTCTGCCCCTGAGCCTGGTGCGGGTCCGAGCGGAGGGCATCACGGGAGGCTCATCCAGCTTTCGCCGGCCTGCGGACCTCAGCGCCGCAGATAGAGCCAAGTCGGCCGCTTCGGCGCGCCGGTGACGGGCACGAACGCCGCGTCGTCCGGCGCCCACAGCGCGCTGGGGGGGTGGTAGTGCTCGGCGAGGGCGGGCAGGTCGTCGTCCCACCGCTCGTCCAGGATCACCGCGCTGTAGCGGCGGCTCTGGAGGGCCTTTGTGAGCGCCTCGACGAGCGCGCGCGCTTCGTCGGCGCTGCGGCTCTTCAGCAGGTCGTTGATCGCCATCCCGTGGACGCCGGGTCGAGCGGTGGGGCCGAACGCGCGGCGCAGGAGGTAACCGTGGTCGGGCAGGAGGACCGGCGGCTCGAGCTCGGCGATGCGAGCGACGAGGCGCTCACCTGCTGCGCGATCCTCGGGCGTCGGAATCAACGCGCGCGGATCGTAGGTGAGCGCGAGCAGAGCGCCCGTCGGCACGAGCCACAGTGAGAGGCTCGGCCGCGAGAGCAAGCGCGCGGCAGCGGGACCGAACCAGAGCGCCGTGGCGAGCAACGGCGGAATCAAGTTGTTCTCGAAGCCGCCTTCGTGTGCGCGGCCCAGCCAGCCCGCGGCGAAGCAGGCGCCGACGACGGCCCACCAACCGCTGTCGGGCGCTGCCATTCGACCGCGTGCGATCGCGAGCGCCACGGCGAACCATGCGAGCCCCAGAGCGAGCGCACACTCGCGCCAGAAGCCAGCGACGAGCGGCCCGTGCTGCGGCGCGCCGCGCAGCAGCTCGAACGTCGTGAAGAGGAACCAACCATCCGAAGCGCGGTCGAGTGAGATGACCGCGCCGGCGAGCAGCAGTACGAACACAGACGCGTAGAGCGCTGCGCTGCGCAGGCCATGCTGGCGAGCGACGACGCAGCCGGCGGCCAGTGCGAGCGCGACGTACGTCTGTTTCGTCAGGCAAGCGAGGACGCCGCACACCGCAGCCCCCACGAGCGCTCCGCGGCTGCCGCGACCCAGCGCGAGCGCGAGCCCCGCGAGCGCGCAGCATGCAGCCAGCGAATCGACCCGTGCGATGTCGTACCAAGCGCCGGTGAAGCCGTAGCCTGCGGCGAAGAGGCCCGCCGCGAAGAGCCCCGCCACCCACGTGTGTTCCGTCGCTCCGGAGCGGCCCTCGATTCGAACCGCGATGCGCGCCAGCAACACCATCACCCCGAGCGTCGCCAGCACGGAGATCAAACGCGGCCCGAGGAACCCCTCGCCGAAGAGCGCGACCGCGGGCACTGCGAGCGCGTGGAAGGCCGGTGTGTACGGAAACGCGGCGAACTCGAGCGACGGCGCGCTGTAGAGGGCCTCACCCGACCGCAGGCGTTGGATGTGGTCCAACATGCCCCCTTCCATCCACTCGAGCTCGAACGGATAGCCGATGCGCAGCGCGACGACGGCCGCCCAGAGCGCGAGCGCGCCGACGGCGAGCAGTGCGGGCAACGATCCCAGGATCCGAAGGAGCTTCGAGCGCATCACGGGGGCCGTATATTAGGCGGCGCTGCGCGCTGTGGTCCCGCTCAGAGTCGGCGCTGGGGCGGCTTTGCCCGCGTGAGGTCGAGGCGCCAACGCGGGGCGAGCGTCGCGCCGCTGCGCGTGACCGACCAGCGGGTCGCGGCGGCGGTCAGCGCGGCGCGCTCGCGTGGGGGCCGCGCGAGCAAGGCCAGCGCTTCGCCCGCATTCGCGGCGAGCGCGAGGCGGCGCGTCGCCGCCATGTCGAAGCCCGTCGCGTCGGCGACCACGGCGGTGACCGTCGGGCAGCGCAGCGCCGCATCGACGGCCCACAGCCGGCCGGCGGTGTCGCGCGGGTCCACGAGCAGCGAGCGCGCGAAGAGGGCGCGCTCGGCGGCGGGCTCCGCGCACGGGCGCTCTTCGAGGCCGAGCTCGAAGGCCAGCGCCTGCGGGTCGGGCGCGCTGGCTCCGTCTTCGGCGGGGACCTCGACGAGCCCGTCCGCAGCGAGCAGCGTCGCCGCGTACGGCCAGACGCTGCGGCCGATCCACAGCACCGCGCCGGGGCCCCGCTGACCGACGCGCGCGAGGCGCTCGTCGAGCGCGCGCGCTGCAAGGTGCGCGAGCAGCGTCAACGGCGGGCTCCAGGGGGCCCCAGGGTCCGGTGTGGGCTCCGCGAGCCCGACCCACTCGTGCAGCGCCCCCCGCGCCAGGCCCGGCGCGCCTTCGAAGGTGCCGAGGCGCCCGTCGAGGCCCACCCAGCCCGTCGCCACCGCCGCCGGCGCCCGCCCGCCCTCTGCGCTGGCCGCCCGTGCGACCCCGTCGCGCTCGAGGCGGCGCACGAGCTCGCCGAGCTCCGCGAGGCGGGGCGGCGCGGCGGGGTCACTCGGGCTCGGCGGCAGCACCCCACCGAGGTTAGGCCGCTGTGCGGGCCGCGCCAGCCACGACGGCTGGGGGCGGTCCGAGGCCCTGTGCGCGAGCGCTGGTGGTCCGCCCGCCCCCCCGCGTGGGCCGGGACCCGAGCGGGGGAGCGGAGGGCGCTCGGCGCCCGGGCCTCAGCGCTTCTTCGTGATGGCGAGCTTGTCGAGCTTCGCGCGGGTCAGGATCGACTCCTCGCTGCGGGTCAGGGCCTTGGCGATCGCTTGCAAGCTCATGCCCTTCCCGACCAGGTGACGGAGGTTGTTGATCTCGGTGTCCGTCCAGGGTTGCCGGTGACGTTCGAACTTCTTGCTCATGCGCTGGGTCGGGCGGCGGGGACCGCGCCCACGTGGGAGGCTACCACGGGGACGCCCGCAGCCCCGTGGCGCTGCGCGGCGCGCGACGTTTCTGGCGCGGCGCGCCGCAGCGATGCGACCCGCGTCAGCAGGCGCCGAGGCTCGGAGCCGGCTGGAACAGCGCGAACAACGCGCCCGTCGGGTCGGTCAGCATCGAGAAGCGCCCGACCTCCGGGATCGGCAGGCACTCCATCAGCGCCGCTGCGCCGAGCTCCTTGGCCTTGGCGGTCGATGCTTCGAGGTCCTCGACGAAGAAGTAGACGACCCAGCACGAGGGCAGGCCCGGCATCGGGTGCCGCATGAGGCCGCCCGCTTGTTTGTCGCCCAGCATCTGGACGTGGTAATGGCCAGCGGGGCCCATGTCCTTGACCTCGTGGCGCCAGCCGACGAGCGCGGTGTAGAAGGCCTGCGCCGCCGCCGGGTCGGTGCTGTAGGTCTCGTTCCAGCAGATGCGGCCCGGGATCGCGTCGTCGGGGTTCGCGCCCGCAGCGCCCTCGCCGCCCTTGTAGAGCGAGAGGTACGCACCCGCGGGATCGCCGACGACGCTGAAGCGCCCGGTCATCGGGATGTCGGTCGGCGGCACGCAGACGATGCCGCCGAGCTCCGTCACGCGCGCCGCTGCGGCGTCGACGTCCTCGACGGCGAGGTACGGCATCCAGTGCGACACCGGGATGGCGGCCTCTTGCACGATCCCGCCGATGGGGCCGGGGCCGCAGTGGATCATCCGGTAGGTGAAACCCTGCATCGGGACCGCGGTGATCTGCCAGCCGAAGAGCGCGCTGTAGAACGCCTCAGCGCGCGCCGCGTCGGTGGTCATGAGGTCGTGCCAGACGAAGCGGCCGGGCCAGGGGCCTTGGGGAGCAGTCATCGGAAGGGGTGGGGTGGGGGTAGGTGGAGGTTCTCCCTGTGTGATATCCCTCGACGGCGTATCGGTGGCGCTCCCGGCGCAAGAACGTCCGGTCGAATTCGGGACCAGTGCTCGCGACCCCAAACGCGGCCCAGGAGCCTGCCATGGAGTTCGATGCACCCGGCGGCGCCCCTGCAAGCTCGCGCGGCGCTGCAGCAATGCCCGGGCACCATCACGCTTGCGGGCGTTCGCTCCGCCGCGCGAGGACCCTCTCCACCTCTATCCGTCCGCGGACCGACGACGTTCGCCGGGCGGCTCAGGGGCCCTGCACCAGCTCCAGTTCGCCGCCCAGCACGCGGTCGACGCGGCCCGTCGAGCGGCCGGAGCGTTGGTCGCGGACGACGCCGGCGCTGCCGAGCTGGTAGCGGCGGGTGATCGAGGGCTCGCGCGGTGCGGTATCGGCGGTGGCGGCGGCGGCCGCGAGGATGGCGGCGAGCCAGCCGCGGAGGGCGGCGCGGGCTTCGTCCGCGGCCAGGGGGCTGCGCGCGCGCAGCGAGGTGAGCGACGGCGTATGCACCAGGTGGACCTCGGACGTCAACGTCGGCGCGAGGCGGCCCGTGCGCTGGGAGAGGGGACGGACCTCGGCGCGGACGTCGCGCTCGCGCAGGACGGTGCGCTCGGGGACGGCGCGCAGGACATCGACGCGCACGAGGTCGCTGACCGAGCGCTCTTCGCCCTGCTCGAGGACCAAGCGGTGCAGGCCCGCTTCGTCCGCCAGCAGCGCGTACGCGCCGGGGCCGGCGATGGCGAGGGCGACGGTGTCCTCGCCGTCTTCAGCGGTGCGATCGTCCAGCACCTCGCACTCGTAGCGGTTGCGCCTCGCCCACGCGATGTACATCCGCGCCAGGCGCTCGACGCCGTCGAGGCCGCCCTGCGACGAACGTGTGCGGGCGAGGACGACGTACGCATCCGCGAGGTCCGGGGCGTGGAAGAGACGTTCCAGACGGCGGCGGTCGAGGGTGTGTCGCTCGAGGTAACGCGCGGCGCGCCGTTTGTCCGGGTTCGACGCGGAGAGCTCCAAGTCAGCCTGCAAACGGGCGAGGTCCTGTACCAGTCGGTCCAGGCGATGGACCGTGTCGAAGGTGTGGGCGGCTTCTTCGAGGTCGTCCCAGAAGCCCGTTGCATGGGTGCGCTCGAGCAGCTCCGTGCGGCGCGCCTCGAGCTCAGTGGCCCGGCTCGCGAGCGCTTCCACCCGCGTGCGTTCTTCAGCGAACGCAGGCGGCGGGTCCTCTTGGGTCGCTGCGTGGGGCTCGGTGTGCAGGACCTCGACCTCCAACGCTTCGCCGCGCGCGCGCAGTACGAGGCACGCGCCAGACTCCGCGCCTTGTTCCGCCAGCACCCGCGCGATCGGCAGCAGCAGCGTGGTCTCCACCGCGCGCTTCAGCGGGCGCGCGCCGAGCGCCGGTGAGTATCCCTTGCGCAGGATCAAACGCAGCACCGACGGATCGACGTCGACGGAGAGGCGCCGGCGCACGATGCCGCTGCGCGCGAGCACACGCTCGACCTCGCGGCGGGCGATGCGATCGGCGGTCTCGGGCGAGAGCGGATCGAACACGACGACGTGGTCGATACGGCCCAGGAACTCGGGACGGAAGAACTGGCCCAGCGAGGTCAGGATCGAGGTCTCATCCGGCTGAGCAGCGACCCCGGCGCCGAAGCCGATCGCAGCTTGGGTCTCGACCTTCGCGCCCAGGTTCGAGGTCAGCACGACGATCGTGCGTCGGAAGCTGACGGTGCGACCCTGCCCGTCCGTCAGTCGGCCCGCGTCGAAGATCTGCAGGCACAGATCGAAGACGTTCAGGTGCGCCTTCTCGATTTCGTCGAAGAGCAGCACCGAGAACGGGCTCTGGCGCACCACTTCGGTCAAGACACCGCCGCGGTGCGGGGTTCCGATCAGGCGCTCGTACGAGTCGGCCGACGCATACTCGCTCATGTCGAAGCGCACGAGCCGCTGCGGGTCACCGAAGAGGAGCTCCGCAAGCGAGCGCGCGAGCTCCGTCTTGCCGACCCCCGTGGGCCCGACGAACAGCAGCACACCCGACGGTTTGTGCGGATCCGC
Organism: uncultured Planctomycetaceae bacterium; assembly: GCA_964402175.1. GTDB lineage: Bacteria > Planctomycetota > UBA1135 > UBA1135 > JAWKUK01. The sequence goes on along the minus strand of CAYOBN010000002.1, from coordinate 51,012 downwards.
AAGACCCGCTTTCACAAGGGTCACGAGGTCCAACACACGCGCGACGGCCCGGGGTTGGCCCATCACACGCGCCTCGAAGAACTCGCGGACGATGTCCAGCTTCAGCGGAACGGCGTCGTCCAGGAACTCCGCGGGGACACCGGTCGCTTCATGCAGCGTGCGCAGGACGTCGCTGGGCTCGAATCGGCGGACATCGCCGCCGCTGGCCATACGGCGCAGCAGACCGACCGCGCGCCCTGGAAGATCGGTGTCGCCCAGGTACAGCTCCGCCACCTCCATGGTCCGATCGAGGGCCTCGGGGCTGGCGTCGATCCCCGCTTCCAGCGCGACGAGCTCCAACACCTCGCGCGCTTCACGTTTGCCCATCGGCGGCAGGTCGACGCGCGCAAAGAGCCGACGCAGCGCCGGATCGCGGCCGAGGCCGCGAGCGTAGGCATCCGCGGACGATTCTCCGACGAGCGCGATACGACCCGACTCGATGTGCGGCGCCAGCATCGTCGCCACGTTCGAATCCGCGTTCGACGCGCGCCCGACCTCCGAGAGCTCCTCGAGGTTCGGCACGTAGAGCACGATCCGCTGCGGGTACGCGGTGAGCTCGATGAGCTCCTTCAGGCGTGTCTGCCACTCGCCCAGGAACTTGGTGCCGACGAGCAGCTCCGAGGGCACGATACGCAGCACACGCCAAGGGCCAGCAGGGTGCGCAGCCAGGCGGTGCGCGAGCTCGTGCACGATGGCCGTCTTGCCCGCGCCGGTGCCGCCGATCAACACCGCGGCGCGCGAGCCGGGTTCTTCGCCGTCGCTCAAGAGGACGCGCAGGAGGCTCTCCACCACCTCATCGACGTGGAACGCGCGCGGCAAGCGCCCACGTTCGACGTCGACGGTGAGGTCTCTGCCGAACGTCGCCAGAGCAGCGAGGTTCGGCACCGCCGCTTCGTGCTGCGAGAGGAGCGCCTGCAACTTCGGGAAAGGCGCCCCTTTCCAAGCGCGGACCTTCGTCAGCGCTGCGTTCAGAGCAGCGACCTCGGGCAGCTCGCTCGGAGCCGCGCCGCGCAGCCCGATCAGCCGCCGTTCGGCCGCGGCAGCGCACTCGCGCGCGACGGGTTCGAAGTCCTCGTCGGCGAGCTGATCGATCAGCGCGCGGAGCACGTTCGGCGCGGGATCGCGCAGGAAACCCAGCGTGTGCGCCGCGACTTTGCGCACACCCCACCAGTTGTTGTCGCGGCAGAGGTGCGAGACGATCACGTTGTGCAGCGCCGGGCGCCGCGCGAGCGCGGGCAGCACGAGCTGCTGTACGTCGGAGTCCTCGTCTTCGGCGAGGCGCTCCAGCACCGCGTCCGGCACGAGCCACAGCTCGTGCGCCTTGATGCCCTCCGCGAGCGCCTGTCGCACCGCAGAATCGCCGTCCTCGGCCAGCTCTGCGACGAGCGCGAGCGAAGCCGCATCATCCCGCTGCGCGAGCGCCCGCGCGAGCCCCGCGCGCACACCCACGATCGGATGCCGCGTCAGCGGAGCCAACACGTCGGCCGGCAGCGCGCGCAGCGCTTCGAGCGCCGCTTGGCGCTCGAACTCGTCCTCGGCGAGCAGCCGCCGCAGGAGCGCTTCGAGGTGTTCGGAGGTGCCGTCGGCCATGGGGAGGGGCGTTACGGTAACCGCGCGCGGCGTCGCGCGGCGACCTCAGTGGGACACGTCCAACGCGACTCTGGTGTGCGGCGGACCAGGCAACACCACCGGGTGCCAGGGGCCCTCCGCGACGACAGGGCCTGACCCGTCGGTGCCGCCCAGGGTGCGTCGAACGAGCCGGACGCGAGCCTTGCCGACCGGGGGATTGCGCAGGTATGCGGTCGCCGAGCCTGGCGCGCGGCTGACTTCGCTCTCCACATGCAGGCCATCCTCGTCCTCGAGGCTCTCGGCCTGCAGGCCGTATACGCCAGACGACGCCGGTGGCGGACCGAGAGTGACCTCGACGATCCGGTCACGGACGAGGTCGATGTGCAGCCCTTCGGTGAGCGGCGCCGGCTCCGAGACTCGATACCCATGCACCTGCACGGAGCCGACCGGTGCGCTGCCGACCACGGCGACAAAGCGCAAGCCATGGGCGGTGCGCTCGAAGCCGCTTCCTGTGCTGCGCGTGTGCCCGGGCAGGAACAGACTGACCCCGTCCTTTGCGTTCAATGGCAGGCCGCTGCACGTCACGTGGATGTTGCGCAGCTCCATACGGCCATGGAGCGACAGCGGCTGCAGCCGCTGATCGGTGCATACACCCTGCCGGACCTGGACATCGCGGAGCGTCACGAGCGTCGTGTCCGCATGGCTCAGCGACACCTCCAGCGTGGCGAACCCGAGGGCCAGCGACTCGATTCGGGCCTTCTTTCCAGCTTTTGCGAACTCGCTGAACTCCACGCCGTCCGCGTCGACGACGCGCAGGCGCAAGGTAGTCCCTTCGAACTGCGGCTCGCAGCCGGTTTCGAGCTCCAGGTGTCCGACAGGATCGAGCAGCAGACGCACGTCGCGCTGACCTGGCTCGAACCGGACCGACGCGCGGCGATGGTCGCGCGCGGTCGCGGTCAGTTGGAGGAACACAGAGCGCGGATCCAGAGGTCCTACCGCGTCCACGTGGCCGAGATCCAGCGGCTCTTCGTACTCGATCGCGAACGTACCGTCGCGGGCTGGAAGCCCGCTGAGGCCGCCCACACGCCAGCGCTGCGCGGTCTCTGCCCCTGCGAGCTCCTCCAACGAGGTGTCGTCGACTCGGGGACGGTCCAGCACGACGCGCTCGACCACGACACGGCTGAACAGCAGGCGCTCTCCCGTGCGCGCTTCGACCTTGCCCGCGACCAGGAGCTTCCGTTCACGGGGCGCCGTGGTCGGGGCCGCGACCGCTGCGTACACCGGTTCATTCTCCAGCGCCTCTTTGCGAGCGGGGGTCTGTGCTCCGCTCGTGCAGGCTTCACTTGCCCGTGCGAGCGCGCCCTCACGGCGCGGCACTGCTCCGGCTTCGTCGACGTCGCGGCTGAGCGGCTGCGACCCGTAATCGGCGCGTTCCGCGCGGTGTAGGTGCAGTGCGAACGCCAGCGCCAGGATGGCAAGGGCGACCGTGAGCGCTCGCAGTGCGTTCATGCCGGGCCTCCGAAGAATGGACCATCGGGCACGGGATCGCCGAGCTCGGGGCCTTCGTTGCGTACGCTGTTGACGCGTGTGCTGACTGCGAAGTAGTGCAGGAGATCGTCCGGAGCGGGCTGCATCAGCGACGCGGCATCGGGGGTGCGCAGGTCGAGCCAGCGCTCGCGGGCGTCTCGGTCGACGAGGATGACCGGCATCCGATCGTGCAGCGGTGCGAGGGTTCCGTTGGCCGCAGTCGTCAGGATGGTGAAGGACTCGAAGCCCGGGACCTCGCTGTTGCCCTTCCAGGACTCCCAGAGGCCTGCGAAGGTGAGCGTCTCACCGTCACGGCGCTCGATGCGCAGCGGTGTCTTGACCTTGTCGCCGTCGCTCCGCCATTCGTAGAACCAACTGGCGGGCACGATGCAGCGGCGCTGCTTCCACGCGCTGCGGAACGAGGGTTTCTCTGCCGCAGTCTCGGAGCGTGCGTTGATCGTGCGCGCGCCGAAGGCCGGATCCTTCGCCCATGTCGGCACGAGCCCCCAGCGCAGCGGCGTGAGCGACACGTCACCGTTCGGATCGAGGCGCGCGACGGGCGCAAGCTGCGTCGGCGCCAAGTTGTAGCGCACGTCGTACGCGGGCGCTTCGGCGAGGCCGAGCAGCGCAGCGAGCACCTCCGGGTCCGTCGTGATGGCGTAGCGACCGCACATGGGTGCCATCCTACGTGCGCTCCCTGCCGAGCGGTGTACCATGGTCCCCGCCCCATCCTCGGCGCACGTGCGCCGTCCCCCCGAGAGCCCACGGCATGGACCAGACCCCCCGAGGCGAGGCGCGCGGCGTCTCCCTGCCCACCCGCATCCTGATCGGCCTCGTCGCAGGCGCCGTCGTGGGCCTCGCGCTGAACCTCGCGTTCCCGGACGGGCCCGAGCGCGCGCGAGTGGTGTGGTGGGCGGACAACGTCGCCAAACCCGTCGGCGACGTGTTCCTGCGGCTTCTCTTCATGGTGGTCGTGCCGCTGGTGTTCTCGTCGCTCGTGCTGGGGGTCGCCGGGCTCGGCAACGTCAAGCAGCTCGGCAAGCTCGGAGGGCGCACCCTCGCTTGGTTCGTCGGAACGACGGCCCTTGCCGCTGCGATCGGCTTGACCCTCGTCAATGTGCTGGCGCCGGGAGAGGGGCTCTCGCCCGAAGTGCGCGACCAGGTGATGGCCGAGTTCGCCGGCGACGCCAAAGCGCGCATGGATCAAGCCGCAGCGGGCACGGGGTTCTCGATCCATACGTTCGTGAACATCATCCCGCGCAACGTCTTTGCGAGCGCGGGGAACGAGCGCGAGACCCTCGGTGTCATCTTCTTCGCGCTGATGGTCGGGATCGCGCTGACACGGATCCCGCGCGAGCGTACACGGGTCTTCCTCGACGCGCTCGAGACGCTGTACGAGGTCTGCACGAAGATCCTCGGGTTTGCGATGGCGATGGCGCCCTACGGGGTGTTCGGGCTGATCTTCGCGGTGACGTCGAAGCTCGGGCTCGATGTCATGCGCTCGCTCGGTGTGTACGTGTTGACCGCTCTGGCGGGCCTCCTCTTCTTCCAGTTCGTGGTCCTACCGACCCTGGCGTTCCTGCTGATCGGAATCCGCCCTGTCCCGCTGTTCCGCGGGCTCCGCGCATTGCTCGTCACGGCGTTCTCGACCTCGTCGAGCAACGCGACGCTCCCGACGACCATCAAGACCGCGATCGAGAACTTCGGTGTCCCGAAGCCGATCGCCGGCTTCGTGATGCCGCTCGGCGCGACGATGAACATGAACGGCACAGCGCTCTTCGAAGGTGTCACGGTGCTGTTCCTCGCACAGGTCGCCGGGGTCGAGCTGTCGCTCGCTTCGCAGGCGATCGTCGTCGCGCTCGCGGTGCTGACGGCGATCGGCGCGGCCGGTGTGCCCGGAGGTTCGCTGCCGCTGCTGACGATCGTGCTCTCGCAGGTCGGTGTCCCGCCCGAGATGGTGGCGCTCATCATCGGTGTCGACCGCATCGTCGACATGACGCGCACGATGCCCAACGTCACCAGCGACCTCTTGTGCAGTGTGTGGGTCGCCCGCCACAACCCCGGGGTCGCGCCCGACGACGAAGAGCGACCCTGAACTCAGCGAACCCGAATCAGCGGCCCCGAATCAGCGGCCCCGAATCAGCGGCCC
>CAYOBN010000002.1:0-45628 GCA_964402175.1 uncultured Planctomycetaceae bacterium | reverse complement strand
CCCGAATCAGCGGCCCCGAATCAGCGGCCCCGAATCAGCGGCCCAGCCGCCGCGCCTCTTCGCCGAGCAGCTCCTCGACGAGTGCGGTGAGCGCCTCGAGCGAGAGCCGGCGCGTCGCGCGCCACTCCACACACGAGCGCCCGGAGCGCAGCGGGCCGAGGCGCTCCGAGTAGCGATCCAGGAGCCCCGCGTTCATCACGTAGAGCATGGGGCCCTTCTTGCGCCAGGCGAAACCCGCGACCCAGGCGTCGTCGAGCGTGCGCACGGGAAAGCCGCTCGTGCCGAGGGACTCGCGCGTGCACGCGCCGAGGTGGCGCTGCAGCAGCGCACGGAGCACACGCAGCGTCCCCTGTTGCTCGGGGGGCGCTGACGCGACGTAAGCGTCGACGGAGGCAGCGTTCATGGGGACTCCTCGCCGACCGGTGGCAGCCTTTCGCCGAGACCCCAGAGTGTCGCACGTCGCCGCGATCTCGGGGGTCAGCCAGCGTGGATTCGCGGCTCCCGCTCGCAATTCAGGCACTTCAGGCGACCGCAGCGACAGCGCGGTGGCCCTTCTCGGTCAAAGTCCACGTCACGGCGGCCGCGGAACCGTGGCAGCTCGAGCTGAACGCACAGCCGCCGCACTTCGTGCTGCACGCACCGCCCGCGGGCCGCAGGTAACCCCGCAGCGCGAGGTCGCGCAGCATGTCGCGCACGGCGACCTCGGTCACGCCGAGCTCGTCTGCGAGCTCGCCGAGGTGCACCGAGCCGCCGGCCGCAAACCTCTGGAGCAAGGGACGCAGCATCAGCGCACCGCCTCGCTCTCGACCGCCGGTGCGGCGGCGATCTGGTCCAAGCCGGCGAGCGCAGCGACCTCGTATACCGCGAGGCCGCCGAGGTAGGAGACCACGACGAGCAGCACCACTCCGAAGGCCATCCAGCGCGCGCCCGCTTCACGCTTCATCGCCGCGACCGTGCCGACACAGGGGATGAAGAGCATCGTGATGACGAGGAACGCCAGGGCGGTCGCGGGTGAGATCGTCGCCTGCATCGTCGCGACGATCGCGTCTTCGCTCGTCGCGGCGTAGAGCACGCCGAGCGTCGCGATCACCACCTCTTTGGCGATGAAGCCCGTGAACACCGCGACGATGAGCCGCCAGTCCATGTCCATCGGCGCGCCGAGCGGTTCGAGGAAGTGCCCGAGGCGGCCGAGGTAGCTCTGTTCGATCGTGTAGTCGCCGCCGCGCAGCGCGCCGGGGAACGCCGAGAGCGCCCACACCAGCGCTGCGATCACCACGATCATCGTGCCCGCGCTGCGCAGGAAGTCGCGCAGCTTCGTCCACACGGAGAGGCCCACCGCCGTGAGGCTCGGCATGGAATACCGCGGCAGCTCCATGACAAACGACTGCCGTTCGCCGCGGAAGAGCAACCGCGACAGCGCCGCGCCCAGCAGCGCGATCACGAGGATGTTCAAGGCGATCAGGCCGACCGACACCAACGCAGCCTGTCCCGCAAAGAACGCCGGCACCAGCAGCGCCAGCACGACGAGGCGCGCCGAACACGGCACCAGCGGCAGCAACAGGATCGTCAGGAGGCGCGCCGAGCGCGCTTCGATCACCCGCGCGCCGTACACCGCGGGCACGTTGCAGCCCGCGCCGACGAACATCGGCAGGAAGCTCTTGCCGCGCAGCCCCACCGCCGACAGAGCGCGATCGAGCACAAACGCCGCGCGCGCCATGTAACCCGTGTCCTCGAGCAGGCCGAAGAGGGCGAAGAACACCGCCAGAACCGGCAGGAACGTCACGAGCAGCCCCACGCTGCCGAAGAGGCCGTTCTGGACGAAGTCGGTCGCCACGGGCCCGAAGCGGCTCGCCCAGCCCGCAGCGCGCTCGCCGACGGCGGCGACCCAGCCGTCGAGCAGGTCCTGCAACGGTCCCGCGAGCGTCAGCGTGAGCTGGTAGACGCCGAACGACAGCAGGATCAGCAGCGCCACACCGAACACCGGGTGCAGCGCCACGCGGTCGACGCGGTCGGTGCCGCGCTCGGCCGCGTTCAGCCCGCGGCCGCCGTCGCCCGCCGTCGCCGCGCGCGCGGCGCGCCCGGCCCACGCGTAGCGTGCGCCTGCGAGCGCCATCGCCGCCGTTTCGCTCTCCGCCGTGAGGGCCGCGAGCTGCGGGCCCTCCGACTCGGGCAGCCAGCGCCGCACGAGCCCCAGCACCTCGCTGTCCCCTTCGAGCAGCTTGTGGGCGACCCAGCCGACGGGGTACGGCGCCGGGACGTGCGGCCCGACGAGCGCCACGGCGCGGTCGACGAGCGCCGCGGTCTCGGCTTCGAGCTCGAACGGCGCGGGGTGGGGGGGGCGCTCGCCGCTCGCGACGCCCGCGAGCGCCTCGGCGAGGGCCGGGACCCCCTCACCCGTGCGCGCGACGACCGGCACGACCGGCAGGCCGAGGCTCGCGCCCAACGCGGCGGCGTCGACCGGTGTGCCCGCCCGCTCTGCGAGGTCCGTGCGGTTCAGCGCGACGACCACGGGCGTCCCGAGCTGCAGCACCTCGGCCAGGAGGTAGAGGCCCCGCTCGAGCGCCGTCGCGTCGAGCACCACCGCCACGACGTCGGGGCGACCGTGCACGACGTGGTCCCGCGCGATGCGCTCCTCGTCCGAAGCCGCCGTCAGCGTGTACGTCCCGGGCAGGTCGACGATCGCGAGTTCGATCGCCCCCGCCTCCGCGCGGCCTTCGCGGCGCTCGACCGTCTTGCCCGGCCAGTTGCCCGCCTCCAACGAGGCCCCCGTCAGCCGCGCGAACAGCGTCGACTTCCCGACATTCGGCTGGCCGGCGAGGGCCGCCGTCAGCGGCGCATCCCCTCGGCGCTGCAGCGCCTCGGCGCTCGCTGGATCGATCGCGCTCAACTTCGCCCTACCCGCTGCACTGGAATGGTCCGCGCGCGTCGCCCAGCGCACCGCCGGGGGGAACGACTCGCGCTTCCGTCACGGCCCGTCACCGCTCTGGCCCTCGATCGCGCTGGCGCGCGCGGGCCCGTGGGGGCCCAGCGCGCGGCCGTCAGTTCTGGATGCCCGCCGCCGCGCCGAGGGCCTCGACGCGCACGCAGCGCGCTTCGTCCTGGCCGAGGGCGATGCGCGCCTCGCGCGAGCGGAGGAGCACCGGCCCGCGGCCGCGCTGCACGAGCACCTCGGCCTCGGCCCCGATCGGAAGGCCCATCGCGACGAGGCGCTGCGCGAGCGCCCGCGTGGCCGCCGCATCGGCGCCCTCGTAGGCCCGCACGACCGCGCGCGCGCCGCGGCGCAGCTCGAGGACGGAGCAGAGGGGGACCGGTTGGTTCGGGTTGCTGGCGCGCATGGGAGGCTGGATGAGACTGCGTCTCAGTCTACGTCGAGATCGGCGGGGCGGGGAGGGGTAGAGCAGGAAATCCGCGCGGGCGGTCCGGAACGGTACCCGGGTTCCAGGCTCGGGACAAGTGGATATCGAGAGCGACTTAGGAGGAGCGCCCCCGCTGGAGCTCCAAGCCCGCTCAGGCCCTTCCGCGCCCCACGGCGGCCGCCCCGAGCAGCGCCCCGCCGAGGGTGGTGACGGTCCCCGCAGTGTCGAGCGCGCCCCACCCGAGGGCAGGTGCGACCCAGGCCGCCGCGGCGTAACCCGCGACCGCGGTGCCCGCCCCGAGCCCCGCCGACAGGCCGAGGAAGCGGCCGAGGTCCCCCCGCGCGCGCGCGCCGCCCGCGATCCGCACGGTGGCGCCCGGCAGCACCAGGAGCCCGACGACCAGGATCGCCCCGACCGCCTCGAAGCTCGCGACGATCGTCAGCGTCACGAGCCCGACGACCGCGCCCGACACGAGCCCCGGCCCGAGCCCGATCGTGCGCGCAAAACGCGGATCGAAGGTCGCGAGCGCGATCGGCCGGCGCGCGAGGATCAAGAGCAGCGCCGCCGCGGCAGCGGCCGCTGCGAGCACGACGACGGCGTGGGGCAGCCCGCGCCAGGCGGCGCGCGTGAGGAGGTCCGCGGCGCTCCGGACCTCTGGCCAGACGAGCAGCTCGGGCTGCCCCGACAGCACACACCCCACGTCCAGGTCGACCTGCCGCGCGCCGGTCTGCTCGATCGCCAGCACCCCGAGCGCGAAGAGCCCCGTGAAGACGAGCCCGAGCGCGGTGCTGCGTTCGACGCGGCCCTGGCGCACGACGAGCCCGGTCAGGGCGCTCGTCGCGAGCCCCGCGACGAGCGCGCCGAGCACCATCGCGAGCGGCCCGCGCGACCCCGTCACGAGCCACGCGACGACGAGGCCCGGCAGCACCGCGTGCGCGAGCGCATCCCCGAGCAGCGCCTCGCGCCGCAGCACGAGCAGCGCGCCGAGCGCGCCGAGCGTCGCCGCCGCGAGTACGAGCGCCGCGAGCGGCGCCGCGTCGAGCTGCCAGAAGGCGGTGGCCACGGGGCTCAACATGGGGGGCCTCCCGCCGCCGCTGGGTCCGCGCCGCGGCGCGCTGCGAGCGCTGCGAGCGCCCGGCGCCGGCGCGCGACCGCGAGCACCCCGCGGCCCGGGGCGAACACGAGGCTGAGCGCAAACACCCCCGTCGCGACGAGCACGATCACCGCGCCGGTCGGCGCATCCGCGAGCACCGCCGAGAGCGCCGCGCCGCAGTACGCGCACAGCCCGCCGAACACGGCCGCCAGCGGGACGAGCCCGCGCACCCGGGTCACCCAGAGCCGCGCTGCGGCCGCGGGCGCGATCAAGAGCGCCACGACGAGCAACATGCCGACCGCTTGCAACGACGCGAGCGTCACGAGGGCGACCAGGGCCCCGAGGGCGGTGTCCAGCGCGCGCACCGGCACACCCGCGGTCCGCGCAAAGCGCTCGTTGAACGCCACCGTCACGAAGCCGCGCCCGAGCACGAGCGCAGCGACGAGCGCGCTGCCTGCGAGGCTCGCCATGAGGCCGACGTCGCGCGCCAACATCCCCGCGGTGCGCCCGAAGACGAGGCTCGCGAGCCCGGCCTGGCCGCCGCTCTCCGTCCGCTGGGCGAGGCCGAGCAACACCGTGCCCAGCCCGAACGAAGCGCTCAACACGGCGGCCGTCGCCGCGTCCGGCGCGAGCCGCGTGCGCCGCACGAGCGCCTCGATCGCCGCCGCTGCAGCGAGCCCGCTCACCAGCGCGCCCGTGAGCAGGAGCCACGGCTCGCGCCCCGCGTAACCGAGCAGCGGCGCGGCGAGGAACGCACCCGCGACGCCGGGCAGCGCCGCGTGCGAGAGCGCGTCGGCGACGAGCGCGCGCCGCCGCAGCGTCGCAAAGACGCCGACCACGCCCGCAGCGACCCCCAAGAGCGCCGTGCCGAGCAACACGACGTTCGTGTTGTGGCCGCCGCGCAGGAGCAAGACCTCGATGAGGTCGCGCATGGGCTCAGACCGCCGCGCCGGCGGCGGCGCCGCGGTAGGCCCGCGCGAGCACCTCTGGCGCCAGCACTTCGGCCACCGGTCCCGCAGCGAGCACGGTGCGGTTCACGAGCACCGCGTCGTCGAAGTGCGCGCGCACGCTGTCGAGGTCGTGGTGCACGGCGACGACGGTCCGGCCGCGGGCGACGAGCGCAGCGAAGCGCTCGAGCAGCAGCGCTTCCGTCTCGGCGTCGACGCCGCGGAAGGGTTCGTCGAGCACGAAGAGCTCGGGGTCCCGCGCCAGCGCGCGCGCGAGGAACACACGCTGTTGCTGGCCGCCCGAGAGCGCGCCGATCGGGCGCTCCGCGAGCGCAGCGAGGCCGACCTCGGCGAGCGCCGCGTGCGCGCGCTCGGCGACCTCGGGCGGCGTGCGCCCGAGCCAGCCGCGGAAGCGCCGCAGCAGACCCGAGCGCGCGGCGGGCCCGAGGCCCATCGCGACGACGTCGAGCACGCTCACCGGGAAGTCCCAGTCGACCGCTTCGCGCTGTGGGACGTAGGCGACGCGCTCGCGCACGGCGTCGAGCGGGCTGCCGAAGAAGCGGACTTCGCCCGCGAGCCGCGGCACGAGGCCGAGCGCCGCTTCGAGCAACGTCGTTTTGCCGGCGCCGTTCGGCCCGATCAGCGCGAGGCGCCGCCCCGGCCGCGCGCAGAGGTCGACGTTCCAGAGGACGGGTGTGTCCCCGTACGCCACCGCGAGGCCTTCGACCTCGAGCGGCGCCGCGGCGCGGTGCGCTTGGATCATCGCGGCGCCTCCCCGTTGCTCGGCGCGAGGCCCGCGGCGGCTTCGCGCTCGGCCGAGAGCGCGCGCGCGAGCGGCCCGCCGGCGCGCGGACGCAGGAAGCCTCCGGCGTGGGCGTCATCGAAGCCGTCGTGCACCATCTGGCCGTAGCGCACGGCGCGCCACGTCTCGAAGTCGCCGCCGGGCACGCTGCCACCGAGCGCGCGTGTGATGACGACGATGTTGTGCGCGAGCATGCCGATGTACGTGCCCTCGGGCGTGCCGGGCGCGCCCATCGCGTCCGCGAAGAGCTCGCCGCCGAGCGCGACCTCGTGGCCGCGCGCGCGCGCGCCTTCGATGAGCGCTTCGACCGCGCGGCTCGGCACGCTCGATTCGGCGAACACCGCCGGGATGCGCCGGCGCACCAGCAGCTCGACGAGGTCTTCGACGCGCTTCAGCCCGGCTTCCGACTCCGTCGAGAGGCCCTGCAGGCCGTGCACTTCGAGGCCGAAGCGCTCGCCGAAGTAGCGGAAGGCGTCGTGCGCCGTGACGAGTACGCGGCGCTCCTGCGGCACCGAGCCGAAACACAGCGCGCCGAAATCGACGAGCGCCTCGGCCGTCGCGCGGAAGCTGGGCACAGCAGTGTCGAGCAGCTCGCGTTGGAAGGCGGCGCGGCGCGCTTCGGGGGCGAGCTCCGCGAGCAGCGGCGCGACGAGCTCCGCAGCCCGGGCCCAGCGCAGCGGGTCCATCCACGCGTGGGGGTCGAACGCGCCCTCGGCTTCCGGGTCCGCGAACAGGCCGAGGCCGCCGGAGGATCCGCTCGGGGGCTCGTTCCCCAGCAGCTCGGCGAACGCCGCGACGCGGCGGCCCGGGCCCGCGAGGCCCGCGAGCGCCTCGCCCATGCGCCCTTCGAGGTGCAGCCCGTTGTGCAGCACGAGGCCCGCATCGAGCAGCACCGCCATGTCCTCCCGCGTCGGGCGGTAGAGGTGCGGGTCGACGCCCGGCCCCATCAACGTGCGCACCTCGAGCTGGCCCGCGCCGAGCACGGTGACGACGTCGCCGATCATCGCGGTCGTCGCGGCGACGCGCGGCGGTCCGGCCGGCGGAGGGGCCTCCGACCCGCAGCCCGTGGCGGCGGTCCAGAGGAGCGCGCAGGCCACAGGGGACCCGAGCGCGCGCAGGGTGCGGTCGAAGGTGGTGTGGAGGGTGTCCACAGGGTGGGGGCCGAGCTCCGGGCCCGCGGCCCGTGTCATCGGCTACGCTGTAGCATAGGCTACGGATCGCCGCTGGTGCAAGTCCCGGGTCGGGCCACTTCGCCCGCGCTGAGCGCGGCCATACGCCGCAGGGTCTCGGCGCTGACGTGGTGCTCCATGCCCTCGGCGTCGAGCTGCGCCGCGGCCGCAGGGATGCCCAGCGCGAGCAGGCAGCCCAGCACCACGTCGTGCCGCGCGCGGGACTCGACGGCGAGCCGCAGGCCGGCCTCGGTCAGCACGATCGGGCGGTACGGCTCGGTCGTCAGGAGGCCCTGCGCTTGGAGGCGGCCCACCGTCCGGCTGACCGTCACGTGCGACACGCCGAAGTGGCGCGCGAGGCCCACGACGCGGGCTTCGCCGTGGGCGGCCTCCAGCTCGGCGATCGCCTCGACGTAGTCCTCGGCCGTCTCCATCGCGTGGCTCTCGCGCACGCGCCGGAAGCGCTCGGGGTCGGCGGGGCCCTCTTCGATGATGCCCGGCACGCCGCGCTCGTCCGCGAAGAGCTCGAACGCCTCGAGCGTGGCTTCGCCCACGTGGTGCTCGACACCCTCGGCGTCCAGCCGGGCCACCGCGGGGGTGACCTCCAGCGCGAGCAGGAACCGCAGCACGCTGCGGTGCCGCGCGCGGCTCAGCGCGGCCATCGCGAGGCCCGCGTCCGTCAGGGTGATCGCGCGGTACGGCGCCGTCGTGCAGAGGCCGTCGCGCACGAGGCGCTCGACGGTGCGGCTCACCGTGACGTGGGAGACCCCGAACGTGTCCGCCAGGTCCTTCACGCGCGCTTCGCCCCGCGCGGCGACGAGGTCGGCGATGGCTTCGACGTAGTCCTCGGCGGTCTCGCTGCGGTTCGCCCGGCGCACCTCCGCGAAGCGGCGCGGCGCGCGGTGGTGGGGCGCGGGCGCGCCGTGGGGGCCTTCCGGGTCGGTCATCCACCGTCGAGCGTACCCCGCGGATACGCTGAGGGGCCAGCCCGACTCCGCGACCGGAGCCCGAGGCCTGACCCGAGCGCCCTTCCCCGACGAGTCCCCGCGCACATGCAGTACAGGAAGATGGGCCAAAGCGGCCTCGAGCTCAGCGTCGTCTCCATCGGCGGCTGGTTGACCTTCGGCGGCAGCATCGACGACGGCGCGACGAAGAAGGTGCTGCGCGCGGCGCTCGACGGCGGGGTGAACTTCATCGACCTCGCGGACATCTACGCGCACGGCGCGGCGGAGCGCGCGGCCCGCAAGGCGCTCCGGCAGGTGAAGCGGCGCCACGTCGTGCTCTCCAGCAAGGTGTTCTTCCGGATGAGCGACGACGTCAACGACCGCGGTCTGTCGCGCAAACACATCATGGAGAGCTGCGAGCGCTCGCTGCGGCGGCTCGGGACCGACTACCTCGACCTGTACTTCTGCCACCGCTCGGATCCGTCGACGCCGCTCGAAGAGACCGCGCGCGCGATGGACGACCTGGTGCACCAGGGCAAGGTGCTGTACTGGGGCACGAGCGTCTGGCCGGCGGAGCTCCTGCGGCGCGCGCACGACCTCGCGACGGTGAAGAACCTCTACGCGTGCCGCGTCGAGCAGCCCGAGTATTCGCTGATGCAGCGCAAGATCGAGACCGACGTGCTGCCGACGTGCCGCGACCTCGGGATCGGCGTCGTGTGTTGGAGCCCGCTCGCCGGCGGAGCATTGACGGGCAAGTACGACGCGGGCATCCCGGAGGGCAGCCGCGGCGCGCGCACGGAGTGGCTGAAGGACCGCCTGACCGAGCCGAACCTGGCGCGCCTCCGGCGCTTCTCCGAGCTCGCGAAGAGCCTCGCGGTGACCCCTGCGCAGCTCGCGCTCGCGTGGGTGCTGCGCCAGGACGGGGTCACCAGCGTCATCACGGGCGCGACCTCGGCCGAGCAGGTCGCCGAGAACCTCGGCGCCGTCGATGTCGTCTTGTCCGACGAGGTCGCCGCGGAGCTGTCGGCGTTGTTCCCGCGGGGCTGAGCGGGTGCGGCGCGAGCGACTTCGGCGGTGGCGCGCGCGCGCGCTCGCAGCGGCGGCTTCGCTGGCGCTGAGCTTGCTCGTCGCCGAGGTCTCTGTCGATCGGTTCCTGCCCGTGGGCGGGAACGTGTACACGCTCGACGAGGTCCTGTTGCACGACGCGCTGCCGCGCGCGCGGCGGGTGCAGCCGATGCCGGCCGCGGCCGTGCGCGAAGGCGATGCCGCGCGTGTGTTCATCGCCACGAACTCGCTTGGGCTGCGCGGCCCCGAACTCGCGACGCCGAAGCAGCGCCCGCGCATCCTCGTGCTGGGGGACTCGTACGTGATGGCCGAGAACGTGCCGTACGAGGCGACGTTCGTGCACCAACTGGAGCTCGCGCTCGGCGCGCGGCTCGTCGCGGACGCGGCCCGCGTCGGCGGCGGAGACGACGCCCGCATCGCGCGCGGCGCGCCTGCGGTCGCGGTGGAGTGCCTGAACGCCGGCCGTTCGGGTTATGGGCCCGACCAAGGGCTGCTGTTGGCGGAGCGCCTCGTGCCGACGGTCGAGCCCGATGCGCTCTTGATCGTGTTGTGCGCCGCGAACGACCTCGGGGACCTCGCGCGCAACAAGCTCTTCCTGCTCGGGCCGGGCGGCGCGCTCGAGCGCTGCAAGCCCGCGGTTTCGGCGCGGGTGCGGCGCGACTTCGAGCGCCGCGCGGAGCGGGCGGCGCAGCCTGCGCTGCTGCGCCTCGTCGCGTTCGCGCGCGAGCGGCGCAGCGCGCCAGCGTGGCCGTTCGCGGAGGACCCGAGCTTGCTCGGTTACTACGAGGAGCTGCTGAGCGCGCAGTTCGAGTCGCACTTCCTCGATCGCGACAGCACCGTCGATTGGCTGTTCGAGGACATCTACGACTCCGTGCACGCGCTCGCGCCGAGCGGCGTGATCGCGACGCGCGCGCAGGCGCTGGAGACGGCGGTGCTGCGCGAGCTCGGGGCGCTCGCCGCCGCCCGCGGGATCCCGTGTGCCGCGGTCATCACGCCGGCGGCGCCGGACCTCGTGCCGGGGCTCCTCGTGCGCATCACGCCCGAGTCCCACCCGGGGTACGTGCGCGGGACCTTGCCGCGGCTGCACCGCGAAGCCGCCGAAGCCGCGGGGCTGCGCGTCGTCGACGTCAGCGCGGCCTTCGCTGCAGCGCCCGACCCCGCCGCGCTCTTCGTCGGGGGCGGGGACCTGCACTGGAACGCGCGCGGGCAGGCGCTCGCCGCGCGGGTGGTCGCCGAGGCCCTCGCGAGCTGGGACCTGCGCCGTAGGCGCTGACGGGGCCAACCTGCGCCGCGGGCGCTGGCGGGTCGGGCGCGCCCGCTGCGGTGCGACGCGGGGCGCGGACCTCCGAGGTCTGGTGCGCCCGACAGGATTCGAACCTGTGACCTTTCGCTCCGGAGGCGAACGCTCTATCCAGCTGAGCTACGGGCGCGTGTAGGGGGGAGGAAGATACCAACCCGAGACCCGGACCGCCAGGCTGGGCCCCCCGGCGGGGCGGCGCGGACGGCGGGGCGGCGCTCGCCTCCGCGAGAGGCTTCGCGCGGGCCCTGGCCGAGGTGTGTCCCGGAATGGGACAGCACCCGCCCGGGCGGGCCCGGGAACGGGGGGGTCCGCCGGATTCCGTGTCCCGCGACGCCACGCCGCGTAACTTGACGGCAGCGACGGTATACCTCAGCTTGACCTGGTTGCGCTCCGTACCCCTTCGGAGGTCCCGATGACGACCCCCCACCTGTCCGAGGCCCCCCGCCCCCTGCCGGGCGGAACGACATCCGCGCGCGCGCCGCGCCGGAGCGGCGTCGGCTTCGCGGCCTTCCTCGCGTTGCCTGCGCTCGGTCTCGCTTGGTTTGCGCCCGCGCTCGTGCCCGAGCCGCTGCACGCCGATCCGGGCGTCGATCCGACCGACATCGACGCCGACGGGATCCCGAACTGGCAGGAGCACGTGCTCGGCACGTCGCAGTTCCTTGCGGACTCCGACGGCGACGGAAACTGCGACCCGCTCGAGCTCGCGTTCGGCAGCGATCCGCTCTCCGTCGCGAGCATTCCGGGCCCGGTCGGACCCGGCGGGTTCCAGGTGGGTCTGACCGCGCGCGGCGAAGGCGGCCAAGTGCGGCTCTTCCTCGCGCTCTATTCCGCGAGCGGCTCGTTCCAGCAGGCGGTGCTGCGCCTCGGCGCGCTCGGCAACGGCCAGGTCGTCTCGGTGCCGTTCCAGCGCCTGATGCGCGAGGCGACGCTGCGCGACGTCGAGCTCGCGGGCGGCGCGGTCGTGCGCACGATCGACGTGCCCTTCAACCCGGCGTTCGTGCACGCGCTCGGCGCGGCGACGCTGTTCGTCGCGGTCGGCAGCCACGGCTCGACCAGCTATCACTCCGCCGCGAAGGTCGACCTGCACTCGGTGCAACAGACGGTGCTCCTGCGGCGCGCGCCGCTCGCGTACACCGCGCAGGGTCCCGTGCAGGGGGGCGGCACGCTGCGGCAGCCGATCCCCACGACCGGCCCGGGGAGCTTGCCGGGTGGCTGGGTGCCGGGGCAGATCTGCTACCAGCGCTCGAACGTCACCGGGATGGTGGGCGCCAAGGTCGTCCACGAGATCGTGTCGGCGCAGTGCCTCGCCGGGTGGGACACCTTCTGCCCGACGGACTGCTCGACCTCGGTCGGCGACACGTACGAGACGATCGATCCCGCGACCCTCATCGGAGGGTGAGACCCCGGGGTTCCGGACCCGGCCGTGTCCCGTGCGGGTCTCCGCCAGGGACACGGCCGGGCGCCGTTTCGGGCTCATCGACCCCGCCGCGCTCCGGATCGGTCAGGATTGGCCTGGAATCCCTGGAACCCACCCGGGGCGCCCGTGCGTCCCCCTGCGTGCCCCTATGAGCGGCCCCCTGCGCCCTGACCCCGATCGCGACCTCGTGCTGGCGTGCCAAGCGGCGCCCGGCGAGGGGTTCCAGGGCGCATTCCGGACCATGTACGACGCGTACAAGGACCGGGTCTACAACGTGTGCTTCCGCATCACTGGCAATGCGACGGACGCCCTGGACGCCTCGCAGGAGACGTTCGGGATCCTGTACCGCAAGCTCGCGGACTTCCGCTTCGAGTCGAAGTTCTCCAGCTGGGTGTACCGCATCGCGGTGAACGCTTCGATCGACATCAAGCGGCGCA
Organism: uncultured Planctomycetaceae bacterium; assembly: GCA_964402175.1. Taxonomy (GTDB): domain Bacteria; phylum Planctomycetota; class UBA1135; order UBA1135; genus JAWKUK01. The sequence goes on along the minus strand of CAYOBN010000002.1, from coordinate 33,098 downwards.
CGCTGGCGCGGCCGACGCGCTCGCTCGATGCGCCCATGCAGGACGAGCGCGAGGGCCATCCGAGCGACCTCGTCGATGAGCGCACCGAAGCGCCGACCCTCGCCGCATCGCGCCGTGAGCTCGAGGCGGACGTCCAGCTCGCGATCGACCGCCTCAGCCCGAAGATGCGCGCCATCACGGTGCTGCGTTACATCGAGGGCCTCTCCTACGACCAGATCGCCGAGGTGCTCGCGATCTCGCTCGGCACCGTGAAGTCGCGCCTGTCGCGCGCCCACGCGGCGCTCGACCGCGAGCTGACCCCTGTGCTCGACCGCCATCACCTGGCGCGCCCCGAGCGCGAGCTCGGTGACGGGGACCCGCTGGACTTCGACGGTTGACCCGATCCGACCGCGACCTGTCCCTTTTTGCGACGACCCCGTCCCAATCCTGACCCGACACCAGAAAATCGCGGCCCGCGTGGCCCAACTGCGACTCCGCCCTCGGACTCACGGAACCCAGAACGCTGTCCGTCCCTCTCTCTAGGACTCTCCTCCGCCCCCGACTGCCATGTCCTCCGACCCCGCCCTCCGCGACGAGCTCGTCGCCGCGCTGCACTCCGCTGCCCAGCAGCGGGGGGTGGCCCCGGGCGCAGCGGAGGACCGCGCGGCGCTCCTGGCGGACGCGCTGCTCGGGCTGCCGCGCGTGAGCGCGCCGGCCGCCCTCGACGGCGCGGTCGTGGCGGCGCTGCACGCGGGCTGCCGCGAAGGGCGCGCGGCGGCCGCGGTCGGGGAGCTCGGGCTGGCGAGCGCCCGCCTCGCGGCTCCGGCGGAGCTCGCACGGCGCCTCGGCGAGGCGCTCCCCGGAGCCCCCGCGGTCGCGCCGGCGGAGCTCGACGCCCGCGTCGCGGCGGCGCTCTCGGTCCCCGAGGCGGGCCTCAGCGCGCGCCTCCTCGGCTCGCTCACGCCCCAGGGGGCGCCGCCCGCCCTCGCCGCGCGCCTCGCAGCGCCGCGGGGGCTGGCGCCGCAGCTCGGCAGCCCGGCGCGCCTGCGCCGCGTCGGTGGGCCCCTCGCGCTGCTGGCGGCCGCGGTGCTCGCGGTGGTGCTCTTGCCGGGGGCCTTCGGCCCCCGCGGCGGCGGGGACTCGGAGCGCGGGCCCTCAGCGGCCTTCGGCGCGGAGCCGGCGCCGCGGGTCAACGTGACCTTCGCGGTGCGGCGCCATGCGCGCCTTGACGACGCCCCCTTCTCGCGCACCGAGCGCGCCCTCGCGGAAGGGGTGCTCGGTGAGCTGCTCGGAGGTGGCACGTGAGTCCCTTCCGATCTGTGCTGCGCGGGGCGGCGACGCTGACGGCGACGCTGACCGCGGCCTTGCTCGCGGCCTGCGGGAGGGACGACAGCGGCTGGAGCGTCGAGACCGACACGGGCTCGGCCGCCGTGGTGACGCAGGGCGCGGGCTCGGCGTGGCCGCCGTTCTTCGCCGCGCTGCAGACGGCGCCGTACCAGACCGCCTTCACCGGCACGCGGCGCGTCGTGCTGCACCGGGACGGGACGACGTTCGACTACATCGAGAACGTCGGCGCGGACGGCACCGGCCGTTTTGCGGTCGAGGTGCCCCTCGTGAACACACTCCCGCCCGAGCTCGACCCCGTCCTCGCGGCGCCCCTGTTGGCCCAGCGCGGCCGGTTCGGCTACCGCCTGCGGGACCCGCAGGTGACGGACCTCGGGCTGCTCGCGCTCAACTGGGACGTGCAGGTGATCGCGCGCGACGCCCGCGTCGCGGGGCACACGTGCTGGCGGCTCGAGCTGCGGCGCCGGACGCCGCTGACGGTGCACGACGTCGTGTACGAGCTCGCGGTCGATCCGCGGACGGGGCTCGTGCTCGCGTGGCGCGAGTCGGACCTCGCGGGGGTCGTGCGCTCCGAGGTCGAGTACTCGACCCTGCAGTACGGCGGCGACACGTCGGGCATGGACCTGCGCGAGCGCGACGTCGCGGCGGTGGACCTGGACCTGGCCCAGGACCTCGCGCAGCAGGTCGGCGCCCCCGTTCACGTGCCGACACTGGCCCCGCCCGGGTTCAACCTGGAGGAGGTCGAGCTCCTGAGCGTCCCGCCCGCGGTCACGGGCGGAGCCCTCGACGAGTGGGTCAAGGTGGTCTTCACGGACGGCCTCGAGCGCGTGCACTTCCTGCACCGCGTCGACCGCACGCTCTCCGCGCCCCAGGCCCAGCCGGGCGCGCTGGACCTCGTGACCTTCGGGAGCTGGACCTTCGGCCTCGGCACCGTCAACGGGGTGCGGGTGATGGCCGCGGGCAAGGTGCCGTCGCTCTACCTCGAAGAGCTCGTGCAGACCGCGGTGTTCTGACCGGCACGGGCCCCGGGAGGGCGCGCCGACTACGGCAGGAATGTGCCCCAGCGCGGGTCCGACCCACGGATTTTCCCGTGCGCCTCCTCCGGCCCCAGGGCGGGGTAGATTGAGGTGACGACGCGCTGCCGCGCGCCGCGAGACCCACGACCCGAGCCATGTCCGACGAATCCCAGCAGCCCTTCAAGGACTCCGACCTCGACTCACCGGAGTACCGCGAGCGCCTGATGCGCAAGCTCAATTGCCTCATCGCGGTCCTCGAGGTGGCCAACGCCAAGGTCGACCGCTCGCTCGCTGGGCCGGAGCCGGACGTCGATCGCCTGACGCGCATCAAGACGAACCTGACGAGCACCCTCGAGGTCTGCCGGCGCGCGCGGAAGGCGCTGGAGCGGCGCGAGGCCCTGCCCGAGGGGCTGCCGGAGAACCTGGCCGCCGTCGTGCGCCGCGCCAGCGAGCTGAAGCGGCTGCCGAAGCGCCTGCCGAGCGGCTCCTCGGCGGAGATGGTGACCGAGTCGGAGCGCAAGCGCTTCGAGATGATGGGCCGCATCACGCAGCAGGAGCTGCGCGCGGTCGACCTCGACGCCCTCGCCCGCCAGTTGCAGGGCTGATCCCGGCGACCACCGAACAACCCCCCTTGCGATGGATGCCCCGAACGGGGCAGTGCGCGGCGCGTCGGACCCCACCCGGCGCGCCGTCGCGCTCTCTTCGGTAGCATCCGCCCCCCGCGCGCGGGCGCCATGCAGTTCAACTCCTGGATCTTCCCCGCGTTCTTCGCCGTCGTCTACGCGGTCTACCTGGCGCTCGGCGCGCGCCGCTTCCGTGCGCAGAATGCGTGGCTGCTCGCGGCGAGCTGGGTCTTCTACGGGGCCTGGGACTGGCGCTTCCTCGGGCTGCTCGGGCTGTCGACGGCGCTCGACTACGTCCTCGCGCTGCGCATCGAACAGGCGTCGGAAGAGCGTGTGCGCAAGCGGCTCGTGACCCTCTCCGTCGTCGCGAACCTCGGGGTCCTCGGGTTCTTCAAGTACTTCGGATTCTTCCTCGAGAGCACGGCGCGGTTCGTGCGGAACCTGGGCTTCGAGCCACACCTGCCGAGCCTCTCGATCATCCTGCCGGTCGGCATCTCGTTCTACACCTTCCAGACGCTGTCGTACACGCTCGACGTGTACCGGCGTCGGATGCCGGCGACCCGCGATCTCCTGTCGTTCTCGCTGTTCGTGGCGTTCTTCCCGCAGCTCGTCGCGGGGCCCATCGAGCGTGCGAAGCAGCTCCTGCCGCAGATCAGCGCACCGCGCAGGGTCACTGCGAGCGCTGTCCAAGCGGGCCTCTGGTTGATCGTCTGGGGTTATTTCAAGAAGACCGTCATCGCGGACCAGGCCGCGCTCGTCGCGAACCCGATCTTCGCGGGCTGGGAGGGCGCGCGGGGCCTGGAGCCGCTCTTGGGGGTGCTCGGCTTCACCGTCCACATCTACTGCGATTTCTCCGGTTATTCCGACATCGCGCGCGGGCTCGCGAAGCTGATGGGCTTCGAGTTCATGTTGAACTTCCGGTTGCCGTACCTTGCGACGGGACCGGCGGATTTCTGGCGGCGCTGGCACGTGTCGCTGTCGACGTGGTTGCGCGATTACCTCTACGTGCCGCTCGGCGGAAATCGCGGCGGCAAGCTGCGGCAGTACCGCAACCTGTTCCTGACGATGGCGCTCGGAGGCCTCTGGCACGGCGCGGCATGGCCCTATGTGCTCTGGGGCTCCTACCACGGCGCACTGCTCGTCGCCGAGCGGGCTTGGCGCGACGCGCGGGGCGCCGACAAGGACGAGCGCTACGGGATCTTCGGCGAATGGCTGCGGATCGTCGGGTTCTGGCCGCTGACGCTCCTGGGTATGGCGATCGTGCGCTGTGAGTCCGTCCCGCAGTTCACACACCTCTTCTTCGCGCAGTCGCTGGAGCTTACGCCGCGCGCGGCGCGCGGCTTTGCGGAGCTCCTGTTCTTCACCTGGCCGCTGGTCGTGATGCAGCTGGCGCAGCACTTCAGCAAAGACTTGATGGTCGCTCTGCGGCTGCCTGCGGTGCTGCGCGGGCTCTTGGTCGCGGCGCTGCTCTTGGCGATGTTCGTCTTCGGCGTGCGTGAGCCGGTGGAGTTCTTCTATTTCCAGTTCTGACCTACAAAGCGAGTCCGAGCGCATGGCACCCCGCACGACCACAGCAGAAGAGCGCCTCGCAGGAGAGCGTGAGCCCGCCGCGTCGCGCGGGGCGCTGGGGGTGGTCATCGGCATCGCCGTCGCGCTCGTGATCCTCGGCAACCTCGCAGCGCAGCGATGGCTGAATCCCCCGTGGCTCTCGCCGGATCGGCGCATCATCGGGACGAAGTTCGAGCTGTTGGCAGACGCGCCGGCGGAGCTCGTGGTGCTGGGTGACAGCAGCGCCGCGTTCGGTGTGAACGCGGGGGTGCTCGGGGCTGCGCTCGGGACGCGCGCGGTGAACTTGGCGACGTTCGGGCGCTTCGAGGTCGCGGGTGCGGCTTGGACGCTGGACGCATACCTCGAGCGCCACCCCGCGCCGCGCACGGTGCTGGCGGTCTTCGGCGCGCGGACGTGGTGGCTCGAAGCGAGCGGGTTCGATCTGGCGCAGCTCCCGCTGGAGCCCGGGTATTGGGCGCGCCGCGCGCCGACGCGCGCGCTGGACCTCCGGCGCACGTTCGAGTTCGCGCTCGACCGGTGGGCGCCGCTGTACACCCAACACGCCAGCATCGCGCGCGGTTTGCGCGGCCGCGGCTTCGGTGTGCCGGACCGCCCGGCGATCGCCGCCGACGGGACGATGGCCCTCGGCGACGAGGAGGCGCGGTGGGCGAACCCGCAGGCGTTCGTCGAGCGCACGGTGCTGCCAGAGCTCGCGGAGCGCACCCCGGGTGTGCCGGAGCGGCAGCGGCGGGCCGCGGAGGCGCTCGCCGCGCGCGCCGAGCGCGACGGGTTCGACCTCGTGTTCGTGAGCGCGCCCCTCTGGGACGAGCTCGCGGCGGTGCCCGAGCACGCGGCGGTGGTCGCGGAGGTCGAGGCGTTCCTGTCGGAGCTCGCCGCGCGCTCCGCCCGCGTGCGGGTGCTGACCGACGCGCCGACGTTCCCGAGCGGTGACGTCGAGAACCCGTACCACCTGCGCGGCGAGGCTGCGGAGCGCTATACGCGCTCGCTGGCGGAGGCGTTACGCTGATGGGGTCGTTGTTCCGGTGATTCTCCCGGAACGGGCAAATGGGCGCACTGGGATTCCTCGTGTTGCAAGGTAGGGGGGGATTCTCTATCCGTGGGGCGGATTCGAGCCGAAACACGCGGCAGCGCTGCGTGGACGGCCGCTCCGTCCCCCTATGTCCGTCCCCCCCGATGACCGTCCCCCTTCTGGAGGCCCCGCCGTCCGACATGCGGCGCGTGGTCTCACCCCTCGCCTACGTCGACGGCTACGACGCCGTGCTCGACGAGGACTTCGCTTTTGTCGCCTTCCAGGAGACCGACCGCGCCTCGGGTGCGTGGCGCGTCCAGATCCGGGGGCTGCACACCCCTGGGGCCAGCCTGGAGCCCGAGGAGGCCCTGCTCCTCTCCGGTGAGGCCGAGGCCAGCGGCGCACCGTTCAGCCTCGTCGGGTACCGGCTCGCACCGGGCCCGGGGGACCTGCGCCAGGTCGAGCTGCGGCTCCACCAGGTGGGGGGGCGGCCGGTCGAGGTCGAGCTCTTCCTGCGGCTGAGGCTCGCGAGCGGTGCGCCGGATACGCCGCGTAGCGCGCGGTTTCTGTGGCCGGTCGCGGGTCGGCTGTCGGGGTGACGGCCCCGGGAGTCGGTTCTGCCGCTCGCGCTTCCAGCGCCTCGGTGATGCGCGCCGCAGCGCCGCCATGGGAGCGCCCAGGATCACCGTCTCATAATGGGGCACAGCGATCCCGAGCCGACGCCGAGAAATTCGCGGGTCTCACCCAATCCGCCCGCGGTGTCGATCGTTCTCCCAGCGGCCCCGAGTCCCCTTGAACGACGCCATGCAAACCGACCACCGCCCGCAACGACCCTGGCCCTTCGCCTTCACCCTGCCGCTCGTGATGGCTGCCTCCGTACCTGGTCAGGGCCGCGTGATCGGCTTCGAAGAGACCTTTGCGCTCGCCGCGGACCGCGCCAAGGCGCTGGAGCAGCTCGTGCCGGGCTCGCGCGAGCACCTCTTCTACGCCTGCCTCGAGGCCCAGCACCGGGGTGACTTCGAGCGCGTCGAAGAGCTGCTCGCGGCGTGGCGGCAGCAGCATGGGCGCGGGGACCGCGAGCTCGAGCGGATCGAGCTGCGCCAGGCGCTCCTGCGCTACGAGCGCGACCCCGAGGGCACACACAACTACCTCGTGCGCCGCTTCGGGCTGCGCTTCGATGCGGCGCGGGTGACGCCGGGGACCGCGACGGACCTGCCGTCGAAGCTCGATGGAGGCGCGGTCAGCGCTGCGTCGTGGCTCACGGAGGTCCTCGCCGCGAAGGGGCGGCCGCTGGAGGACCTCGAGGACCACGCGCTCGCGCAGGTGGCGGCCCGCGAGCTTACGGATGCCCAGCTCATGGGGTTCCTCTCGCGTGTGACCCGGCCGGACCTGCCGGGGCTCGTCGGGCTCGTGCTGCGTGACATGCGCCGCGATCCGAACCGCGGCTTCGGGACGTACGGGATCCACCAACGGCTCTCGTTGGCGCAGCTCGAAGAGTGCCTCTCCGGGCGCCCCGAGCTGCTCGCGGACAACCGCTTCGTCGATGCGTACCTGGTGCGGCTCGCGCCGGGCGCCGACGAGGACCCGCGGGATCTCGCCGTGCACGCGGCGCACGTCGAGCGGCTCGAGCGATTCGTCGCGCGCCTCGCGCCGGCCTTCGACGGGCTGAAGGCGCAGGTCACTCACGCGCGCTTGGTGTTGGACCTCGAGCGGGGCGCTCTGGACCGCGGCAGGCTGCTCGCTCACCTGCGCGTCGCGCGGCAGCGCAGCTACACGGACCCGGTGTTCCTCCGTGATCGGCCCGAGGTCGGCCTCGGCGGTACGTGGTCGACTTCGCTGCCAGAGGTGAGGTCCGACGAAGCGGTCGTGCGCGAGTACCTCGCGCGCCTCTTCGAGCAGGGCGAGCCCATGGAGCCCTTTGTCGGGACCCTGCGCCGCGACCTGCTCGAGCGCCATTTCGCAGAGGCGAAGCTCTTGACCGGTGCGCCGAACCCCGAGCGCTGGGCCAAGTTGCTCGACGACAACGCGTACTACGAGCGCCTGAAGGAGCGGGTCGAGCTCGACTTCCCCCGTGGCCAGCGGCGGAGTTACGCGCCCGAGGACCCGGTGCGGATCGAGCTGGACGTGAAGAACGTCCCGAACCTGCTCGTGAAGGTCTTCGAGATCGACACCCTCGGGTACTTCGAAGCGCAGCGTAAGAGCTCCAGCCTGCGCGATATCGACGCGACCATCGACCTCGACGGACTCATCGCGCACCGCGAGGTCTCCCACGTCCACAGCGAAGCGCCCATCCGTCGCGTGCGGCGGACGTTCGAGTTCCCCGAGCTCACCAAAGCCGGGGTCTACGTCATCGAGTTCGTCGGCAACGGCGTCGCGAGCCGCGCGGTGATCCGCAAGGGCAACCTGAGCGCCGTCGAGCGCGTCGGCGCGGCCGGCCACGTCTTCCAAGTGCTAGACCACGCGGGGCAGCGCGTCACCGATGCCGCCGTCCGCGTCGGCGGCCGCGAGTTCAGCGCGGACGAGCGCGGCGAGGTCCTCGTGCCGTTCACCTCCGAGCCCGGCACGCGCCAGATCGTCATCCGCCGCGGCGACTTCGCCGTGCTCGACGAGTTCGTGCATCGGCCCGAGGCGTACCAGTTGGAGGCCCAGGTGCACATCAACCGCGAGAGCCTCGTCTCCGGCGAGACGGCGCAGGTCGTGGTGCGGCCGCGCCTCAGCCTCGCGGGTGAGCGGGTCCCGGTCGGGCTCTTGAAGGACGTGCTGCTCGAGGTCGCGGCGACCGACCTCGACGGGGTGGTGTCGAGCTCCACCGTCCGCGGCTTCGTGCTGAAGGACGGGGCGGAGAGCGTGCACGAGATCCTCGTGCCGCCGCGCACCGCCGCGATCTCCGTGACGCTGCGGGGTAAGGTCGAGAGCCTCGCGGAGCGCCGCGAGCTCGAGCTCAGCGCCGACACGCGCGCCTTCGAGTTCAACGGCATCGAACGAACCGATGAGGTCCACGGGGCGCTCCTGACCCGCACCGCCAGCGGCTACATCCTTGAGGTCCGGGGCAAGAACGGCGAACCGCAGGCGTCACAGCCCGTCGCCATACAGGTGAAACACCGCGACTTCCGGAGCCCGCGGACGTTCTCGCTGCAGACCGACAGCGGGGGGCGGATCGAGCTCGGGCCGCTCGACGGAATCGTCGGAGTCCAGGTCGACGGCGTCGGTGCAGAGGCGCTCGTCTGGAGCCTCGAAGCGCAGCTCCGTACAGGAGCGCCGAATCAAGTTCATGTGCTCGCCGGTGAAGCGGTGCGTGTGCCCTACGAAGGGTCCGGGCCGCTGGCTGCGGGCGATGTCATGTTGCTCGAGCTGCGCCAAGGTGCGCCGTACGCAGACCGCTCGAGCGAAGTCCGCCTGGTCGGCGGTTACCTCGAGGTCCGCGGGCTCGCCGCGGGCGACTACGAGCTGGCGTTGCACCGCACCGGCCAGAGCTTTGCGGTGCGTGTTGCGGCTGGAGCCCGCGTCGCCGGGCGCTCGTTCGGTGGTGTGCGGCGCCTGGAGCTGTCGCGGCCGCTGGACCTCAACGTCACAGCCACGCGCTTCGAGGGGGAGGACCTCGTGGTGGACGTCGCGGGCGCGGGGCCGCGCGCCCGTGTGCACGTCTTCGCGGCGCGTTACGTGCCGACCTTCGATCCGCACCAGCAACTTGCGCTCGGACGCAGCACCGGCCTCGAGGTCGAGTCCGTCCTTCCGCCGGATTGCAGCTACGAAGCCGGCCGACGCATCAGCGATGAGTACCGCTACATCCTCGAGCGGCGCCTCGCCAAGGTGTTCCCGGGCAACATGCTGGGCCGGCCGGGGCTGATCCTGAACCCTTGGGCGGTCGACGAATCGACCGCTGACACGCTCGCGAAGAGCGGCGCAGAGGGCGGTCAGTTCGGCGGAGCCCGCGGCGGTCGCCGCTCGCGCGGCCCAGCGGACGAGATGGCGACGCAGAACCTCCGCCAGTGGGGCGTCGGCGCCCGCACCCCTGCCTTCGTCAGCGTGGACTTCCTGGCGGAGCCCGCTGCGCTGGCGCTGAACCTCGTGCCGGATGCCCAGGGCCGTGTGCGAGTCCCGCGCGCGCTCTTCGGTGAGCGTCACATCGTCGATGTCGTCGCCGTCGACGACGAGGTCACGGTCTCGCGCCGCATCACCATGCCCGAGTCGCAGGTCGCGACGCGCGATCGCCGGATGGCGCTCGTGCTCGATCCCCTGCGCCACTTCATCGAAGAGCGCCGAATCGAGTTCGTCGATGCAGGCGCGAGCGTCACGTTCGCAGACGCAGCCAACGCGGGCGTCGAGACCTTCGACAGCCTCGCCGACGTCTATCGCTACTTTGCAGCGCAGTCCGGCGATCCGGAGCTCGCAAAGTTCGAGTTCATGACGCGTTGGCCGAGTTTGTCGGATGAAGAGCGCCTCGCGCTCTACTCGGAGTTCGCTTGCCATGAGCTGCACGTGTTCCTCCGCGAGCGGGATCCAGACTTCTTCCAGCGGGTCGTGGCGCCCTATCTGGCGAACAAACTGGAGCCGAATTTCGTCGACCAGTGGCTGCTCGGGCGTGACCTCACCGCGTACCTCGAGCCGTGGGCGTTCAGCGCGCTGAACACGTTCGAGCGCATCCTGTTGCTGCGCTCCGCCGGCGGCGGCGCCGCGCGACACATCCGCGAGCTCGTCGAGCTCCTTCCGCCCGATCAGTTCGACCCCGAGCTCTTCTTCGATCGAGTTCTGGCGACGGGTGCGTTGGACGCTGCGCCCGACACACTGAGCGCGGAGGTCGCGCAGTTGAAGCGTAAGTCCGAGGATGCGGCCCGCAGGGAGCTCGCACCGAGCGCCGGCGGTCCGTCGTCTCCGGGACCCCCTGCGCGACCGCGGCGCTCCAACGCGCCCGGTGCGCCGCCCCCGAGTGCGGCAGCGCCCGAGCCCGACAGCGGGTTCCTCGGCGGGCTCGAGCTCGCGGAGGCAGAGAAGGCGCTGGCGGACTCCGACGATCGCAACCTGGAGGACGGGAAACTCGACCTGGGTCGGCGAGCACAGGAGCTGCGCTCGTTCTACCGCGACCTCCCCGACACGGCAGAGCTCGCCGAGCGCAACTATTGGCGAGTGCGAATCGCCGCGCAGGACGCGAGCCTGATCACCCCGACGCCGTTCTGGCGGGACTTCGCCGAAGCGGGCCCGGGCGCGCCGTTCGTCTCGACGCACTTCCCGATGGCGATCCGCAACACGAACGAGATGCTGCTCGCGCTCGCGTTGCTCGATCTGCCGTTCGAGGCGGCTGCGCACAGCACGGAGGTGCGCGGCCAGGGTGTGGACTTCCGCGCCGGTTCGCGGCTGTTGCTGGCCCGCAAGGGCCTGCGTGAAGTGGCTCAGGTCGATGAGTCCAGCCCCATCCTCGTCGGACAGGACTTCTTCCGCCTCGATGAGCCGTTTGTCTTCGAGAACGGACGGCAGCGCGACAAACTCGTCACGGGCGAGTTCGTCAAAGGTGTCGGCTATGGTTGCCGGGTCGTCGTCACGAACCCGGCCTCGACGCCGGTCGATGTCGAGGTGCTGACGCAGCTCCCCGCGGGCGCGCTGCCGCTGCGCGGCAGCGTCTCGACGAAAGGGCGCAGTGTCTCGCTGAACGGCTACGGGAGCGCTTCGCTCGAGTACGCCTTCTACTTCCCTGCAGCCGGTACGTTCGATCACTACCCGGCCCACGTCGGCGAAGACGGCGAGCTGATCGCGTTTGCGCCCGCGGCGCGCATCGTCGTCGCGGACGCGCCGTCGACGATCGATACGACGTCGTGGGAGCACGTCTCGCAGATGGCCGACGAAGAGGAGTTGTTCCGCTTCCTCGAAGGGGCGAACCTCTCCCGCTTGGACCTTTCGCGGATCGCCTGGCGCATGCGCGATCGGTCCCAGTTCGAGCGCATGGTGACCTACCTGCGTGGCCGGTTCACCTTCGAGCCTGCGCTCTGGCAATACGGCTTGCAGCACAAGGACGCACGCGCGATCCGTGAGTTCCTTGGGGCGCGCGGTGACGTTGCGGCTCTGGTCGGTCCGTGGCTCCGCTCTCCGCTCCTGGACGTGGACTCTGTCGAGCGCCGGTATCTGGAGCAGCTCGAGTACGAGCCCCTCGTCAACGGACGTGTGCACACGTTCGGTGGCGAGCGACGGATCCTCAACGCGAGCTTTGCACAGCAGTACCAGCGCTTTGTCGCGAGCCTCGCATACAAGCCGGAGCTCACGGCGCTCGACCGTCTCGCGCTGACGTACTACCTCGTCCTGCAGGAGCGTATCGAAGAAGCGCTCGCGATGTTCGCTGCCGTCGATCCAGCGACGATCCAGACGAAGCTGCAGTACGATTACATGCGCGCGTACCTCGCGTTCTACTCGGCGACGCCGGAGGACGCGCGACGCATCGCGGAGCCCTACATCGACCATCCCGTCGCGCGCTGGCGCAACCGCTTCCGCGATGTCGTCGCGCAGCTCGACGAAGCCGCCGGCAGAGGACCTGCAGCGGTCAGCGATCCCGAGAATCGGGACCAACAGCAAGGCCTAGCGGCAGCCACGGAGCCCTCGTTGGAGCTCTCCGTCGAGGCGCGCCGTGTGACGTTGACCTACGCCAACGTGACGGAGGCCGAGGTTCGTTATCGGCCCATGGACATCGAGCTGCTCTTCTCGACGAGCCCCTTCCTCACGAGCGGCTCGGGCTCCTCTGCGGCCATCCGGCCGAACCGCGCCGACCGCGTCGCTCTGCCCGCGGGTCAGGACTCCGTGGCCTTCGAGCTGCCCGCCGAGCTGTCCGGCCGCAACGTCCTGGTCGAAGTCCGCGCGGGGGGCGTCGTGCGCAGCGTCGCGTACTACGCCAACGACCTGCGGGTCCAGGGCCTCGAGAGCTACGGGCAGGTCGCGGTTCGTCGGGCGACCGACGGAGCGCCGCTCCCCGCGGCCTACGTCAAGGTCTACGTCCGCCTGGCCGACGGCACAGTGCGGTTCCACAAGGACGGCTACACCGACCTGCGCGGTCGCTTCGACTACGTGTCGCTCTCCGGGATGGATGGGGCGGTCGTGCAGCGCTACGCCGTGCTCGTCCTGAGTGAGCAGCACGGCGCGGTCGTCCGCGAGTTCGGGCCGCCGCAGCGCTGAGCGCGAACCCGGGGTCGCCGCGACCCCGGGATGTCGCGGGGTGCAACAGTGGGGGGGTGCCCCAGAGGGAGACTCTGGGCGCCCCCCTTGTCAACGTCGGAGGTTCTGGTGGAATCCATAGGGCTCGCCCTCGTTCCTCGCGGGGCGAAACCCGTGCCTTCCCAGCACGAATCCCCGTTCTACCGATCCTGACACCCATGCATCCCTCTCGCTTCCTCCACGGAGGACTCTTCGCTGCGCTCCTCTCCGGCGCAGCGCTCGCCCAGAACGACGAGTGCAGCGGCGCGCTCGTCCTGACCCCCGGCGCCACGGCGTTCGATACGACGACCGCCACCACGAGCCCCGAGACGTGGCCGTGCGCCAGCGGCGGCGCGGACCTCTGGTACACCTACACCGCGACGACGACGAACGACGTTCGCTTCGAGACCTGCGGCTCGCTCTTCGACACGGCGCTCCAGGTCTTCACCGGTGACTGCGGCACGCTGACTTCGGTCGCGTGCAACGACGACGCCTGCAGCTTGCAGAGCGCCATCCTCGTCGGCAACGTCGCCGTCGGCACGACGTTCTACGTGCGCGTCGGCGGATTCAACGCTGCCGTCGGTACGGGCACCCTCACGCTGAGCCTCATCGCTCCGCCGCCGCCGGCCCCGCTGGGCTGCGCCGAGTCGACCTTCACTTCGAACAACGGCGGCGCCGTCGGCGGCGCCGTGTACTTCGATGTGACGATCACCGAAGACGTCTTCATCAGCGGCCTCGAAGTGAACACGGGGCTTGCAGCCGGGACTCCGATCGGCTTGACCCTCTACACGACGCCGGGCACCTACGTTGGAGCGAACTCGAACATCGGCCTCTGGACGCTTCAGGCGCGTGACAACGGCGCTTCGGTCAGCGCCGGATTCAACAACCGCACGCCGGTGACCTTCGACACCGTACAGCAGCTCTCCCCGGGCAGCTACGGCTTCGCCCTCGTCGGCAGCAACTCGGTGACGGGTCTGACGATGTCGTTCCGCTACACGAACGGCACGGGCACCAACCAGACGGCGTCGAGCCTCAACGGTGCCATCCAGCTCTCACTCGGCGGTGCGACCAACACGGCTTTCAGCACCCAGCTCTTCAGCCCGCGCGTCGCGAACATCCGCCTCTGCGGCGCGACCTGCGAGCCCCCGGCGACCGCCGACGTGCAGCTCTCGCTGCTCGGCAGCGTCGACCTGGCTTCGACCGCGAACAACGCGAACCCCGAGTACATCGGCTCGAACCCGTCCTCGGTCGCGTGGGACGGCTCGACGCTCTTCGTCGCGGGGTTCAACAGCGCCGGCGTGACGGCGAACACGGGTATCGTGGCGGTGACCGACCCGCTCGGCACGCCCGCGATCAGCCCGGCGTTCGGTGTGCTCTCCACGCCGAACCTGCGCGGTTACTCCGGCCTCGACATCAGCTCGGTCGGCCTGGCGGCGGCGTGGGACAACGGCGCTGCGAGCGCGGACGGCATCTCCCTCTACAACACCGCGACCGCGACCCGGATCTGGGCGAAGACCGGCCGCGGCGGCAGCGGCGTCGGCATCGACCCCGGCTTCCAGGGCGTCGACTCCGGCATCGGCTGGACCACGTTCGGCTCGGGCCGCCGCATCCTGCAGGACGCCGTCACCGGCGCCGACATCTACACGTCGGCGACCGGCATGATCGTCAACGGCGCGGGCACGGGCACGTTCTGGCGTGACATGGAGTTCCACGACGCGACCGGCGACATCTGGCTCCGCGAGGGCAACAACCTCATCAAGGCCACCCGTACGGGCGGTAACAGCGCGATGACCGCGATGCTCGTGGTCGACGAACCCGAGGCGGACTCGGTCGCCGGTCAGAACGTCGCCTACCTCAGCGGCCTCGGCCGTGAGGTCGTCGTGTACAACGACCGCGAGGTCACGTCACCCGGCCAGTCCTTCACGGACGTCGTCAAGTTCGTCTTCCCGAGCGGCGCGGTCGCCACGGTCGACTACGGTGTGTTTGCGCCGGCGTCGGGCGTCGGCTACTACGACTTCTCGTGGGATGAAGCGACCCAGACACTGGCGGTGCTCGACTTCGCCAACCGCGTCGCGCACATCTTCCGCGTTTCGACCGACATCGGTCAGGTCTGCTGCGAGGCGGCACCGAACGCGACGGGGGTCGGCGCCCAGCTCCGCGCGACGGGTTCGCTCGTCACGACGCTGAACGACATCACGGTCACCGTGAGCGAGCTGCCGGCGAACACCTTCTCGGTGGTCCTCGCCGCGCGCGGCCTCGGCTTCGTCCCGTTCGCGGGCGGCGGCCGCGGTCACCTCTGCCTCTCCGGCCCGATCGGGCGCGGCGTGGGCGGCGCGATCTTCAACTCGGGCGCGGCGGGCAGCTTCTCGACCGGCTTCGACCTGACCCAGGTGCCGACCCCGCTCGGCCCGGTCTCGGCGATGGCCGGCGAGACGTGGTACCTGCAGGCGTCCTACCGCGACTCGACGTCCGCTGGCGCGACGTTCAACTTCACGAACGCCTTGGGTTTGACGCTTCAGTGAGCGCGCTGCGAGGCCGACGCCTCGCAACGTGACGACTTGCGCGCCGCAGCCTCCATCCAGGCTGCGGCGCGCACGTGTCCTGGGATCTCGGTGTTCACTCCTCGTCGAAGTGGAAGGGCAGCGGGTAGCGGCGCACGATCGGCTTCGACTTCGAGCGCACCTTGACCTCGACACGCACACTCGGCGGCGACCCGAGCTCCAGGTAGAGCTTTACAAACTGGGTCTCATCGGGCATCCAGGAGCGATCCGCGAGCAGTAGCTCCGTCGCGCCTTCTTTGCGCGCTCGGTACGCGATCCGCTCCGCCATCAGGGGTTCCAGGCACACGATGTTGCCCATGTAGAGCACCTGCAAGCCCGGTTTGCCGGCGTTGCCGACCTCGGTGCAGGCTTCGACGTGGACGCGGATGGTGTGGCCGTCTTCGAGGTCGGTCACTTCGAAGGAGTCGACAGGGGTCTTGACGTTGCTCATGCCGGAGTCATCCGGGGGCGGTGCACGGTGCAACACGGGAATCCCCCAAAGCGGATCGCTCAGCCAGGAATGCGCCCGGCATGGCATCATCGAGGGGCATGTTTGCAGCCCTCTCGCTCCTCGCGCTGGCATGGTCGCCGGCTCCGGCCGCTCTGCTCCAGGCCCAGGAAGTCCGCGCCGCGTGGCTGACGCAGTACACGTATCTGAGCCGGACAGAGCCGCAGCTCCGAACGATCGCGCAGAACCTGCGCTCGGGCGGAGTCAACACCGTCTACTTCAACGTCTACGGCGGAGGCGGCGTCACGTATTGGCCCTCCAGCGCCTTCCGCGCGGCAGGGGGGAGCTGGGGCAGCAACACCTTCGACTGGACCGCGCACCTCGTGCGGATCTTCCGCGAGGAGGGGCTCGCGGTGGGGGCGTGGTTCGAGTACGGCCTCGCGCTCTCCTCGGTCAATCATCCGATCGCCGTCGCGCACCCGGATTGGCTCGCTCGCGACAGCGCGGGCTCTCCGATCACGGGTGAGAACAACGGCTTCGTGTTCCTGAGCCCCGGCCATCCCGAGGTCGTCGCGCTGATGGAGGCCATGGCGCGGGAGCTCGCGGAGGGGTACGACTTCGACGACATCCAGCTCGATCGACTACGCTGGGGGCGGCGCTCTTCGGGCCGCGAGTATGGCTACGAAGCCGTCACGGCGGCGCGGTACCAGTCGCAGTTCGGCGTCCCGCCGCCCTCGAGCGTGAACAACTCGAACTGGGTTGCGTTCCGCGAGACCCTCGTCGACGACCTGGTGCGCGCGTGCCACGACGCGATCGAGAGCGTCGATCCGTGGCTCGTCGTTTCGAGCGCGCCGACGGGGTCCTACGGCTGGACGCAACACATGCAGCGCTGGGACCACTGGCTCGCCGGCGGTTACATCGACCTCGTGCTGCCGCAGATGTACACGACGAGCGTCAGCGCATTCCGGACCGAGTTCGATCTGCAGCGCGCTGCAGCCGGCAATCAGGTGACGCGCCTCGGCGTCGGGTACCGCGCGCAGGACACTGACGACTGGACCACGGTCCGTAGTCAGCTCCAGTACGCTCGCGCCAACGGCGTGCCCCACGCGAGTCTCTGGGTCTATCACAGTTACTCGGGCCCCATCGCGATCCAGGACGAGCTCGACAATCTGCCGTTGCCCGGGAACCCCTGGGAGCAGGCAGCGAGCAACCCGTTCGTGACTGCGGAGCGCCACACCGCAGTCGTCGATAACAACATGCCCAGCACCCTCGCCAGCGCCTACAGCGAGGTCGGTCTGTGGTCGAACTCCGCTCAGCCGGACGGCTATCGGTTCGGCTCCCGCGTCGCTGCAAGTGGCGCGCTCGCCTCTGCGACGTTCGAAGCGCGCTTGCCCCGCTCGGGCAGGTACGAAGTGTTCGTGCGCTGGAGCGCCGCTTCGAATCGCAACGCAGCGGCAGAGTACGCCGTGCACCATTCGAGCGGCACGGACTTCGTGCTGCGCGACCAACGCACGAACGGCGGGCGTTGGGTCTCCTTGGGTGAATGGCTCTTCGATGCAGGACCGCGATCGCCGCGGGTCAGTGTGTCGAACCGAGGAGCCCAGCCCGGTGAGTTCACCTCATCCGATGCCGTGCGCCTCGTGCGCCGCGGTGAGGTGCTCGCTTACTGCGCAGCGAAGGTCAACAGCCTCGGCTGTCTGCCGCTCATCGAAGCCCAGGGAGCGCCTTCGTTCAGCGCCAGTGCGCCGTTCCGGGTCGTGGCTTCGAACGTACTGAACCAAGCCGCCGGGCTGTACTTCTTCGGCTACGCGGCGACCGACGCTCCGTTGCTCGGCGGCCGACTGTGTGTCCAGCCTCCGTTCGTGCGGACCGTGCCGCAGGCCTCGAACGGGCTGCCGTTCGGCGCGAGCTGCTCGGGACGCTACGAGTTCGTTTGGACGACGGCAGCGTTCCAGGCCGCTGGCCTCGCCCCCGGGGACACGGTCTTCGGGCAATTTTGGAGCCGCGATCCGCAGCATCCGGATGGCACCGGGGTCGGGCTCACCGCGGGTCTCGGATTTGTCATCACACCCTGAGCGCGCGCCTTCGTTCGGTGTCACGCTTTCTACGCGGGCGGGCCGCCGTGGCCCGCCCTGTTTCCCCTGCAACTTCCCGCATCATGCAACTCCGACCACTGCTGCCCCTGTTGGTCCTCGCTTCCGTCCCCGCGCTCGCCCAGAACAATGAGTGCGCGGGGGCGCTCCCGCTCCCGCTGGGGGCGACGCCCTACGACACGAGCGGCGCGACGACCTCGGCGCCGGCCTGGCCCTGCGCCCTCGGAGGAAGCGACCTCTGGTACGTCTTCACGCCGCCGACGACCGGGTCGTACACGATCAGCACCTGCACCGGGACCTCGTACGACTCGGGGCTCGAGGTCTTCAGCGGGCCCTGCGGCGCGCTCGTCTCGCTCGCGTGCAACGATGACACCTGTGGCTTGCAGAGCACGGTGGGGTTCCTCGGCAACGCGGGGGTGGCGGTGTACGTGCGCGTCGGCGGTTACAACGGCTTGACGGGCGCAGGCACGCTGACGGTAACCCAGAACTTGCCCGTGCAGAACCCGGCCAATGGCCACTACTACGAGATCGTCCCGGTGTCGGTCGACTGGAACACCGCGGATCAGATGGCGCGCACGATGAGCTACCTCGGCCGTCCAGGTCACCTCGTGACGATCGCGGACGCGGCGGAGGACCAGTTCGTCTACTTCACCCTCGCGGGTGGCCCGCTCGGCAACGCGTGGCTCGGCGCCTACCAGGACATGACCTCGCCGACCTACACCGAGCCCCTGGGCGGCTGGACCTGGGTGACCGGGGAGCCCTTCGTCTACACCAACTGGTACGCGGGTGAGCCGAACAACGGCGGGAACCAGGAGCACTACCTCGGCTATTGGCCGAACGACCAGTGGAACGACTACACGCCGACCTCGAACAACGTCCCGCGCTTCGTCGTCGAGTACGAAGACACGACCATCGGTACGAACTACTGCGCGGCGAACAACAACTCGACCGGCGCACCAGGTGCGCTGCGCGCGGTCGGTACGGCGTCCGTGGCAGCGAATGACCTGACGCTCGAGGCTTCGGGTCTGCCGAACAGCTCCTTCGGCTTCTTCCTCACGAGCCTCACGCAGGGGTTCACGATGAACCCGGGTGGCAGCCGCGGGAACCTGTGTGTCGGCGGTGCGATCGGGCGTTACGTCGGCCCTGGGCAGATCAAGAACACGGGGACGACGGGAGGCTTCGCGCTGCGTTTGAACCTGCCGCAGACCCCCACGCCGAGCGGTTTTGTGAGTGTCCTCGCGGGTCAGGTGCGGAACTTCCAGGCTTGGCACCGCGACGTGTTCAACGGGCAGGCGACGTCCAACTTCACGGTCGGACTCGCGATCTCGTTCTTGCCGTGAGCGCCGGCCGGGCTGCATCGTTGCCCGGCTGCCCGTCTCCTGAACGTCAGCAGGCACGGTCGAAGCGCGCTTCGACCGTGCCTGCTCATTGGGCGGCGCTGCGCCGCCACAGGGGCGTGTCACTCGCTGAGCACGAGCTCGAGCTCGTCACCGGGCACGCGCTCGACGGCGACCGCGTGCATCGGTGACGTCAGCGCCATCGTTACGATGTCGTCCGGGCCGGGTTTGGTCTCGCGCGCCTTGACGAGCAGGCCGGTCGAAGTGCGCTCGATCGCTTCGATGGTGACCCCGTAGCCTCCCGAGCCGCGCTCGCCCAAGAAGACCGCGACGACCATCTCGCGCTCGAAGTCCACGCTGGGCGCTTCGGGCGACGGGATCTGCAGGCCGCCATGCTCGCGCCAGACGGCGTTCCATGCGGCTGCATCACGTGCGACGACCACACGCTGCTCCTGAACTCCGCTGTGGGTCGCGCCCGTCAGGGAGCGCTGCAACAGCGGGCCAGGGGGCGCCTCCTTGCAGGAGCGGCACGCGACGCCGACGGCGAGCGCGAGCCCGACCGCGACGGCCCCGAGGGTGAAGGTCATGCTGGCCATCAGCGCTGGCCCTCCCCGGCGCGGGCGAGGCGGCGGAAGCCCTGGGTCGTCGAGGTCGGCAGCAAGGCCTCTTGCAGCGGGAAGTCACGCCCCGCATTGGTGGAGCCGCTCGTGACCGTCACGACCTCCGGCAGCTCGAGCGAGGGGTACACGCCGCACAGCGGTTCACCCGGATCACAGATGAAGCCGTCGTTGTCCTCGTCCGTGCCTGCGACGATGTAGTAGGTGCCCGGCGGAACACCCGGGAGGCTGTAGCCGTTGACGGCGCTCGTCGTCGAAACTTCGTCCTGTGCGATCGTCTCGAAGCTCGTCGCGTCGACGGCGATGACGAACACGGTGTACACCGGCCCGCTGCTCGTGCCACCGAGGGCCAACGTGACCTGCAACGTCGCGTTGCCGCCGTTCGACTGGACAGCGACGGAGCCGGAATAGAAACCGTCCGCGAGGCCCGTGGCTGCGACCGTCACTTCGATCGCCGAAGTGTCGCTCGTCGTGCCACCCGTGATGGGCACCCGCGCGGCGGACAGCCAGTTGCCGCCGGAGGCCGTCGTCGCGTTGACCGACTGCACTGCCAGCGAACCCGCGCCGACGTTGGCGACGCCGATCTGCGCGGAGTCGGTGCGGGAGTTGAAGAGCACCGTCGACGAATTCAGCCCGAGCACGGGCGAGCCAGCGCCACCGCCGCCGTTTGCTGCCTGCACCGCGGCGAAGGCGTTGACGAGGCCGTGGCCGAACTGGTTGTCGCGCCCAGGAGCGCCTCGATCCGTCGCGGTCGAGGTCATGAGCTGCTCGATCTGGGTCGGCGTCAGCGTCGGGTTCACCGCGAGCATCAGCGCAGCGACCCCGGCGACGTGCGGCGCTGCCATCGACGTGCCTTGGTAGAACGAGTACGTCGAGTAGTTCGTCGGATTGACCGTGTCGTCGGGTTTGGTCGACAGCACGCCGTCGGCGTAGCCGTCGCCGTTCCGGTCGCGCGTGACGTCACCACCCGGCGCCGCGATGTCAACGGTCGGGTGGAAGTTGGAGTACGGGGCGCGGTTGCCTTCGAAGTCGACCGCGGCGACCGAGATCACGTTGTTGTACGCGGCGGGGTACGAAGGCTGCGAGCTGTTCTCGTTGCCGGCCGCGGCGATCACGACGCAGCCCGCGTTGAACGCTGCCGTGACCGCGTCCTGCGATGCTTGGCTGAAGCTCGGCCCGCCGAGGCTCATGTTGATGATGTCTGCGCGCTGGTTCGGCAGTTGGTTCGAGGCGTTCGAGAGGCGCGCTGCATATCGGATCCCGTTCAGGATGTCGAAGTTCGAGCCACCGCCGATACCCAGCACACGCACGTGCATGATCTGGCTGTTCCAGGTCACGCCGGCCACACCGCGAGAGTCGTTGGTCGACGCACCGATCGTGCCGGCGACGTGCGAGCCGTGGAAGCTCGAGGGCTGCACACCCGTCGAGTCGCCGACGTCGAACGGATCGTTGTCGATGCCGTCGCCGTCGCCAGCGATCTGCGGGTTCGAGATCATGTCGATGCCCGCGACCTCACGGCCGATCAGGTCCGGATGCGGGGTTGTCCCGGTGTCGAGCACGGCGACGCGCACGCTCGGGCTACCGACGGTCAGGTCCCACGCTTGCGGCAACTGGATCTGCTCGTAATGCCACTGCAGGTTGTAGTGCGTGTCGTTCGGCCGCGTATCCAGCGGGAACAGCTTGAAGTCGGGCTCCGCGTACGCGACGCCCTCCATCCCCGACAGCGTCGCCGCGAGCGCGACGGAGTAACGCGCGCGCTCGGATTCGTCGAGGAGGTCGGGCAGCTCGAAGCGCACCTTACGCGGGCCGCCATCGGGGATCCGCGCGGTCGTGCGACCGCCGCGGGCGGGGAGGCGCAGGTCGACCTCGGCCTCCGAGTTCGCGCCGATCACGATCTCACCCGGCCAGACCGGCGCCGTGACGTCGGTGTACCAGGCCCCGCGGTCTCCGCGACGCGAGCGCAGGGCTTCGCGGCGCGGGTCGCTCCGGCGCGCCGTCGAGAGCGCCGCAGGCGGACCGTCGAGGCCCGCGAGCCGCGCGGCCGAGCCGGCCTGGATCGTCAGGTTCCAAGGACCCGAGCCGCTGAACGCAGACAGGCGCACCTCGACCAGCGTCATCGCGCTCAGGTTGACCGAACCTTGCTCCGGCGAGCTCGGGCTCGTGAACGACTGGATCTGCACGGGCGACGTGAGATTGGTCGTCACGTCCGACAGCACCACATCGAAGTCGACGGCGCCGCCGTGGGTGAGGCTGAACGAGAAGGGTCCGGCCTCCGGCACTGCGACGATGAAGCGATCGAGGTTGTCCCCCCCGCCGAGGGTCCCTTGCACCGCGACGGTGTTCGCATCGGTGACGACGCCGAGGTACATCCCCTCGCCCGCCGTGTCGTTCGGCTCGGCTTCGGCGATGCTGCTCGGCGCGGCAGTCGCCGCGAGGCGCAGCTCGTACGTCGACGCCCCGCTGAACGAGGTGACGATGACGAAGTACGAGCCGCTGCCGATGAACGTGCCCGACTCGCTGGCGGCGTTCGTCTCGAAGCGCTCGACGAACTGCAGGCTGACCGGATCGACGACGTACACGTCGAGGTCGGCGGTCTGTGTCTCGGTGACGAGGTCGAGCTGCACGCTCACCCGCTGCGACGAGGTCACCCGGAAGACGTCGAAGTTGTCGGAGCCCGCATCGGTGATGGAGCCGAGGACCACCCGCGTCTGACCGCCGGTGAGCTCACCGAGCACGTGCGCGCGTTGCACGTCGTTGTTCGGCTCGGCCTCGAGCACGCTCGAGTTCGGCGCGAGGACGAGCATGCTGCCGCTCACCGCGCCATTGGACGGGCCTCCGTCGCTGCCACCTCCACCGCAGCCGGCGGCGAGGGCGAGGGACAAGGCGATCGGGAGCGTGTCGGGCCAGCGGGCGGGGCGCGCGCTGGCGTGGCGTGGGTCGGGTCGCATGTAAGGAGGGCGCAGGGACAGGAGTTCGCGCCCGAACATGGTCGCCGTGGCGGCCCCGGCGGGGAAGCCCACGTGAACCGATGTTCACCCCGCCTGCGACTTCCTGGACATCAGCGCCAGCGGTACGTGAGCGATCCGACGAGGGGCCGCCCCGGCGTCGCGATCACCGGCGCGACGTTGATCTGGTTCGGCGGCCCGGATTGCGCTTCGACGCAGAGCGCGTGCTCGGGCGCCGTGAAGACCACCCAATGGTCGAAGGTCGAGCGCAGCTCGAGGCTCAGCGCCCCCGGCCACGTGATGCGCGGGGGGCGGGCGACCCCGACGAAGCAGTGGTCCCAGGGGGGCGCGGGCGGGGCGACGAGCAGGCCCGTCGGGATCTGGTCGGGGCCGTGTTCGTACGCCGCGCGCGCTTCGAAGTCGAGCTCGGCCGGGCCGCCGCGGGCGAGCTGCCGTCGAAACCACGGGTGCCAGCCGGCCATCACGGGCATCGGCTGCTCGTCGGCGTGGACCTCGAGGGTCACCGTCAGCGCGTCGTCGGCGAGCTGGAAGCGCTGCAGCACATGGCCCCCGAAGGGCCACGGCGCCTCCTGCTCGTAGCGCATCGTGAGGTGTGTCTCGGTTTGAATCACGGCATCCCAGCGCGAGAGGTAGCCCCGGCCGTGGTTGGCGTGGGGCGGGCTCGTCAGGGGGAACTCGTGCGTACGCCCGAGGAAGGTGAGGCGACCCCCGGCGAGCCGGCCACACCAGGGCACCATCGGGAAGGCCCCGTAGCGGGACGGTTTGTCGCCCGAGGTCACGAGCAGCTCGAGGCCGTCGATGGCGAGGGAGGCCAGCCGGCCGCCGTCGAGGTCCACGGCGGCGGCGACCTTGCCGTCCGGGCTCAGGAGCCGCTGCAGGGTGGGGGGATTCATCGCGGGCGCAGAGGGTAACGCCGGGGAAGCACCTCCCGCGGCGGGCGTCCCATAGAGTGCAGACGAGCGCGCACGATGACCACGGAGTTCTTCACCCCCCTCGCCCGGACGGGCGGGCCGTTCGGTGCCGCCGAGGCCGCGCACCTCGCGCGGCGCGCCGGTTTCGGCGTGTCCGCCGCCGAGGCCCAGGCGCTCGCCGCGCTCGGGCCGGATGCTGCGGTCGCGCAGTTCGCGGGCTTCCCCGCCGCCGACACGGCGCTCGAAGCGGCCCTCGAAGAGCGCGGCGGTCCCCTCGTCGACTTCGCCGCTGGGCCGGGGATCGGGCCCGTCGATCCCGCGCGCCGCTGGTGGCTCTTCCGCATGGTGCACGGCGCGTCGCCGTTGCAGGAGAAGCTCGTGCTCCTGTGGCACGACCACTTCGCGTGCCAGGAGTCGAAGGTCGTGCGCCAGCCGATGCTGCTCGGTCAGAACCGCACGTTCCGCGCGCACGCCGCCGGCCCGTTCCGCGCGCTGCTCGGCGCCGTCGCGCGCGACCCTGCGATGTTGCACTACCTCGACAACCGCGAGTCGACGCGCGAAGCACCGAACGAGAACTGGGCGCGTGAGCTGCTGGAGCTCTTTGCGCTCGGCGTCGATCGGTACACACAGCGGGACGTCGTGGAGCTCGCGCGCATCTTCACGGGCTGGACGACGCCGAACCGCAACGAGAACACGTTTCGCTTCGTGCCCGAGATGCACGACCCGGGCGACAAGGTCCTCTTCGGCGAGCGCCTCGCGGGGCGCGAAGGTGAAGCAGGGATCGCGGAGGGTGAAGAGGCGCTCGATCGCATCGTCGCGCGGCCCGATTGTGCGGAGTTCCTCGCGCAGAAGCTGCTGCAGTGGTTCGCAGAGCACGAGCCCGAGGAGCGCGCGGTCGCGGCGCTCGCTGCGGTGTTGGCCGAAAATCAGCTCGACGTACGCACTGCGCTCGAGGTCGTCTTCCGCTCCGCTTGGTTCTACGCCCCCGAGCGGCGCTACGCGATGCTGCGCAATCCCGTGGACCTCGTCGTGTCCACTGCGCGTGCGATCGGCGTGCAATCCGCGGACCTCGCGGGTCTGGAGCGGGCGACCCATCGCATGGGCATGAAGCTCTTCGAGCCCCCGTCCGTCGCGGGCTGGGAGCACGGCCTCGCGTGGGGAGGACCCGGGACCGCCGCGGCGCGCCTCGACGTGGCGCTCGCGCTCTCGGAGTTGCCCCATGCGGCGCGGCGTGTCGTCGGGCGCGCGACGATCGACCTCGATGCGCTCGGCCCGAGCAGCGCAGCGGAATGGTCTGCGGAGTCGCTCGTCGCGGCGCTCCTCGCGCGCCTCCTGCCCGACGATTCGGTGCTGGCAGACGAGCGCCGCGCCGCGCTCATCGCGTTTGCGGAGGATGCTCTCGCGCGCGGCTCCGCAAGCTCGGACGAGCGCCGTGCGCGCCGCGCCGCCGTACGCGCCGTGTTGCACGTCACCCTGGCCCTTCCCGAGGTCGCGCTCGCATAAGCGCCGTTCCGCCCATGGTCCCGCACCTCACCCGCAGAGAACTCCTGACCCGCGCTGCGCTCTTGAGCGCTGTGCCCGCGTGGCTCCAGCGCGCGGCGACTGCTGCTCCGAGCGCGTCCGAGCGCTGCGTGGTCATCGTGCAGCTCGACGGCGGCAACGACGGGTTGAACACCCTCGCGCCGGTCGGCGACGACCTCTATCACCGACTGCGTCCGAGCCTCGCGCTGCGCCCGGACGCCGGGCACCGCGTCGACGAGCACTTTGCGTGGCATCCCGCGCTGTCGCGGCTCGCGCGGCGCTTCGCCGAAGGCGGCGTCGCGGTCGTCCAAGGCGTCGGATACCCCGAGCCGAACCTGTCGCACTTCACGAGCCTCGACATCGTGCAGTCCGGCACCACCGCGACGCCGCTGCCAGCTACCGGCTGGCTCGGGCGCGCGGCGGACGCGGCGTTCGAAGGCGAGTATCCACCGCTGACCCTCTTGGCCCTGGGCCAGGACGTCGCGCCGCGCGTGCTGCGTGCGGTGCGCGGCATGCCCGTCGCTGTTCCGCGCCTCGCGGACGCCGCCGTGCGCGTGGCCCCGGCGAACGCGGACGAAGCCGACGAGCGCGCACGGCGCCGCGTCCTGGAAGCGCTCGCCCGCGGCACTCGAGAGCAGGACTCCGCCGCCCATGTCGCCGCCGCCGCGCGCGCCGCAAAACAAGTCGCGCTCGACCTCGCACGGGCCGAGGACTTCACACCCGCCGTAGAGTGGCCGGACAGCCCGCTCGCGCGCGACTTGCAGCTCGTCGCGCGTGTGATCGACAAGGGCTTGCCGACGCGCTTCTTTCACGTGGCCCAGGGTGGTTATGACACCCACGCGCTGCAGGCCGAGCCCCACGCGAACCTGCTGGGTACGCTCGACGCAGCGCTCGATGCATTCCTGCGCGAGCTCACCGCGCGCAAGCTGCACGAGCGCGTGCTCGTCCTGACCGTCAGCGAGTTCGGCCGCCGCGTCGCACAGAATGGCTTCGGCGAGCGCGCGGGCACGGACCACGGCGCTGCGTCGCTGCAGCTCGCGCTCGGCGCGGGGATCGTCCCGGGACTGCACGGCGCAGCCCCGAACCTGGCCGAGCTCGATGCGCACGGGAATCTGCGGCACACCGTGGACTTCCGCTCGGTGTACGCGGGTGTGCTCCAACGCTGGCTCGGTCTCGATGCCGCCGCGGTACTGGGTGCGCGGTTCAACGCGCATCCCGCGCTGCGCGCGTAGGCGCGCGGACATCAAGCCCGCGGCGGGCGCTCTGCGCGCGGCTCGGCCATCGCGGCGGCCAGCGGGGCTGTGAGCGGCCAGTCGGCGAGGATCGAGCGCAGGACCGCGGTGATCGGCGTCGAGAGAACCATCCCGACCAAGCCGAAGATCTGGCCGAAGATCACGAGCGCGAGCAGCACCACCGACGCGCGCAGATCGAACTCGTCGCCCAGCTTCTTGTTCTCCCAGACTTGGCCGATGACGAACTGGATCGCGGTCGGAATCATGAGCGCGAGCACCATCACCGTCACGCTGTGTCCGCCGGCGAGGACGATCGGCAGCGGCAAGAGCACTGCGATGATCGAGCCCAGCGTCGGGATGAAGTTCAGCAGGAACGTCAGTAGACCGAAGAGAAGCGCGCCGTCGATGCCGAGCAGCGCGAGGGCTGCTCCGACGAGCGCTCCGGTCACACCCGACGTCAGGACCTTGATGGCGACGTAGCCTTGCACGCGGGCATCGAGCAGGCGCGCGAGGCCGCCCTCCGGCCGACGTTGCTCCAGCAGCAAGAACATCAGGAAGATGAAGACGCTGAAGCCATTCGAGAGGATGCTGCCGAGTCCGCCCAGGAGCCCCGCCGAAGCCACCTGGAACGTCCCCGTGAGCGATTCGAGCGCGCCATCGACGAGCTGACCGAGGTCGCGCCCGAAGTACGTTCCCGAGGGGTCCATGAGCCGCATGCCGAGGGCCTCGAGGTTCTGTGCATACATCGCCGAGGACGCGCTGAACTCGCGCACCGAAAGGGCGACGATGCCACCGAGCGCCAGCAGAACGACTCCCCCCAGGAGCATCGCGACGACGACCGCGAGCGTGCGCGACAGGCGCCAGCGGCGCGCGAGTCCGTCGATCAGCGGCGCGAGCGCGATCGAGAGGAACAGCGCGAGCGCAAACGGCACCAACACGGGGGACAGCCAGTGCAGCGCTGCGCCCGTCGCGATGACCGCCAGCACGATCAATGCGACGGTGCGGACTTGTTCGTCGAAGCCCTCGGTCGGCGCGAGCTGTTTCTTCTTCATCGTTGCCAGAGCGTACGGTTCGCACGCGCCTGCGCGAGGGGAGGAACGGGCCGGTTTCGACACGCAGCGCGGCGCCGCGCTACCCTATGGCCACTGTGGCACAGCTCTCCTGGCAGCGTTCGGTCTCGGTGGTCCTTCTGGTCGCGCTCGGCGGCGCCTGCGCTGCGGGTCCCAGCGTGCAAGCTGCGGCGGTGCCGCTCGATGTCGCGGACGCGCGCCCGGCGCAGGGTCCCTTCACGGCCCCGCCTGGCATCGAGCACGAGGTCGGTGAACCCGAGCCTACGCCCGCTCCGCTCGCGCGCGACGGACACGCCGTGGGTCGCCTGACGGCCGAAGGGCAGCTGGCGCGCTTCCCGTTCGAGTGTCGGGAGGGCGAGCTCGCGCTCTTCGAGGTCACCGCCTACGGCTACGCGCGCGGTTGGGATGCCGCGACGCGGCTCGTCGTGCGCGATGCAGAGGGCACGATCCTCGCGCAGCGCGAGCGCGCAGGCGCGGCGCTCTTCAGCGACTTCCTCGCCTTCGAGGCGCCCGCCGCAGGCCAGTACGAGCTCGAGCTCGGCGCGGCACGGCATTACTTCCGTTACCTCGTCGTGCGCCACTCGGGGTACCGCACCCGCGACCCTCGCACCGCGGCTGTCGTCGGCGAGCACCAGCGCGAGGTGTTCGGTTACAGCGTCGGCGCGGCGAGCACCCAGCGCTTCCGCATCGCGGCGCGACCCGGCAGCGAGCTCATCCTGCGCGCCGAGCCCACGACAGAGCGCGGGTGGAAACACAAACGCGCGCTGCGCGCGGCCGCTCCGGCGGTCGCTGCAGGCTTCGTCCCCCGCCCCGCGAGCGATCTGCGCCGCGACCCGCGGGGGCACGACGACCTCTCGTTCCCGGACCTCGAAGTGCGGGTGCTCGATGGCGCAGGCAGCACGCTCCAGGCCGCGCCGGTCGGGCTCGCAGTGACGGTGCCCGCGGCGGGTTTCGTCGAGGTCGCGGTCGTGCAGACCGACGCCGGGCCCGGGGGCCTCTTCACGCTCTCCCTCGAACGCGACGTCCTGCGCACCGCGTGTGTGCTGCGTGTCGGCGATCGCGACGACGAGCCGCTCGTGGGCGTGCGCGTCGCTCTGCTCGCGGAGCCGACCCTCGAGCGCGTCGCCGAGGGCGAAACCGATCGCGAGGGCCAGCTCGATCTGCGCCTTCCCGCAGGTCCTTACACCGCGGTGCTTCAGCCGCGCGGCGGACGGCCGACCGTGGTGCGCACGCGCATCAGCGACGGCGCGGAGCTGAACTTCGTTCTCGGCGGCTGAGGCGCGCCCTGAGCGAGCCGCGAGCGTTCCACGAGCGCCATCATGGAGGGCGCTCCTCCGAACCGCCACTTCGATGACCGATTGCGACATGTCTGAGACAGATCCCTGCGCCGAAGCGCCCTTGTCCGCCGTGGAGGTCGCGGATCTCCATGCCTGGTGGCGTGCGAGCAACTACCTCGCCGCGGGGATGATCTACCTGCGAGACAATCCGCTGCTGCGAGAGCCGTTACAGCCCGCGCACGTCAAGCAGCGGTTGCTCGGGCACTGGGGGACGAGTCCTGGGCTCAGCTTCGTCTACACCCACTTGAATCGGCTGATACGCAACCACGACCTGGCTGCGATCTTCCTCGCCGGTCCAGGGCACGGCGCACCGGGTGTGCTCGCATCAGTGTATCTGGAGGGAACGTACTCCGAGGTCTACCCCGAGAAGAGCGAAGACCTGGACGGCCTGCGTCGGTTCTTCAAGGAGTTCTCTTTCCCGGGCGGAATCGGTAGCCATTGCACTCCCGAGCTACCGGGTTCGATCCACGAGGGTGGCGAGCTTGGATACAGCATCTCCCATGCGTTCGGGGCGGCCTTCGACAATCCAGACCTCCTGGTGACCGTGGTCGTCGGCGACGGAGAGGCCGAGACTGGTCCGCTCGCGACCGCTTGGCACTCCAACAAGTTCTTGAATCCAGCGCGCGATGGGGCCGTCCTGCCCGTGCTGCACTTGAACGGGTACAAGATCAACAACCCCACGATCTTGGCCCGCCTACCCCGGACGGAGCTCGAGGCTCTGTTCCGTGGCTACGGATGGACGCCCCACTTCGTCGAAGGTGACGATCCCCACGCCATGCACCAACGTATGGCGGGGGTGCTCGATGAGTGCTTGCGCGAGATTCGGCGCATTCAAGCCGCGGCGCGGACGACGGGCGAGCTCCTTCGTTCGAGTTGGCCGATGATCGTATTGCGCAGCCCCAAGGGCTGGACTGGACCGAAGCAGGTAGCGGGCAAGACCGTCGAAGGTTCATGGCGTTCGCATCAAGTGCCGCTCGCCGACGTCCGCGAGAACCCACAGAGCCTTCGCGCGCTCGAAGCGTGGCTCGCGAGTTACCGACCGGAGGAGCTCTTCGACGCACGCGGTCGGCTCATCGAGCGCCTGCGCTCGCTCGCGCCTGTCGGCGAGCGACGTATGAGCGCCAATCTGCACGCGAACGGCGGGCGTCTGCGGAAGGCCCTGAAGCTGCCCGACTTTCGCCAGTACGCAGTGCAGGTTGCGGCATCTGGGGCCGGAGAACACGAGAATACACGCCCCCTGGGTGAGTTCCTGCGGGACATCCTGCGCCTGAATCAGGACAACTTCCGAGTCTTCGGACCGGACGAGACCACCTCGAACAAACTCGATGCCGTCTACGAAGCAAGCAGCAAGACCTGGCTGGCCGAGCGCCTCCCCGTAGATGATGAGGGCGGCCACCTTGCTGCGGACGGACGTGTCATGGAGATGCTCTCCGAGCACACGCTCGAAGGCTGGCTCGAGGGATACTTGCTCACCGGGCGGCATGGCTTCTTCTCGACCTACGAAGCCTTCGTGCACGTCATCGACTCGATGTTCAACCAGCACGCCAAATGGCTCGATATCTCTGCTGGAATTCCGTGGCGGGCGCCAGTCTCGTCGCTGAATCTCCTCATCACCTCAACGGTCTGGCGCCAGGACCACAATGGCTTCAGCCACCAGGACCCTGGATTCCTGGACGTCGTACTGAACAAGAGCCCGAACGTCACACGCATCTACCTGCCGCCGGACGCCAATTGCCTGTTGGTGATCGCTGATCGCTGCCTCCGCAGCACCGACGCCATCAACGTGATCGTCTGCGACAAACAGAGGCACCTGCAGTACCTCGACCTCGATGCTGCGGTCAAACACTGTACGAAGGGGATCGGCCTCTGGAGTTGGGCCAGTACGGACCAGGGCCTCGAACCTGATGTCGTGCTCGTGAGCGCGGGCGATGTCGCCACCCAAGAAGCGCTTGCCGCAGCAGCGCTGCTGCGCGAGCACTTCACAGACCTGAGGGTGCGTTTCGTGAACGTGGTCGACCTCTACACGTTGACCCCGACCAAGGAGCACCCGAACGGGCTCTCGGACCGCGACTTCGACACCCTCTTCACGGTCGACAAGCCCGTCATCTTCAACTTCCACGGGTATCCCTGGTTGATCCACCGACTCACCTACCGCCGGCGGAACCACCCGAACTTCCATGTCCGCGGCTACAAGGAGAAGGGCAACATCAACACGCCGCTCGAGCTCGCGATTCAGAACGAAGTGGATCGCTTCAGCCTAGCGATCGACGTCATCGACCGGGTCCCGCGGCTCCAGGTGTCCGGCGCGCATGTGAAGGAGCGCCTACGCGACCTGCAGCTCGAGTGCAGGCAGTTCGCTCACGAACACGGGGTCGATCGCGACAGAGAGCGCAATTGGCGCTGGTCTGCCCGTCCACCCGGCGAGTGAACGCGCCTGCGCCTGCGCCGACACAGTCGTCGACCGCTCAGCGTTGGGGCGCAAGCGCCTCGCGCACCTCTTCGCGGAGCGGCGAGCGCGGGTCGGACTCCGGGTCGTTCTGCAGCTCGCGCAGGCGGCGATCGAAGCTCTGGCTCTCGGTCAGCCAACGGTCGCGCAGGGACTTCAGCGCCGGGTCGTTCGACTCGGGGTCCTGGTCGCGCAGGAGCTCGTCGAGCGAGCGCACGTTGTCGGCCGGCGGCGGCGCGGCGGCCTGCGCCTCGCGCTGGGTCTCGACGGCTTTGCGGTACAGCACGTACTGGTAGCGCCACTGCTCGTAGAGGTCCGCGATGGCGGCGTCGCGGGCTTTGGCCTTGGCGTCCGCGATGGCGCGCGCCTGCTCTGCTTCGGTCATCGGCGGCGCGGCGGGGGCCCGGTCCGGGCTCGAGCAGGCGGCGGTGAAGAGCGGCAGGACGAGCGCGGAGAGCGCCAGGGCGCGGCAGGAGAGGAGGTTTGTGCGTCGCATGGCTCGGGGCGGGATGGCCCCCGATTCTACGCCCGGGGCCCCGCGGGGATTCGCTCAAGGTCTCACCTGGCCCCGGTCGATGCACCGTACGGCCGGCTTCCGGCCGAAGGAGGTGCAGGTTGCAGAGGACAGGTCTTCGTCCGCTCGCCCTGGCCGTGCTGCTGAGCGGCGCGGTGCCGGCTCTAGCGCAGCGGGGTTGTGAGGGGGTCGCGGCGCCAGCGTTGACGCGGCGTTTGTTGACGGCGGTGTGCGCGGACCCCGCGCATCCGTTGGTTGCGCTCATCGAGCGCCATGGACCGCCGAGCCACGCGCTCGGTGATGCCCGGCGCGGGCTCGCGGTGGTCTTCGAGCGCGGCGCGGACTCGATCCTCGTTTGGCTCGACGCCGACGGTGACCTCGCGGGGCTGGTTTCGGGTTCGGACCTCGGGACCCTCGCGCCGGACCGCGCGGTGATCTGGTCCGACGACGGCGATCGCGCGGTGTTCGTCGTCCCGCAGGTCGATGGGGGCCAGCGACAGGTCGACAGCGCCACGGGCCACGTCGAAGAGCGCCCTCCGAGCGTCACGAATCGCGCGCTGGCGGCCGCTTCGGAGGCGACGCGCACCGGCGATCACGCCGCCGCGGCCCAGGTGCTGCGCAGCGCGGTCGATGCCGATCCGACGGATCCCGAAGCGTGGCGCGCCTTGTCGCGAGCGCTCGAGCGCAGCGGAGAGGATGCCGCGGCGCGCGATACGCTCGCCCGCGGAATGCAGACACTGCACGGCGCGCGTCTGACGCCCGTCAGCACCGAGTGGCGCGTCGTCGATCCGCGCGCTCGCGTCGCGCTGGAGCTCGTCGCGCAACGCGAGCGCGCCGGAGAACACGCCGCTGCGTTGCAGGCGCTCGAAGAGGCCCTGCGGCTCTATCCGTGCATGGACGAAGCCGTCCTGCGGCATGCGGCCGAAGTGCGCCGCAGTCGCGGCGCGGATGCGGCCGACGAAGAGCTGCGTCGAGCGATCGCGCGGCTCGCGTGTCCGCGTGCGCAGGCCTCGGCGCACATCGACGCCGCGAAGTTCCACGAACGCGAGCGTGCGTATCTGCACGCACGTGCGCACCTGTACGCAGCCCTGGCGTTGGGCGAAGATCGCGAGGCGACGCTGCGCTCGCTCGCCGATGTCGAGGTCGCGTTGGGCAACCCATGCGAAGCGCGCGCGGTGCTGCAGCGCTTGCACACACGCTGGGTCGCGGACCGCGACGCGGCGACGGACATCCGTCGGCGCGAACACGCTGCCGCGCGGTTGGTCCGTTTGGAGCACGAGATCGCGCAGTTGGAGCAGCGCTGAGTTTGTGATCGAACGGTACCAGGTACGAGTTTGCGGCGAGGCGCGCGGCGCC
>CAYOBN010000001.1:77373-210644 GCA_964402175.1 uncultured Planctomycetaceae bacterium | reverse complement strand
CGCCGCGCCGCAAACTCGTACCCGGTACCGTTCGATTCCACACGCCCGCCCGCGCTGCGGGGAGATCGTCTGAACACAACTCCTACACGGCTCCCTAGAACGGGAGCTCGTCGTGGTCGATCTCCGCCGGCCCAGGCCGCGTGCGCCCGACACTGCGCGGGGGAGCACCCTCGCTACCCTGCGGCAGTTGCTGCTGCCCGCGCGAGCCCGCGCGGCCGAGGTGCGCCAGCGCCGCCTGCGTGACCAACGCCAGGTCGCCTTGCACGTACGCGGCGCCGCGCTCCGCGCCCGGCACGCCGATGCGCGCCAGCGGCAGCTCGCGCAGGAACGCGGCGTGGCGCCGATCCGCGAGGCGCGGGTCGAGGGACAGCACCACGCCGCGGTCGCTCGCGCGGCGCATCAAGCGGCCGAAGCCTTGGCGGAACTTGGCGAGCGCCCGCGGCATGTAGATGCGCTGGCGCTGCACACCTTCACCGAGGGCCGCGCACTGGGCGTGGTGGAACCGATCCGGGACGCCGTAAGGGAGCCGCGCGATGAGGACGACTTCGAGGGTCTCACCGGGGAAGTCCGCGCCGTACCAGAACGTATCCACGCCGAGCAGCGTGGCTTCGACGCGCTCGCGGAAGAGCTCCGCGAGCTCTTCCTTGCCCGCGCCGTCCATCCCTTGCCAGTAGAGCGGCAGGCTGCGCGCGCGGAACATCGGCGCGATGCGCTCGGCCAGCGAGCGCACGTCGTCGAGGCTCGTGAAGAGCGCGAGGATGCGCCCGCCTGTACGCTCTGCGAAGGTCGGCAACCACTCCGCGATGCGCGCGAGCCACTCGGAGCGATCGCGCTGCGGCGAAGGCAGGTCGAGCGGCACGCCGACGAGCACGCGCGAGTAGTCGAAGACCTCTGGGGCCGAGACCGTGTGCACCTCGCGCGGACGGTCCGGCTGCACGAGCTCGCCGCTCTCGTGGCCGAGCTCGGGGTCGTACTCGACCTGTGCGCCAGCGGGCACACCGGGGATGCTCGCCGCAAGCTGATCCAGGCCGAGGTAACGACGCGAGACTTCGAAGCTGCCGCCCAAGCGTGTCGTCGCTGAAACGAACGCGGCGGCCGCGAACTTCGGCAAGACCTCGCGACCCAAGAGGCGATCGGGGAGGAGCACGCGCGCGACGAGGCTGAAGTCTCCACCCTGGCCGCGCTCGACGTCGTGGAAGAGCGTGCGGGTAAAACGCGGACGCCCTTCGTCCACGGGCAGCCATTGACCGATCGCCGTACCGAGCTCCGCGAGGTCCTGGCGTCCGAGCTCCAGCGCGCGCTTGATTCGGCCGATCCTGCGCAGGTGCAGGGTCGCGAGCTCGTCACCGATCGTCGCGAGCCACGCATCCAAGCGCCCGGCGCTGGCGACGATGCGCTCGCGCGCGAACAGGATCCCGGACTCCGGCGGCGGCGGCGGGGCCGCGTTCGTCGTCTCTCCGGCGGCCTCGAGGAAGGGGTCCCAGACGTCGCGCCCGACTCCGCGTTCGAGTTCGACGTCGTACTCGGTGTCAGGATCGACCCACGGTGCGTCGTCCTCCGCCTGCGGAGCGCGCACACCGGCGCCTTCTACGAAGCGCCGGAAGAGCGCGTGTTCGTGGCGCGGATCCAGAGCGACGAGCTGCTCGGAGCGCCACGCGTCGTACGCTTCGAGCTCGCGCTCGAGGCGCGTCAGCGCGTGCAAGAGCTGGCGAGCTTCGTGGCGCGCGGCGTCGACGTGGCCAGCCACGGACAACCCGAGCGGCAGCGCTCGGCCGAGGCGTTCGAGCGCTCCGCCGCCGCGCTGGGTGACCGAGGCCCCTCCGTCCGCCCCTGGCACACTGAGCCGAACCACGGTCTCGAAGGCGCGTGTGAGCGGGTACTTCGTGCTGTACGCGCTGCCCGCTTGGTCGTGCAGGTGTTCACACTCGTCGAAGATGATGCGCCTGAAGAACTCGGGTCGCGCGAGCGCAAACGACTGATTGGTGACGACGACGTGGCTGCGTTCCGCGCGGCGCCGCGAGACCTCTGCTGCGCAGCGGCGGCGATCGTCGGAGTGGGTGCAACAACCCGCGCGGGCGCGCACGTGCCGCAGCAGCGCCCCGAGGCGCTTCTGCCACGGACCGACGGAGAGCAAACGAATCGGCGCGCGCTGCGGAAACCGATCCAGGTCACCGTCGATATCGCTCAGCGCAAAGAGAGCGAGCGAGGTCCAAGCGAGCCACGTCTCGGGCTCTTCATGCCGCCCAGGGCTCGATGCACGCAGCGCGCGCCAGCAGAGCGAGTGTTCGCGCCCTTTGAGGGTGGCGACGCGAAACCCAGGAGGTAACCCGGCGCGTCCGAGCGCTCCGAGCGCGCGCGGCACTTCGCGGTCCATCGCTTGCTCTTGCAGCGCGCGTGTGTACGTCGCGACGCCCACGCGTACTTCGTGTCGCCGCGCGAACAGGAGCGCAGGCAGCAGATACGCCAAGGTCTTGCCCGTCCCGGTCGGTGCGTGCACCAGCACGAACGTGTCGTCACCGAGCGCCGCAGCGATCGCTTCGGCGACGCGGTGCTGGCTCTTCCGGTACACGCCTGGTGTGCCGAACATCGCAGGCAAGTGCTCGCGAAACACCTCGTCGAGCACGCGCACGTCTTCGGGCGGGAACGGCGTCGGCCCTTCGCGGTCGGGCGGGAACGGCGGGCCGTCTTCGTCCTCTTCGAGCTCGCTGCGTGTCCACGCCGGGTCGAAGGCTGCCAGCGGATCGTCGTCGTCGAGCTCGACGTTCCGGGCCGCGGCGCAGAGGCCATCGGCGAGCTCCACCCCTGCGAGCGGCGCGACGGCGCGCGCCCAGCGCGAAGGCCGATCGACGAGGTCCAGCACGAGCGCGATCCGCCGCGCGGCGTCGGCGTCCGTCGCCCGCAGCGTGTCCGCTGCGCGGGTCCAGCCGCGCACCGCGATGGCCAGCGTGAGCGGGCCGCGGCGCTGGAAGCGCCCGACGAGGTCCGCGAGCGCCACGAGGACGTGCGGGGGCAACACCGCGCCCTCCGGCGCGGGGGCGACCTCGCGCGGGAGGAGGGCCCGCACCAGCCCGTCGCGGCGCAGGGCGAGGCGGCCGGGGCTCAGAAGGAGCGCGACCTCCTCCAGGCCGAGGAGCAGCGGAGGCGGCGGCACCGCGCCGTCACAGGTTTCGTCGAGGGCCTTGGTCCACGCGAGCGCCACGTCGCCGTCGGGGGCGACGAGGACGCGCTCGCCGATGAACTCTCGCACCTCGGGCCAGATGTCGTGCGGGGGCGGCGCGTCGCCGAGGTCGTCGAGGCCGAGCCCGAAGCGCTCGCGCAGGCGGCGGTCCAGGCTGGCGCTGTCGCCCACGGCGAAGGGGCGGCACGCCCACTCGCGGCCCTCCCACGAGCCGTCCGCCGCGAGGCGCGCCACGGAGAGGCGCACGAGCCCGTCGAGCCGTGGGTCGGGGCCCGTCGCCCAGGGCACGAGGCACGCGACCCCGGCCGGGCCCAGCGCGCCCGCCCAGGGGGGGGCCTCAGCGGGGTGCTCGGCAGACCGCACCCGCGGAGGATAGCCGAGGGGGCCGTCCCGAAACGGGATCTGCGGCGAGGGGTCGCGCGAAGTGTAAGCGTCAGGTAGCTTTCGGGTGGGTCTATGCCCGGCGTGGCTCCGGTGCGCCGGTGCCCCCATCTCCCTCTCACCTCGTTCCCATGCTCACGTCCACCCTCCGCTCGTTCACCACCGGCTTCGCAGCCCTCGCAGCTGCGGCCGCCGCCTCCGCCCAGAGCTTCAACGTCGACTTCGGCACGGTCGGCACGCCGCCAGCCAGCACCTATGGTGCCGCCGCGACCCAACCCGGCATCTGGAACGAGATCGAAGGCGGCGCGCTCGGCACCCCGCTCGTCGGCCTCGGCGGGACGCCGACCGCGGTCACGATCGAAACCACCGGCAACAGCTTCACGTTCAACAACGGCGCCACGAGCGGGGACGACGAAGCCCTGCTCGATTCGCTGCTCGACGGGCCGACCTCGATCATCGTGCGCGGGCTCGCGGCTGGCGACTATGTCGTCTACACGTACGCTTGGGCGCCGGACAGCGCGACCTACATCACGAACGTCGAAGTGCTCGGTTCCACCGATCCGCTGCAGGCCTGCGGTGGCGATTGGACCGGGACGTTCCAGCTCGGCATCCACTACACGCGTCACGCCGTGACGCTCGGCGGCACGCTCACCGACCTCGAGATCCAGCTCACGACCGGCAGCCAGTTCCGCTCGTCCAACGGCATCCAGATCGTGCGCGGCGGCGGCGGGATCGGCCTCAACTACTGCACCGCGAACCCGAACTCGACGGGCGCGACCGGTGTCATCTCCGCGACGGGCAGCGCCTCTGTCGGCGCGAACAACTTGACGCTCGTCGCGTCGGCCCTGCCGAACAACGCCTTCGGCTTCTTCATCACGAGCCCGCTCACGGCGTCGATCCCGAACCCCGGCGGCAGCGCGGGTGTGCTCTGCGTCGGCAGCCCCATCGGCCGCTACGTCGGGCCGGGTCAGATCAAGAACTCGGGGACGACGGGCTCCTTCTCCTTGCTGCTCAACCTGACCCAGATCCCGACCCCGACGGGGCCGACGGCGGCGGTCGCGGGGCAGACCCGGAACTTCCAGGCTTGGCACCGTGACGTCGTCGGCGGCAGCGCGACCTCGAACTTCACGAACGGCATCGCCGTGACGTTCGCGCCCTGAGGCCCGACGGGCGCCTCCGCCTCTGGGGCGTCTCGCGCTGGGTCGCGGGGCGCCCCCGTTTGTGTCCGGGGGGGCTTGCCGACCCCCGGCCGGTGCCCCAAGGGTAGAATCCTTCGCCCCAATCTCCGCCGGGGGACCCCCCCGAGCCGAGGTCTGGCCTAGGCCGCAACCCACGACCATGAAGATCACCGACATCCCCATCGAGGGCTACGAGCGCGTCGCCCGCTGCATCGACCCCGCGAGCGGGCTGCACGCCCTGATCGCCGTGCACGACACGACCCTCGGGCCGGCGCTCGGCGGGATGCGGCTCTGGAACTACGCCTCGGAGGACGAAGCGCTCTTCGACGTGCTCCGCCTCGCGAAGGGGATGACGTACAAGTCGGCCGTGGCCGACACGGGCCTCGGCGGCGGCAAGTCGGTGCTGATCGGCGATCCCGAGGCGATCAAGTCGGTGGCGCTCTTCGAAGCGATGGGTCGCTTCGTGAACAGCTTCAACGGGAGCTACATCACCGCCGAGGACATGAACATCGGCATCGAGGACCTGCGCAACGTGCGGCACACGACGCGGCACGTCACGGGCCTCTCGCGCGCCGAAGGTGGCTCGGGCAACCCGAGCCCCTACACCGCGTACGGCTGCGTCGTCGGCATCCGCGCCGCGGCGAAGCACAAGTTCGGCTCGGAGGACCTGCAGGGCAAACGCGTCCTGATCCAAGGGGTCGGCGCAGTCGGCTCGGAGATGGCGCGCCTCCTCAAGGAGCGCGGCGCGCACGTCATCATCTGCGACATCCGCGATGCACGCGTCGCGGCGCTCGCCGCCGAACACGGCTACGAGACGGTGGACGACGAAGGTCACCACACCGTCGAATGCGACATCTACGCGCCGTGCGCGCGCGGCGCGGGCCTCAACGACGAGACCATCCCCGCGCTGCGCACGCAGATCGTCGCGGGTTGCGCCAACAACCAGCTCCTCGAGCCGCGTCACGGCGAAGCCCTGCGCCAGCGCGGCATCCTCTACGTGCCGGACTACGTCATCAACGCGGGCGGCATCATCAACGTCTCCGTCGAGCTGCGCCCGGGCGGTTACGACGAGGCCTTTGCGATCCGCAAGATCGACACGATCTACCAGAACCTCGAGCAGGTCTTCCAGATCGCCGATCGCGAAGGGATCGCGACGAACGTGGCCTCCGAGCGGCTCGCCGAGCGCCGCCTCGAAGTCGCCAAGCAGAACGCCTGAGCGCCATGTGGCGGCGCCCCGCCGATCGCCCGCTCGTGTTCGCCCACCGCGGCGCGAGCGGTTACCTGCCCGAGCACACGCTCGAGGCGTACACGTTGGCGGTCGCACAGGGCGCTGACCACGTCGAGCCGGACGTCGTCGCAACGCGCGACGGGGCGCTCATCTGCTTGCACGACGTGCACCTCGAGCGCGTCACCGACGCCGCCGCGGTGTACCCCGACCGCGCGCGGAGCGACGGCCGCTGGTACGCCATCGACTTCACGCTCGCCGAGCTGCGCCGCTTGCAAGTGACGGCCGCGGGCCGCCACGACCTCGCCGGCTGCGGGATTCCGACCCTCGACGAGATGGTCGGCCTCGTGCAGCACCTCGGTCGCCGCCTCGGCCGCGAGGTCGGCATCGTGCCCGAGCTCAAGCAGCCGCGCTTCCACCGCGAAGCCGGCGTGCCGCTCGAGCCCCGCTTCGTCGCCGCGATGGTGGCCCACGGCTACACGGGCGCCGACCCGCGCTGCGTCGTGCAGTGCTTCGAGCCGGAGACCCTGCAGCTCCTCCGCGACGAGCTCGACTGCCAGCTCCCGAACCTCTACCTGCTAGGGCGCACACCGCCGACCCCCGCCGAGCTGGACGGCGCCGCCCGCTTCGCCGACTCCCTCGGCCCGCACCGCTCAGTCGTCGAGGCCGACAACGGCGCCCTCGTACGCGCCGCCCGCGAGCGCGGCCTCGCCGTGGTCCCCTACACGTTCGGCGACGAAGAAGCCGAGATGCGGCGCCACTTCCGCGAGCTCGGCGTCGCGGCCCTCTTCACGGACTTCCCGGACGCCGGCGTGCGGGCGCGGCAGGGCTGACGAGGGGCTGGCTCTGCGGGCCGCGTCGATCCTTAGCGTTACGCCACGCGGTGAGCGGCTGTGAGCGCTGTGATGTGCGGCGCCGCACGCGCGGCTCGGCGGGGGCGCTGAACGCTCGGTTTGCGCTGGCGCGTCGACGTGGGCGGAACAGAATCGAGCTCCATGAAGCTGGAGTTGGCTCGCAAGCTCTTAAGGCTCGCCGCGTGGTCCTCTGTCGTCGTATGCGCGGAGCCTGCGCTCGCGGACCTCGGTCGTTCGTACTGCCCGGCGGCGCTGAACTCGACGGGCGGCGCCGCGCGCGTCGTCGCTGTGGGCAGCGTCGACGTCGCGCTCGATCGGCTCGAGCTCCGCTGCGAAGGACTGCCCGCGGGTGCGGTCGGGGTGTTCCTCTTCGGACGCGATGCGGCGTTCCTGCCGGGTCATGCGGGGACGAGCGGGACCCTGTGCATCGCGCCGCCGTTCGCGCGCGATCCGCTGGGCGCTCTGCAGGCGACTGCAGGTGGCAGAGTGCAGCGAGCGCTCGCTCTGAGCAGCGTACCCTTGCCTGGCGGAGCGACGGCGGTCGCTCCGGGGGAGACGCTGCGTGTGCAGTTCTGGTATCGCGACGTAACCCCGCAGGGGGCCTCGGGCAACTCCAGCGACGGCTATCGCTTGACGTTCAGCGGCAGCTTCCCGGACGCGGCCGAGGTCCTGATCGCCGCTGGGGATCGACCCGCGCTTGAAATCGCGGACATGGACCGCGACGGCCTGCTCGACATCGTCAGCGTCGGGCTCGATGGACGCTTGGTCGTGCATCGGAGCCTCGGTGGTCGCAACTTCGAAGAGCGCGCTCTCGTCGAGCTCGGGGAGGTGACCCGCGGCGTTGCGCTCGGTGACTTCGATGGCGATGGAGCGATCGACGTCGC
Organism: uncultured Planctomycetaceae bacterium; assembly: GCA_964402175.1. Classification (GTDB taxonomy): domain Bacteria; phylum Planctomycetota; class UBA1135; order UBA1135; genus JAWKUK01. Next base: position 202,944 of record CAYOBN010000001.1, on the reverse strand, counting down.
CACGTGCCTCTCCGAGAGCGGCGCCATCGCGCTCTTCCAGAACGACGGAGCCGGCGCCCTGCAGCGCCGCTCCGACATCACAGGCTTGCCGCGCGCGAGCGTGGTGCGTAGCAGCGATATCGACGCAGATGGGCTGCTCGACCTAGTGGTTGTATCGGACGGCAGCTCGACCGCGCGCCGCGAAGTGCGCTCGCTGCGCAACTTGGGCGGGCTGCAGTTCGCAGCGGTCGGGAGTTACTCGGTGCAAGTCGGAGTCGGCCCCACTTGCCTGATGTTGGGCGACTTGGACGGCGACCAAGATGCAGACGCCCTCTTCACGACGCCTTCTGCGTTGGTTCCATCGGCGACGGTCACCGCGGTGCTGTCGAACGACGGGCTCGGCGGTTGGACCGTGCGACCGGGTCCGCAGGTAACCAGTCAGGTCCAAAGTGTCGACCTCGTGGACATCGATGGCGATGGAGCGCTCGATGTGCTGTTCCGCGTCGTAACGAACGCGGGCTTCGGCTCGATCGATGCGACGGAGCTCTTCTCAGGCGATGGCGCCGGCGGATTTGCGTTGACGCCAGTGATCTACAGCTTGCCGTTGCTCGCGCCGGCGCGGGACATCGATGGCGACGGGGACTTCGACGCTTTGGTCTCGGCGTGGCCGAAGCCCACGGTGGTCCTGGAGAACCTCGGCGGAGCGCTGCAGCCAGCGCGGCGCAACGCGTTTGTGCGCGCCACAGGCGAAGGTCGCATCGCGGACCTCGACGGGGATGGGCGGCCTGAGCTCGTCGTGCCCAAACCCAGCAGGAACGCGCTCGGTATCCGCGCGCTCGGGCCTCTGCTCGAGATCGCGGGCGACGAGCACATCTTCCTCTCGCCGCAGCCGATCGGGATCTCCGCTGGAGACCTCGACGGCGACGGCGACACCGACGTCGTGTCGTTCGGTCTCGGCGCGACGTTGCTGGAGAATCGCGGCGGGTCGCTCGAAGCTCGCGCCGAGGTCGTCTGGCTCGGCGCGAATCTGCAGCAGGTATTGGTGCTCGACGTCGATGGCGATCAGCGTGCCGACCTCGTCGCGCTGCAGCGCGAATCGACAGGGCAGACGGCGATCGGTGTGCGGCGCGCGCTCGGTGGTTTCGCCTACGCTGCGCTCGTCCCGTCACCGGGCCCGCGCTGGATCACTCGTGCGGCGCACGGCGACCTCGACGGCGACGGCCGCGACGACCTCGTGCTCGCGAGCGACGCGGGCCTCTCTGTGGCGCTCAACGACGGCGCCGGAGGATTCGGCGTACCGAGCCCGATCGGTGGAGGCCAGCTCATCCGCGATGTGGTGCTCGTCGATCTCGATCGCGATGGCGCTCTGGATATCGCGGCGACCGAGACCGACGTCGCTTCGATCGCGATCTTCCGCGGCGACGGGTCCGGCAGCTTCCAAGCCCCCGCGTCCCTGCCCGTCGGCGCGAGTCCGAGCGGCCTCGCGAGCGGAGATTGGAACGGAGACGGCTGGCCGGACCTCGTCGTGCGCAACGGCGGCGAGGGCACGCTCGTTGTGCTGCTCAACACCGGGACGGGCACCCTCGTGCCAGGGGCGACTTTGCCCGCGCCGCTGGCGACGGACCGCATCGGCGTCGGCGACCTGGACGGAGACGGCCTCGTCGACCTCGCGGTGCCCACCGGCATGGATGAGGCCATCGTGGTCCTCGCGGGCCACGGCGACGGCACATTCACCCGCCGTAGGGCCTTCGCGCTGCTGCAACCCGCTCGCATGACCTTGCCCCTGGACCTGGACCTCGACGGCGCGTTGGAGCTCGTGGTGCTCGCGTCCCAGGTCGGCGGTACGGTCACCGTGTTGCGTTGAACGCCGTGCGGCGTTCGAGCCCAATGGGCGCGCGGCGACCTCGGGCTCCCGCGCGAGCCGGGTTTTCGGCGGCGGACGTGGCGGCACCTGCACCCGGCGGCGCGCCGTGGGCGAAGATCACGGGGCGATGCTCACGTTGGATCCGCGGCGGCTCGGCGACCTTTGGCGGGGGCTCGGGGCGTTTGCGCCTCTGGCGCTCTTCACGGCGGCGGGGCCAGCGGTGGGGGCGGTGGTCTTGGCGGCCACGGCGGAGCGGTGGTTTCCGGTCCTCGAGGGGCTCGGCGGGGTCGGGGTCGTGTGGGTCGTCGTCGGCACGGTGGTGCTCGCGGGGCTGAGCCTCGTGCCGACCCATGCGGCTTCGCTCGTGGCGGGGCTCCTGTTCGGGGTCGGCGGTGGGCTGGCGGTGGCGCTCGCGGGGATCCTCGGGGCGGCTTTGGTCGGGTTCCACGTGGCGCGGCGGCTGGTCGGGGCGCGGGCGGAGGAGGCGCTGCTCGCCCGTCCGCGGGCGCGGGCGGTGCACGATGAGCTGCTGCTGCGGAGCGGGGCGCGGGCGGTGGGGCTGATCGCGCTCGTGCGCCTCTCGCCGGTGATGCCGTTTGCGGCGACGAACCTGCTGCTCGCGACGTCGGCGGTGCCCGTGTCGAGCTTCCTCGCAGGCTCCGCAGTCGGGCTGCTACCGCGCATCGCCGCGGTGGTCGTCGCGGGGGCGGGGATGTCGACGCTGGACCTCGGTGCGGCGGCGGACCGGCGGCTCTTGGTGGTGGGCCTCGTCGCGACGCTGGTGGCGCTCGGGATCGCTGGACGGCTCGCGCGCCGCGCGCTGCAGCGGGCCGTGGCGGCCTCGGCGTAGGGGCGCGAGGTGCCCGGGCGGGTCGGCGGTGGAGCGGGCTCGGATTTCGCGGCGGTTCTGCCAACTACCGCGGTCGTTGAGCGTAGAGCTCCGCCACTGACCCCCATCTGGGCTGCTTCTGGCCCGCTTCATGTGCCCCTACGAGCTCCTCACCACCCTCCTTCTCGTCCCCGCCTACTCCCCGACCGACGGCGGCCCCGCGCTGCGCTTCGCGGCCCAGCAGACCCTCCGGCAGAGCTGGTCCATCGCGGTGGAGACCGAGGTCGAGCGCTCCGTCCTGCGGTTCTCGGAAGACCAGGAGCAGGACGTCGGCAGCGGCTCCAGCGTGGCGTCCACGCGCACGCTCGAAGCGATCGACACGGTCCGCGCCGCCGATGGCGGGCGCCTCGGGACCGTCCGTCGGGACTTCAAGACGCTCCAGTCGGGCCGCGACGTCGCAGGGCTCGAGGACGGCGAGGGGCTGACCGTAACCGAGGGCGGCGAGACGAGTCCGCTCGAAGGCCTCGCCGTGACGTTCACCCGCGGCGAGGACGGCGAGTTCGTCGCGGCGTGGGCCGACGACGAGAAGCAGGGCGAAGACGAGTGGCTGCCCGGCCTGCGCGCGGAGGGTTTCCTCGCGGGGATGCTGCCGGGCGAAGAGGTCTCGGAGGGAGCGCGCTGGGAGGTCTCCGCCGCGTTCCTGGCCGAGCTGCTCGAGCCCCTCGGCGACGTCGACGTCGAGGTCGAGCCCGAAGCGCCAGACGTTCCCGAGGGCGGGATCGTCATCTCACTGCGCTCGCCCGACGATTTCCTGGACTGGGCCTCCTTCGAGGGCACGATCACCGCCCGCTGGGTCGCCACCGAAACCGAAGATGGTCCGCGTCGTGCAAGGATCGAGCTGGAGCTCGACCTCGAGACGAGCGTCGACCTGTCGTCAGCGTTCGAAGAGGCCGCGGCGAAGCGCGGCGCCGACGAACCCTACTCGTCCGCCCAGCTCGAGCGGAAGGTGGAGGGACGTGTGATCGTCCTGTGGAACCTGGACACGAACCTGCCCCTCTCCGTCGAGGGTGAGCTCGAGGGCAGCCTCGACTTCGACGCCGCGTGGACCCTGTCCAACGGCGACTTCGAGCTGGAGCTCGAGACGGAGCTCGAGAGTACGCAGACCATGACGCTCGCCGCGAGCTTCACCGTCGAGTGAAGCGAGCGAGGCGCCCCCGGTGCCGACCTCCGTCGGGCCCCGGGGGCGCCTCACATGCGCGCGGCGTCAGCGCCGCGCCGCGCCGATCACGGCGTGAACTGCACTTGCTCAGCGTTCGTGAAGTTCGACGTCGCGACGCCGCCGACCGAGTCGCGGTGCCACGTCGTGAAGTTCCACGTCTCACCCGCTTGGGCCACGACCGGGCCACCCGGTTGCGGCAGCGCGTTCAGGTTCGCCAGCGTCGTGAAGCTGCCGCTCGCGCCCGAGCTGAAGACGCCACCGATGCCGCGACCGATGTTGCCGCCGAGGCACAGGTTGCCCTGCGAGCCGCCCGCGTTCGCGACGAAGCCCGTCGAGGTCGAGCAGAGGAAGTAGCCGAACGCGTTCGTCGGCAGGAAGCGCGCCGTCAGACGCAGGTTGTTGTTGCTGATCGAGCTCGAGCCGCTGAGCACGATCTCGCCGGTGCGGCCCGTGGAGTTCGGGTTCGCGTTGCAGTAGCCCGCCCCGACCTTACGGCCCGCTTGGACGAGCGACAGCACGAGGCCGTTGGAGAGCTTCGCTTCGTTGAAGCTGAAGCGTGCATTCTCCGTCACACCGCCGCCTTGGTAACCGACGGTCGCGGAGTTCCCGAGGCCAGCGCGGGCGCTGGAGACGTCTTGATAGAGGAACTGCGCGGGGATGGCGCCCGAGCTGTGGACCTGGAGCTGGAACGTCGCGCGGTCGGTCGAGTTGTTGAAGAAGCCCACGTCGTCCCATTGGATCACGAGCGTGCCACTGACCTCTTGCCAGTAGATGTTGCCGATGGTGCCGGCGACCGTGTTCACGTCGTCCCAGAAGGGCAGCAAGCACTGGTTGAGGCCGAAGGCTCCTGCGTCCGGAATCTGGTTGTTCGTGAAGCCCAAGTCGAGGTTGGTGCCGTTGAAGCGCACACCGCCGTTGCTGCCGACGCGCGCCACGCCTGCGGCGAAGAGGCTGTTGCCGACGGTCGTCGGGATGTCGATTTCCCCGTCATCGGCGAGGTTCAGCGCGGTTCCGGTGCCGGCGATCTCGATCCAGGTGCCCGGTGCATCGTTCGTGAAGACGAGCGTGCTGCGCTCGGTCAAGGACAGCACTGTCCCGTTACGCACGACGTTCGGAGCGTTGAAGGAGTACTGGTAACCGGTGGTCCCTGTGCCCCCAGCCTGGTAACCGATCGTGGCGCTGCCGCCACCAGCCGCGCGGGTACCTTCGATGTCCGCGTAGACGAACTGCGCGTACACGGGGCCGCTGGCGGGGACCTGGATCTGGAACGTGGCGACCTCCGTCGCCGGGTTGGCGAAGAAGCCGGCCCCTTGCCACTGGACGATCAGGCGGTTGTTGATCTCCTGCCAGTAGATGTTGCCTACGGTGCCGCTCACCGTGTTGATGTCGTCCCAGAACGCGAGCAGGGCTTGGCTGTTGGTGAATGCGCCCGTCGACGGCAAGCTCTGGTTCGTCACTCCGAGGTCGAGACCAGCGCCATCGAAGCGCATGCCGCCGTTGCTGCCGACGCGCGCGACACCCGCTGCAAAGACCGCGTTGCCGATCGTCGTCGCGATATTCACTTCGCTATCGTCACCGAGGTTCAGCGCCGTACCCGTGCCGGAGATGTCGATGAACTGACCCGGGATACAATCCGTGATCGTCAGCTCGCCGGTTGTCCGGCGGATCGTGTCGAAGTCGTGGAAGACCGCGGCGTTGGTGGTGAAGCCGCGCAGGATGACGCTGCCGGGCGCCAAGAAGCCTGCCGCGACGGGACCCGTCGTCGCCAGGACGTTCGCCTCGGTGGCGTCGAGGAGGCTCACGGTGATGTCGCCGTTGGTCGCCCAGTCGAGCTCCATCACGTACCACGTGTCCGCGGCGAACGCGAAGCTGGCGCTCGCGGCCGTCGTGAAGGTGAACCCTGCGTTGTTCTGCAGCAGGATCTGGCTCGTGTTCGGCGCGAACACGGCGGACCAGCAGCCCGCGGCCGAGCCGCCGACGCCGAGGTAGCTGCGGCCGTTGTTGGCCACACCGCCACGGACGCGGCACGAAACGCGGTACGTGTTGCCAGGTGCGGTCTGGACGAGGGGGTTGCTGCGCCAGCTCGGGCCGCCGCCTTGCACGAACTCACCGCCAAAGGCCCCGTTGCGGGCTGCGGCGTTGGTCACGTTGAACGTGTCGACGGTGCCAGAGATGGCCACGTAGAGGGCTTCGTTGCCGTGTTCGAAGCTCTCGATGACTTGGGAAGCAGCGGGTGCCGCGAGGGCAAGCGCCACGAGTGCAGTTCTCATGGGAGGGTGCGGCCGGAGATGGGGCCGCGGCAGTAGGGAGACAGGGAGTCGCAGGTCCCGCAGTGGGTCTGCGCCTTGCAGTATCCAGAAAACCTGACGGCCGTGTCACAAACCCCTAGGTATCTGCCCGAAGCCTGTCTCGCCCCTGGCCTCCCTGCCGCCATGTGGCGCGTCCGCGTCTCAATTTGGGACAGCGCCCGTGCTGAGCGCCCCGAGCGCCTCCCGCAGCGCCAGGAGCGTCCCCGCCGAGTAGCCTCGATCGTGGGCCCAGACCACGCGCCCCGTCGCGTCGAGCAACAGCACCCGCACATTCCTCGGGCCCTCGTTGCCGGTGAAGCGCTGGAGGCGATCCGCGTCGTCCCCGTAGACGGTCCAGACGACGCCCCAATCCTCTGACGGGATCCCCGCCCGCATGCCGCCGTCGATCGTCCCGCGGATCAGCCACGGGACGAAGCCGCGCGCCGCGGGCACCTCGGCGATCCGCACCGGCAGCTCGGCCTGCAGGAGGCCCAGCAGCCAGCGGTCCGCGTCGAACTGGGCCCCTTGCACGTAGCCCAACAGCAGCACCGCGGGGGCCCCCGCGAGCGCCCCCGGCAGCGGCTGCTCGACCCCGTCCAGCGCGCGCGCGGTCACCGTCGGGAAGGCTGCGCCCGTGACCGCCTGGTTCGGATAGGTCGCCCGGCACGAGCCGAGGCCCAGGGTCAAGGCGAGCGCCGCGGCGGCGGCCAGGGAGAGCGTGAGGCGTCGTGACGGCATGGGGTGATGTTCGTAGTCGCGGGAGTGTGCGATGCAATCCAGCGTAAGGCCGCGTCGCATTCGACACCGAATCGCGCACTAAGGGTTGCTCGATCGCGCCGCAGGTGGAGGATGTCACGCGATGCGGTCCTTCGCTTGGCTCGTCGCGTTGACGGTCGCTGTCCTCGCTCCGCTCGGGTTTGCCGCCGTCGAGCGGGCCGCGACGTGGGGTGGCTTTGCAGCGGCCTTCGGCGCGGCGCTCGGCTGGGTGGCGCTCGGGCTCTTCGCCGTCGAGTTCGCGCTCGTGACGCGCGTCCGCGCAGCCGCCGCGGCGTTCGGGTCCGACGCGCTCTTGATGTTCCACCGGGCGATGGCGTTCGTCGCGCTCGGGATCACTGTCGCGCACGTCGGGCTCCTGGCCCCCGGCGTCCCCGACCCCACCGCGAGCTCGCCGCTGGAGCGCTCGGGTGCGATCGCACTGTGGGCCGCGGTGGTCCTGTGTGTGACCTCGGTCGTTCGCCGTCGGCTGCGCCTCTCGTACGAGCTGTGGCTCCTCACGCACCGCCTGCTGGCGCTCGCCGTGCTGGGTGCGATGGCGTGGCACGCGCTGTTGCCGCTGCGCAGGGACGATGGAGTCTCGCGCGGGGTGGTGTTCGGGTACGTGGCGCTCGGGATCGCGCTCCTCATGTGGCAACGTGTCGGCCGCCCTCTGCTCGCGCGCCGGCGGCCGTGGGAGGTCGTCGCGAATCGCGTCGAAGCGGGCAGCACCCGCACTCTCGTGCTGCGCGCGGTCGGTTCTACGGGGCTGCGCTTTGCGCCGGGCCAGTACGTGTGGATCGCCACCGGACGCCGTGGGATCTACGCGGAGGAACACCCGATCACCATCGCGTCGTCGCCCGAGCTCGACGGTGGTCGCACCGTCGAGCTCGCGATCAAGGACCTCGGGGATTGGTCCGGGCGTACGGTCCCGGCGCTCGCGCCGGGCGTCAGGGTGCGCCTCGACGGTCCGTATGGGGCCTTCACGAGCGATCTCGTCGCTGCCCAGCGCTTGATCCTGGTCGCGGGGGGCATCGGAGTCTCTCCGATGCGCTCGATCCTGCTCGCGATGCGCGACCGCGGAGATCGCCGCCCCGCGACGCTGTTCTTCGCCGCTTACGACCGCAGCCGAGCGATGTTCCTCGATGAGCTGCGCGCGCTCGAGCAGGAGCTCGAGCTGCGCGTGGTGCCCGTGTTCGAGTCGCCGCAGCCCGATGACGGTGCGGAGTCAGGGCGACTCACTCTCGAGATCCTGCGCCGACATCTGCCCGAGGATCTGCGCTTTGCGCACATGTTCGTCTGCGGCCCAGGTCCCATGATGGACGCGGTCGATCGGCTCGCGAGTCAGCTCGGGCTGCCGTCGTCCCGTGTACACACCGAGCGTTTCGACATGGTCTGACGGAACGGAAGCCCTATGCGCCTCTCGCACGTACGTCTCGCTGCTGGCTCGTTCTCGCTGTTCCTCGTCGGTTCCGCGGCGCTCGTCGCGTGGCTTGTGCAGCCGCGCAGTGAGGCAGCCGTCGAGCCCGAGCCATCAGCGGGTAACGCGCCAGATTCTGAGTCGGACGCTGGGCGCGCGCTCTACGAGGTCCACTGCGCGATGTGCCACCCCGTCGAAGAGCTGACCCCGCCGCTGCGCGGCGAGGAGCCTCTGCTCGCGGCGCTCTCAATGCTGGAGTTCCTCGTCGACCACGGCGACGGCGACAGCGTCGAGGACATCGAGATGGTGCGCTACTTGTTGCGGTCGGCCCGCTGATTCACGGTGACGTGACGAGCTCGCAGGTGCCCCCGTCGATGTCGACGACCACCGGCGGGTGGACGGGGGCATACGCCAGGTTGCACGTGCTCGCGTTCACGCACAGGGTCGCGCCGAAGCGCTCGCTGCCGTAGGCCTCGTGGATATGGCCGAAGACGTGCAGCTTCGGCGCGATCTGTGGCAGCGCGGCGCGCAGCGCTTCGCAGCCGACGGGACCACCATAACGCGCTTCATCGAGGATGCCGTGCGGCGGGCCGTGCGTGACGAGGACATCGATCCCGCTCGGAACGAGCGCCCATTTCTCCGCGAGCGCGGCGCCACGGGGCAGGTTGAACGCCCAGTCGTGGAACCAGGGTTGCCACGGCGAGCCCCAGAAGCGCAGCCCCAGCAGCGTGACCTCACTGTCGCGGAGGTAGGTCGCGACGGGTGCGAGGAGCCCTTCGGCTTCCACTGGGTCGCGTTCGAACATGAAGTCGTGGTTGCCAGCGATCACGACCTTGTGCGTGTGGGGGCGGAACGCGAGGAAGCGCGCGAAGGCCTCGATCTCCCGCGGGCGGCCGCTGCGGCTCATGTCGCCGGCGTGGACCAGCACGTCGCCGTCGGGCACCCGCACGTCGCCGTGGAGTCCGTGGGTGTCACTGAGTAGGACGAGGCGCACCATGCATTCGAGGGTAGCGTGTGCGCCGCTAAACGCAGCGCGCCCCTGGCGACCGAAGTCGCCAGGGGCGCGCTGCACTCTGGTCAGCGAAGCAGGACGGCTGGGCCTCCCACTCCGCTGCGACCGGTCAGTTCTGGAACGTGACCGCGAGGCCGTTCGTGAAGTTCGAGGTCGCCGCGCCGCCGCTGACGTCGCGGTGCCACGCCTGGAAGTTGCGCGTCTGGCCCGTGACCGCGGTGACGAAGCCACCCGGCGACGGGATCTGGTTCAGGTTCAGGAGCAGCTCGAAGGACCCGGTCGTGCCGGTGTTCTTGATCTGACCCGCGCCGACGTAGCGGCCGATCTGACCGCCCAGGCAGAGGATACCCGCGCTGCCGCCCGGGTTCGGGGTGCTGCCCTGCGTGAGGCTCGTGATGAAGAAGCCGAACGCGTTGTTCGGCAGGTTCGACGCCTCGAGCGTCAGGTCGTTCGCCGCGATCGACGCGCTGCCCGAGCCGGAGATCACGCCGGTCTGACCGGTCGAGTTCGCGTTCGCCGTGCAGTAGTTCGTACCGACGCCGATGTTGCCGAGCGGGACGAGCGAGAGCACGGTGTTGTTGTTGATCACGCCCGAGTTGAAGCTCCACTGGACGTCGTTCTGGACGCCGCCCGACTGGTAGCCGACCGTCGCGCTGCCACCGTTGGCTGCGCGGGCACCCGCGACGTCCTGGTACAGGAACTGGGCGAACGCCGGACCCGTGCTCGGGACCTGGAGCTGGAACGTCGCCGTTTCCGAAGCGGCGCCGAAGAAGCCGGCCGCTTGCCACTGGACGATCAGGCGACCCTGGGTCTCCTGCCAGTAGATCTCGCCGACGGTGCCGTTGGCGGTGTTGATGTCATCCCAGAAGGGCAGCAGCGACTGGCTCGTCAGTCCGAACGCAGCCGCCGCCGGGATCGCCGCGTTCGTGAATCCGAGATCGAGGCCCGTACCCGCAAAGCGCACGCCGCCGTTCGAGCCGACGCGGGCGACGCCGGACGGGAAGAGCGAGTTGCCGATCGTCGTCGGAATGTCGACCTCCGCATCGTCCGCGAGGCTGAGCGGGGTGCCGGTGCCGGAGATGTCGATCCAGGTGCCCGCGAGGGTGTCGACCATCCCGAGGCTCGGCGGCGGGGGCGGGCCCGCCTCGGTCACGAGCACCGTACCCGCGCCAGCCGCGGTGCTGCCGAAGCCGCCGACGCGGATGAAGTAGGTGGTGCCGCCGGCGGCGTTGAAGGTGATCTCACTCTGGAGACCGCAGAAGTCGTCGTTGCACGCGACGCTGGTCAGGGTCGCGCAAGAACCCGACAGGATCTGCAGGGCCGTGTCGTAGGTGGCGCCGCCGCAGAGGGAGACGGTCGCCGTCGCGCCGCCCGCCGGGGGGGTGTAACGGAACCACACGTCAGGCGCGCTGCTCGCCGCGCACGGCCACGCTTCGGGGCTGAGGGTGGCGGCGGTCGTGTCGAACGGCGTGGCAACGTTGACGGCGATGACGGTCGCGGTTGCGCACTCGTCGTTCTGGGCCGCGGCCGCGCCAGCGGTGGCGAGTGCGAGCGCGAAACCGCGCGTGAGGGTGTTCATCTGCATGGGTGGAGTGAGGAGTCGATCGCGAGACCGTGAACAGGCGGCAACTCGCCTGTCGGGATGGATGGGTTACGGCACAGCGGAGGCTGGACCTACCGCCCTTAAGCGTCCCCCGCTCTGGCCATCGGCGCAACTCAGATCCGACGATCTCGTCGGCCGCTCATCTGACGGGCGGCGCTTGTGACGCGATTTGAGACCCGGCCTCCCGGCTCGCCAGCGCCACATCGTGTGCCACCATGTCACGGATCAGGGATTCGAAGGGCACCTCCGGGCGCCAGCCCAGCCCTTCGCGGGCGCGGCTGGCATCGGCGACGAGGTGGTCGACCTCTGCGGGGCGCAGGAGGTCCTCGTCGATCCGCACGTGACGCCGCCAATCGAGTCCCACGCATTGGAACGCGAGTTCCACCAGCTCGCGCACGCTGCGGGTTACCCCCGTGCCCACGACAAAATCCCGTGGTTCGGGCTGCTGCAGCATCAGCCACATCGCCCGCACAAAATCGCTCGCGGCGCCCCAATCCCGGCGCGCTTCGAGGTTGCCGAGGCGCAGCTCCCGCTGGGTGCCGGCTGCGATACGCCCGACCGCGCGGGTCACTTTACGGGTGACGAATTCCTCGCCGCGCCGCGGCGATTCGTGGTTGAAGAGGATGCCCGAAACGGCGAAGGTCCCGTAGGACTCGCGGTGGTTCACCGTCGCGAAGTGCGCAAAGACCTTGGCGACGCCGTAGGGCGAGCGGGGGTGGAACGGTGTCTCCTCGCGCTGCGGCCCCGGGGCCTTGCCGAACATCTCCGACGTCGAGGCCTGGTAGAAGCGCGCGCCGCAGCCGACCTGGCGCAGCGCTTCGAGGAGCCGCAGCGGCCCGAGGGCGGTCACCTCCGCCGTCGAGACCGGCTCGCTCCACGACGTGGGCACGAAGCTCTGGGCTGCCAGGTTGTAGACCTCGTCCGGCTGGCATAGATCGAGCGCGCGGATCAGGCTGCCCTGGTCCGTCAGGTCGCCCGCGACGAGGCGCAGCCGCCCTTCGAGGTGCGCGATCCGGTCATGGCGCGGCGCGCTGGTCCGGCGCACGAGCCCGTACACCTCGTAGCCCTTCTCCAGCAGGAACTCCGCCAGGTACGAGCCGTCTTGACCCGTCACGCCGGTGATGAGCGCGCGCCTCGCTGCTGGCTTCGACGACGGCGGGAGCTCCTGCGCCATGGGCAATGAGACGACGATACCGCAAACGGCTTCCCCTCGGGGTGCGACCGGGGTCGCTTTCTCGGGCTCCCGGGCGCCGAATGGACTGCGGCCAGGTCTGGTAACGGACCCGGGGCCGTCGGGCTGCGGTCGAACACGCTGCTCCGGATTGGCGCCAGCCCCGCGACGTTGACGAGCTCTCGCGCAAGGCTTACAGGTGCGGCCAGCCGCCGCCCAACGCGCCGAGCGATCACGCGCGCGTCGCAGAGAAGTGAACGAGTCGCGCCGCGAGAGCGAACCGCCAGAGCCGCTCCGGGCCCCAGTGCGGCGGTGCGAGCGCTCGACATGGCTCGTCCGAAGAGTCGATTTCGCCCAGTTTGGCGGCATCGAGCGGCACCGGCGCGCTGGCGGTCGATCCTAGCCTTTTGATTCGGCACACCCAAGCCAGCACGCCTCATTTGGGCTCCACTCCGTCGTCGATCGACGCCTCCGAAGTCTCGGCCCTGGTAGTGTCTTCGGTACATCGCGCCCAAGCGTCGAAGCGAGGCTTGGCGCACGTACATCCCATGAAGTCCGCTCCCTCCGACGTCAATATCGTCCGCCTCGAGCTCGGCGGGTTGACCTGTGCCGCGTGTGTCGGCCGGGTCGAGCGCGCGCTCACCCAAGCGGCGGGCGTTCGGCGCGCCGAGGTCAACCTCGCGACGTCGCGAGCGCGTGTCGAGTTCGACGCCGGTCTCGCTGGGCCGGAGTCGCTCGCGGCTGCGGTGCGCGCTGCGGGCTACGACGTCCACAGCGTGCAGCTCGCGCGGGCCGACGGGGGGCTTGGTACGGGGGCCGCTCCCGAAGGTCCAGCGCAGCGAGCACACGCGGTTCGAGCGCGCGAGGCACAAGCCGCCGAGGAAGGCCGGCAGCTCGTTCGTGCGGCCGCGTGGGCCGCACTGCTGGCGCTGCCCGTGGTGGCGCTGGCGATGGCGCACGGCGCTTGGCCCTTCGCGCATACGACCGCTGGGCGCGTGGCGCAGGCTGCCTTGACGACCGCGGCGGTGTTCGGACCCGGACGTCAACTCCTCGCGCTCGCATGGCGTGCCACGCGCGCGCGCACGGCGGACATGCACAGCCTCGTCGCGCTCGGTGTGCTCGCCGCTTGGGGCTATTCGGGTGTGGCGCTCGTTCGGGGCGGACACCTCTATTACGAGGCCGCGGCGACGATCATCGCGTTCGTGTTGTTCGGCAAGGTGCTGGAGTCGCGGGCCCGTGCGAAGCTCGGTGATGCCGTCCGCGGGCTCGTTGCGCTCGTTCCGGCCCGAACTCGGCGGCGGAATGCTGATGGGACCGAGGCCGAGGTCGCGCTCGAAGCGCTCAGGCCTGGAGACATCGTGATCGTGCGGCCGGGCGAGCGCATCCCGAGCGACGGCGTCGTGCTCGAAGGGCGCGGTGCGTTGGACGAGTCTCTCCTGACCGGCGAGAGCGTGCCCGTCGTCCGCGGGCCGGATGATGACGTGTTCGGCGGTGCGTTGCTCGTCGCTGGCGACGAGCGCAAGGGGCGCATCGAAGCGCTCGCGGTGCATATCACCCGAACTGGCGGACACACCTTGATCGCGCGGATGGCGTCGGCCGTCGAAGCCGCCCAGGCGACGCGCGCGCCCATCGCGCGCGTGGCAGACCGCGTCGCTGCGGTGTTCGTGCCAGCGGTGCTGGGCATCGCGCTGATCACGGCGCTCGTGTGGCTGGCACTCGGAGTTGGCGCCGGTGTCGCGTTGGAGCGCGCGGTCGCGGTGCTCGTGATCGCTTGCCCGTGCGCGCTGGGACTGGCGACACCTGCGGCGATCGCAGTGGGGACGGCGCGGGGCGCGGAGCTCGGGATCCTGTTCAAGGGCGGCGAGGCGCTCGAAGCGGCGGCGCGCCTCGACCGAGCGCTCTTCGACAAGACGGGGACGCTGACGGAGGGGCGGCCGCGAGTGACTTCGGTCGTCGCTCTCGGAGGCGCAGACAGCGCACGCGTCTTGCGTCGCGCGGCCGCGGTCGAGCAGAAGAGCGAACATCCGCTTGCGCGCGCGCTCGTCGCGGAGGCAGCGGCGCGCGACTTGGTCCTTCCGCGCTGCGAAGAGTTCGTAGCATCGATCGGCGCGGGCGTCGAGGGGCGCGTGGGCGGCGCGCTCGTGCGTGTGGGGACGGCGCGTTGGTTCGCCGCGGTCGGACTCGATACGTCCGCGGCAGAGCCAGAAGCGGCGCGTTTGGCCGAGGGCGGCGTGACGCCCGTGCTGGTCGCCTTCGATCGCAGCGTGGTCGGGGTGATCGGCCTCGCCGATACGCTCCGAGCCGACGCCGCCGCAACGATCGCCGCGCTGCGTGCGCGGGGCGTCGAGCCCGCGATTCTGACCGGCGATCGAGCGGCGACAGCAGCGCGTGTGGCGCGCGAGCTCGGGATCGACGAAGTGCACGCCGAACTCTCACCCGCCGCCAAAGCCGCTCTCGTGCACGAATCGCGGGCCGCGGGCCGTCATGTCGCGATGATCGGCGATGGAGTGAACGACGCGGAGGCTCTCGCATCTGCCCACATCGGCATCGCCCTGGGCAGCGGAACGGACATCGCGCTGGCTGCCTCCGATGTGGCGCTGCTGGGCGGGGGCCTCGAGGCGCTCGTGCGAGCCCTCGATCTGGCGCGCGCCACGCTGCGCACGATCCGCAGGAACTTGCTGTGGGCTTCGATCTACAACGTGGTCGGGATACCCATCGCCGCCGGGGTCCTCGAGCCGTGGACCGGCTGGTCGCTGTCGCCGATGTTCGCGAGCCTCGCGATGTCCCTGTCGAGCGTCTCGGTCCTCATGAGCTCGCTGTCGCTGCGGCGCTTCGCACGCGGAGGGGCTTCTTGAATCAGGGCTACGTCTATCGGCACGAGGTTCAGGCGCGGGACGCTGGCCGCGCGGTCCTGGACCACCACGCGGCGCGTTTCCTGCACGCGACCCGGGAGGAGTGGCGTGCGCGCATCGAGACCGGCGCGGTGCTGGTCGACGGGATTCGCATCGATCCCGACCATGTCCTGCGCGCAGGCGCCGTGATCACCTACCACCGCGCGCCTTGGGTCGAACCCGAGGTCTCCCTCGCGTTTCGGGTCGTCTACGAAGACCGACACGTCCTCGTCGTCGACAAACCCTCAGGGTTGCAGGTTCAGCCCGGCGGGATCTTTCAGGAGCACACGCTGCTGCACCAGGTCCGCATCAGCGCGCCCCACCGGCTTGAATCGGCGCATATTCACCGCCTGGGTCGGGGCACATCAGGGCTCGTGCTGTTCGGGCTCACGCACCTGGCGCGCGCGGGGCTGTCCGAGCAGTTCCGCCGCTGCGAGCCGTGCAAGACCTATTTCGCGCTCGCCCATGGCACACACCTGCCGGACTCGATCCAGGCGCGGCATCCGATCGGTCCGGTGCCCCATGGCCCCATGACGATCTGGTGCGCGGCGCCGACGGGGAAGGCCTCGCATACTCGGCTGCGGGTGCTCGTGCGGGATCACGCCGCGGACACTTCGCTCGTCGCGGCGCAGCCGGTTACGGGGCGGCCGGATCAGATCCGGATCCACCTGGCGGCCTGCGGCGCGCCCCTCGTCGGGGACGAGCTCTTCGGGCCCGGCGGGACCGTCGTCGGCGACGTGCCGCCGGGGAAGGGCGGGTACCGCCTGCACGCGACGGCCCTCCGGTTCCGCCATCCGGTGACGGGTGAGACCGTCAAGGTCCGATCGCGACCGCCTTGGCTGCCGTGAAGGCCCGCGTCGAGCTCGATTCCTACACGATTCGTACGCTTCAGTCTGTCGCAACGGCGCGCGCTCGCGTACACACGTACACGAACCCGGCGTTCGACCGGGACCCCGACCATGATCGCACTCCTCCTTCCCCTCTTGCTCCCCGTGCTGCCCGAGGCGGGCGCATTCGCGCCTTCGCTCACGGTGCAGGAGCCCCAGGCGGACGCCTTCGCGGCGCTGTCCGCCGAGTACGAAGCCGCTGTCGCGGCGCACCAGAAGGCCATCTCCGACACCGACGACAAGACGGTGCGCTCCGAGCTGCGCAAGAACCCGCCGGCGGCGCAGTTCTGGCCGCGGTTCGAAGCGCTCGCTGCGACGGGCGAGGGGCGCGCGACGCTCTGGCTCGCGACGCACTTGCGCGAAAAGGGCGCCAAAGCAAACGAGCGCGGAGCGCTCGCCATGCCGTACTTCGAGGCGCTCTTCCAGTCGCACAGCGCCGCCGAGTGGTTCCACGAAGTGATCTCGGCGCTGGTGAACGAGGGCAAGATCGAAGACGTCAAGAAGATCGCGCTGCTGCGCGGTGTCGTCGGCAGCGGGACGACCCCGCGTACGCAAGCGCCGGCGATGTTTGCGCTCGGGCAGCTCCTCTACGGCGAGGACGCCACGAAGGCCGAGGGCAAGGCGCTCTTGGACCAAGTCGCGCGCGAACATACCAAGACCCATTGGGGCACCCTCGCGCGAGCGATGTTCATCACCGAGAAGGAGCTCGAGGTCGGCCAGCCTGCGCCCGATTTCTTCGGCGAGACGATCGACGGCTTCAGCTTCAACCTGTCGGACTACCGCGGGAAGGTCGTGCTGCTCGACTTCTACGGTTTCTGGTGAAGCCCGTGTGTGGCAGCGATGCCGCACCTCCGGGAGCTCGTTGAGCTCCACAAGAACGATCCTTTCGCGCTCATCGGCGTCAACACCAACGACTCGCCCGCAGACTACCGCAAGGGCCTGCGCGACAACGGGGTCACGTGGCTGAGCGCTTACCAGGGGACGCTGACCCCGATCGCGAACCTGTACCGCGTGACGAGATATCCGACGTACATCCTCATCGACGGCGACGGCAAGATGGTCGGCCGTGGACACGGCGGTAAGGAGTTCGACGGTCAGATCAAGCGGCTCATCGCCGAGCTGAAAGGACGTTGACCTGTGCGCGCCGCGTGTTTCGCTCTGGTCGTCAGCACGGGCCTGAGTGTCGGCGCGGCGCTGCGCGCACCACAGGGACCGCCGGCGTTGGCTACGGACACCTTGCCGGCGGTCTTGCCCACCGCGCTGCCGCTGGGCCTCGAGGCCTTTGCGACGGCGACAGGGGCGAACGACGCGGTCGTCGCGCTCGGCCGACGGCTCTTCTTCGAACCGCTGCTGTCGGGTGACCGGACGGTGGCGTGTGCGAGCTGCCACCGCCCCGAACACGGCTTTGCCGAACCGCATACAACCTCGCGCGGTGTGCGCGGACAGGACGTCGGGCGCAACGCGCCGAGCCTCCTCAACCACGCGCTCTCGACCGCGGTCCTGTGGGACGGGCGTGCTCGCAGCCTCGAACACCAGGTCGAGCTCGTGCTCGCTGCGGAGAAGGAGATGGACCTGCCGATCGCGCGGGCGGTCGAGCGCCTGACGCAAGAGCCGAGCTACGTCGCGGACTTCGAAGGCGCCTTCGGTGGCGCGCCGACGGAGGAGCGCCTCGCCCAAGCGCTGGCTGCGTTCGTGCGCCGTCTGACCTTCGGCGATACACCGGTCGATCGTTTCCGAGCTGGAGACGTGACCGCGCTCGATTCCCGCGAGGAGAACGGCATGTGGCTGTTCGAGGGTCGCGGCAAGTGCTGGAAGTGCCACGTCGGGCCGAACTTCTCCGACCTCGGCTTCCACAACACTGGGATCGGAGCGCGCGCTGCCGCCGACAGCGACCCCGCGGCGAGCGAACCCGAGCCCGGTCGCGCAGCCGTGACGGGTGATGCAGCGGACCTGGGACGCTTCCGTACGCCGGGGCTGCGAGCCGTGGCTCTGACACCGCCGTACATGCACGACGGCTCGCTCGCGACGCTCGAAGACGTGGTCGAGTTCTATCGGCGCGGCGGTCGGCCGAACAGCAACCTGTCGCTGCACATCGCGCCGATCGAGATGACTGACGACGAGGCGCAGAACCTGGTGGCGTTCCTGCGCGCGCTCTCGCGGCACTGAGCCGTGCTTCGCCCGAGGTCAGTCAGGGATGCCGTAGGCTTCGAGCTTCTTGTACAGCGTGCTGCGGTGGATACCGAGCGCATCCGCGGCGCGTTGTTTGTTGCCCTCGTGGACTTCGAGGGCGCGGCGGATCAATGTCGCCTCCATCCGATCGAGGCGCAAGTCGTCTGGCTGCGCTGCGGAGAGCGCTGCGAGCGTGCCGTTCGGCACGTTGCGCGTGCGCTCGTCGAGCACGATGTGCTCGGGGCGCAGCTCACCGTCAGTGGCGAGGATCGCGGCGCGCTCGATCGTGTTGCGCAGCTCGCGTACGTTGCCCGGCCACGGGTACGCGACGAGGCGCGCGAGGGCAGCATCGCTGATGCCCGTGAAAGGACGCCGGAGTTCGTCACCGAAGCGTGCGAGGAAGTGCGAGGCGAGGCCGGGGACGTCCTCGGGTCGTTCGCGCAGCGGCGGCACGACGATCGACATCACATTGAGTCGATAGAAGAGGTCGCCGCGGAAGCGGCCGTGTTCGACCTCGGTCCCCAGGTCGCGGTTCGTCGCGCCGATCACACGGGCGTCCATGGGCAGGTCGCGGCTGCCGCCGACGCGGCGGTACGTGCGCTCTTGCAGTACGCGCAGGAGCTTTGCTTGCAGCCCGAGGTCGAGCTCGCCGATCTCGTCGAGCAAGAGGGTGCCGCCACGGGCCGCGGCCAGGAGGCCATCTCGGCCGCGCGGATCGCCGCCGGTGAAGGCGCCGGGTTCGTAGCCGAAGAGCTCGGCTTCGAGCAAGCCCTCCGAGAGCGCCGCGCAGTTGAGGGCGACGAAGGGCCCCTTCGCGCGGGCGCTGCGCTCGTGGATGGCGCGTGCGACGAGCTCCTTGCCTACGCCGGAGTCGCCGGTCACCAGCACGGTGGAGTGGGGGGTGGCGGCGACGCGCTCGACGTGCTCCATCACCGTCCGGATCGCGGCGGAGCGGCCCACGATCGGGCCCGAGCGCAGGTGTGCCACCTCGTCGCGTAGCCGATCGCGCTCGGCCCGGACGAGGCGGCCGTCGAGCACGCGCTCCAGCGCCTTGCGGAGCGTCGGGGGGTCGACGGGCTTCTCCAGGACGTTCGCGGCCCCCTCCTGCATCGCCTTGACGGCCGTCCGGACGTCGACGTAGCCCGTCAGGACGATCACGGAGGGCGCTCCAGGGAGGGCCGTCAGGGCCGGCAGGACGTCCAGGCCGCCCCCATCGGGCATCCGGAGGTCCAGGAGGACGACGTCCGGCTGCTCCTCGCGGGCCCGCGCCAGGGCTTGGGCACCCGTCCCCGCCTCGACGCAGCGGTGGCCGGCCGCCATGCACATGGCGACCAGCCCTGCCCGCACACCGGGCTCGTCGTCGACGATCAGGACCCTGGCCATCGCCGGGAGGATAAGTTTCGGAAGGGGGCACCTCCAAACGCGGCGGGCTGCGACAGCTCGGATTCTGGCTCAACGGATCCCGGCCCCCGGGCCGATGGATGGGGGACCGTGCTGCGGCACCGCCGTGCACTGCCCCCAACCCACCCTCCCGAGGACTACAGATGCGTAAGGTCCTGATCGTCGACGACTCGGCAACGATGAGGAAGATCCTCATGCGCTCCTTGCGTCAGGCGGAGATCAAGCTCGAGGAGATCCTCGAGGCTGCCAACGGCGTCGAAGCGCTGGCACAGATCGCTTCCAATCCCGAGATCGAGCTGATCCTCTCCGACATCAACATGCCGGAGATGGGCGGGATCGACCTCGTCAAGAACGTGCGTGCGACGAAGACCGCCGACCAACTGCCCATCTTGATGGTCACGACCGAGGGTGGCTCCGGCATGGTCGCGGCCGCCATGGAAAGCGGCGCCAACGGGTACGTCACGAAACCCTTCACCCCGGAGGCGCTCAAGGATGCAATCCAACGCATCAACGACTGATGGGGGGTCCAGCCCGGACCTGATCCAGCAGCTTCAGGCAGCCATCGAGACCACCTTCCAGTCGATCGTGCTCCCGTTCGAGGGGGTCTCCCTGAACGACGCTGCTGACGGGGATGATGCCGTCCGCATCCGCGCGACGATCACCTTCGAGGGTGACCTCGAAGGCCACGTACTGATTCACTGTTCATTGAGCGGAGCGCACGACATCTCCCGCGGCATGTTGATGCTCGAAGAGGGTGATCCGCTCGAGCTCAGTGACGTCGTCGATGCGATGGGGGAATGTGCCAACCTTGTCGCGGGCGTTCTGAAGCGTAACGCCTTCGACGCGGCCGGGACCGTGAAGATGAGCTGCCCGAAGGTCGAGGTCGATGCCCCGCAACAGGCGTTTCCGCGTCCCGATGCTCAGCTCGCCTACAAGCTCGTCCGCGGCGTCAGCGCGGCCGAGGTCTGGGTGAACCGCGCGGCCTGAGTCAATCACGCAGAATTCGCTGGCCCGGTGCGTCGCATCGCGCGACGCACTGGGCCGGCTGCTCTCGCGCAGCCGCGCGCGTGGCCTCCGTGTCGAGCCAGAATACCTGATCTCAGGCTGGGAGAGCGATCGGTCGATACTCGAGACATGAATCTCTCTGCGGCACTGGCTGAGCTCGCTGCTTCGTGCAAACTGGCGGCCGAGATCCCCGATGGTCTGAAGCTGCTGCGGTCTGCCGCGGCACGGCTGGCGAAGACCGCAAGGAACCTGGGCGAGGACGGCATCGCCGCCGACGCCGATCTCCTGGCTTCGGTCGATGGACAGCTCCAGGACTTGCTCGCAAAAGCCGCGCTGCTCGCGGCGGGCGAGCGCTTGCCTCGCACGAGCGCAACGGAAACCTCGCAAGGTGAGGACGACGCGCTCGTCGACATGCTCGTTGTGTCCATGTCCGATGCCGCAGGAAACGCCGAAGAGCTCCTGCTTGCCCTCGACGCCGATCCCAGCGACTCCAACCACTTGGCCGAGCTTCGCCGGATCGTGCACACGGTCAAAGGTGAAGCCGGGGTCCTCGGACTCGACGCCACTCAGGTCGTGTGCCACGAAGCCGAGGAGATGATCGACCGCGTGGTCGATGGCGGTGAGATCCGCCCTGTCATCGATCCTCTGCTCGGTGTCGTCGACTACTTGCGATGCTACGCGGAGGCGCTCCGGGCGCATGGAGCGACTACTGCACCGCCACCCTCCCAGACACTACGTGACAAGATCAAGGCCGCCGGAGAGGCGACTGGATCCGCGAGTCCGCAGCCGATTCCCCAGCAAAGCAAACAGAATTCGTCGGCAAACGCCCAAGGCAGCAAACCCGCCTCCGCTGGTGAACGCCGGGTTCAGCTGACAAGCGACGCGCTGGTCGACGAGACGCTCCAAGACTTCATCGATGAGTCGCGACAGCATCTCGAGACCATCGAGGCAGACCTTCTGGAGTTCGAGTCGAAACCCAACGACGAAGAGCTGCTGAACCGAATCTTCCGGACCTTCCACACCATCAAGGGTGTCGCTGGGTTCCTGAACCTCACACCCATCGTACGTCTCACACACACCACTGAGACGCTGCTGGACCGGCTGCGACAGGGCACCCTCGACTTCCAATCCGTCCACGTCGACCTTGTCCTCACGTCGGCGGACCTGACCTCGAAGATGATCGAGTCACTCGCGGGCGGGGAAGCGCCCTGGGTCAGTCACGTCGAGCGCGCCGAGGGTCGTTTGGAGCAAGCGCTGCGTGGCGAACACGTCGACGAACTCGGCGCATTGCCAGCAGTGGTCAATGATGCCCTCGACCGTCTCGAGTTGACCAACGGCGGCGATATCGTCGCGAGCGTGCCGACCCCGGCGCGCATCGGCGAGCTGCTCGTCCGCAACGGCGTGGTCAGCGCGGATCGCATCGAGGACGCCCTCAAGCTCCAGCGTGAACGCGCCCAGAACGACGAGAGCTTGCGACTCGGCGACCTGCTCGTCGAGCTCGGTGTCGTTGGTCGCGAGGAGCTCGAAGCGGTGCTCGGCAACCGTCGAAGTGCGTCGCCCGTCACGACTGCGCTCCGCGCTGTCGTCGACGTCGAGGAGGCGGCGGAGGTCGCCGACGCTGTCACGAAGGCGAATCGCCGGAAAGCGCAGGTCGACGCGACGATCAAGGTCTCGACCCTACGCCTTGATGCGCTCGTCGACATGGTCGGTGAGCTCGTGATCGCACAGCAGATGGTGCTTCAGGATCCGGCCCTGCGCAGCGTCAAGAGCACGACCCTGTCCCGTAACCTGAGCCAAGTCAACAAGATCACGCGGGACCTGCAGGAGGCCTCCATGTCGCTACGCATGGTGACCTTCCGTTCTACGTTCCAGAAGGTCAGCCGTCTGGTTCGTGACGTCGCCCAGAAAGCTGGCAAGAAGGTGGAGCTGGTCGTCGGTGGCGCGGAAACCGAGGTCGATCGCAACGTCGTCGAACGCATCAGCGATCCGCTCGTGCACCTGATCCGGAACGCCATCGATCATGGCTTGGAGCCGCCCGATCGCCGAATCGAAGTCGGAAAGCCCGAGGTCGGTCAGGTCGACCTTCGAGCGTATCACGCGTCGGGCGCCATCGTCGTGGAGGTCCGTGACGATGGTCGTGGCCTCGACCGCACAAAGATCGTCGCCAAGGCTCACGAGAAGGGGCTGTTGCCTCATGGTTCGAATGGAGACGATCTCTCCGAGGACGAAGTTTTCAACCTGATCTTCGAACCCGGTTTCTCCACGGCTGCGGCTGTCACCGACATCTCCGGACGCGGCGTCGGAATGGACGTGGTCCGGAAGAATATCGAAGCGATGCGTGGTCGCATCGAGATCCAGTCCAAGCCTGGGAAAGGAACGACGTTCCTGCTGCGACTTCCGCTCACCCTTGCGATCATCGATGGCATGGTCGTTCGGGTCGGCCGACAGCGGTTCGTCATCCCAACTCTCGCCATCGAAGAGAGCTTCCAGCCGTCCGCGCGCAAGGCCCACTGGGGCGCCGACGGTGGCCCACTCGTAGACGTACGTGGGACACTCTTGCCCATTCGACATCTCTCCCGGCTCGTAGACGAGTCGAGCGATGACGAAATGAGCGGTGTGATGGTGCTCATGAGCACCGGTTCCACGCGCTTCTGCCTCCAGGTGGACGAAATCGTGGGCCAGCAGCAAGTAGTGATCAAGAACCTCGGTTCCAATCTGCCGAAAATGCAGGGAGTCGCCGGAGGGGCGATCATGGGCGACGGCCGCGTCGCACTCATCCTTGATGTCGAGGGACTTGCTAAGAGCACCCACTCAAGCCTCAGCTACTAGGTCCCCAGAATGAACCAAGAGCTAACTCGCAAATCGACCACGGAGCAGGGGGGTAAGTACCTCGTCTTCGCGCTCGATCCCAACCAGTACGCCGTCCCGATCCAGTCGGTTCGCGAGATCATCGCGATGCACGACATCACCCCGCTGCCACGGATGCCTCATTGCGTCCGCGGGGTGATCAATCTGCGCGGTCGGATCATACCGATCGCGGACCTCCGACGTAG
Organism: uncultured Planctomycetaceae bacterium; assembly: GCA_964402175.1. Taxonomy (GTDB): domain Bacteria; phylum Planctomycetota; class UBA1135; order UBA1135; genus JAWKUK01. The sequence continues at coordinate 179,400 of CAYOBN010000001.1, read as the reverse complement.
TCTCGGAATGAGCGAGCGGGACGTGACGAGCATCTCCTGCATCATCGTCACCGAGACCGAGCCTGATGACGACGGCGCCGTCACACCGATCGGTTGTATCGTCGACTCGGTTTGCGAAGTCCGCGAGATCCCGCGTGACATGATACAGCTTCCTCCGCAAGGCAGCGAAGGGGGGTACGTGGACGGCCTGGTGCGAACGGACGAGACCGTCGTAGCGCTCCTCCAACTCGATTCACTGTTCGCTGCGATGGGGATCGGCTCCCAGCACCTGGGATGAAGAACTCGGAGATCCAGCGCAGCGCGGAGGCCTCGCCGATCGGAACCCTCGTTCGCGAAGCCTATTCACGCTGGGGAATCGTCGTCGACCCTGCGAAGAAGCGGATGGTCGAGAGTCGGCTGGAGGCTGCCAGCCGAAAGCTCGGCGTGCAGTCCTTGGGTGAGCTCGTCAAGGCGCTCAAGGCAGACTCGACCGGCCGCGTCGAGACCGTGCTCTTCGACGCGCTCTCGACGAACTTCACGTCGTTCTTCCGTGAGCGCGAGCACATCGACTTCCTCGTTCAGGAGGCGAAGCGTAAGCCGAAAGGCAAGCTACGCTTCTGGTCGGCTGGCTGCTCGAATGGCTCGGAGCCGTACTCACTCGCCATGGCTCTCGTCGATGCGCTCGAGCCCGCTCAGCGAGCGGACTTGAAGATCCTCGCCAGCGACCTTGCGATCTCGGAGCTCAAGCGCGCGAAGGCTGCGGTATACGGGAAGGACTCGGTGCGAAGCCTCGCTACCGACCTGGTCAAGCGGCACTTCGAGAGCACCTCCGACGGCGCGGTCCGAGTGCGAGAGCGGACTCGCAACCTCGTGACCGTCGCGAGCATCAACCTGTCGGCTCCCTGGAAGTTGCGCGGTCCATTCGATGCGATCCTCTGCCGCAATGTGATGATCTACTTCGATGAGGCGAGCCGTCAACGGCTCGTATCTCGCTTCGCTCAGCTTCTACCCAGCGGCGGTTACCTAGTGATCGGTCTGACGGAGAGCATCACGGGCCGCTGCGACGACCTGCGGATGGTGCGCCCTGGGGTTTACGTCAAAACTGGAGGTGACGAGTGAGCAGCGCTGAGACTCGGGTCGGAGTCGGTGACGGAAAAGCGTCGTCGACTACCGGTGGCGTCATCACAACACACGCGCTCGGTTCGTGCCTCGCCGTGACCTTCTATGACCCTGAAGCACGGGTCGGTGCCATGCTACACGCGATGCTCCCTGGGCCGCCCTTGCCCAACGAGCAGACGGGTCGTCCTGACATCTACCTCACCTCTGGGCTCCCGCGGCTTCAAAAACAGTTCGAGATGCTGGGAGGTCGTATGGCGCGCGCCATCGTCTGCGTAGCCGGCGCCGCCGAGATGCTGGATGACGCCGCTGGTTTCAAAATCGGCGCTCGGAACTGGGCGGCGATGCGCAAGCTCTGCTTCAAGCAGGGCATTCGAATCGATGCTCAGGACGTAGGCGGAAGCCGCACGCGCAACATGATACTCGACCTCGACACAGGTGACGTCACGGTTTCGACGAACGGTGTGAAGAAGGTGCTCTGGAACGGATCCGTCTTTACGGGGAGGAAAGCATCATGAGTCAAAGCAAGGTCTTGATCGTCGACGATTCGCCTATACTCCGTCGGACTGTTCGCCGAGCTGTTGTACAGGCAGGCGTCACGGAGGACGCCATTCGTGAGGCCTCCAACGGCGCCGAAGCGCTCGCGGTAGTGGAGGCGCTCGAGATTGGGCTCGTCCTCCTCGACCTACACATGCCCGTGATGGACGGCGTGCAGTTCCTGAAGGAGCTACAAGAGCGCAAGCCCGCGAACGCGATCGATGTCGTGATCGTCAGTACCGAGAGCAACCAGGACCGACTTGCAGAAGTTCGCAGGCTCGGTGCCCGGGATGTCCTGCGCAAGCCGTTCGAACCCGAACAGATCCGCGATTACGTCAGGAGAATTGCAGCGTGACGAGGCTACCCGAAGACTTCGGCGAGTCGCTTACGGCGACCGTTTCCGCAGCCCTCGAGAGAATGGCGTTCATGGTAGGTGAGCCCACTGATGAAATCAGTGGTGCGGTTCACCATGCCTCGTGCATTGCTCTGCAAGTGAACGGCGTCCCGTACAAGGTCTGCATTCGCGCCACCGATGGCGCCCTGCAGGAGCTCCTCAACGGGCTCATCGACTGTGAGACCTTCGACGATGCCGAAGCTCAGTTGGCCGCCAACGAGCTCGCCAACGTCCTCGGCGGCGAAGTCCTGCGCCTCCTCGGAGGCGATCGCTCGCCGTCGAAGCTCGGGTTGCCGGAAGAAGGCGCGACCTCCCATGGCTCCGGCGACACTGTTCGCTGTGTGCTCGACTTCATGGGCGAGACGCTCGAGGTGTCCGTAGGCGTGCTGGAGAAGGCTGCATGACAACCGAGACACAGAAGGTCCTGCTCATCGATGACTCACCGCTGGTTCGGGCCGCCCTCTCGCGCGAGCTTCGATCACGGCCTGGGATCGCCATCATCGGCGCAGCGGAGGACCCGATCGAAGGCGGCGCGCTCGTCGAGCGGCTCCGCCCAGACGCGATCGTGCTGGACCTCGAGATGCCCAAGATGGACGGCTTGACCTTCCTCAGGGATCTCCAGCGCAAGCGTCCCACGCCGACCATCATCGTCAGCTCGCTCACGGCCCGCAGTCGTAAGGTCGCCCTTGCATGTCTCGAGGCCGGCGCGATCGAGGTCTTCGGAAAGCCCGGCCCGGGCTATTCGATCACCCAACTGGTCGATGACTTGGAGCGCGTTCTACGCACACAGCCGCGCATGCGCAGTGTCGTACCGATCACGAACTCATCGAACCAGGGCCGAATCTCAGAGCCGCTCCATCAACCCACCGAGAGCACTTTGATAGCGATCGGTGCGTCAACCGGTGGACCCGAGGCGCTGCGGCGGATCTTCGAGCGGCTGCCCTCGAAGCTCGCTCCGATCGTCATGGCTCAGCACATGCCCGCGGGGTTTACGGCGGGTCTGGCAGAGCGCCTGGCTGGAATCTCAGGTGTGACGGTCCGGGAAGCGACGGACGGGGAGCCGCTCAAGCCCGGCGTCGCGCTCCTGGCCCCCGGCGATCGCCACATGCGCGTTCGGCGCGGGCCAGGTGGCAAGCTGATCGCGGTGCTCGGTGGAGACGGCCTTGTGAGCGGCTATCGTCCGTCCGTGGACGTGCTCTTCCAGTCCGTGGCCGAAATCAGCGGGCTGCGTGCCCTCGGTGTGCTTCTGACGGGTATGGGCGAAGATGGTGCCGAGGGGCTCGGCAAGCTCAAAGCCGCGCGCCATGCGACGGTCGCTCAGGAGGCCTCGAGCTGCGTCGTCTATGGCATGCCTCGTGTCGCGATCGAGCGGGGTTATGCGCAGGAGACCATGCACCTCGATCGGATCGCTGACGCCGTCGTCGACTTCTCTTCAGGGAAGCAGCTCGGACGGCGCGCCGCCTGAGCGCACGGGCCGGACTCGATCCAAGCGAAACGGGGCGACCGCTCGAGCCGAGCGGTCGCCCCGTGTGCTTCGTCTCAGCGACGCGCGCCGGTCCCCGGCTTACGCAGGCCGCGATAGTGCGCCATTTCAGGTACGCCACCCTCGGCTTCGATGACGTCCAGGTGCCGTCGCGGCGTGAGCTGGCGTGGTGCTCCCCAGCCCGGTTTGGAGATTCCAGCGGCGACCGGCTGGTCGTTCACGCTCAGCGACTGGGTTTCGGACGTCGAGACGCTGGCGCAGGAGGCGCTCAGAAGGAGCAGTGCGGTGGTGAGAGCTTTCATGGTCGTTCCCCAGTAGACGACCTCCGTCGTCCTGACCGAAGTTACCCCACCGCAACGACTCAGGTCGTCAGAAGCTCCAAGCAGTCCCGATCATGACCACGACCCCAAAGTCGTCGCGGCCAGCCGCATCCAATGCGTCGGCGTAGTCACCGTCGAGTGTCTTGATCAGGGCCAGGGTCGTGCTCAGGGTGGTCGCTTCGTCGAAGGCGTGGCTCAGTGTCCCGCTCAGCGACACATCGGACAGGCCGTTCTCGTCGACCCCGAAATAGCTGCGGGCTTGATCTCCGCCCATAGCACCCAGGTTCCAAGCGACGTCGAGGGAGGTCCGATCGTCCAGGGAGCTCCCCCAGCCTCCCGAGTACGCCATGTAGAAGCCGTCGAGCTGGTCGAAGTCGTAGTAGACGGAGAGCGCGTGGCTGAGGCCCAGCGCTTGGAAGCTTGCAGCGCTGTAGAGCTCGGTGGTCGATGCTCCGATGCCGTTCGGCAGGTTGTACGAGAGGATGCCGACGCTGATGTCGTAGCTGTCATACGAGCGCGTGTAGACGGCGACCGTATCGATCTCGGTGAAGGCCAAGCCGTTCCCGTCGGGCTCGATGCCGTTGCCCGAGTCGCTGGTCAGCGCCATGTTCCCCCAGACGGAGAGGTCAAGGAGGCTGCCATCGGCGAGCGGCACGGTCGTGGCCAGGTCCCCTTGGATCACGCCACCCGTGTTCACGGGGACCCCCCGGAACCAGTAGGCCGTCCCCACGTTGACGCTCGCCCCGACGGAGGCGGGTTCATCAGCGCGGATGGAGAGACAGCTCTGAAGGAGGGGTGCGAGTGCGAGCGACAGAGCGAGCCGCGCTTGAGGGATGCGCATGTTTGCGGGTCCGGGTGAGAACGGGGGTCAGGCCGTGAGCCCTGGGGGTGGAGTGCCGCGTCTCTCGGTAGATCGGGCGTCGCGCTGCCCAAGTTGAGGCTTCGGCTCAACTTCGGAGAACAGGTGGTCGAAAGCACCGAGGTCCCACTGCCCCCAAGCAGCACACACGCCCCATGAACTCAGCCCGCACGGTCCGCCCCCGCGGCTTCTTCGCGACGATCGGCCATCCCTCGCGCTGGTCGATCTCCGTCAAGCTCATCTCTTTGTCGCTCGTCGTCGGCGTGATTTCGATCGCCGCCACGGCTTGGAAGAGCGTCGAGGCCAGCCGAGCGACCCTGATCTCGAAGGCCCAGGAGGAGCTCGAGGTCATCGCCTCGGATCGCGCGGCCCAGGTCGTCGAGGCGGTCTTCGAGTCATCCCGCAAGGGAGTCCAGCAGCTCGCTAGGAACCCGGCGACCCAGTCGGCGCTCGAGCAGCTCTCGGTCGCATTCAAGACTGTCCGCGAGGAGTTGGTCGCCAACGGTACGTTGACCCCGGCCTCGGAGAAGCGGCGCGAGGACGCCGTTCGCCGCTACATGAACTCCGAGTACCGCTCGCGCTTGGAGGAGGCAGATCAAGCTTGGCGCGGTGTGGAGGCGTATGTACCGCGGGACGCCAACGCTCGATTGCTCCAGGCGATGTACATCGCCGAGAACCCGAACGCCGTTGGAAACAAGCTGGCGCTCGGCCGGGCCTCGGAACCCTGCACGTACAACGAGCTGCACGAGTTGCAGCACGCGTACCTCAGTTCGTTCCTCGATACGTACGGCTACTACGACATCTTTCTCGTCGACACCGAGGGCAACGTCGTCTACACGGTCTACAAGGAGGCGGACTACGCGACCAACCTGATCAGCGGACCCTACCGGGGGACCGGTCTCGGCCGGGCGGTGGGCGCGGCCCTCGAAGGAGGCAGCTCAGAGACGGTCTTCCTCGAAGATGTCGCATCTTACGAGCCGAGCTACGGCGCTGATGCCGCCTTCGTTGCTACCGCTGTGATCGGCCAGTCGGGTGACCTCCTGGGCGCCGTCGCCTTCCAACTCCCGATCGCGAAGATCGACGGAGTTCTTGCGCGAACGGACGGGCTTGGGGAGACCGGTGAGACGTTCCTCGTCGGTCAGGACTTCCGCGCCCGTTCGACCCGGCGCGAGGCTGAGGAGAGCACTGCGGGTCTGAACTTCCCCGGTGTGGTGTCTGCGATCGCCGGAGAGTCGAACCGCTACCAGCGCATCGACGATGTTGGCGAGCAGATCCTCGGTTACGCGCGGGTGGTGGACTGCATGGGAAGTAAGTGGGCGCTGCTGGCCGAGCGTCACATGTACGAGGTCGAGCGGCCGGTCCTCGAACTCCAGCGTGGCATCGTGCGCACCGGCGTCATCGTCGCCATCGTGGTGGGCTTGATGGCCTTCGTCTTCGGTCGCTCGATCGCACGCCCGGTGCTGTCCATTGTTGAGGGCATCAAGGCGACCGTCGACAATCGTGACCTCACCCACCGACTGCCGTCGGGGCGCGAAGACGAGCTCGGCGACCTGACACAGTCTTTCAACCGACTCGTCGACAGCATGGAGCGCATGATCGGCGAGGTCGACGCGGGTCTCGAGCAGATCGATACCGGCGCCGGACAGGTCCAGGGCGCTTCGCAGAACCTTGCCTCGGCCTCGACCCAGCAAGCTGCCTCGCTCGAGCGTATCCGCGACAGCGTCGTCAACGTATCGGCGATGACCGATCAGAACGCCTGCAATGCGGAAAAGGCGAGCCGCCTCTCGGAGACCTACGCCGAATCGGCTAACAGCAGCATGACTGAGATGCAGTCGATGCAGCAGTCGATGACCGACATCAAGACCTCGAACGACGAGATCTCGACCATCATCAAGGTCATCGACGACATCGCGTTCCAGACGAACCTCCTCGCTCTCAACGCCGCGGTCGAAGCGGCCCGAGCCGGCGAAGCGGGCAAAGGCTTCGCCGTGGTCGCGGAGGAGGTCCGAGCGCTCGCTCAGCGCAGCGCAGATTCGGCCCGGGAGACCAGCCGAATCGTCGAGCGCGCGTCGGGCTTCGTGAACGACGGCGTCCACCGCGCTGACCGCGTCCGCGAGCAGCTCCAAGGAGTGGTGCAGGGGGCGACCCAGGTGCGCGACCTCATGCGTGAGATCGCTGGGGCCTCGGCGAGCCAGCTTACAGCCATCCACGACGTGACGTCCGGCATCGCGGAGCTCGACAAGGTGACGCAGGCCAATGCTGGTAACGCCGAAGAGCTGGCGTCCACTGCGATCGAGACCGCGGGCCAGGTCGGCAGCCTCCGCAACCTCGTACAGCAGCACCGCACCCGCCGTACGAAGGGGCAGCGGGGCGCCGCTCAGGACGCTCGTGGCCAGCTGCAACGGCCGGACATCGCGGGCTTCGACGACCACGACGGCCCAGGTGCGCCGTTGCCGTCGAAGTCCTCGAGCGAGTTCGATGAGGCGGACCTGGTCGCCTTCGGACAAGGCGACGGGTTCTAAGCGCAGCGCAGATCGCGCAGCCCACCTTCAGGCCGAGGCCTGCCCCGGAACGGGGGCAGGCCTCGGCCGCTTCATAGGATCGTCGTGTGCCGCGCGATCGTTCGCGACGCTGCGCGCGCGGAGCGCGGGTTGGCCGTGCGCGAGGCCCGACGACTGAACGGTCCAAGATTCCGCCTGACCGGACTCAATTCCATGCAGGTTCGGCCGACAACCTCTTCGTGGTCGGGCGACCGGCCATCTCAGCAAACACCGAACCAGTTGTGAAAGGAGCCCCACCGTGGGACTTCGAGTCAATACCAACATCGCCTCTCTGACGGCCCAAAGAAACTTGGGCAACGTCACCGCTCGCCTGGAAGGGAACTACTCCCGCCTGGCGTCCGGCCTGAGGATCGCAGTCGCGGCAGATGATGCCGCGGGCCTCGCGATCTCCGAGCGGATGCGCTCGCAGATCAAGTCGTACGGCGTCGCAGGGCGTAATGCTCTCGACGGCGTCTCCCTGGCGCAGACGGCGGAGGGCGCGCTGAACGAGATCAGCAGCATCCTCAACCGCATGCGCGAGCTCAGCATGCAAGCCGCAAACGGCACGCTGAGCTCTCAGGATCGTGGCACCCTCGACGTCGAGTTCTCGGCGCTCGTCTCCGAGATCGACCGGATCTCGACGACGACCGTCTTCAACGGGACCAACCTGTTGGACGGCTCGGCTTCGACAGGGATCCCGATCCAAGTGGGCATCAACAGCAACACGACCGACGACGTCATCAACGTGACGCTCGCGGAGACGAGTGCTTCGACCCTGGGCTTCAACTCGAGCGATGTCACGACGATCGCCAGCGCGCAGGACGCGCTGGTTGCTATCGACTCGGCCATCGACCAGGTCAACACCCAGCGTGGTCAACTGGGTGCTCAGCAGAACCGGATGGAGAGCGCGCTGCGGTCGATCCAGATCCAGCGCGAGAACCTCTCCGCGTCCGAGAGCCGGATCCGCGACGTCGATGTCGCGCTCGAGACGGCTGAGATGACCAAGAACAGCATCATGCAGCAGGCCGCCATGAGCGTGCTCCAGCAGGCTAACGTGCAGCCTCAGATCGCGCTTTCGCTACTCCAAGGTTAAGCGGAGACAACGGCTTCGGTGCCGTTTCGCTGAGTGGGGGACCGCCGGGTGGCGGTCCCCCTTACCGGCGACACCGAGACCTCAGTACTGCATACCTCGAGTAGGCTCTCTACCAACGACGAACAGATCGATCGCAGCCCTTCGGCGACTGACGCGCAGCGTCTGGTACCGGAGCGGACCCAGTGTGCACCGTGCCCCCGCGCACCGGGGTCCCAAGCGAACGATCACCCACGCACCCGCGGCCTAGTCTGGCTCGGCGTCTCGTGGTCTCTCGCGCCAAGCGGACAGGCGATGGACTACGTGGCAGCAGCTGAACCAGGTGCTCCAACTGGAGCCGTGTCCCCGGGGCCCCTTCTTGCGTCCGCGTTACGGTATCCGATCCAAGGAATCGAGAATCAATGGGACTTCGTGTCAACACCAACATCGCGGCGATGACCGCACAGAGGAACCTGGGGAACGTTTCATCGCGTCTCCAAGGCAACTTCTCGCGCTTGTCGTCCGGCCTCCGCATCGCCTCCGCAGCTGACGACGCTGCGGGCCTCGGGATCTCCGAGCGCATGCGGGCCGACATCCGCTCCTACGGCGTCGCCGCGCGCAACGCTCAGGACGGCATCTCGCTCGTCCAGACCGCCGAAGGCGCGCTCAACGAGGCGAGCGGCATCCTGAACCGCATGCGCGAGCTCTCCGTGCAGGCCGCCAACGGTACGCTCAACTCGGGCGACCGCGGCACGCTCAACGGCGAGTTCAGCCAGCTCATCGAGGAGCTCGACCGCATCGCCGGCAGCACCAACTTCAACGGCGTCAACCTCCTCGACGGCAACGCGACCTCGCTCAGCGTCCAGGTCGGCATCGACGCGGGCACCAACGACGTCGTGTCGGTCTCGATCGTCGATGCGACTGCTTCGACCCTCGGGGTGGGCTCGCTCGACATCTCGTCTTCGTCGGGTGCGAGCTCGGCGATCAGCGCGATCGACAGCGCGATCAACACCGTCAACTCGAGCCGGGGTACCCTCGGTGCCCAGCAGAACCGCCTCGACAGCACCCTCCGGTCCATCCTGAACGTCCGCGAGAACACCGCGGCCGCCGAGAGCCGGATCCGTGACGTCGACGTCGCCTACGAGACGGCCGACCTGACCCGGAACAGCATCCTGCAGCAGGCCGCCACGTCGGTCCTGGCTCAGGCGAACACCCAGCCGCAGCTCGCGCTGTCGCTGCTCGGCTGATCCGGACCGGGCTCGATCACGCGCCCGCGCGCTGAGGCGCGAGGGCCGCCCTCTCGAGTCCGGCCACTCGGAACCGAACTCCGCCCTCCTCGTGGAATCTTCGAGGAGGGCGGGTTCGTCTGTTAGCTGGAAATACTTTCCAGATCGCTCGCAGGTTGTACGGGTTGACGATGGGAAGCCGTTTCCAGCCCTCAGAGATGATGTTCTGGCGACTCAGGATCCTTCGCCCCGCTTCTTCCTGAGCGCCTGTTCAGTCCAGCTCCCAGCGTCCGATAACTATCCTGAGGGATCAGGATGGTCGGCAGCACTGGCATCAGCTTCTCAGGCCTCGCAAGCGGCATCGATACGCAGGCGATCGTACAACAGCTCGTGGCCCTCGAGCGTTTGCCGATCCAGACGCTCCAGGCGCGCCGTTCGAACGAGTCGCGCAAGCTCGATCTCGTCGGCAACCTAGGCGATCTGGTCAAGAAGCTGCGTGACAAAGCGAAGGAGCTGCAGACTTCGAACGAGTTTCGGAGCAACTCCGCGACAGCGTCCGATGCTTCGGTCGCTACAGTCTCGGCGGACTCCAACGCGATCGCGGGGAGCCACACCATCGAGGTGCAGCGCCTGGCAGCAACGGACCGCTGGGCGTTCAACGCAGTGAGCTCGCGCGATCAGGATCTGAGCAGCTCGAGCGGACAGCAGGTCAGCTTCACCGTCGGTCAAACCGCCTACTCCTTGACCGTTGATCCGAGCCGCTCGAGCTTGGACGAGATCGCCAACGACTTGAACTCGATGGCCGGCGAGGACATCAACGCGTCGGTCGTCAATACGGGTACGGAGAGCAATCCCTCCTTCCAGCTCGTCATCGCATCCAAGACGGCGGGGGAGGACGGTCGGATAACGAACCTGTTCTCCGATGTCGGCGGCGGCGGCGGCAGCTTGACGATCAACTACGCGGCCCCATCTGCCGCGGGCGCTGCCCAGAGCGCAAACAACATCACCGTAGGGAACGACGCCCTTGCGCTGGTCGATGGTCTGCTCGTACGACGCTCCGACAACGACTTCTCGGGGGTCATCGAGGGTTTGACGATCGACGTCGCTCGGACGACGACCCCTGGGGACCCTGTGGTGATCACAGTGCAGCCCGACCGCGATGCCGTCAGGGCGAAGATCGACGGCTTCGTTTCGGCATTCAACGCCGTCCAGACGTTCATCAACACCCAGAGCACCTTCACGCCATCGGAGGATCCCAACGACAATGGGGGCAAAACGGGCCTGTTGTTCGGTGACTCGTTGCTGGGGGGGATCCGTAGCGCGCTGAACCGTTCCCTGTTCGGGGTCAGCGTCAGCGCCGTCACCGGAGACACCGAGGGCTTCTCGACGCTCGGACTGGTCGGCATCTCCCGAGGCCGGGACGGGCTACTGACCGTCAATGAGAGCGTCTTCAACGAGAAGTTCGCTGAGAACCTCGACGCGCTCGCAGGGCTCTTTGCAGACGACGACGGCTTCGACAACGGCGGCGCTGCTGCTGGCGACCCGAACTACTACGTCGATCAGACGAGTGACTCCGGGTTGATGTCCAACCTCGTGCGCGAGATCGATCGGATGTTCGGGACGCTCGCGGGTAGCACCTCCGAGGTGCCGCTCCGCGGTATCTTCGACGCCAAGCAGGATGCGCTGCGCGCGCGCATCAAGCTGTTCGACCAGGACATTCAGCGCAAAGAAGATCGCGTCGAGCGCTACCGCGAGACGATCACGCTCCAGTACGCGCGCTTCGAGGAACTCATGAGCCGTTTGAACGCCCAAGGGGCGTCGCTCGGCAATGCACTCGGCTCGAACAGCCGATGATTCGGTAGGGGAATATGATGAACCACGCCGCCGCTGCAGACGTCTATCGCCGAAGTGCGATCGAGAATGCGCCGCCAATCAAGGTCGTGCGCTTGCTCTACGAGGGTGCGCTACGCTACCTGGCGAAGGCGCGTGAATGTGATCCGCGCGAACCGCGCTCGGAGTTCGTGGAGTACACCTGCCGCGCGGACGCCATCGTGACCGAGCTGCGTGCAGCTCTCGATCATTCCCTGAACGACGAGGTCACCGAGAGCTTGGAGCAGCTCTACCTCTTCTGCGGTTCGGAGCTCTCCAAGGCGCTCTTGGAGCGTACTGTCGCACCCATCCCTGCGGTCGAGCGTGTTCTGCGGACCCTCCTCGAGGGTTGGCAGCATGTCGAAGCCGAGACCACTCGGGTCGCGTGATGACGGGCTTGCGAGAGCGTATCGGTGCCGCCGCTAGCGCGTGCGCTGAGGCGATCGAGGCGCTCGATGCTCGTGTTCAGTTCGCCACCCCCGGCGGCGGGGGTCATTCGGAGACGTGGGACTGTGACAAGAGTGTCGCAGCCGTCGAACGGGTCAACACTGCGTTCGAAGAGCTCGGGCCGCTCGAGAACTGGGCGGATGGACTCGATCGCGCAACGACCGATTCGCTGCGGGTCGAGCTCATTGGCCTCGCCAGGCTGCACTCCCTCCTCGTCTTCACCGTCGCGCGGGAGAAGGACGCCCTCCGGGACCGGCTGCTGCTCGCGGGAACTGCAGCTCGGGCGGAGCGCTGGCACGACGACACTGCGGCTGGCGGGCGCTGCAACCTGAGCGGCTGACGGGGACCCGACGACCCCTCCAGGGGGGCGCGAACGGAGTGTCGCTGTATCCGACAGTCGTCGGGACTCGCGACAGAAGGCCGGCGGAGCCTGAGGGGCGAGGGGCCCCTGGGGGGCTCTGGGGGGCTCTGGAGGCGGTTGGAGTGGGTTGGCACACCGATTGCCATGGCATGGGCAGGAGCTCCCTATGCCGATCGCTGCAACCACGACGTTGACCCTCGAGCGCGCTGCGCTGTCCTCGAGCGTAGGTCCCCTGTCGTCGGGGCCGGACCTCGCTTGGATGGCGACCGCCATCGTCATCTCGCTCAGCGTGCTCGTCGGTGTGGGCTTCCTGGCGAGGCGTGTCCTCGGTGCAGCTTGGCGGAGTCGGGCGGAGCGCCGCTCACTAGGCGTCATCGACGTCCTGCCCCTTGGTGGTCGGCGGCAGCTCCTGGTGGTGCGCTGCTACGACCGTACGCTCGCGTTGGGGGTCGGCGATCGTGAGGTCTCTTTGCTCGCGGAGCTCGACTCCGAGGTCGTCGCAGTCGAGCGCAAGCGCGATGGCAGCCAAGCGCTCCCCTCCGTCCCGGACTTCCGACGGATGTTCGATCGAGCCCGTGGGGCCCTGCGAGCACCGGCCTCTCCTGCGATCGCCGAAGCCGGCGCCATCGCCACCGCGGCCGCGCAGCACGTCGATGTTCGCGTGGGTGAGGTCACGGACTTCGTTCTGCCCGTCCCCGAACCACGCGCGAGCGTCGCAGCCCAACGTCTCGGGAAGGCTGCGCGCGCGAAGGCTCTGGTCCAGACGTCGCGCGATGAGGTGGTCGCGTGAGACAACGCTTGCTGACTTCCGTCGTCACGCTGCTCACGCTCGTAGTGAGCGCACCGGCGCAACGCACTGTTGCGCCGGAGACCGCGCCCGTTGTGGCCCCGGTAATCGACGCCTCTCCAGGCCTGCGTATCGCCTTCGACGAAGCCGTTACGGCTGAGCGCGAGCGCGTCGCCGCTGAGGTCGACGACAGCACCAAGGAGGAGCAGAAGGCGCTCGGTGGGAATGACGGGAAGCTGTCGACCGCGGTCGAAGTCGCGCTGCTACTGACGCTGCTCAGTCTGCTGCCTGCCGCTTTGATCACACTGACGAGCTTCACCCGCATTGTGATCGTACTCTCGTTCGTGCGCCGGGCGCTCTCGGTGAACGAGCTGCCACCCAACCCCGTCATCATTGGCCTTGCGCTCTTCTTGACGCTGTTTGTCATGGCACCGGTCGCTCAGGATCTCCACACCGAGGCGTGGGGCCCGTACAAGAGCGGGGAGCTCTCGATCGGAGAGGCGGGGGAAGCGGCCTGGGAGACCATGGGAGGCTTCCTCCTCGCCAACACCCGAAAGGCGGAGCTCGAGCTCTTCACAGAGCTCGCGGGGGAAGCGAAGAGCGCCGTGGTGGGCGATGAGACCACGAGCGATGGAGACGGGATGGATGCCGTTGCCGAGGCTCGGGAGCTCCCACCGATGCGGGTGCTCGTTCCAGCTTTCGTGCTCAGCGAGCTCAAGACAGCGTTTCAGATGGGCTTCTTGTTGTTCCTGCCGTTCCTCGTCATCGACCTGGTGGTCGCGAGCGTGCTCCTCTCGATGGGCATGATGATGTTGCCGCCGGTCATGATCTCGACCCCGATCAAGGTCCTGATCTTCGTGCTGGTGGACGGCTGGCGTCTCGTCTGTGAGTCCGTCGTCTCCTCCTTCGCAGGGGTCATCCCGTGAAGAGCCTCGACCTACGCATCGTCGACTTGGCGAGGGACCTGCTCGTCACTGCCGTGATGGTGGCTGGCCCCGTGCTGCTCGTCGGTCTCGCCGTGGGTCTGTTGGTCAGCCTCATCCAAGCGCTCACCTCGGTGCAAGAGCAGACGATGGCGCTGATCCCGAAGATGCTGGCCGTGATGCTGGTGACGCTGTTGATGCTCGCGCCCGCACTGCGAGCGCTGGCGGAGTACACCACACGAGTCTTCGGTCAAATGGTCGAGTTCGGCCTCTCCTGATCATGATCGAGAGCGGGCTCATCGAGACCTTCGGTCTGTATCTCGCGCGCAGCAGCGCGTTGGTGCTGGCGTCGCCGCTCCTGGGGAACGGCGCGGACATGCCGGGTTACAAGATCGCGCTCATTCTCAGTCTGTCGAGCTTGACATTCCTCGCCACTGGCGCGGAGCGCCTCGGTGAGCTGGATGCCATCACGTTCGTCGTACTGGCCCTGCGTGAGCTCGTCATCGGCATCGCGCTGGCTTTCTTCCTGCATCTCGTCATCTCTGGGCTGCGCGTCGGCACCGAGATGGTTGGGCAGGAGATGGCATTCGCCATGGCCGGCACCGTCGACCCGATGACCGGTAACACCAACGCGCCGGTGACCTACCTCTACGAGGTCCTCTTCTACCTGGCGATCCTCGCCGTCGACGGCCATCACTGGATCGTGCGAGCGCTATGCGCTTCACATGAGCGAGCTCCGGTCGGAGAGGTGCTGGTGGGCTCTGGCCTCGTGTCGCTCATCGTGCAGTTCTTCGGGCAGGTCTTCGCGGCCGGCATCACTTTCGCCGCGCCAGTGCTCCTGCTCCTGTTCATGGTCTCGGTCCTGATCGGTGTGCTCGCGCGCGCCGTGCCGCACATCAACGTGCTGGAGTTCGGTTTCAGTCTGCGTATCGCCGTCGGTGTGCTGGGACTGGCTGTCTTCAGTCCGACGATCACACCCGCTTTCGAGGCGCTCCTCGGGCGCTTCATGGCCGGTCTGGAGGCGGGGCTCGACGCCCTGGGCACCTGAGCCATGGCTGACGGTCCCGATCGCGACGAGAAAACCGAGGAAGCGACCCCCCGTCGCCGCGAGGAAGCACGTGACAAGGGTCAGGTCGCGTTCTCCAGCGAGGTCATGGTGGTCGCAACGATGATCGCGTTCCTCGGCGCGCTCATCGGGGCGGGAGACGTCATCAGTGGTCAAGCGGCTGACTTGGTCGAGACCCGACTCCGTGGCCTAGGTGGATTCGGAGCCGTAGAACTCGATCCTGCAGCAGCCGGGGCGTTGCTCGTTGTTTCGTTCCGCGCGGTCGCGCCAGGCTTCTTGTCGCTCGTCGGCCCGCTCCTTCTCGTCACTGTGGTAGCGGGGTTCTTCCAGGTTGGCCTTCACTTCGCTTCGAAAGCGATCGAGGCCGACATCTCGAAGCTGGACCCGATCCGTGGGGCTCAGAAGCTGGCCAACGTCCGCAGTTGGATGCGTACGTTCTTGGGACTCCTGAAGGTCCTGCTCATCGGAACGGCCATGATCGGTGTGACTGCGCTCTTCGCGCCACAGTCGAGCGGGCTCGTCGATGTAGGCCTTGGTCCCTTCCTGCAAGCGCTTGGCTTCGTCATGTTCCGCGCCGTCGTCGCTGGGCTCTTGGTGCTCGTCGCGCTCGCGGTCTGGGACTTCTTCTTCCAACGCATGCAGCACTCGAAGGACTTGCGCATGACGAAGAAGGAGGTCCGCGACGAATCCCGTAACGCTGAAGGTGATCCCCTGGTGAAGTCGCGTATCCGGCAGGTCCAGCGTGAGCTCGCCAGTCGGCGCATGATGGAGGACGTACCGAACGCAACGGTCGTCATCACCAACCCCACTCACTTCGCGGTCGCGCTCCGGTACGACGAAGCCATGGGTCGCGCGCCCGTCGTCGTTGCCAAGGGCCTCGACGAAGTCGCGTTCCGGATCCGGGAGGTCGCAACCGAGCATGGAGTCATCGTCTACGAAGAACCGCCGTTGGCCCGGGCGCTGCACCGGACCTGCGAGATCGGGGACTCCGTCCCCGCGGAGCTCTTCGAGGCCGTCGCTCGCGTGCTCGCCTACGTCTATCGAGTCAAAGGGAGGGCGCCGGTCGGCGCGTGACGTAGATGGCGACTACCTCAACCGCAGCGCCCAACGGCGCAGCACGGGGCCCGCTCCAGCGTTATGCCGATTGGTTGCTCGGCTTCGGGGTCCTCGGGCTGATCCTGACGCTCGTAACACCGCTGCCGCCGTGGATCCTCGATCTGTTGCTCGCGGTGAACATCACGGCGTCGGTGCTTCTGTTGATGGTCACCGTCAACGTGCGGGAGTCCACCGAGCTCAGCACGTTCCCGACGATCCTGCTGTTCACGACGTTGTTCCGGCTGGGCCTCAACGTCGCGAGCACTCGACTGATCCTCTCCGGCGGCGAGGCCGGCTCGATCATCACTGCCTTCGGACAGTACGTCGGCGGCGACGATCTCACGGTCGGGCTCGTCGTCTTCCTGGTCCTGATCATCATCCAGTTCGTGGTGATTACGAAGGGCTCCGGCCGTATCTCGGAGGTCGCCGCGCGCTTCGTCCTGGACGCTATGCCGGGCAAGCAGATGGCGATCGACGCAGACCTGAACGCCGGTCTCATCGATTCGGACGAAGCCAAGCGACGGCGCGCCAAGATCTCGGCTGAGGCTGAGTTCTACGGCGCGATGGATGGTGCAAGTAAGTTCGTTCGTGGTGATGCCGTCGCGGGCTTGATCATCACGGCGCTGAACCTGGTGGGAGGGATCATCATCGGCTCCCTTTCGGGGATGTCGATCGGGGACGCGACCGATCGCTACTCGAAGCTGACTATCGGCGATGGTCTAGTCAGTCAGATTCCCGCGCTCTTGATCTCCACCGCTGCGGGTGTCCTCGTCACCAAAGAGACCAGCGACAAAGGGCTCGCTCCGAACTTGCTACGGCAGCTCGGCGGGCGGCCACGAGCGACCTTGATCGCGGCCGCGGCGATGTTCCTCGTGGGCTTGTTGCCGGGGCTTCCGAAGATCCCCTTCTTCGTCATTGCGATCGTACTGCTGCTCGTCTGGCGCTCCAACCAACAAGCCGAGAGTCAGGCGGAGGTCGAGCGCATCGCCGAGGTCGCACGAGCAGCGGAGGCCGAGGCCGCGGCTAAGAAGCCCGAC
This sequence comes from uncultured Planctomycetaceae bacterium, assembly GCA_964402175.1. Classification (GTDB taxonomy): domain Bacteria; phylum Planctomycetota; class UBA1135; order UBA1135; genus JAWKUK01. The sequence goes on along the minus strand of CAYOBN010000001.1, from coordinate 162,292 downwards.
AGCAACGCTGATGTCAACGACCTACTCAAGGTCGATCGGGTCGCCCTCGAGATCGGTTACCAGCTCATTCCGCTGGTTCAGGATCAACGAGGTGGGGGCATTCTCGATCACGTGGCGCAGCTCCGCCGGCGCTTCGCGCTGAAAGAAGGCGTCGTGCTGCCGCCGGTTCGGATCAAGGACAACATCAAGCTCGGACCGAAGACTTATCGCGTCCTCATCGGGGGTCATGAGGTGGCACAAGGCGAGATCGAGCCTGCGCTCTTCATGGCGATGAACCCCGGCACTGCGAGCGGCGACATCAGAGGCCGCAAGACGAAGGATCCGGCTTTCGGCCTGCCTGCGAAGTGGATCGATGCGTCGCTGCGCGACGAAGCGGAGATCCTCGGGTTCACCGTTGTCGATCCTACCAGTGTCCTCGTCACACACCTTGCCGAGGTCCTGCGCGGCGCTCTGTCGGAGCTGCTGACCCGTGACGACGTCAAGGAGCTCGTCGCCAACGCGAAAGAGGTCTCGCCGGCGGTCGTCGACGAACTGGTGCCAGAGCGCCTAGGTTATGGCGACGTCCAGAAAGTCCTGCGCAACCTTCTCGCCGAGGGCGTCTCTATCCGCAACATGCCCGCGATCCTCGAGGCGCTTGCGGATGGCGTGGGCGCAACACGCGACGTCGACACGCTCACGGAACAGGTCCGACAGCGGCTCGCCCGCGCTCTCTGCGAGCAACATGCGGGGCGCGACGGAACCCTCCACGCCGTAACCCTCGAACCGACTCTCGAAGCGCGCCTCGCGGCGGCAGTTGGCAAAGGGACCTCACCGGATGGAGTGCCGGTCGGTCCGGCTTACCTGCACAACGTCGTCGAACGTATCGCGGGCTCGATCGGCGGTGCGACGCAGTCGGGTAAGGACGTCGTGTTGCTCGTGCGCTCGAGTGTACGCCGGTTCTTGGCGCAGCTCATACAAGCGTCCCTGCCGAAGGTCGCAGTGCTCTCCTACAACGAGGTCGTCCCTGCGCGCGCGGTCGAGACCGTCGCCGTCGTAAAGGTCGACCCCGATCACACTGAAGCCCATGGTGGGCAATCGAAGCGATGAAGGAACTCGATCAAGAAGAGGAGCTGTCGATCGAACAGCTCATCCCCCAGGCGCGTGACCGTCGGGTGATCCCGGTCGTGGGCAGGTCGATGCGCGAAGCTCTGCTGCGCGCGCGTCGGCAGCTCGGAGAGAAGGCCGTGGTGGTGGATCATCGCGAACAGTCCGGCGGCGTGCTGCTCGCGGTGTCGGCTGACGTTCCGCGATCTCCGATCGAGCTGGACGATATTCGTAAAGAGGCCAAAGCGCTCTTCGATTCGCGCCGCAAGCCTGCGAAGTCGGAGCCGGCGCCGGCCGCGCTTCCTTCGCGCAGCCCCTTGGCATCCGTCGAGCGCAGCCTCAGGACCACCGGTGTTTCGCGTAAGCTGCGCGAACGGGTGCTGGAGGCTGTCGCTGGCCAGATGGGGGGCGGAGAGCACCCCCTCGACCTCGCAGCGAAGGAGATTGGCGCTGTCTTCGGTACGGCGTCGCTTCCACGCGAACGCCAAGTGACCTTGATCGTCGCCTTGCTCGGCCAGACTGGGGTGGGTAAGACCACTTCGTTGGCCAAGCTCGCGGCTCGCCTGATGAAGAGCGGACGTCGCGTCGCACTGGCGACTCTCGATGCATGGCGCGTTGGAGCCGTAGAGCAGCTACGAGCTTACGGGAACCTGCTCGGTGCACCGGCGATACCGCTGCGGGACGCAGCACTGCTCGCCCGCGAGGTCGCCCAAGCCGCGCGCTTCGATGTGGTACTCGTCGATGGCGCAGGGGACCTGAACCGCGATGTCGATCAGCTTCGGCGTCTGCGGGAGACGATCATCTCGACTGGCGCGGAAGCTCGCCTCGAGACGTTCGTAGTTCTTCCAGCGACTGCCAGTGAGCACTCGCTCTCGCTTGTGACCGAGACATGCAACGTCCTCGAACCTCGCGGGGCCATCATCACCAAGCTGGACGAGGCGGCTCTTCCTGCGCCAGTGCTCGAGCACGCGTTGAGCGTGAGCTTGCCGCTCGCGTTCCTCTCCGACGGCTCCGATCTCGCCGCGAACTTCCACCGAGCGCTCCCTGAGCGAGTCGCGGACCTGCTCCTGAAAGGCAGGCTCTCTTGAGCGCGTCGCTCGATGGCGGCGCCTTCGTGCTCGTCACGGGAGGCAAAGGCGGCGTCGGCAAGTCCACGCTCGCCGCGAACCTAGGCGTGCAGCTCGCGCGCGAGGGACGGAGGGTCCTTGTCGTCGACCTGGATCTAGGCCTCGCCAACATCAACGTCCTGCTCGGCCTCACCGTCGGTAAGACGCTGGAAGAGGCGCTCAGTGGTTCCTGCGATGTACGAGAGTGCGTCATTCAAGGTCCTGGCGGGGTGCACGTGCTTCCTGCTGGATCGGGCAGCGAGGACATGGGCCGCCTCAACGATGCGCAGCGGCGACAGGTCATCACATGGATCGGAGAGCTCGCGCTCGAATACGACCTCGTGATCGGCGATAGCGCCGCGGGGATCGGTCCCGATGTGCTCGGCTTCGCTGCGGTGGCGGACAGAGTGCTGGTTGTCACGACGCCCGATCTGGCGGCGCTCACGGATGCGTACGGCTTGATCAAGGCGCTCGATGAGTTCAGCCGCCGGACGGGGGTCGACGTTCCGACCCCTGAGGTGATCGTCAATCAATCGACAGGGGTCGAAGAGGGTCTGGCTGTCGCCCGAAAGCTGCGCCAGGTCTGCGAGCGCTTCTTGTCCCGGTCACCGCGCCAGGCCGGCTGGATGCCTCGCTCGCCCGAGGTCTCGCGCAGCGTCGCGGATCAACGCCCGTTTGCGCTCGGCATGCGGCGGGCGCTCGAGCAACTGTGCCTGCGGCAGATCTCGGTGCGCCTGGAGCGCCTCGGAGGGCGGGTGACCGCCTCGATCTGAGCTTTCTGTTCCGATTCTCACTCAAGGCTCCGAATGGCAAGTGTCGAAAGAGCACGTGGCGCAGTCTCGCTGCGGTACGCCTTGGGCGCCCTCGGGCGCCGCATGGCGGTCGGCTGCGGGGCCCTCGTCGCCCTCGCTTCGCTCCTGGTGGACGCTCCGGTGTCCGTCGCGAGCCTGCGCGGCGCCGTTGCAACGCTGAGCTTGGTGGCCCTGACCCGGGTCGGCGAGTGGATCAGCGACCGCACGGCGACCCCCGCACGTACGGCGAGGCCCGAGGCCGATGGCGGAGCGCCGCTGGAGACCACCCGATGATGCGCGACCTCAGTAGCGACCCGGCCCCCGCGGCACACCGAGAGCGGTGTCTGTCAGGGTGCGCAGCGGCGTCGAGCGGCGTGGGAGGAGTTCGATGAACGAGGACGTCATTGCGCTGCGCGAGCAGCTTGTCATCGACCACATCCCGCTGCTCAAGCACATCGTCGGTCGGATGTGCTTCGACACCCCCGGCTCGATGGAGCGCGATGACCTCTTTGGGTTCGGGATGCTCGGCCTGTTGGCCGCTGCGGACTCCTGGGATCCGAACCGCGGCCTGGCGTTCTCGACCTACGCATACCCGAAGATCCGGGGCGCGATCCTCGACGAGCTGCGCCGTTGCGATTTCCTGCCTCGCGGGCGACGCGAGGCCGTCCGTGAGGTCGAGAATGCCATCGAGCGCCTCGAGCAACGTAACGGTGAGAAGCCCACCCCCGAGGAGCTCGCTCGCGAGCTCGGCCAGCCGATCGAGGACATCGATGCGACGCTACTTGCGGCCGCCACCGCCGTTCAGACTTCGCTCGAAGAGGGGCCGAGCGGGGACCTGGCCGCGATGCTGGTCGATCCGCGCTGTGACGATCCCGTCGGTTCGGTCGAATGGGAGGAGCTCAAGCATCTCCTTGTCCAGGAGATCGAGAAGCTGCCCGAGCAGGAGAAGACCGTCATCACGCTCTACTACGCCGAGGAGCTCCTTCTGAGGGAGATCGCGGATGTGCTGGGCGTGACGGAATCGCGCGTGAGTCAGATCCACACGCGCGCCGTGTATCGCCTCAACCGAGCCCTCACCGCGCTGACAGGCGGTGTACCAGAGCTTCCATCGGAGGCCGCGTGATGGACAACAGCATCCCTCGTGTCGGTGAACGAATGCTCCTGCAGCCCCGGGTCCGCGATCGACGCGCGAAGGAGCGCGGCGACGGCTCGTTTCGACGAGACCTCGAACACGCGAGCAGCGACGAGCAGGGCTCATTGCGCGACGAAGTTCTCATCCCGAGGCCCCGAACCGTCGATCAACGGGTAGCTCCCCCGACGGCGGACGAGGTCGGAACGCGCGTCGATGTGGAAGCCTGAGCCATGGAACGAGTCATCGTCAAACATCATCACGTGACCGAACGACGGGCGCCATCCCTCGAGGCGCGTGCGCTTCAGGAGGTGACTTCCGCGGTCCGGCTTGTTAAGGACGGCAGCTCCGTTCGAGCCCTGGAGTTCACTTGCGCCTGCGGTGAGCGGGTCACGATCGAGCTGACCTACGAGTCGAACAACCATGCCGCGACAGCGCGCCCGCGTACGTAACTCCGATCCCCTCACGTGGCGTACCCCACACGCCGCAGCCCCAGATTCAGCCATGCAACGCTACTCCGCCCTGTTGTTCTTCCCTGTCGTGTCGCTGCTCGTCGTTGTCTATCTGACGATCCAGCGAGCAGAGGTCGTCGACGCGCCCTCCGAGCCGCCGCGTACCGCAGCGACGGAGCTGGCGGCGCTGGCCGAGCGTAACTCGAACCTCGCCGCAATCCTCGCGAAGTCGGTCGATGCACGTATGAACTTGGAAGAGCACGTCGAAGCCCTGCGCAAGGAGCTCTTGGAGATACGTGCGGCCAAGACTGCGCTCGTGGCCGAGGCCAAGCTCTGGCGTGATTCCTATGATGTGCTCGCAGAACGCTTCGATTCACTCGCCGTAGCCGCGCGTGCAGAGCTCGGAACTGATGCTTCTGTGATCCCCGCGTCCTTCAAGCGGTCGACGCCCACGGCGCCGCAACCGTCCGAGGTGATCGTCGTACGCTGAGATCTGACATGTCCTACCGCATCTCCTTGGTATTCTTGCCGCTCATGAGCTGTGCGACTGCGCCGACGGTTGCGGATCTCCTTCCGTTCGGAAAAGAGAGCGAGGGGGCGCGTGTCCAGACAGGGCCCGTGGGGCGCAGTCAGCAGAACGACGTCGCCTCGGGTTGGGACGCGATGGTGCCGCCCGAAGGGTCACCCCTCCTCTACGGTCGTGATGGCACGCCCGTGACGGCGGCGCCCGCCGGGAAAGTGACTCAGGAGGCCGGCGCGCTCAACGCTGGCGTCGACGGCACAGGCGGCAGTCGCGCGGTCTTGCTCGACCTATACTCAGAGTTGCGCGAGGAGCACAGCATCCTGTTGGAGGAGTTCGAAGCCGTGTCCAAGGACAGCGAGATGTCCTCGGCCAAGGTGCTGGAGCAATCCGCGATGATCAAGACGCTCGAGGCCCAAGTTGCGGCGCTCACGCAGCGCAATCAGGAGCTCGAGAACTCGGAGTTGGAGCTCGCTGGACGGCTCGCGCAGGCGCAGATCGGTCGACTCGAGGCGGAGCGCGCATTCCTCGAGGCGTCGCTCGAGTGGGGCCGCATGAATGCGGCCAATACGCGCACCACAACTAGCGAGACGCAGCGGTGAGGTTCGGTCTGGCCAGTCTGATGCTGGCGCTCGCCATGAGCTGCCAGAACCTGGAGACCCGTCAGGTCCCTCTCCTTGGAACCGGTCGAGTGACCGCGGACTTCGCTTCGTACACGGTGCGCCGAGTCGGATTGCTCCCCTTGAATGAAGGCGGCGAGGGCGCAGCATCCGACGAGTCGATGGAGCAGGCCCTGCATGCCGAGCTCGTCGCCTCCACAGGATTCGAAGTCATCCCGATCAGCGCCGACGACTTACTCGAAGTCGAAGGCCTCGAACCTTTTCGGCGGGGCAGATATTCTCCGGCCGGATTGATCGAGCTACGGCGACGTTTCCTGCTGGATGCCGTATTCGTCAGCGCTATCTCTAGCCGCCGAATGGTCCCGCCCCAGCGCCTAGGTCTGCAGGCGGACTTGATCTCGTGTGAGACCGGCGCGACGCTCTGGTCGGGCAATGTGCTGCTCGACGCTGCCGATAAGACGACGCGAGAAGCGCTCGAACTCTGGTCGATGCAGTTCACCGATTCGGCGGGTGGCGCGGAGCTCGTGTTGCTCTCACCGCGCCGTTTCGCGCGTTTTGCGGCCTGGCAGGTGATGCAGCTGCTCTGAGCCAGAGCGGCGGCTCGTCGCCCGGAGTCGGAGGTCTGTCTGCGATAGACTGCGCCCGCTCACGAGATCAGCGAGTGCGGAGGCGCAGCCTCCTCGCCACGCGGTCGCGGGCCTCTCCTGGAGTCAGCTCCATCGAAGTGCGCCGCGTCTCAGCCCCCGAGCATCCGCGTCGCGGCGCGTTCGATCCGCTCGGGACCGTTGAGCAAACCGGCCTCGTGGGCGCGGCGCAGCTCGGCGATACGGTCGCGGCGCTCGGCTTCGATCGCATCGTTCTCTGCGACCTGTTGCGCCAGGCGCGAGAACTGGACGGTGTCTTCCTGACCGCCTGCGACGTTTCGCAACCGTGCGGCCTCGTCTCGGCTCGCTTCGCCGACGCGCTCGATGGTGGAGCGCAGTTGGGCCTCTTGGGCCTCTTTCGCGCTCGCCATCTCCGCCTTCACACGCTCGGGCCCAGGCTGGGCCGAGCGCGCTTGGTAGCGGCGCGTCTGGTCGTTTCGCAGTTCCATGTTGGTCCTCCCTCCGCGTCTGCGGAGAGTGGGTGGGTGCAGAGTGCAGCCCTTTCCCCTTGTGCCTTTCGACAGGTCCGGCCCTCCAACCTGCGCCCCTTTCCGAGAATCTCTGCTGGCGAGGCGGGGCGCCGCGCCCCGGGCAGGGTCCCTCTGTGTCGGAGCTCCCGCCAGGTGGGTGTTCGGACGGTCCAACCGAAACCTGAGCGGAAATCCGCGAAAGTCCCGAACGCTGCGCCGGTCAGCTCCAAGGGGGGGGCGCGGGGGCGGTGTCGCGTACCATGGTCGCATGACTCCGCACCGTTCCGGCCCTGCGCGGTGGGCCTGGGCGCTGCTCGGCCTGGCCCTCATGGGGACAGCCGTGGCACAAGCTCCGGTCGACGCGCGCACCTCAGAGGCTCACTACGTGATCGAGGCGCGCATCGACGATGCCGCGCCGAACGAGGCGCTCGATGACGGTCCAGCGAAGGACCTCTCGGGGACCTATACGCTGACCTTCCGGAACCGCTCGGGAGAGGCGGTGGGCGACCTGTGGTTCCACTTGTACCTCAACGCGTTCGCGAACAACCAGAGCCTCCATCTGGTCGAGGGCCGAGGCGCGACGCGGGGCAGGAAGCTCGAGCGCGGCTTCGGTTGGCAGGACGTGCGCTCGATCAAGGTCGGCGAGACCGAGCTGATCGACACGCTCGTCTGGCGCATGCCGCCGCAAGGCGCGCCCCTCGATCGCACGCTCTTCAGCGTGGACCTGCCCGAGGCGGTCCCCGACGGCGGCGAGGTCACTGTGACCGTCGCGTGGGAGTCGCGCCTCCCGCGAGTTCGCCGTCGTTGGGGCACAAAGGGCGACTTCATCTTTCTTGCCCACTGGTTCCCGAAGCTCGCGGTGTTCGAGGGAGGACGCGGCTGGCGCGCCCATTCGTTCCACCTGAACACCGAGTTCTACTCGAACTTCGGCACCTACGACGTGACGCTGGATCTACCGGAGGTCTACGCCGGTAAGGTCGCGGGGTCGGGCGTGCAAGTCGGTGAGGCCACCCTCAGCGGCGGGCGCGTTCGTACGCGCTTCGCGGCACCGAGCCCCGCTGACCGCGAGCGTGTGGATCCCGTTGCCGCGCGCGGCTCCCAGCGCCCGGTCATGGTGCACGACTTCGCCTGGACCGCGGACCCCGACTACGTCGTCTTCCAACAGCCGTTCCGCTGGGACGATTGGGCGAAGGAGCACGAGCTCGAGGTGTCCGAAGCGATGCGTAGCCTCGGTCGGACGCGCGATGAGCTGCGCACCCGCAACGTCGACATCACGGTCATGGTGCAGCCCGAGCGCGCTGACCAAGCGGAGCGCCACTGGCACGCGACCGCCGCGACGCTGTTCTTCTACGGCCTCTGGTACGGCGAGTATCCGTATGAACGTGTCACCGCGGTCGACCCTGCATGGGGTGCGAGCGCCGCGGGTGGGATGGAGTATCCCACCCTCTTCACGTGCGGCACCGAGCTCTTCACCGAGGCCGCCATGCACCGGCCGGAGAGCGTGACCGTCCACGAAGCAGGGCACCAGTTCTGGTACGGGCTCGTCGCGAACAACGAGCCCGAGGCCGCATGGCTCGACGAGGGGCTCAACTCCTACTCGGACTCCGAGACCTTGTTCCGTCAGTACGGGCGTCGCCGGACCTCACAGCGTTACTCCAGGTTGCCGGTCTATGGGCGCTCGATCCTGCCAGTAGCGAAGGGGGGCGCGGTGCTGAACGCGCTCTCGCTGCGCGCAGTCGAAGTGCCGAACCCCGTGCGCTTCGGCTTCGAGCGACTGGACCAGAAGCTGCCCGAGCTACCGGCGCAGCTCGGCTGGCTCACCGCAAAGAAGTGGCGCTTCGAAGCGCTCGAAGTGTCCCCGTTCGTGGCCTGGTGGCGCGATCAGCCCCACATGACGTTCGTCGACGAGTGGACGGACACTCGCTGGGACGATCGGGTCGGCTACCTCCGCGATCCCAACACCGACCCCATCGAGACGGTGGTGTGGGACTACGCCGATTCGACCAGCTACAGCACGAACAGCTATCCGCGCACTGCCGCGGCGCTGCGCTCGCTGTCGGCGCTCGTAGGGCGCGAGCGCTTCCTGCGCGGGATGCGCCACTTCGCCGAGCAATGGCGCTATCGCCACCCCTACCCGGCGGACTTCTACGAAGCGTTCCAGGTCGGGGCCGACGTCGAGGTTCAGTGGTACTTCGACGAGGTCTTCCGAGGGACGGCGACCCTCGACTGGAGCGTTGAGGTCAAGCAGGGCCGCGCGGCCGAGCCGAAGGGCTGGTTCCGGTGTGTCGACGGGCGTTGGCACTCGGACTGCGCTCCATCGGTGAGCGAGTTGCACGGCATCGAAGCAGGCGAGGGAGAGGAGCAACCCAAGTTGCCCCACCTCTACGACGTCCTCGTACGCAACGACGGAGCTCTCGCGCTGCCCGTGACGGTGCGCGTGCACTTCAAGGGCGGCGCCACCCGCGACTTCGAATGGACGCGCGAGGCTCAGCAGAGTCGGAACTGGTGGCGCTTGCCGCTCTCTCCGGGTGATCCAGCGATCAGCGCGGTGGTGATCGACCCCGAGCGTGTCTGGTACCTGGACTCAGATATGCGCAACAACCAGTGGTTCGATGCGTCCGACGGGCTGGCGCCGCTGCGCTTCGCCGAGCGTGCGCTCGCCGGTGCAGCCCATACGCTCCAGTGGTTCATGTCGATCGGAGGTTGAGCGATGAGCACAGACACGAACCAATCGAAGGGCCGACCTGGGGCTTTCCTCGCGTTCACGGCGCTCCGGCGCTCGCTGAGCCACCCGATCCTCTGGATCGCCACGTGGGCCGCGATCACGTTGCTCGGGCTCGCCCCGGCGCTCGCGACCCTGGGTGTGTTCGACGGTCTCTTCAGCTCGGGCACCGCGGACTGGCGCACACTGCGCGAGGTCGGCGCGGGTCTCGGCGCCGACACATGGGCGCTGTCGGAGAACTTCCGCCACGACAACCGTGAAGCGTTGGCGCAGCTCACGACCGCGAACGCTTGGGTGATGGCGACGCTCTCCCTCGCAGCGCTGCTGCTCGGGGTCTTCGCTGCGGGCGGCTGGCTGCAGATCGCGTACGAGCGCCTCGAAGGCAAGACGTTCCGGCGCTTCTGCTACGGCGGGGCGGCGTATTTCTGGCGCTTCCTTCGCGTCCTGCTGCTGGTGCTTCTGGCGCTGTCGCTCGCCCATTGGGTGTGTTACGGCGCACCTTGGAAGGAGCTCGTTCTCGGGCGCTTGATGGGGGTGCCGGAGTACGACCGCGAGGCGCTCGAGACGCTCGATTCCGAGCTGCTCGTCGCACGCCTCGGCTGGGCGCGGGACGGTCTGCACGCGGCGCTCTTCGCCCTCGTACTCGCTTGGGGTGCGTACACCCGCACGCGGATGGCGCAGCGCGACGGACGCTCTGCGCTGGGCGCGGGGCTCGCGACGTTCTGGGTGATGTTCCGTCATCCGATCCAGACCCTGCGTCCGGTGATCGGGCTCCTACTCCTGGAGGCGCTCGTCTGTGTGTTCGCTGCCGGTTGGCTTGTCGATCACATCGACGCGCGCGCGGTGGAACGCCCCCGGCTCGAGCATGTCCTGGCGTTGTTGGCGGTCGCGCAGATTTGCGCGCTGTGGCGTCATGTGAGCCGTGGAGCGCTCTACTTCGCGACCTCACGCGTGAGCGAGCACTTGATTCCGCCGCACAAGAAGAAAGGCGACCCGTGGGAGGTCACCATCGGAGCGCCCGGCGGCCCGCAGTACCCGATCGGTCACGACGAAGACGCGTACCACGTGGCGCTCTGAGCGGTTCATCAGAACTCCAGCGGTAGCGCACGCTCCATCGTCACCTCATCGGGGCTCACCCTCGCGCGCCACGCGAGGGTGAGCACGCCCCGATCGCGCGCCTCGCGCAGGGCAGCGCCGTACGCGGGGTCGATATCGTCGGCTGGTGCGAACCGGTCGACGTCGCTGCGCGAGACGTGGAACACGATCGCCGCGCGGTGGCCCTCTGCCACCATCGCCGCGAGCTCCACGAGGTGCTTGCGGCCCCGCTCGGTCACCGCGTCGGGAAAGCGCGCCTCGCCATGCACGGCGAGCGTGGTGCTCTTGACCTCGACGTAGCAGCGCCGCGCGCCGTCCTCCAGCAGAAGGTCGATCCGGCTGTTCGCTCCGTACTTCACTTCACGGCGCAGCGTGGGGTAGCCCGCGAGCTCCGGGATTCGGCCGCTCTGGATCGCCTCCGCGACGACGGCGTTCGGGAGCGACGTGTCGACGTTGACCCAGCCGCCGTCGACCTCGACCGTCTGCAACGTCGTGCGCAGTTTGCGCGCGGGATCACCGCTGTCGCGCACGACGCAGCGGGCGCCTTCGGCGAGACAGCCGAGCAGCGAGCCCGTATTGGGGCAGTGGGCGACGATCACCTGACCCACCGCGCCGACCTCACCGGCGTCTTCGAGCAGCTCCACGTCGGCGAGGAAGCGCTTGTAGCGCCGCAGCAGTCGGCCCAGGTGCACGGGTTGTTCGATTCGCATCGGGACAGAATGCCGTCTCCGCGGCTCGTTCTCGAAGTGGTCTCCCCTCCGCTCTCCGCGCTTGCCGAACGAGCGCGAGGCGCGCGGCCGGTCTTCACCACGACGTTCACCACGACTCCGCCGGTCGCGCGCCCCCTCCTCCCCTGGGGCGGGAGCGGGCCAGGGGGGCACAGACGCTGCTCCCGGCGCGAGCATGGGGCGTAATGTCCCGGGTTGGAACCGAACGCCATCTCCCGTACACTCCCCGGTCCGATGGCAGCCTCCGACTTCATCCGAGACCGTACGAAAGAGCTCCGCGGCAGGCTCGCCCTGCTGACGGAGGGTCTTTGAATACGGCAAAAAAGCCGTACGCCTCGCTGAGATCGAGGAACTGCAGACCCAAGGCGACTTCTGGAACGACCCGGAGCGCAGCCAGCGCCTCGTCCGCGAGCTGAAGTCGTTGAAGATGGTCGTCGAGCCGATCCGCAAGGTCGGTACGTCCCTCGACGACGTCGACGTGTTGCTCGAGATGGGGGCCGAGGTCGGCTTCGACTCGGTCGAAGCCGAGATCGAAGCGGCGCTGGCGAGCGCCACGACGCTGATCGAAGAGCTCGAGTTCCGCGTGATGCTCGGCGGCCCGAACGACGAGCTCTCGGCGTACGTGCAGATCAGCGCCGGCGCGGGCGGGGTCGACGCGTGTGACTGGGCCCAGATGCTCCTGCGCATGTATGTGCGCTGGGCCGAGCGCCAGGGGTTCACCGTCACCGAGGTCGAACTGTCCAGCGAGGACATGGGCGGCATCCGCGGCGCGACGATCCAGATCGACGGACCGTACGCCTTCGGATACCTCAAAGCCGAGACCGGGGTGCATCGCCTCGTCCGGATCTCGCCGTTCGACGCGCAGGCCCGTCGCCAGACGGCGTTTGCGTCCGTCGACGTCACCCCGGTCGTCGACGATTCGATCAACATCGAGATCAGCGAGTCCGACGTACGCGTCGACACGATGCGCGCGGGCGGCGCGGGCGGACAGCACGTCAACAAGACGGAGTCCGCGGTCCGCTTGACCCACATCCCGACCGGGATCGTCGTGCGCTGCCAGAGCGAGCGCAGCCAGCACAAGAACCGCGACAAAGCCTGGTCCCTCTTGAAGGCGAAGCTGCTCGCCTACGAGGAGGCCAAGCGCGACGCGGAGCTCGGCAAGCTGTACGGCGAAAAGGGCGAGATCGCCTGGGGTAACCAGATCCGCAGCTACGTCCTCAACCCGTACCAGATGGTGAAGGACCACCGGACGAACCTCGAGGACGGCAACGTCCAGAAGATCCTGGACGGGGATGTCACCCCGTTCATGGAGGCGTACCTGAAGTCGCGGAAGGCGTAGCGGTTTCCCGTCGAACCCCGTAGCATCGGGGCATGGCGGACGAAGGCGACCCCGTCGAACTGGCCCGCGAGTTCCTCGAAGCGGCGCGCCTCGAGCGCGCCGTCATGGACCGGCTCTGCCGAGTTCTGCCGATGGAGGGCCTCGGGGATCCCGACTCCGACGAGACCCTCGGAGAGCTCTTCGCCGAGGGGCTGCACCTCGCCGCGCACGCGGATGATGCGACGACGGAGATTCGCCGCTCCCTGTGCAACCGCCTCGCGGCTCTGACCGACAGTCACCGGTCGCTCCCGTTCGCCGTCTTCGAGGCGCGGGTGCTCGCGCTCCTGGCCGAAGGTACCGACGCCGAGGACGAGGATGGTCGCTTCCTCGCACTCGGACGACTGCTCGAGCTCGGCCAGCAGTACCACAGCGAACAGATCGCCATCGCCAAGGCGGTGACCTGCTTCCACATCGCCGCGAACTGCGATGAAACCGAGCAGGTCCTCGCGATCGTAGAGAAGGTCGAGGCGCTCAACGATGAGTTCCCTGTCGAAGCGCTCGCAAGGATCCATGCGGGAACGCTGGTGGTCGCGTCGGCACTGAGCGTCGAGTCCACGTCCGCCTGGGCCATCGAGCGGCAGATCGATGGGCTCGCGCAGCGTTGGCGGGGCCACGAGTTCGCGGAGGACCACGCGACCGTCATCGCGAACGCGCTCGATCTCGAGACCGACGCGGCGGTCCGGCAGAGCGGCGTGCGTCGCTTGCGCCAGCTCCTCGACGCCCACCACACCGAGCGTCTGGCGCTGACCCTCGCCCACGCGCTCTACCAAGTGCACGGTGTCGACGGCGGGATCGCGGAGTGTCGCTATGTCGCCGACGAGCTGCGCGAGCTCAACGAGCGCTATCGCTCGACGGGCATCGCCCTCGCTGGCGCGCAGGTCCTACGCAACGCGACGGCCGAAGCCGACACCTCCGTCGCTCGCCGCCACTTCGCGGCGGAGCTCGAGGCCCTCGTCGCGGACTATCCGGATGCCCTCATCGCCGCCGAGGTCGTGCACGGCCTCGCCAACGAGCTGCTCGGGCTCGACGGGCACCCGGAGCGGCTCGCGTTGCTGGAGCGCATGTGCGCGCTCCTGCGCCGCTTCCCCGATCCCGACGCCGCGGACCGCGCCTGTCTCGCGCTGGCGCTCGAGCAGCAGCGCGACCGGGATCCGGCCCGGTGCGGGCGCCGCGCGGCGCTCGCCCACGGCCTCCTGGCGGCCCGCCCGAGCCTGCGCGGGGCGCTCCAGCGGGGCGTGGATGCCGTCGTCGGCCGCATCCACGACGGCGACACGATCGAGCGCGTCGAGGGGCTCCTACGCGGCCCGGCCTCTTGATCGTTTCTTGATCTTCCTTACACAGGTGGTTGACCCCCGCCGCGCACTGTCCCACGCGGCCGCGACCCCGCCCCCTGGCGAGCGCGCCGAGCGCCGATGAAGCTGACCACCCTCCTCGCAGCCGCCGCGCTGCTCTCTGCCCCGGCCGTCCTCCAACAGGTCGAGGTCGACCCCAAGCTCCCCGCGTACAAGAAGTCCTCGGAGGGGGTCTCGGGTGCGATCGCGAGCGTCGGGTCGGACACGATGAACAACCTGATGACCCTCTGGGCCGAGGGCTTCCGAAAGCACTATCCGGCCGTCCAGGTCGAGGTCCAGGGCAAGGGCTCGTCGACCGCGCCGCCGGCCCTCCAGGAGGGCACCGCGAACTTCGGCCCGATGAGCCGCGCGATGAAGGAGAAGGAGATCGACGACTTCAAGAAGAAGTTCGGCTACGCTCCGCTGGCCCTCCCGACCGCGATCGACATGCTCGCGGTGTACGTCCACAAGGACAATCCGATCCGCTCGCTGACGCTGCAGCAAGTCGACGCGATCTTCTCCTCGACGCGCCTCGGCGGCGAGGCCCGCGACCTGCGCACATGGGGTGACCTCGGCCTGACGGGCGAGTGGGCCGACAAGCCCATCAGCCTCTACGGGCGCAACTCCGCGTCTGGCACGTACGGCTACTTCAAGGAGTACGGCCTCTTCAAGGGCGACTTCAAGGACAGCGTCAAGGAGCAGCCCGGTAGCTCCGCCGTCGTGCAGGGTGTCGCCCAGGACAAGTACGGCATCGGTTACAGCGGCATCGGGTATCTGACCGCCGACGTGCGCGCGGTGCCGCTCGCGGCGAGCAACGCCGACGAGGTCGTCGAGGCCACCCCGGCGAATGCGTATTCGGGCGATTACCCGCTCTCGCGATACCTCCTCGTCTACATCAACAAGAAGCCCGGCGTGCAGCTCGACCCGCTGCGCCGCGAGTTCGTGCAGTACATCTTCTCGAAGGACGGACAGACGGACGTCGTGAAGGACGGCTACTACCCCGTCACCAGCCGCATCGCGCAGAAGGCGCTCGCGGACGCCGGTGTGCGCCAGACGGGCGCGGACGACGGCATCAAGCGTTGATCAAGGACGCAGTTCCTCACTGATCCAGGCGTCGGCCCCGACACGAACCGGGGCCGACGCCTTACGCTATCAGGCCCCCACGCTACGAGCTGCGAGTCCGTATGTCGGAGTCCAACCGCCGTCCCCCGCGCCGCCGCCGCGGTGTCAATCCGCGCGCCGCGTTCTTCGAGCGCGTCGCCCGCGCCGCCATCACGATGGGCGGCATCGGCACGATCGTGGCGGTCTTCGGCATCCTGCTCTTCCTCGTGTGGGTCGTGTGGCCGCTCTTCTCGAGCGCTTCGGTCGAGCCGCGCAAGGAGTACGCGATCGGGGCGCCCGGACCCGCGCCGACCTGGCGCGTCGGAATCGACGAGGGCCTCCATCTCGCATGGACCCTCGACCGTGCCGGCGTCGCGGCGTCGTTCGACATGCAGACGGGGGCGCGGCTAGGCATAGAGATGCCGTTCACCGACGGCACACCTACTTGCGGCGCGTTCCAAGCGCTCTCGGACGAGGTCCTGTTCGGCTTCGCAGACGGCACCGTGCAGCGCGGGCGTCTGGGTTTCGACACGACGTTCCTCGAGGGCGAGGACCTGCCCGAGCACCTGCGCGGCCTGCGCCCGGGTGGCATCGAAAAACACGACGGCGCCATCGTCGAGCGCACCAACGCGGGCCAGTTGCGTGCCACGCGCTTCGCCGTGCAGCTCACCGAGCCCGTCAAAGTCGCCGATGGCGATCCGCTCGAGCACGTCGACATCGTGTTCACCCCCGGCGGCGAGTCGATCGCGACCTTCCAGCGCGACGCAGAGTCCGGCGCCGTGCGCCTCGCCACGTCGCGGGTGCGCATCACCGAGAACATGCTGACCGGTGAGGTCAAGCGGCGGCTGACCACCAGCGATCTGACTGCGCTCCTGCCGACGGGATCACCTGATGCGCAGGCCGAATCGCCCTCTACGCTCGTGATGTCGGGCTCCGGACAGTCGCTGCTCGTCGCGTGGCGCGACGGGCGCGTGGCGAACTTCGACTTGCGCGACCCCTCTGCGCCGCGCCTCGTCGAACTCGTCGACGTCGTGCCCTCGCCGACCGCGACGCTGACCGCCTTCGAACCCCTCTCTGGACGTGCATCGTTCATCGTGGGTGACTCGGAGGGTCGCGTGACCAAGTGGTTCACGGTGCGCGACGACGCGAGCGAGCTCGGGGATCAACGCCTCACCCGCGTCACCGAATTCCCGCAGGGCTCCAGAGGTGTCGAACGGATCGCGGTGGCCAGCCGGTCGCGTGTCTTCGTCGTCTCCTTCGCCGACGGCGAGCTCGCGGGGTATCACGGCACGACCGGCGACCGCACCTTCCAAGCGCGCTCTGGCGAGCCGATGGCGGCGCTCACGCTGGCTCCGAAGCAGAACGCGGTGCTCGCGAGGACGGCCACCGGTTTGCAGCTTTGGCCGGTGCGCATGGAGCACCTCGACGCAACGGTGGCGTCGATGTTCCAGCCCGTGTGGTACGAGGGTTACCCAGGGCCCACCCACACGTGGCAGTCGACGGGTGGCACCAGCGACTTCGAGCCGAAGTACGGCCTGTGGCCGTTGGTGTTCGGCACGCTCAAGGCGACGCTCTATTCGTTGCTCTTCGGCGCACCGCTGGCGCTGCTCGCCGCTCTCTACACCAGCGAGTTCCTGTCGCCCAAGCTGCGCGCCCCGATCAAATCGACGGTCGAGCTGATGGCGAGCTTGCCGAGCGTCGTCCTGGGTTTCCTCGCGGCGCTGGTCATCGCACCCTTCGTCCAGAGCGTCCTCCCCGCCACTCTGGCCGCGTTCTTGATGATCCCGGTCGCCGTGCTGCTCGGTGCGTACCTCTGGCAGCTCATCCCGCAAGCGCGGGCCATCCGGTGGCAGGGTTGGCAGCGCTTCTCGATGATCGCTCTGATGATCCCCATCGGGATCCTGGGCGGCGTCGCGCTGGGGGGCCCGGTGGAGGCGGTGCTCTTTGCGGGCGATATCCAAGCCTGGCTCGACGGACAACGCGGCGGCGCGTTCCCGGGCTGGTTCTTCCTGTTCGTGCCACTCTCCGGCCTCGTGGCGGCGTTCCTCAACGCGCGCTTCCTCGGTGGTGCCGTGCGCCGCAAGGCAGTGACCGAACCGCGCGGTCTGCTCGCGCGATTGGAGCTCGCACGATTCGGGGGATGGTTCGTCGCGACCCTCGCGCTCGCTGCGGGGGCCGCGTTGCTGCTGACCGTGCTCGGGATCGATCCGCGCGGTGACATCGTCGGCACGTACGTGCAGCGCAACGCGATGATCGTCGGCTTCGCGATGGGCTTCGCGATCATCCCGATCGTCTACACGCTCGCCGAAGACGCGCTCTCGGAGGTCCCCGCGCATCTGCGTGAGGGCAGCCTCGGCGCTGGCGCTACCCCGTGGCAGACCGCGACGCGGATCGTGATCCCGTTCGCGATGAGCGGCATGTTCTCGGCGCTCATGATCGGCCTCGGTCGCGCTGTCGGCGAGACCATGATCGTGCTGATGGCGGCGGGCAATACACCGATCCTGGAATGGAACGTGTTCGCGGGCTTCCGCACCCTCACCGCGAACATCGCGGTGGAGATGCCCGAGGCGCCCCCAGGTAGCACGCACTACCGCACCCTCTTCCTGGCGGCCCTCGTGCTGTTCACGCTCACCTTTGTGCTCAACACGATCGCCGAGCTCGTCCGTCGCCACTTCCGCCGCAGGATGCAAGCACTGTGAGTGTGATGGAGCCCATGACCGCAGCTGCCGAACCTCGCAAAGGCGACACCGGCGCTGGCTCAACGCGCCCCGGGCGCCCGGGCCCGCGCCGCCGCGCCTCGTCGCTGCTCGCGATGGGGGAGCCGATGGTCTGGCTCATGGGCGGAGCGCTCGCGCTCTGCCTATTGATGGTGCTGGGGCTGCTCGGTCACGTCGCCTACGAGGGGGGTCGTACGTTCTGGCCCGGAGCCCTCGAGCGCTTCGAGACCTCGCGTGGTGTCTTCCTCGGTGAGGTCACCTCGAGCGAAGACTACGTCCCCGAGGGCAAAGAGGTCGCCGAGCGGCGTTGGCTCGTGCGGACGGGCAACTACGAGCTGACGGGCACGCACTTCGAGTGGATCTCGGCCTCCGAGGTCACGGCACGCACGCAGCCCGAGTGGGCACTGCTGGTCGAGCGCCGCGCTTGGGGCCGCTTCTACGGTGAGCCGGTCGCCTTCGAGGTCGGTGAATCGGCGCAGCGCTTCGAAGGACCCGAAGCCACGTGGCAGAAGCTCTCGGAGCACCTGCCGGGGGTACACCGCCGGGTCGAACGGATGCGCGTGCTCGAGCGCGAAGAGCTCGGCGCCATCAACTCACGTCTCAACGACGCGCGACTCGCTGTGCGCGCGGCGGAGCTCCAGGATGGAGTCGGCTCCGAGGCTGCGCGGCGCGCCCAGGAGGCCTACGACGCACTGGCGCTGTCCGTGCGCGAAGAGACGACTCGGATCGAGGGTGAGCTCGGTGAGCTGCGCCGCGTGAACGAAGACTACCGCGCCGTCTTCCGCACGGCGACTGGCGACGAGGTGACGCTGCCACTCTCCGAGGTGGTGCGAGTCATCCCGGCCAACCGCCTCGACACCGGCGCGCGCGTCAGCACGTACTTGGATCGCTGGCGCGAGTTCCTGTTCGACGAGCCGCGGGAAGCGAACAGCGAAGGTGGCATCTGGCCCGCCCTGTTCGGCACGGTGGTGATGACCCTCATCATGTCGCTGCTCGTCGTGCCGTTCGGCGTGCTCGCAGCGCTCTACTTGCGCGAGTATGCGAAGCAGGGCCTCGTCGTCAGCATCGTCCGGATCGCCGTCAACAACCTCGCTGGAGTTCCCAGCATCGTCTTCGGTGTCTTCGGCCTCGGGTTCTTCTGCTACATGATCGGGGCCGGGGTCGACCAGCTCTTCTTCGCGGAGTCGCTGCCCAACCCGACCTACGGCAAAGGCGGCATCCTGTGGGCCTCGCTCACTTTGGCGCTGCTCACGCTGCCCGTCGTGATCGTCGCCACGGAAGAGGCGCTCTCCGCGGTGCCGAACTCGATGCGCGAGGGCTCGTACGCCTGCGGCGCTACGAAGTGGCAGACCATCCGCCGTATCGTCCTGCCGAGAGCGATGCCCGGGATCATGACCGGGATGATCCTCGCAGTGGCACGCGGCGCCGGCGAGGTCGCACCGTTGATGCTCGTCGGCGCTGTGAAGCTGGCTCCGGACCTGCCGATCGACGGAGTCTTCCCGTTCGTTCACCCCGAGCGCAGCTTCATGCACCTCGGCTTCCACATCTACGATGTGGGCTTCCAGAGCCAGAACTCGGAAGCGGCCAAGCCGATGGTCTACACGACCACGCTGCTGCTCATCGCGATCGTCGTGATCCTGAACCTCCTCGCCATCGGAATTCGCTCGCGGTTGCGCAAGAAGTTCCGCGCGGCGCGCTGAGACCCTGTACCTCTGAGACCATGGAGCACACCAAAGAGCACTCCGACGTGTTGGTACCGCGCGGCAGCGCCGCGAAGGGACTCCCGCGCGATCCCGAGGTCAGCAGTCCGCTGCGCTCGGAAGGGGGCGCCGCCATCGGCGGTCTCTTCGAGTCGATCTCGCAGGGCCAACGCTGGGAGTCCGTCATCCACGACGAGATGGCGACGTGCGAGCCTGTGGTTCAGATCGAGCGCTTCGAGCTGTTCTACGGTCAAGCCAAGGCGCTGCACGAAGTGTCGCTCAAGGTCCCGCGTGGACAGGTCACGGCCCTGATCGGCCCGTCGGGCTGCGGAAAGTCGACCCTCCTGCGCTCGGTCAATCGCATGAACGATCTGATCGACTCGGTGCGGGTGAAGGGCGAGATGTTCCTCAATGGCGACCCCATCTACGGCGCCGGCGTGGATGTCATCGACCTGCGCAAGCGCATCGGGATGGTGTTCCAGAAACCGAACCCGTTCCCGATGTCGATCTTCGAGAACGTCGTCTACTCGCTGCGCATCGATGGGGTGCGCGACAAGAGCACCCTCGAGCAGGTCTGCCAGGCGAGCCTCGAGGGTGCGGGCCTCTGGAACGAGGTGAAAGACCGCCTGAAGGACAGCGCGCTCGCCCTGTCCGGTGGCCAGCAGCAACGCCTCTGCATCGCTCGCGCGATCGCTGCGGAGCCCGAGGTCCTGTTGCTCGACGAGCCGTGCTCGGCCCTCGACCCGATCGCGACCGGACGCATCGAGGACTTGATCCAGGACTTGAAGGGCCAGTACTCGGTCCTGATGGTCACGCACAACATGCAGCAGGCGTCCCGGGTCTCCGACGCGACGGCGTTCATGTACCTGGGCCGGCTCGTCGAGTACGGACCGACCGAGGCGATTTTCCTCGCGCCTCGGCTCAAAGAAACCGAGGATTACGTCACCGGACGCTTCGGCTGACCTCTGGTCGCCGCGACAGCACCATGCGACCGCGCGACCTCCTGGGTATGACCAAACACCTCCGCCACGACCTCGAGAACCTCGAAAAGAGGCTCCTGCTGCTCGGCGCACGCGTCGAGGACGCAGTCCGTAAGTCCGTGCTCGCGCTGCGCAAGGGGCGCAAGGACCTGGCTGAAGAGGTCATCCGCGGCGACGTCGAGATCGACCGTGAAGAGGTCACGCTGGAGGACCTCTGCCTGAAGGTCCTCGCGCTGCACCATCCCGTCGCCAACGACCTGCGCTTCGTCACGGCGATCCTGAAGATCAACAACGACCTCGAGCGCATCGGCGACCTGGCGGTCAACGTCTCGCGTCGCGCGCTCGCTTTGCCTCAGCCGCTCGCAGCGCCTGCGCCCGCGGAGCTCGAGGTGCTGCTCGAGAACATCGTGCTGATGCTGCGCGAGGCGCTCGACGCCTTCGTTCAGGCGGATGTCCGGCTCGCGCGGAAGGTCCTGGGCCAGGACGAAGCCGTGAACCGTGCGTACCGCGCCATCGTCGACGGCACGGTCGCGGCCCTGAAAGCGCACTCGGTGGACGTCGATGCCGCGGTCCTCTACATGAACGCGGCCAAGAACCTGGAGCGCATCGCCGACCACGCGACGAACATCGCTGAAGACGTCGTCTACATCGTCGAGGGCGAGATCATTCGCCACAAAGCCGCCAAAGATCGCCGCGGCGGCACGGTCTGAGCGCAATCCAGGCGGGTTCGCAACCCTCGCGCAGCCCTCTCCGGCCATCCTCGGCGCGGAAAAGCGGCTGATGTGGCCCAGGGGGCTGCAGAAGTCCGCGGCTTCAGCCGATAGACCGGCTGTGAGCACCCTCGAGCGACCCGCCGTTCGTCCCCAGCCCACCTCGACCGCGCGCCCGATCGCTTGGGCGCCTCGCTGGACCGGCGACGGTCCACGTTTCGTCGACGAGCTCGTCGGATGGCTCTTGGCCGTCGGCTGCCGCACCTACGACGGGAAGGCGACCCTGCTCGAGCGCAGCCTGCGAACGGCCGCCCTCGCGCGGATCCACGGCGCGCGGGAGTCCCAGGTCGTCGCAGCGCTCCTGCACGATGTCGGCCACCCGCTCGGCGATGTCGTGGACGCCTCGGTGTCGGCGCGCACGGCGCACGAGCGCCTCGGCGCGACCTGGCTCGCCCGCGTCTACCCGGAAGCGATCACCGAGCCCATCCGCCTGCACGTCGAAGCCAAGCGCTGGTTGGTCGCGTTCGAACCCGGTTATGCGGCCACCCTCAGCATCGGCTCGCGGGCGTCGCTCGAGGAACAGGGCGGCCCGATGCGACCTGAGGAGCGCAGCGTGTTCGAAAGTGAGCCCTTCGCTGCCTCGGCGCTCTGCCTGCGCCGCTGGGTCGAAGAGGCGCCGACGTGGAGCGGCGAGCTGCCGATGCTCGAGACGTTCCGCCCGGCGCTGCTGCGCCAACTGCGCGGCGCGCGCTGATTTCGAGTCGCGCCCAGCGCGATTTGTGGGAATCTCGGTAAGTCCCGGCGAGGCCGTCGGGAGGAGAGGATGTCGTCATGGGAGCCTTGTTCCCGAAGCCCACCCCCGACGCTGCATTCCGGCGCTACCGCCGCCGCGGTGACACCGCGGCGCTGTCGACGGTCTTCGACTCGGTCGCCCCTGAGTTGATGCGGGTGGCGCGCGGCTTTGCGCGCGGCGACGAAGCGCTCGCCGAAGACGCGGTGCAGTCCGCGTTCCTGGCTGCGATGGAGAAGGCCGAGCACTTCGACGAAGGCCGTCGCGTGCTGCCGTGGCTCCTCGGGCTGCTCGCGATCGAGCTGCGCCGACTGCGGGCTGACGCTCACCGTCTCCCGGATCCGGGCTGGCTCATGGAGGACATCGAGCGACGAGCCCCGGAGTCCCCCGAAGCGGCGGCCGCCCAACGCGAGCTGCGAGCGATCGTCGCCGCGAAGGTCGAGGAGCTACCGGGCACGTACCGCGAAGCCGTGAGAGCGCACCTCTTCAGCGGTGCCCCGGCGGCAGACCGTGCGGCTCAGATCGGCGTGAGCCCCGGCGCGTTGCATGTGCGCATCCACCGCGGTCTGGGCTTGCTGCGCGCGCTGCTGCCCACCGGCGTAGCCTTCGGCGCAGGGCTCGTTACAGCGGAGCCACGTGGCCTTGCACCGCTGCGCGCAGCCATCCTCGGCGCTCACGTCCCGCCCGCCCTTCCGTTGCCAGCGGCGTTGGCTCGCGGCGGCGTCCACGTGACTGGCCAGGCCGCGCTCGCGTCCCTCACGGTCGCAGGCCTCGCGGTGGGCGGGGCCGTCTGGGCCAACTACGACGCCGATCGCAGCGCCCCTGGAGCGACCCCGACCCCGCTCGAGATTGCCGAGACCGAGGTTGCAGAGCTCAGCCACCGGCGGCGTGAACCCGCACCCATCGCTCCGTTCCGCGCCGAGGTTGCGAGCGCTGTTGCGTCCGCCGCTCCCGAATCGAAGGTCGACGTCGCAGCCACCGACGATGACCAGGAGCTCCGCCATTGGCTGGCGCTCTACCGTGCGGCGCGTGGGTACTCGCAAGTCTTCTCCGCCGGCGCGCGCTTGATCGAGCTGCCTGCCGCGCGTGGCGCGAGCCTCGCGCAGCGCATCTATCCCCTGCTCGACGCCGAGCGGCGCAAGCAGTTCGCCAAACCCTTCATCTTCAACGAGGGCGCGAGCTATGGCCTCGATGTCGTCGATTGGGTGGCCGGAGACGAGGATGCAGAGGTCAGGGCATACGCATGGACCTTCCTGGAGCCCTACGCGCTCCGCGACTTCGCGGCGGACCCGGGCGCCTACCGAGATTGGCGCCGAGAGACCGAGGGGCTCGATCGTCGTGTTGTCCTGCTCCGCAGCGGTCAGCGCTTTCAAGAGCGCTGCCGAGTCACTCCGCCAGCAGAAATCGACCTAGAGCTCCAACACGTCGAACCACCGAACGCGCGCGTGCTGGCTGCGCTCGGTCTCGATGCACACGAAGTCTGTCCATCGCCGCACCTCTGCGCTGCGGTGCTGCGGCTGATCTCCTCCAACGCGCAAGACGAGCGCAGCGCTGCGCTCCACTGGCTACCCTTCGCGGGCCTCGATGCGGCGGCCGCGCGCGGAGCGCTCTTGCCATTGCTCAACGCATCCGAGCGTAAGCTCGCCCTCGCGGCGGCGCATGCTCTGGCGCGAAGCGGCCACACCTTCGCCCCGGCCGAGTTGGAGCGAGTCTTCGGCGCCGAAGCTCAGCCCACCGCAACAGAAGCGCAGAGCAACGCCTACTGGATCGAGTGGACGGCGCGTGCGGACTGAGCCGGACTCCGTGCGAACCCTGCAGAACTACATCTCACCATGCAACTCCTTTCACTCATCGCAGCGTCACCGTGTCTGGCGTTCGCAGCGCCTGTGTGCGCGGGGGACCCGGCGTCGGAGCTCATGAAGGCGGCGGCACGCGAGTGGAGCGCGCTCGAAGGCAGGACCCTCGACGATGACGTCTACCGCGACAAGAAGCGGCTTTGCCCCAAGCTCGAGCCGTACCTCGGGGCCGAGAAACCCGATGCGGCGGTCGTGCGCAAAGCGACCCGCTTGCTCGCAGATTGGATCGAGAAGTCACCGCCCGCTGGGCTCGTTTGGCGCGTTGAAGAGCTCCGCGCACGGCTCTTCCTCGGGGTCGACCCGGGCGAGGCCAGCACGGCTTACACGGCTGCCCTCGCTGCGTACCCTGTGGAAGACTACGCCGAGCCCCTGAAGCACAGCTACTTCCACCACCTCGCCGTCGATGCCGCGCTCGTGCGCTGGGATATGGATGGGCCCGATGCCGCGGAGAGCATGGTGTTGGCGATCGCGCGCGACGATGCCCGTCTCCAGTACCTCATGCCTGAGCGCTTGGAGCAGCGTTACTTCGAGCGCAACGACCTCACGCGCTGGAAGCTGTTCCGGGCGCAGCTTGCGACGGCGCTGGAACTGCGACTGCCGGACCTCGCCCGCGAGCTGCTTGAGCGCCCCGTGCCCGATGTCCGTTCCATCGATGGAGACCCGAAGAAGCGCTTCCTCGTGCTCGGTGCGGAGCTTGCCTCGGACGCTCCGCGTGAGCTCGTGGTGGTGCTGCCGGGAGGCAGCGGCCAACTCAACGACTTTGCGCCTTGGGTCACCCAGCTCGCGACACCCCTGCTCGATCGGTACGTCTTCGTCGTTCTCTCGGCGCCGGTGTGGAACCCCAAACAAGCGCGCGACTGGGTCTGGGTCACCGAAGCCGTGCAGAAGCAGTACAAAGCCGAGTTCTCCGTCGAGAGCTTCGCGCGCGAGGTCGTCGCAGCGCTGCGCAGCGACACGAAGCTGAAGCTCGGCAAGGCCTTCTTGTTCGCGTGGTCGTCAGGGGGACCGGCGGCCTACGCGACGCTCATCGCAGACGACCCGACGTTTGCGGGCGCCTACGTCCTCGCATCGGTCTTTCGCGCGAAGGGCTTGAAGCCCCAGCACGCCGCCGGTAAACGAGTCTGGCTCGAACAAGGCCGCGCCGATTACATCACGCCGCTGCGTTTCGCGCAGGACGCGGAGCGCTGGCTGAAGACGAGCGGCGCTGCTGTGAAGCTGGTCGAGTTCGACGGGGGCCATGGCTTCGCCATGCCCGACGCCAGCGCCAGCCTAGCCGCTGCGCTCGCGTGGCTGCGCGAGTAGCGGCCGCGCCACCTGGAACCTCAGTCGAGGTGGCCGCGACCCGAGTCGCCCATCTCGACGTTGCCGTCGGGGAAGTACTCGCGCCAGCGGCGATCGACCGTCGCCGCGGTCTCGGGGTCGCAGAAGAGCTCCTCCGGGTACCACGCTTTCATCCGCGCGTCGATCACGAGCGGGGGCGTGAACGCCGCGTGGTGGTGGATCAGATCCACCGAGCGTCCGACGAGGTCCCGCGCCGGATCGAAGCGCGTGAACGTCGTCCACAGGAAGTTCTGGGCGCTCTTCGTCGCGCGGCGTGCGTCGTCGGTCAAGATGACCAGCGGCCACTCCGCAAAGGCTGGGTCCTGCGCGATGCGCTGCGCCGCTCCATCGTCAGCGCGCCACGGACCGACCTCGACAGCGAGCGCGCCGTCGGTGAAGACAGACACGCTGCGTACGCCCGCGTGTGGAGTCCCGTTGAACTCGCTCGGCAATGCACGGATCGGGTCGCCGAGGCCGAGCAGGACACCCTTGCTGCCTTCGTTGATCTTCGGCCCTGCATAGTCGAGGGAGTCCATCGACACGTTGGACAGCACGAAGAGGTCCGTACGGAAGTCCGCGCGCGCCAAGATGTGCCGCAGGAGCGCCGTGAAGTCGCGCAGATCGACGGGGCGGTCCACGACGAGCAAGAACTTCGTCAGCGCGAGCTGGCCTTCGCCGAGGATGCGCAGGGCGCTCGTCATGGCCTCGCGTTTGTAGCGCTCGCGCACCCGCGCGGCTGCGAGCGCGTGGTACCCCGTTTCGCCGTAGCTCCAGAGGTCGAGCACGCCGGGCATCGCGACTTTGGCGAGGGGCAGGAGCAGCTCCTGCAGGAAGTCGCCGAGGAAGAAGTCCTCCTGGCGCGGTTTGCCCACCACCGTCGCGGGCCACACCGCGTCTTTGCGGTGCAGCAGCGCATCGACGCGCATGAAGGGATAGTCGTGGGTCTCCGAGTAGTAGCCGTAGTGGTCCCCGAAGGGGCCCTCGGGTCGCCGCGCGCCTGGCGCCGCGCGCCCGACCAGCACGAACTCGGAGCGCGCCATCACAGCGAGCGACGTCGCCGCATGTCGCGCCAGCTCCAGCTTGCGCCCGAGGCACAACGAAGCGAGCAGCAGCTCGGGCACGTGCTCGGGCAGCGGCGCGATCGCCGCGAGGACCGCGGCGGGGGGGCCGCCGACGTGGATCGCGACGGGCAACGGCACACCGAGGCCTTCGGCTTCGGCCAGATGGAAGCCGCCGCCTTTGCCGATCTGGAAGTGCAGACCGACGCAGTCGTCATCGAAGACCTGCGCGCGGTACATGCCGAGGTTCGTGACGTGGTTGACGGGGCTCTCCGTCAGCACGAGCGGCAGCGTGACAAACGGCCCGCCGTCGCGCTTCCACGTCCGCAGCGCAGGCAGTCGCGAGAGGCGCGGCGGCGTCGCCGCGTGCGCGGTGACAGGGCCGGAGCGCCCGCGTTTCAGCCCGACGCGCAGGAGGTCGCGCAGCAGCCCGCGCTGCGCCCAGACTCGCTTGGGCGTCGGCGGCAGGAGCTCCTCGGGCAAACGCGCGACATCCCGCACGACCTCGAGCGGCTTCGTCCCGAACGCGAGCTCGACGCGGCGCGCGGTGCCGAACAGGTTCGTGACGACGGGGAACGCTTTGCCGCGGGGGTTCCGGAAGAGCAGCGCGGGGCCGTTGGCGGCGATGACCCGACGGTGGATCTCGGCGACTTCGAGGTCGGTGTCGACGGGGGCCTGGATCTCGACGAGCTCGCCCTCGCGGCGGAGCACATCGAGGAAGACCCGCTGGTCGAGGGGCGCGAGGTGGCGGTCCATGGGCCCCTGCAGGTTCGCACGGAGCCCGCGGTTGGAGCCACCAGAGAGCGCCGGAATGGCGCGAGAATCGCGCTCACTCGGCCGAGTCGAACGACCGCAGGGCGCCGTCCGCGCCGCGCCGGTGCACGCTCCACCGGGTCGGCAGGAACAGGATCCCGTGCTGCATCCGGTCCGCGTCGAGCACCTCGAAGGTGACGACGTGCTCGCGGTGGTCGATCGGGGTCGGGGCCGGCTTGCCGTGGTCGTACAGGAACGACGTCAGGTAGTACTGGCCCTGCAGGAGCGGCAAGCTCTCGAAGGCCATCTCGACGTAACCGGACTCGCCCGCTTTGACCGCGCCGAGCTTCACTGGGTGCTGGCGCCAGAAGTGGTTGCTGCCGTTGATGTACGTGCCGTCCGAGCGGTAGAGGCCCAGGCCAAACACGGGCTCGAAGCAATCCGCGTGCACCGTGTAGTGCACACGCGCGAGGAAGGGCTCACCTGGGTCGAAGACGTTCGTCTTGCGGCCGTCCGCGCCGAACAGCTCGACCTCACCCGTGCGGACCTCGCCCGAACCCCAACGCGGATACGCGTCGACCGTGCGGTTGATCGCGGAGAGGCGCTCGTTGCCGCGCGCGTGGGCGCGCTTCAGGTACTCGTCAGCGACCTGGTCTGCGGTGCCTTGCTCGAGGACGCGCCCCTCGTGCATGAGGATCACGTGCTGGCACATCGACTTGACCGCGCCCATGTCGTGCGAGACGAACAGGATCGTCTTGCCGCGCTCCTGGAACTCGTTGAGGCGGTTCGTGCACTTCCCTCGGAAGTGTTCGTCGCCGACCGCGAGCGCTTCATCGATCACGAGGATGTCGGGATCGACGCTGGTCGCGACCGAGAACCCGAGGCGCACGTGCATGCCCGAGCTGTACGTCTTCACCGGGCGGTCGATGAAATCGCCGAGCTCGCTGAACGAGACGATGTCCTCGAAGCGCTCTTGGATCTCCTCGTCGCTCATGCCGAGGATCGAGCAGTTGAGGCGGATGTTCTCGCGCCCCGAGAACTCGGGGTGGAAACCTGCGCCGAGCTCCAGCAGCGAAGCGATCCGTCCGTTGACGTGGACCTCGCCGACTGTCGGGTGGGTGATCCCCGTCAGGACCTTCAGCAGCGAGCTCTTGCCCGCGCCGTTCTCGCCGATGATCCCGACCGTCGCGCCGCGCGCGATGTCCAAATAGACGTCGCGGACGGCCCAGAACTCGCGCCCCCGGTGCTTCCACGGGAACATCAGATCGTAGAGGCGGTGGATCGGTTTGTCGTACAGCGTGTACGCCTTCCCGAGCCCGCGCGCGACGATCGCAGAGCCGCCGCCGCTGTCCGCGTTACCTGCTTTGGACGCCTTCGACTGGTACATGGGTCCTCAAAGCAGGTCGGGGAAGCGCCGCTTCTGGCGGAAGAAGAACGTCGTGCCGGCGACCAGCGTGACGATGGTCGCGAGGGCGAAGCGCCCGAGCAGCGCCGGGTCGGGCCACGTGTTGTTGATGATGATCGCGCGGTAACACGCGATCAGCCAGTGCATCGGATTGAGGTCCAGCACCCAGCCGAAGCCCTCGCGCTCGACCATGTGCGCGGGATAGAAGATCGGCGTCGCGAACATCCACACCGTCGTCGCCACACCCATCAGGTGGTAGGTGTCGCGCCAGAACAGGTTCAACGTCGCGAAGAACATGCCGAGGCCCGCGGTGAAGAGCCCCTGCAGGAGGACCAGCAACGGCAGCGCGATGAGCGTCACGCCGAGCCGCAGCCCTGGGTCACCCGCCGCGAGCATCCGCCCGAGCTGTGCTGGATCGGTCTCGGGGTCGATCCAGATGTGGTACGCCACCGCCGCGAGCACCACCGGCATCGCGATCAGCATGTTGAGCAGCGACGACGCGACGATGTAGACGGGCAGGACCTCGCTCGGGAACACGACCTTCTGGATGAGGTTCGAGTTCTCGACGAGGCAGTTGGTCGTGCGCGACATCGCCTCGGCGAAGGCCGACCACACCACGATGCCCGCCAACATGATGAGCGCGACCGTGGTCGCGCCCTGGTGGTCGCTCCAGCGGGTGTTGAGCACCACGCGGAAGACGAACATGTAGACGAACAGGTTGATGATCGGGAACAGCACCGACCAGAAGAAGCCCATGCTCGACCCGACGTACCGCGCGCGCAGGTCGCGCGCGACGAAGTCCTGGATCAAGCGGCGGTTCTTCGACAGGGAGCGGAGGAGCTGCAGCACGCGCGGGGGTCGCCGTGGGGCTCGGCGATCCCCCTATCATCGGCGCGGCGGGCCCCGCGGCAACGGTCGAGTTGCCGGAGTTCACTTCCGGGTCACGTCCGCGGGCTCCGTTCGGTGCACGGACGGGCTGTCGCAGGCGCCTACGCCGCGCTCAGGTGGGCATGGAGGCGCATGATCGCCGCCCGGTCCGGGTCGAGGCCGAGGCTCGGGTAGGCCTCCTCGAAGGTCGCCCAGCGGTGGGCCGCCCACGCGCGGCGCAGTCGGCGCGCGTCGAGCTCGGCCGCGGCCTGGTAGCCGAAGGTCCATTCGATGACCTGCTCGTCGCCCAGCACCCAGCGCGCGGGCATCTGTAGGTCCACGAGCTGCGCCGGCAGCGTCAGGCCGGTGTCCTCGAGGACCCGGCGCCGGATCGCGCCCTCGAGCTTCTCGTCGAAGCGGATGTCGCCCTGGAGGGGTCCCCAGAGCCCTTCGAGCCCCTGCGCGGGCTTCAGCAAGAGATAATCGGGGCCCGGCTCGCCCAGCCGGTACACGAAGATCTTGATGCGGTGGAGGAGGTCAGCCATCGTCTCGTTCCTGCCGGCGTCCCCGGTGGGGTGGGGGCGCCTTGTCCCACAAGGCCCTAGCCGCGGGGTCACCCGCGCCGGTCCCTGTTCCTTCCGTAGGGCGTATCGGGCGCGGGGCCACCTCCGGCCCAGGTATTTGCGACTTCCTATCGAAATGGCACAAAGCAGCCCGAAATCGGCCTCTTCGAGCGCGCCTCCGGGCGCCTCCCCGCGCCTTGCGGCCGCGGTCCAGTGGCTCGATGCGAGACAGAACTGGGAGCGCCGCGACCGCAACCAGGGCTGGCGCCAGGACCTCGGGCCCGTGCGGGCCCTCGCGCTGCGGCTCGGGCACCCCGAGCTCGGCCGGCTGACGGTCCACGTCACGGGGACCAAGGGCAAAGGCTCCGTGTCGGCCCTCGTCGCCGCGGGCCTCGCGGCGGCGGGCCTGCGCACCGGCGTCTACACGTCGCCCCACGTCGAGCGCCTCAACGAGCGCGTTCTCCTGCCCCGCGCGGGCGAGGCGCGCCCGGCGCCGATCGCGGACGAGCCGTTCGCGGCGGCGCTCGAGCGCGTGCTCGCAGCGCACGATGGGCTCACCGCAGACGATCCCGCGACCGGCGCCGCGACGTCGTGGTTCGACCTCGTCTCGCTGGCGGGCTTTGAGGCGTTCCGCGCCGCAGGCCTCGACGCGCAGGTGATCGAAGTCGGCCTCGGCGGCCGTCTTGATTCCACCAACATCGTGGCGCCCGACGTCTGCGTGCTGACCAACGTCGATCTGGAGCACACGGCGATCCTCGGCTCGACCCGTGCAGCGATCGCGCGCGAGAAGTCGGGCATATTCAAGCCGGGCGCGCCTGCGGTGACGAGCCTCTCCGCGGACGACGAAGCCGGCGCCGTCGCGCACGAGCGCGCGGCGGCCCTCGGCATCCCGTTGACCGTCGTCGCACCGACCCCCGGCGAGCCCATCCTCTCGCGCAACCTCCGCCTTGCGCGCGCGGCGCTCGACAGCCTCGGCGCGCTCGGCCGCGCCGGTGTCGACGGCCGCAGGCTCTCTGGCGAGCTCCTCTCGGACGCGCTCGCGACAGAGACTGCGCTGCCAGGTCGGATGGAGCTGCGCCACCGCGGCCGCAAACCGGTCCTGTTCGACGGCGCCCACGTGCCGTCGAGCCTCGCGCTCGTTCTGGATGAAGCCCTGCGCGACCCGCGCCTCACCGGCCGCGGCGCCACCGTCATCGCGGTGCATACGGAGAAGAACCTCGGCCAGCTCCTGGCGCCCCTCGCGCGGCTTGCGGGACCTGTCGTCTGCACCACATTGCCGACCGGTGTGCACCGCACCGCCGACGAGGTCGCCGTCGCCGCTCGCAGCCTGGGCCTCACCGCCGAGGTCCACCCCGATCCGAGCGCCGCGCTCGAGCGCGCTGCGGAGCTCGCCGACTGGGTGCTGGTGACGGGCTCGCTCTACCTCGTGGGGGCGCTGCGCGCCGCGACGGAGGTCGCTCGTTAGTTGCGTGGAGCAACAGAGCTGCCAGAGGGCCGAGTCACGGATTCCGGCCCACCTCAACGCTGCCCGAGCGTGATGCTTCGGCGTACCTCGACCGCATCCGCCGGTGTTTCGAGCTTGTGCCGCCACTCCTGGCCAGCCCCGCGCACCGTGAGCGTGAACGAGCGCAGTGTTCTGGCGGTGACGAAGCACCAGTCGCCGACAGGATCCCTGTAGAGTCGGCACCAACCGATCTCTGCGTTCAGCGCTGCGGCCGGGACCTGCGGCGAATCCAGCGTGATGCGCCACGCGACGGTGTCGAGGACACGCTCCACGGTGGTGATGTGCTCAGTGTTGTCGGCCGTGTGGGCAAAAAACGGCTCGGGCCACGTCTGCAGCAGCACCGCATCGCGCGTCACCGCGCTCGACCCGTGACGGTCGCCGACCTGCACGACGTAGCGGCCAGCGGGCAGCGGGCCCAGCTCGTAGGCGCCGGCTTCATCGGTGATCGCAAAGGCCCGTCCATCGCCTTTGAATTGGCAGACATAGTCGCCCTTCACTTCGGCGGGCTGATCCGCGCGCACGAGGAGGCCCGCGAGGCCGCGCGCGTCCTGATCGAGCACGCGGCCGCGCAGGAGCTGACCGCTGGTCTCCGTCCCGAGGTCCGCCCGTACGACCGTCCCCGGCAGCACCTCGACCTCACGCGGCCCTCCGAGCACGAGGCCGTGGAACGTGCGCCGGTCGAGGGGGCGGAGCCACAGGCTCCACTGGCCCTCGTACAGCCCCTCGAAGCGGAAGTGACCGGCAGCGTCGAGGTCGACGCTGCGGCTCGGCCAAGCGGCGTCGACGTGCTGGGCGTGGACCCGGCCGAGTCGCCGCGCATCGCTGTAGCGGCCGAGCACCTGGCCCTCCACCGTGCCCGTGCCCGGGCAAACGAGCGTCAGCTCCAGCGGCGCTTCGCGCGTGAGCACGCCTTGGGCCCGAACGGGCGCTGCGCGCCCCCCGGTCAACGACCTTGGGTCGACCTCGGCCCAGAGCGGCCCCGGCTCGTAACCCTCGAACGCAGCCCAGCCCGCCGCATCCGTCCCAGCGACCCGCAGGTCCCTGAAGCTGCCCCAGCTCCCTGGGATCGCCACACGGACCGCGACCCCAGGCAGGCCGCGTCCCTCCGGGTCCACGACGCACACCCGCACCCGCGTCACTGCTGAGCCCGGGGGCTCAGCGAGCGCGG
Organism: uncultured Planctomycetaceae bacterium; assembly: GCA_964402175.1. Lineage (GTDB taxonomy): Bacteria > Planctomycetota > UBA1135 > UBA1135 > JAWKUK01. The sequence goes on along the minus strand of CAYOBN010000001.1, from coordinate 129,731 downwards.
CTGGGCCCGCGCTCGACCGCACTCCGGTCGTGGCCGTAGCGTCCATGACGCCGACCGATCCTGGGTCCTCGAGCTGCGCCCCTTCGACCTGGATCGGTGTCCTCTCCACCCCGCCGCTCAGCGGCGTGCGGCCCTGGAGTCCGGCGAGCAGACCCAGAGCCGCAGCGAGGGCCGACACGGCCAGGACGAGGCGAAGCAGGTGGCGGCGCGGCACGCGGGGACTCCGGCTCAGGACTGTACTTCGCGACCCCAGGGAGCGCTCGGTTCCGAGAGGTGGCTGTTACGAGCCTGTGACCGTGCGAGCGACCGCCGCGCGCCGCCCAGGACACCGCTAGCGCCGGGGGACCGGGCGGATCCCTCGGGTCTACGAGCCGAGCCTCAAGGTCTGTGCCGATCCGGTCGATCACGACTGGAACCGGCCATGCTGACCCTCTGCTCCGACCTGTTCCTGACGGACGCGTTCCTCATCAAAGGCAACGTCGAGCACAAGTACACGCGCCTCTCGAAGCTGCTGGACGAGCACCGCAAGACGTTCGTGCGGGTGCGGGACTGCACGCTGATCGACTTGAACTCGCGCGAGCAGATCAAGACGCCGCTGTTGCACATGAACCTGGACGAGGTCCTCGTCGCGCACGAGTTCCTCGACGAGGCGGGTGATGGCTCGCGCGCGGCGCTGGGCAAGGAGCAGGACCTGCAGAAGGTGCGTGTGTTCTACACGGGCAACCTGAACATCGAGCTCGGCGGGTTCATTCGGGCGGGCGCGTATGAAGTGACCGACAAGGCCACGCGCAGATTCTTCGTGATGCGCGACCCGAAGATCCGCGGCTTCAAGGACCACGGGGATCAGGACCTGAAGAAGATCCTCGACCTGCCGTACGTGATCGTCAACAAGTCGCGGCTGTCGTACGTGTACGACTTCAACTGAGCGCCGGCACGGAGCGCGCGCTCGTCGGAGCCCGTCGCGGGGGCCGTGACCGTTTGGACACACTCAGGTCCCGTTTCGGGACCCGAGCGCGCATCCGCGGCCTCCGCAGCGGGCGCAGCATGGACGCGGCGCCTTCGAGCGGCGTACCCTTCACCGGGTCTGTCCGTCCTGAACGCCATGCGTCACCTCTGCTCCGCCGCGGCCTTGGCCGCGGTGCTCGTCCTACCTGCGTCTGCGCAGGAGACACCCAATGTCCTGCTCGTCATCGCCGATGACCTAGGGTACGGCGACATCGGGTGCTTTGGAGCACCGACGATCGCCACACCCGCGCTCGATCGGGTCGCGGCGGAAGGCGCGAAGCTGACGTCGTTCTACGTCCATCCGTCGTGCTCGCCGACGCGCGCAGCGCTGATGACGGGTCGCTACGCGCAGCGCGTGAGCATCGACGGCCCGCTGAGTTTTTGGTCGTCGCGCGGCATGCCGCCCAGTGAAGTGACCGTCGCGGAGGAGCTGCGGAGCCGCGGTTACCGCACCGGTTTCTTCGGCAAGTGGCACCTGGGCGACTCCCCGGACCAACTCCCGACGGCGCAAGGGTTCTATGACTGGTTCGGTACCCCGTGGGGCCTTCTGGGCCGCCCGGACGTCCTCTTCGACTCGCAGGCCCCGGCGATCGTCTCCGAGGATCCCGCGTCGTGGACGCGGGCGTTCACCGACCGGACCCTTGCATTCATCGACAGCGCGGTGCAGCAGCAGCGTCCGTTCTTCGCGATCCTCGCGCACCACCTGCCGCACGCGCCGGTGACCCCGAGTCCGGGCTTCGTCGGGGTGAGCGCCGAAGGGCGCGACTACGGCGACGGCGTCGAAGAGATCGACGCGGGGATCGACGAGCTCCTGCAGCGCCTCGAGCTGCTGCAGATCGCCGACGACACGCTGGTCATCTTCTTCTCGGACAACGGACCCGCTGCGGCGTACGGCCCGTACCAAGCCGGTACGGCGGGACCGCTCCGCGGCTGGAAGGGTTCGACGCTCGAAGGCGGCGTGCGCGTGCCGTGTGTGCTGCGCTGGCCAGCGGGTGTACCGGCAGGGCAGGTGCTCGACGAGCCCCTCTTCGTCGCAGACCTCATGCCGACGTTGCTGTCGATCGTCGATGGAGCGGCGCCCGCGCCCGGCATGTACGACGGCCGCGACGTGCAGCGCGTCGTGCGCCAAGGGCTGCCGATGCCCCCCGGTGAGGACATCGTCGGGTTCGTGGGGCCCAACGGCGCAGTCGACGGTGTGCGCCGCGGCGCGCTGAAGTGGCGCCTCGGCGCCCTCTACGACTTGGCGACCGACATCGGCGAGACGACCGATGTCGCGGCGCTCTACCCGCAGGAGGTCCAAGAGCTCGAGTCTGCGCGGCAAGCGCTCGAAGCCGACATCCTCGCGTCGCGCCGCCCCGCGGCGGCGTCGCTCCGGGTCCGTCCGACGTGGCGCGCGCCGCTCGGCCTGCCCGGCGCACCGCTGCTGCTCGACGGGGACTCCTGGGCGGAGCTCGAGATGGGCGCCGCGGCGTGGACGGTGCACGACCTCGATCCGCAGTTCGACCTCGCCGTCGTGCCCGCTGCGCCCGCGCGGCCCGTCGGTGCACCCGCTAGCGCGATCCAGTGCGCCACGCCGAGCCCCGATCTCCGCCTCGTGCGCACCGGGAGCGAGTTCAACGGCTACGGTCCCGGCGAGGGCAGCGTCTCGCTGTGGTGGACCATCCCGCCAGCGCTCGACAAGGCGCTCGTGTTGCTCGACTTCGGCGACGACCTCAGCGGCCTCTCCCTGTCTGTCGGCGACCTCGGTCAGCTCGGCGATGATGTTATGCCTGGTCGCTTCGACGACCTCTGTGTGCGCGTCGGAGGCGACAGCTCGCTCGGCCAGGCCGCGCTCGACGTGGACCTCTACGAGTGCGAGGGGCGCCTCACGCTCTTGACCGTCACCCTGTCCGCGGACGGGGTGGTCACGGTCTACCAGGACGGGATCGAGCGCGGCCAGGTCGCCGCCGGCGCGCCGGTCGCATGGGGGGCGGATGGCATGTGGGCGCTCCTCGGCCAAGAGGGAGCGCTCGGCGGCGTGAACGCGCTCGCGCCGCCGGCGCCGCTCGCGATGGGCGGCGCCGGCGAGATCGCGGCCGTCCGGGTGCTCGACCGCGAGCTGCTCCGCCAAGAGGTCGAAGCCGAATACGGTCGCTTCGTCGCGCTGCCCTACTGCGTCAGCCAGACGAACTCGACCGGCGCCGTCGGGCGGCTCGAGCTCTTCGGCAGCTTCATCCCCGCCGAACAGCGCCTCTGGGCGCACGTGTCCGGCCTGCCTTCGGGCACCGTGGGCGTCTTCGTGGCCGGGACCGAACAGACGCGCTGGCCTGCGCTGTCGGGGTACTTCTGCCTCGGCGGCTCGGTGCTGCGCCTGCGCCTCGCGGTGGCGCCCGCGGGTGAGACACAGATCGTCTTCCCCGTCGTGCGCACCGTCGGTGGGCCCGGCTTCAACGCTTGGACCCCTGAGCCCGGGAGCGCGTGGAATGTGCAGTTCGTGTACCGCGACGGCTTGCTCGGTCGGATGACCAACGCGGTCGCGGTACGCTTTGCGCCCTGATGTCCCCGCCCGAGGCCCGCTCGCTCGCGCTCGCCGCAGCCCTCGTCGGCGCGCTATTCGTCGTCGATCGACTCGCAGTGCGCGCCGCGCCGAGCGACGCGGAGCTCGTCGAGACCGTGCGCTCGGAGGCCGGTTCGATCGCGGCGCGGCGCGCGCTGTTCGGCCTCGTCCTGCGCGAGGTCGAAGCCGGTCGTCCGAGCGCTGCGCTCGACATCGCGCTCGCTGACATGGGACCGGCCGAGAAGGCGTTCCTTGCCGCCTATCGGCCGGATCTCCTGCAGCGCGGTGGTGAACGGTGACCGCGCGCGGCTGGTTCGTCTTGGCGCTGCCGCTCGCCGTCGCTCTGGTGTTGCGCGCGCTCCTGGCGTACGACGCCAGCGGTGGTCCGCTCTTGGGTGACGAAGCCACCCTTCGGCGCCTGGCCGCGATGTGGCGCGAGCACGGCGTCTACACCGGTGAGTGGCCGCCAGCGTTCCCGTGGATCCTGGCGCGGTTGTCGGACCTCTTCGGTCCCGAGGCGGGGCTCGCTTGGATGCGCGCGGTCAACGTCGTCGCAGCCACCGCAGTCGTCGCGGCGACGATGGCGCTCGCGTGGGAGCTCGGCGAGGGTCGACAGGGGCGGCGACGCGCGGCGCTCGCCGCCGGTTGGATCGCCGCGCTCTCGCCCGCGGTCGCCATCTGGGGCGCGTTGCTCTTCACCGAGGCCCCGTTCGTCGCTCTCACGACGAGCGCGCTCGCGCTGCTCGCGCGTCGGGTGCGGGTGGCGGAGAGCCCGCGGTCTTTGCCGTGGATCGCCGGCTTATTGCTGGGCTCTGCGGCGCTCGTGCGCGCCGCGGGGCTCCTGCTGATCCTCGCGCTCGTGTGCGGGATGTTGTGGGCGCGCGGCCGCAAGGGGATCCAGCGCGGCGCCGTCGATGCCGCTGCGATCCTCGCGTTGGCGTTCGCGGTGCTGGCGCCATGGGCGGTGCACCAGACGCTGCTCGCAGGGCGCTCGAAGTGGGCTTCGGGGACCGGTCCTGCGAACATCGTGCTGGGCTGGAGCGGCGCGCCGATCCCGTTCGAGCGCGCAGGTCTCAGCGATGCCGACATCTACGCGGCGCCGCTCGGCTCGCTGCGGCGCGCCCTCGAAGCGAGCGGCCCCGAAGTGCCGGGACCCGAGGTGCTCGCCGCCAGCGGAGGCCTCGCCGCGTACGCCCCCGAGCGCGTGCGCGAGGTCCTGCGCGATCATCCGAGCTGGGCCCTCCGCTCGCGCATCGTGCACCTCGGCGAGCTGTTCTCGGCCCAGTCCTTCTTGCACCGCGCCGCGCGCCTCGGCCAGCTCCCCGGTCTCGCGAGCCGCCCGTGGCTGCGGCGTGGGTTCACCTTCGGCGCGGTCCTGTGCACCATCGGGACGTTCCTGCTCGCGCTGCGCGCGCTGGCGAAGGGCCTGGCCGCTCCGGCACAGCGGCGCATCCTCGCTGCGTTCGCTGCCGCCCACGTCGTCGTGCCGCTCTTGATGTTCGGGATCTCGCGCTTCCGCGCGCCCCTCGAGCCGGTGGTCATCGCGCTCGCTGCGCTGCTCTGGTCGAAGGCGTTCGCGTCCGAGGCGACCCCGCGCCCTGCCGACCGGCGGCTCGCCGTGGGCCTCGGGCTCTGTTACGCGCTGTGCACCGCAGTGACGCTGCCCGTGGTCTGGGCGGCCCTCCGCGCCGCGTGGTGACGCGGCTTCCGGGGATTTTGCGGCACACGGCGGCTCCCCTCCGGATGACGACACCATGCTCATGCACTGGCTCCAGCGTCTCGTCGTCTCCGCCGCCGCAGTGGCGCTCGGCGCGACAGCGTTCCAACGGTTCGGTTTCGTGACCGCGCTGCTCGCGGTCCTCGCCGCGTCCTTCGCCCTCGCCGGCCTCGGCGCGCTCGTTCTCTCGCGCGCGAAGGTCGGCGAGGTCACGTGGCGCAACCGGCTCGCCGCGTGGCTGTTGCCCTACGGAGCGCTCTTCGGCTCCTACACCCTCGGGGGCCTCGCGCTGACCTCGGGCGGCATGTTGGCGACCTTCGCCGCGATCGGGGTCGCCGCGCGCGGGAACGCACCGCTCGGCGCGGCGTGGGGCCTCGATGTGCTCGCGTTCGCCAGTCTGGCGGCCGCTGCGCTCCAACACGGACCCGGCTCCAGCGGGCGCCGCTCGTTGCTCGTGCCGCTCGCGGCGTTGCTCGGCCTCGCCGCCGCGTCCGTCGCGTGCGCCGCGGCGGGCCGGCCGACGCTCGCAGCAGCGGTCGCCGCGGGACCGCTGCTCGCGCTCGCAGCGCTCTACGGCGTGTTCGTGCTGCTGATGGTGACCGTCGGCCGCAACGCACGCTGGAACTGACCGCGGTTCAGAGCGCGGCCAGCACGCGCTCGGCGACGTTCGTCGGCGAGAAACCGAAGTGCTCGGCCAGGACGCCGGCGGGCGCGCTGGCGCCGAAACCCGAGTGCCCGATGACCCGATCGAGGCGGCCCGTGAAGACGCACCACGGTTCGGGGCGACCCATCTCGCACGCGAACACGGGCGCGGCGCCGAGCACCTGCTTCTGGTACGCCGCGTCCTGTGCGGAGAACAGCTCCACACACGGCATCGAAACGACGCGGGTCGGCACGCCGCGCTGGCCCAGCAACGTCGCGGCTGCCACGGCGAGGCCGACCTCCGCGCCGGTGGCGATCAGCGTCGCGCGCGCTGCGGTCGCTTCGACCAGTACGTAGCCGCCGCGCAGCGCCGCGCTCGGGTCCCAGCCCTCGGCATGGGGCAGCGCCGGCAGGTTCTGCCGCGTCAACGCGAGCACCACTGGACCGTCGCGCCGCGTGACGGCGTGGGTCCACGCGGCAGCGGTCTCCTTGCCGTCTGCCGGGCGGAAGACGTGCACGTGCGGGATCATGCGCAGCGTCGCCAGGTGTTCGACCGGTTGGTGGGTGGGGCCGTCTTCGCCGACCATCAAGCTGTCGTGCGTGAAGACGAAGACCACCGGGATCTTCATCAGCGACGCCAGACGGATCGGCGTGCGCATGTAGTCCGCGAAGACGAGGAACGTGCTGCCCGCCGGCACAAAACCGCCGTGCAGCGCGATGCCGTTCAGGATCGCGCCCATCGCGTGCTCGCGGACGCCGTAGTGCAGCGTGCGGCCCGTGCGCTCCTTCGCCGTGAACGAGCCGCCTTGTTTGATGCGCGTCTTCGTCGACGGATCCAAGTCCGCGCTGCCGCTGACGAGGCCCGGGCACAGCTCCGCGAGCTTCTGCACGATGTTGCCCGAGAGCGCGCGTGTCGCGTTCGGCTCGGCGCCGGCGACCGCGGCGAGCTGGGTCAGCAGGTCCTGCGGCACGTCGCGGCTACGGAAGCGCTGCCATGCGGCTGCGCGCGTCGGGTCTGCCGCAAGCCACGCAGCGTGGCCCTTGTGCCACTCCGCGCGCGCGGCTTCGTTGCGCGTCCGCGCAGCCTCGAACGTCGCGAGCGCCGCGGGGTCGACGAAGAAGTCCGTGTCCGGCAGGCCTAGGTTGGCCTTCGTCTTCTGCACTTCGTCCTTGCCCAGCGGCGCGCCGTGCACATCGTGCGTGTTGGCCTTGTTGGGGCTGCCCTTGCCGATCACCGTCTTGCAGCAGATCAACTGCGGACGCGCGCCGCCCGCCGTGGCTTTCTTGAGCGTTGCGCGGATCGAGGCGAAGTCGTGACCGTCGCAGTGGTGCACGTCCCAGCCCTGCGCGACGAAACGTGCGCCGATGTCCTCGCTCGTCGCAAGGTCCGTATGCCCTTCGATCGTGATCGTGTTGTCGTCGAAGAGGCAGACGAGGTTGCCGAGCTGCAGGTGGCCCGCCAGCGCGCCCGCTTCGCTGCTGATGCCTTCCATCAGGTCGCCGTCGCCGACGGTCACGAAGACGCGCGTCGCAAACGCGGGGTTCTGGAAGCGCGCGGCCTCCATCTGCGCCGCGATGGCGAGGCCCACCGCGTTGGCGAAGCCCTGCCCGAGCGGCCCTGTCGTCGTCTCGACGCCGACGGTCTCGCCGAACTCGGGGTGGCCCGGCGTGTTGCTGTGGAGCTGCCGGAAGCGCTGCAGGTCCGCCAGCGTCACGGGATATCCCGCCAGGTGCAGCAGCGAGTACAGGAGCATCGACCCGTGGCCGCCCGACAGCACGAAGCGATCGCGGCCGGCCCAGTCGGGCTCGCGGTTGCTCCACCGCAGGAACTCCGTCCACAGCACCGCCGCGACGTCCGCCATGCCCATCGGCATGCCGGGGTGTCCTGAGTTCGCCTTCTGAACGGCGTCGATCGCGAGGCCACGGATCGTCTTGGCCACCGCAGCGAGGTCGTGGACAGGTTGGGTCATAGGGTCGGAATCTATGGTCCGCGGGGCGCAATTCGCATCGGAATTCAGGTGCCGCACCGGGGAAGCGCCGGCACGGCGAGGCGTCCCACCGTCGCCCGGCGCACAGCCTGCTCGCCATGAACCTGCAACGCACCCTGATCCTGCTCGTCGCGCTGGCTGCGTTGTGTGCGGCCTGGGTTCTGCGGGCGCCGGCGGCGGCCGAACCCGCCGAGGCCGTCAGCTCCGACGGGCGTCCGCCGGCGTCGCCGGTGCTGCCCGAGGCTGCGGCGTCGCTCGCGGCGCCCGCGGCGGTCGCCTCTGGTGAGCCGGTCCGGGCCGCGCCCCGGGTGACCCCGAAGGCCCCCCCCGAGCCGGCGCCGGAGCGCCCGGCCAAGCGCCCGCCGTCCCGTTCCGAGACACGCCGGCCCGAGCGCCCCGCCGAGGCCACCCCGCCGACGGGCGGGCCCTACGCGCTCTTCTCCGTGTCGGTCGTGGGCCGCGGCGCCCCGGTCGCGCTCGGCGAGGTCGCGCTGCGCCGCGACGTGCGCGTCGAGCTGCGGATGCAGCCCGGCGATGCGGTGGCGCAGGGCAGCGTGCCCCTCGGCCGCAGCGCCGAGCTACGCATCGGGCTCGCAGAGTTCCACCCGACCCTCTTCTCCGGCGCCTCCGTGGTCGCCGTCGCGGACCATCCGGGCTACGCGCGCTTCGAGGGGGTGGTCCCCCTCGGTTCGCCGCGGATCGTGCCCGGCGACCACGGGACGGACGTCCCGCTGTTCCAGGTCGACCTGACGCTGGAGCCCTACCGAGCGCTGCTCACCGGCGAGGCCAGCGGAGCGACCCACGTCGCGCTCGCGCTGTACTCCGGGCTGCGCAAGCCCCAGCCCCTCGGCCTCGCGGACCTCGCGCCGGTGCAGGCGGGGAGGTACAGCCTGCGCGCCCCGCGGCCCGGCGACTGGGTCGTCATCGCGCTGCGCGAGCGTCAGCACCCGCGCTACGCGATCGTGACCGTCGGGGCCGACGCAGACGCCGTTCCGGTCCCCTTCAAGCTGCGGCCCTTTGCGACGTCCCTGCGGGTGCTCGGCCGTGCGCCCGCTGACTTCGACCCGCGGGAGGTCGCCGCGGCGCTCGCGCCCTTCGCGGACGACCTCGAGCCACCGGGGATCGAAGCGACGCAGAGCGCCGCGCGGCCGGCGCTGACCTGGCACCCGACGGTCGCGGCGGCCCCCGACGGCGACGGCTTCGGCGTCGACCTGCGGCCGAGCCAGCCCGAGCCCCAGCTCCGCGACGCGATCGTCTGGCGCAGCACCCGCGCGACCTTCGACGGCGGCGGCCAGGCCGTGTTGCACGGGGGGCCGACCGGGGTCTCGCTGCTGCTCGTCGAGCGCCCGTTTGTGCCCGGCGCGTACTTCGAAGAGCCGCGGCTCGTGCCCCAGGACTACGTCCAGGTGGCCCTGGCCGTCGCGCGCCTCGACATCACGGCCTCCGGCCCCGAGGGGCGCCTCGCGTTCGGGGTGGTCGAGGCCCAGGCGTGGCCGCGGACCACCGCGGCGCGCCGCCCGCGGCGCGGCGCCGGCCCCGGGGTGACCCGCACGCTCACGCTGGACGCCGACGGGCGTGGAGCGCTCTTCGTGCCGAGCGACGAGGACCTGCGGGTCACCGTCCGCGACGCGCCGAACCGCGCTTCGGTGACGCAGGTCGAGCGGGCGTTCGGCAAGGCCACCCAGCAGACGCGGGTCTACACAGCGGCGCCGGGGTCTGCGGACGTCGGGGCCCCGAGGGACGACGTCGAGTGGTTCGTCGGGCCCGAGAGCGTGCGCTCCGGGGACGGCCAGGACGGGTGAGCCCGGCGGCCGATTCGCTACCGTGAGGGGCCTCCCCGGTCGAATGTACTGGGCCGAAGGTACCGGCGGGGTGAAGATCCGAGCGCCCCGTGCGTAACGTACCTGTCCACCCCCGCGTGTCCCCGAAGGCTGCCAAACCCCCGGCCCCCCTCCGCTCGCTCGGAGCGGCGGCGCTCCTCTGCTGCGTCGCCTGCGCGACGTACAACGAGCGCATCGCCGGGCCCCTGCGCCAGTTCGAGGCCGGGGACTTCGCCGGGGCCGAAGCCGGTTTCAGCGACCCGAAGGTCGTCGAGTCGGGGTTCCTGCGCGGCGTCGAAGGCGGCACGGCGGCGTTTGTGCGCGGCGACTTCGCCGCGGCCCGCGACCGGTTCCACGCGGCCCTCGACGCGGTCAAGGACATCGAAGAGCGCGCCGCGATCGGCGTCGAGTCGGTCGGCGAGTCGCTCCTGTCGTTTGCGCTGAACGAGAGCCAGCAGAGCTACATGGGCGAGGGGTACGAGCGCGCGATGGCGCACGCGTGCCTTGCGCTGGCGTACCTCGCGCTGGGGCAAGCCGAGAGCGTGCTCGTCGAAGCGCGCCGCGTCGACCAGCTCATGGTCGGTGAGGAGCAGCTCTACGACTCGCAGTACGCAGCCGGCGGGCTCGCGCACTTCCTGTCCGCCGTCGCGTACGAGCTGGCCGACAAACCGGGTGAGGCGTACATCGACTACAAGCGGCTGCACGAGAAGGGGCTCGGCGGCGAGCTCGTCGCGCGCGCGCTCGTGCGGCTTTCCGCGCGCCTCGGGCGGCGGGACGATCAAGCGCAATGGGTCGCGGCGTTCGGGCCCGACCTCGAACGCCCGAGCGGCGCTGCATCGATTGTCTTGATCGGCGGTGCGGGCATGGGGCCGTCGAAGCGCGAGCTCAAGATCGACGTGCCGTTGCCCGACGGGGTCTTCTCGTGGGCCGTGCCCACCGCGGTCGCAGGCGACGGCGGCGGCACGCTCGCGCTGGAGTTCCGCGATCAAGGCCTGACCCTCGAAGCGTCGCTCTTGGAGGACGTCTCGAGCGTCGCCGCCAAGAACCTGTCCGACCGCATCGCGTGGCTCGCGACGAAGTCAGCGGTGCGCGGCTTGATGAAGCGGCAGCTCGCCGACCAACTGCGCGACAACGGCAAACAAGGCGCGCTGATGGGCCTCGCCGCCGACATCTTCACGATCGTCACCGAGCGCGCTGATCTGCGCGCGTGGCGCACGCTGCCTGCGACGTGGCAAGGCGCGCGTGCGTTCGTGACACCTGACCAACCTGTGCACCTCGGAGTCTCCGTGCTCGGCGGCCAGTCCGTCGAGCTCGGCACCTTCCGTTTCACCCCTGGCGAGACCATGTTCGTCTTCGTCCGCTCGCTCGGCGGGCGGGTGTACGCCCACGCGATCGGCGGCGAACGGGTCTCCGCGCCCTGAACAAGAGATCCCTCCACACCCACGACGATGAAACTCAAGAACCTCCTGCTCGCTGTGCTCTCTCTGGGCGCGGCCACTGCATGCAGCTCGGTCCGCTACGGTGACCCCGACAAACAAGAGACCGTCACGATCGACTGGGGCTCCTACGACATGCAGTCGTTTGCGCAGTACATGGCGGATTCGTTCGCCAAAGCGCCGGCGCTCTCCTACATGGACGGCGAAGGCAAGGGCAACGACCTGCGTGTCATCGCCGTGTTCGGCGGCATCGCCAACGAGACGAGCGAGCACATCAACACGGCGCAGATCTCGCGCGAGATGCAGCCGCGCCTGCACAAGATCGGCAAGTTCCGCTGGGTCGCGGGCAAAGAAGCTGCGGGCCAGGACGAGATCGCCGAGCAGGTGCGTTTCCAGAACAGCGGCATCGTCGACGAAGCGATGGCGAAGCAGTTCGGGAACCAGCTCGGCGCGGACGTCGTCGTCTACGGCGCGCTGTCCGACATCCGCAAGGCGCGCGGGCGCTCGCTCGAGTCGCTCGGCACCAAGTACAAGGACCTCTACTACCAGTTCTACATGACCGCCGTGAACATCAAGACCGGCGAGATCCTCTGGTCCGAGGTCACCGACATCCGCAAGAACCAGTCGGTCAGTCTGTTCGGCCGCGGTTGAGCCAGGCGTTCGGTGCGGCGCGCGCGGCGGCTCTCCACCCTGCGGCGACGCCTGTGGTCGCTGCACCGACATCGCAACTCCCACCCTGGAGCGGGCCGCGCGCGAGCGCGGCCCGCTCGCTTTGGTGTTCCCACCGCGCGCGGCGGGCACGGGCAGATTCTCGCCCGAGCGCGTTCGGTCGCCGCGGGGATCCCGCTGGTGGATGTTGGACGGGGACGCCGACGCGACCTGAGCCTGGCACCCTGCGCGAGCGGGGCCCGCCGAGCCGGGGCGCACAGCGGAGCCGCCTGGAGAGCAGTGAGAGAGAGCAGAGAGAGACTGAGAGAGCAGAGAATCGTCTGGGGAATCCGAGAGAGCAGCGCAGCCCGACGTCCGACCGCGGACGCCGGGTTGCGCTCTTTTCCGCGCGCCCCGATCGGCCAATTTTTTTTCCGCGCGGGCGTTCGGTCGCGGCGCCGCCGCGGCTCAGGGTTGTGCAGCCACGAGCTGTGCTGGGGATCCTGACTCCGATGAGTCAAGAAGGGGCCCGCCGGGTTGACCCGGCGGGTCCTCTTCTTTCACACCGGCGGTCGGCCGCGCGGGTCGACCAAGGCCGTCAGCACGTGATCGCGCCATGCGCCGTCGATGAAGAGCGCGGCCCGCGCGAGCCCCTCGCGCTCGAACCCGAGCGCCTCGAGCAGCCGCGCCGAGCGCAGGTTCTCCGGCCGGTGCAGGGCCTGCACCCGGTGCAGCCCCAGCACCTCGAAGCCGAAGCGCACGAGGCCCGCGAGGGCCTCCCGCATGAGCCCGAGGCCCTCGTACTCCGCGTCGACCGAGTACCCGAGCACCGCCGATTGGCTCGCGCCGCGCACGATCTGGCTCAGGTTGGCGATGCCGAGCACCGGCCCAGCGGTGTCCTCCAGTGAGACGAGCGCCGTGCGGTAGCCCTCGCCGCGCTCGGCCTCGGCGCGGACCGCCTCGAGCTGGAGGCGCCAGTGGCCGAGGGTCCAGTACTCTGGCCCGCGGCGCGGCTCCCAGCGCCGCAGGTGCTCGCGGTTGCGCAGGGCGTACTCGAGCAAGCGCTCCGCGTGCTCCGGCCCTGGGACGAAGAGGCGCAGGCGCGCAGTATCGAAGTGGAGCGGCGGCAGTGTCACGGCCGACACAAGGATGGCGGCGCACGACGCTGTCGCCAAGTAACCTGGCCCCTCGATCCATGGCCCATCTCTATCTCGTCACCGGCGGCGCCGGGTTCATCGGCAGCCACATCACCACCGCCCTCGTGCAGCGCGGCGACCGCGTGCGGATCCTGGACGACTTCTCGTCCGGCCGCGACGTGAACCTGGCGCACCTCACGGTGGGCGAGTGCGGCAGCGGCGCCCCCGTCGAGGTCCTGCGCGGCGATATCGTCGATGCGGCGGCTGCAGCGCGCGCCGTCGTCGGAGTCCACGGGGTCTTCCACGAGGCCGCCCAGGTCTCCGTGCCGAAGAGCGTCGAGGACCCGGTCCGCAGCTACGACGTCAACGTCAACGGCACGCTGCGCCTCCTGGAGGCCGCGCGCGCCGCGGGCGCGGGGCGCTTCGTCTTCGCGGCGTCTTCGGCGGCGTACGGCAACTCCGAGACGCTGCCCAAACACGAGGACATGGTCCCGATGCCGCTCTCGCCCTACGCGTCGGGCAAGGTCGCCGGGGAGCACCTCTTGCGCGTCTACGCGCACTGCTACGGGATGCACACCGTGGCGCTGCGGTACTTCAACATCTTCGGCCCGCGCCAGGCGGACGACAGCCCGTACACCGGGGTGATCGCGATCTTCGCGCGCGCGCTGCTCGAAGGCCGCGTACCGACGATCTTCGGTGACGGCGGCCAGACGCGTGACTTCACGTTCGTCGACAACGTCGTCGCCGCGAACCTGGCGGCGATGGACGGCGACGTGCGCTCGGGCGAGGTCTTCAACGTCGGCGCGGGCGAGCGCATCTCGCTGCTCGAGCTCTTCCGCGCGACGGCGGACGTGCTGGGCGTCCGCGCCGAGCCCAAGTTCGGCCCCGAGCGGGCCGGCGACGTCCGGCACAGCCTGGCGAGCCTCGACCGGGCCCGCCGCGACCTCGGGTACGCCCCCCGGGTGGGGTGGCGCGAGGGCCTCGAGCGCACCCTCGCCTGGTACCGGGCGGGCTACGAAGCGGCTCGATAGGGGGCACGGGGGCCGGGTCTCGGCCCCCCCGGTTGCCCCTGGCCCCTGCCACGGGTACCTTCTTTCGCCTTGAACGCCCGAGCAGGCGGCCCACTGCCGCCCTTGCAGAGGCGCCACCCCAGCGCAGAAGAAGGACCCCCCGATGGGCCACCGTGAGGACCTGGAGCGTCAGTTCGGACTGAAGTCCGTCGAGTACCGCGTCGACCTCGACAAGACGCAGCTCTTCCACGAGGCGCTCGCAAACGACCGCGGGCGCATCCGCCCGAACGGGCCGGACGACGAGCGCAAGGCCTACGCGACGAAGCTCGGGGTCGAGGGACCCCTCGTCTTCTACAGCGACCCGTCCTGCACGGGGCGCCCGGTCGCGGACACCTTCATGGTGGCCTACCCGGAGCTCGAGCAGAAGATCTGGTGGAAGGCCGACGTCAAGAAGTTCGACCCCGCCAAGTTCGAGGGGCTGCTCGGCCGCGTCGCTGCGCACCTCAACACGAAGGGCGCGCGCCTCTTCGTGCAGAACGTGTTCTGCGGCACCGACCCGTCGTACGCCGTGCCGTACCGCTTCGTCGGCGAGTACGCGACGCACGCGATGTTCGTGCACAACATGTTCCCGAAGGCGGTGGCGGGGATCGCGAACGCGGACGACAAGCGCTGGACGCTCTTGAACGTCCCGAGCTTCCATGCCGATCCGGACCGCGACGGCACGCTGAGCGGCCGCGCGGTGATCACCGACGTCCGCCGGCGCATCGTGCTCGTCATCGGGCGCGCGGACTACTGCGGCGTGAACAAGAAGTGCATGTTCACGATCATGAACTACCTGCTGCCCGACGCCGGCATCATGTCGATGCACTGCTCGGCGAACGTCGGCGCGAAGGGTGACGGCGCGATCCTGTTCGGCCTCTCCGGCACGGGCAAGACGACGCTCTCGGCGGACCCCGACCGCGAGCTGATCGGCGACGACGAACACGCGTGGACGGCGGCGGGGGTCTCGAACCTCGAAGACGGCTGCTACGCGAAGCTGATCGACCTCAACAAAGTGGCCGAGCCGATCATCGCGGCCGCGCTCAGCACCCGCGGCACCGTCATCGAGAACGTGCCGGCGCTGCCCGGCAAGCGCATCGAGGACACCGATCCGCAGGAGTTCGACCTCACGAACAACTCGATCACCGAGAACACGCGGATCGCGTATCCGCTCAGCGCGAACCCCAACGTCGCCGCTGGCGCGCGCGGACCGCACCCGCAGACGATCGTTCTGCTGACCGCCGACGCGTTCGGCGTACTGCCGCCGATCGCCGTGCTTTCGGCGAAAGAGGTCATGTACCACTTCGTCTCGGGCTTCACCGCGAAGCTCGCGGGCACCGAGGTCGGTGTGACCGAGCCGAAGGCCGCGTTCAGCGCCTGCTTCGGCGCGCCGTTCATGGCGCAGCACCCGCCGGTCTACGCGAAGCTGCTCGCGGAGATGATGGGCAAACACGAAGCCCGCTGCGTGCTGCTCAACACGGGCTGGAGCGGCGGCCCCTACGGGATCGGCAAGCGCATCTCGATCAAGGACACCCGCGCGCTCCTGAACGCGGCCCTGCGCGGTGACCTGCACGCGCCGACGATGACCTACACGACCCACCCCATCTTCGGCATGAAGGTGCCGACGAGCTGCCCGGGGGTCGATCCCAAGGTCCTCGACCCGCGCGGCCTCTGGAAGGACGGCGCCGCCTACGACGCTGCCGCCACGAAGCTTCGCGATATGTTCCGCAAGAACTTCGAAGAGAAGAAGTTCGGCGCGCTCGGCATCGAACCGGTGATGTGATCGGAAAGGAGCTCGTGGTGCGGCCTATACTGTGCGCACCATGAGCTCCGATCTCGAAGAGCGCCGCCAAGCGCTGTACCTCGCAGGCCTCCAGGCGTTCGGCAAGAACGACCACGAGGCCGCCATCCTCAAGTACGAGGAGGCGCTGGCGCTCACGCCGGATTGGACCGATGCGCTGCACGGCAAAGCGATGGCGCTCCTGCAGCTCGGCCGCTTCGACGATGCGATCGCCGTGGGCCAACGCATCGTCGAGCTCGACCCGAACGACCCGTTCGCGCACACCTCGCTCTCGATCTTCTACCAGCGCAAGGGCATGATCGAAGAGGCGGAGAAAGAGGGCGCCAAAGCCCGCATGCTCTCCTGGAAAGAAGAGCTGAAGAAGAACCCCAACGCTCGGCCCCCGGGCCCGGCTGGGAACCTCGACGTCCTGCAGTGATGGTGGTACCTGGTACGCCTTGGCGCGCGCCCTTTGCTCTTGGGTCTCGCCTTTGTCGTTCCTACGCGCGACAAGGCGTACCTGGTACCGTTTGATTCGGCGGAGCGGGCATGGAGCCTGCGCAGACCGCCTGCGGAAGTTCGAATCGAACGGTACCAGGTACGATCTGGCGGGCGCTCGAGGAGCACAGGCGAGACAGAAGAGTCAAAGGGGCGCGCCCGCCAAATCGTACCTGGTACCCAGCAGACCTCGGCCGCTCGGCCTCAGACCGGTACAGACCGTGCGCCTGCAGTGCTCAGGTTGAGGCCCTTGTCGGGTCGAGGGTGGCGGAGGTGGTGGCGGGTGCCGGTTCCTGGGCTCCTCCGCACATCCTCGTCCCCGCTCGGAGCTCCCGCCTTGGTCCAACATCGTCTGCTGGGTGTATCGATCGCTCGGGCTGTCCCCGTCGCGCTCGTGGGGCTGACTTTCGTCGGGTGCAGCGGTGGCAGCAGCGAGGGTGGACAGGATCCGCTGGTCGCTCCGATCGCCGATGGCGCGTTCGTGGCGGAGAGCGGTCTGCTGGTCGTCGAGTTCGAGTCCCTCGGGGCGACGGGTTCGTGGGCCCACGAGACCGCGCTCGCGGGTTTCGCGGGCGCGAGCTACCTGCGCTGGTCCGGCGCCAACTTCTTTGCGACCCCGGGTACGGACACGTTCGCCTGCGACTTCTACGTCGAGCAAGCGGGCACGTACCAACTGCGCATCCACAACCGCCACGAGCACCCGAACAGCACCGAAGCCAACGACGTCTGGGCGCGCATGGACGGCGGTGACTGGGTCAAGACGTTCTCTTGGCAACGCGGCCAGTGGACGTGGGTGACGCAGCACGAGTTCGCGCACGGGAACTACCCCGAGGCCGAGTACACGCTGACCTCGGGCAACCACCGGATCGAGTTCTCCGGGCGCAGCACCGACTTCTGCATGGATCGCTTCCACCTGTACCTGGCGACGGTGGCGAACCCGCTCGACACCTCGCACCCGGAGTCGGCGCGTCACAGCGCGAGCGGCTTCACGGCGGCGGGTGCGCTCGTCGATCCGGCGGAGCTGCCGGCTTCGGCGCACGAGACCGTCCTCGTCACCCTGGACAGCGGAGCCATTGGGAGTGCGAGGCCTGCGTGGCGCGTGCCCGGTGCCCGCTTCGCGGATGGGACCCACGCGACGGACCCGCGCGCCCTCGTGCAGCTCGCGGGCGGCGTCGTGACACCGGTGGAGCTCACCCTGGGAGACTTCGGAGCCGCGCGGGTGCGCCATGCGGTGCTCAACGTCGCGGGCGCGGCCTGGCGGGTGGAGGGCGCGCTCGTCGCCGGCGCGAGCGTCACGTTCGAAGCCCGGAGCTTCGACGGCGCGACGCTCTACGCGGTCGCGCCGTCGGGCGCAGAGCACGGCCTGTCGGTCAGTCCGCGGGCTGGGCGCTTCAGCGCGACGCTGGCGCTGGACGAGCCCGGTGAGTGGGTCCTCGTCGGACCCGACCGGGCCACGGTCGCGTTGCGCTTCGCCGTCCTGCCTTGAGCGTGCGCCGCCGCGAACCTTGGGGCGGCTCGGCTCGAGCGGTTATTCCTCGCGCGGTCACTCTTCGCGCGGTTATTCCTCGTCCTGGCCGATCCCAAGCACCTTGCGCCCCTCGTCGGAGATCAGGTGCGGGCCCCACTGGGGCTGCCAGACGATCTGGATGTCGGTGTCTTCGATCCCGTCGATCGAGTTCACGCGGCGCTTCATGACCTCCGGGATCGTGCGCGCTTCCGGGCACGACTGCGACGTCAGGGTCATGACGATCCGCGCGGTCTGGTCCTCGATCGCGACGGAGTAGATGAGGCCCAGGTCGACGATGTTGACCGGGATCTCGGGGTCGTAGACCTGGCGGAGCTGCGCGTAGACGTCTTCGGTGGTCGGCATAGGGGAGTCCTCGGGGGAAGAGTGTAATGGACGCGCGGGGCCGAGGGCTCAACCCGTCCGGATCTCGTTTCTGGGTGGAGAGGCGCTTCCAGACAAAACACTCTGTTTCACCAGCCGCTATCTTCTCGCTGTGATCCAGTACGAAGGCACCCTGTACCGGCCGCCGTCCGAGGGCGACAGCCTCATCCTGCAGGCCACGATCGGTTGTTCGTACAACCGCTGCACCTTCTGCGCGATGTACCGGGACAAACGCTTCCGCGTCCGGCCCTTCGACGAGCTCGCGGCAGAGATCCGCTGGGCCGCGCAGCGTGCGCCCGGCCTGCCGAAGGTGTTCCTGGCCGACGGCGATGCGCTGGTCGCCAAGCCCCGCTTCCTGGGCCAGGTGCTCGATGCGCTGCGCGAGGCGTTCCCGCGCCTCCGCCGCGTCTCGTGTTACGCCTCGCCGCAGGCCCTGGCAGTGCGCACGGTCGACGAAATGCGCGACCTGCGCGAGCGGGGTTTGACCCTCTACTACCTCGGCGTCGAGTCCGGCGACGACGAGGTCCTGCAGCGCCTCGAGAAAGGGGTCGATGCCGCTGAGATGGTGCGCGTCGCGCAGAAGGCCACGGACGCTGGCGTCAAGCTATCGACGATGATCTTGCTGGGGGCGGGTAACCGCGCGCGCTCGAGGGAGCATGCACGACACAGCGCTGAAGTGATCAATCGGATCCAGCCGCGGTTCGTCAGCACCCTCGTGATGACACCCGTCGAAGGGACGCCGCTCTTCGAACAAGCGGAGCGCGGCGAGGTCGACGAGCTCTCACCGGTCGAGCTCGCGCAGGAACTCCGTACATTCCTCGCCCACCTCGACCTCTCCGCGACGGTCTTCCGCTCGAACCACGCCTCGAACACGCTGGCACTCGCGGGCACGCTGCCGAAGGACAAGGAGGCGCTGCTCGCGGTCCTCGACGCGGTGATCGCGGCGCCCGAGCGAGCGCCCTTCGTGCCAGATTGGCTGCGCGCGCTCTGATTCCCAGCGGGACCATGTGATGGAGGGACCCGGTTCTGCAGCGTCAGCCAACTCGCGAGCGACGACACGCCGTCAGCTCGGGCTGCGCCTCGGGATCCTGGTGCTGGCGCTCTTGGGGGTGGTTCGGGGCTTCGCTCCGAGGCCGGGTTTCGCAAGAACGGGTGAGTTCCCGATCTGCATCGGGGCTCCGCTGCACGGCGAGCTCGCGCTCGCCGCTTGGTCCTCGTTCGGCGGAGGTGCGATCGCAGAGGTCGCATTCGACGCGCGCTTCCGGTGGTCGAGCGTCTTTCGCCCGCAAGCCGACGGCGCGTTGCTCGACGAGCGGTGGTCCGAGCTCGCCCGTGACTTCATCGGGCACGTCTGGTTCGCCCGCAACGCTCTGTTGCATTGTCCGCCAGGGACATTCACCGCCCCGCTGGCCTTCGAGTACGAGGGCGCACGAGTCCGCCACATCAACGGCGAGCTCCATGTCCAGGTTCCGACCGGTCAATGGCGCTCCAGCGGCGCGAACGGCATCGGCCGTCACCGGATCGAAGTCGAGTCCTACCGCGCGACCCAAGACATCTTCTCGCGCGATCACGCGCTGCGTTTTGCGATGGTCGCGCACGAGACGGACTGGGTGAACGTCACGCTCCATCGCTACGACCGTCGCCTCGATGTGGTCCTACGGTTCTTCGCGCGCCACCCCAATCGCGAGCTCTTGACGCAGCGCCTCACGTTCGTCGGCAGCCTCGGTCTGCCCGTCGCCATCGAGGCCGACTGGGGCGACCCGTTCCTCGGCCATCACGAGCTGCACGAGCTCTTCGTCCAGCTCGATTCGGCGGAGTTGGCCGAGCTCTCGGCTTCGAACCTCGACGCCGCGGGGCTACGGAATCTGCAGCGCCGTCGTGTCCAGGGTCAGCCCGACCCATGGACCGAATCACCGAGGCCCGAGGACATCCCGGTCATCGGCCCGCTGCGGCCCGGTTTCGCCGATCCCGACGAGGCGTTTGTGCCCTGGAAGCCGCCGCTGCGCCTGCGCGGTGGGTCGCCGCGTTGATTGGGATCACTCGCCGAACAGCACCCGGTAGTTGTCGGCCACTTGGAGCTGCGCACGCTCCAGGGTGAGCCCGCGCAGCTCGGCGAGCAGCGCTACGGTTCCAACGACGTTGGCTGGTTCGTTGCGCTCGCCGCGGGTGGGTGGCAGGTACGGCGCATCCGTCTCGGTCAGGATGCGCTCCAGCGGCAACTCTTTGAGCATCTTCGAGAAGGCCTGGTTGACCCGCGCATTTGCGGGAATCGAGAACCAGAAGCCATGACGCTCGGCCCAAGCCTTCGCGTGCGCCGTGCGCCCGCCGAAGCAGTGGAAGTTCACGCGCTGTACCCCGTGCGCCACGAGGATCTCCATCGCGCGCACCTCGAGCTTGCGGGTGTGGATGATCAGCGGAAGGTCCGCTTCGAGCGCGATCCCGATGAGCGCTTCGAAGACACGCTCTTGTTCAGCGAACGTCTCGGAGCTGACCCAGTGACCATCGAGACCGCACTCGCCGATCGCTGTGAGGCGACCGGCCAGGGCCTCGCCGCGGATGAAAGCGAGCTCGGCGTCGACGTCGAAGCGCGGTGTCTCGAACGGCAGGTCGGCCGGCAGGATGCCGTTCACGGCGTCCAGCGGGTAGATACCGAGCGCAGGCCGCACGGCCGCGTGCCGTGCGGCGAGCTCGAGCACACGACGGTTCGAGAGGGGCTCTAGCCCGTTCACGACGATGCGGTCCACACCGGCCGCCACCGCGCGTGCGACGACGTCATCCGTGTCGCCCTCGAACGCGTGATGGGTCAGGTGGGTATGGACGTCGACGTAACGGATCATCGCAGCAGAAGGCTTGCAGCCGCCATGGGTCAGTCGCGGGTTACGAGCAGGCGCTTGTGTGCCAGCGCCATGATGAAAGCTGCCGTCGCCGAGGCCTCCAAACGCGCGTTGCTCCCGTAGCCCGCGTTGTCGCGGTTCGGTTGGTACGCAAACGTCCCGTCAGGGCACTCGGCCAGGACGAACCACCAGCGGTTCGCGCGCACCATGCGCGCGAACGCGGCTTCGTCCACCAACGTACCGAGGGCGGCGTAGCCCATCCCCATCAGCGGCGAGCCGTGGGTGTCGGGGAAGCTCTCCGGATGCGTCGACATCACCGCCGCGTGTTGGCGCGCACGGCCGAGAAGGTTCGGGTTGCGGTCGGCGCCGAGGCGCGCCGCGAGCGCCGACGCGCCAGTCCGTCCCATGTCCGCCCAGCCGTCGTGGTCCGCGACCTCGTCTCCGTACCAGACGTAACCGTTGCGGCCGGTCCCACGGGCGAGGAACGCCTGCGCGGCATCGATGTTGCTGACCTCGACCGGAACACCGGCGCGCCGCGCCAGCTCGTAGACGGCCGCAGCCTGCCCGGTCACCATCGCGATCGGACCATACCCCTCGAAGCCTTGTTTGTGACCGAACCCGCCGTGTTGCTGCTGGGCGGTCTTGGGCCAGGAGTGTGGGTGGGACTCCTTCACCGTGGGAGCGAGCTGCGCCAGCGACAGGTACTGCGAGCTCTGCAGGAACGTGACGACCTCGGCGAGCTCTTTCAGGAACGACTTGTCCTTGGTCGCTGCATACGCTTCCGCGAGCACGATGCCAGCCGAGGTGTAGTACCAGTTGACGAGCGCGCGTTTGTCCTCCGTCGACGTCGTCCGCGCGTGCCACTCCGCGTTCTTCAGCGCAGCGGCGCGGAGGGGCTTCTTGTCCGTCGACAGCAGCGCGAGCGGCGCAAACGTGTCGCAGATCGGATCGCCCCAGGAGCCGTCGTCGCGCTGCTCCGCGAGCAGGAACTCGCAGAGGCGCTCGAACTTCTTCGCATCCGCGGTCGGGTCCAGCGGAAACTCGGACGAGAGGCGCGCCGAGGCCTTCGAGAGCGGCACCTCGACGTCGCGCTCCTCCTCACCACGGAGGATCGTCAAGTGCAGCACACGAGGTTTTGCGCCCAGCGCCGCATCGAGCGCTTCGGCGAAGTCCAGGATCGGTCCGGTCGGGCCGAACACGTCCATCCCGTAGCCGTTGCGATGCGGCGTCTCGAAGCGCGCGCCACCGGCGCCGACGATGCGGTCGCCGACCTTCACCTTCCCTTCCGCGGGAGCGCCACGGAGCACGTGCCGGACGATCAGGTCCTTCGGCGTCGCGTCATCCAGGGCCACCCGTAGGCCCGTGACACCCAGGTTGTAGAACCAGCCCGGGCACTCCGCGTCGGGACCCTCCTGCGCCCGCTGGCTCCAGGGCTGACCGTTCGGGTGGTGGTGGACCTGTGCCGATGCTGCGGCCGCGAACAGCGCGGCCAGTGCGAGACCTGTAGCGCGGGATGTCATGGGGAACATTCTTCCATTGTGCCCTCGGTCCGCCGGGTCCGGGGTACCCATTTGCATGTGCGATCGGTTACACCGTGGGGCACACCATGTTCCGCTCTCCGCACGATGTCGTGGACGCACTCGATGCGCTGTACCGGACCTCCGTCGACGCTCTGACGGGCGCCCTCGCGCGTTTCTTGGCAGACGGCACTCCGCCCGATCCGGACGCGCGGGCCGCCGGCGCTTTCTGTTACCCGGAGCTGCGGCTGACGTACACCCCGAGCGGCCCACCCCCGCCGTTCAGCCGCGCCTTCGGGAAGCTGACGCAGCCGGGCACGTACGCGTCGACCTTCACCCAGCCCGAGTTCTTCCGCGGGTACCTCGTCGATCAGTTGCAGCCTCTGATGCGCGACTACGAGGTCCAGCTCGAGGTCGCGCGCTCGCGCTCCGAGATCCCGTACACGTACGTCTGGGATCAAGCGCGCGGCAAGGGCCTGCAGGACATCTCAGCGGCGCAGATCGCGCGTTGGTTCCCGGCTCCGGACCTGGAGCACATCGGCGACGAACTCGCCGACGGCGAGCTGCAGCCGCGCGGAGCCGTGCGAGCGCTCTCGATGTTCGACGCGCCGCGCGTGGATTTCTCCCTGAAGCGTCTCGCGCATTATTGCGGCACGCCAGTCGAGCGCTTCCAGCGCTACCTGCTCTTCACGAACTACCACCGCTACGTCGACGCGTTCAGTGAATACGCGCTGACGCGCATCGGAGCCGATCAGCCTTACGAGGCGCTCTGCGCTCCCGGTGACCTGACCATCACCGACGGCAGCGCGCAGAGCCGCGCTCGCATCGAGGCCGCACCGTGGCGGCGCTTCCAGATGCCTGCGTATCACTTGATGCGTCCGGGCAACACCGGCATCACGCTGGTCAATATCGGCGTCGGGCCCTCGAACGCCAAGACGATCACGGATCACTTGGCGGTCCTGCGGCCCGAGTGTTGGATCATGGTCGGCCACTGCGGAGGCTTGCGGCACTCCCAGTCGATCGGCGATTACGCGTTGGCTCATGCCTACCTGCGCGAGGATCACGTGCTCGACTCGGTCCTGCCGCCTGAGATCCCGATCCCCGCACTGGCCGAGATCCAGACCGCGCTCCAAGAGGCGACCGCACACGTCACGGGCGAGTCGGGCGCAGGGTTGAAGCAGCGACTTCGCACCGGCACCGTCGTCACCACCGACGATCGCAACTGGGAGCTGCGCTTCACCGAGTCCGCGATCCGCTTCAACAAGTCGCGCGCGATCGCGATCGACATGGAGAGCGCGACGATCGCTGCCAACGGCTATCGCCTGCGTGTGCCCTACGGGGTCCTCCTCTGTGTCTCGGACAAACCGCTGCACGGCGAGATCAAGCTCCCCGGCGCGGCCAACCGTTTCTACGAGCGGGCGATCGGCGAGCACATCCGCATCGGCATCGAGGCCCTCGAGCGCCTCGCCTCGGATACGGAAGGCCGCCTGCACTCGCGCAAGCTGCGCGCCTTCGACGAACCGCCGTTCCGGTAAGCCGCCGGCGACCGACCTTGAATATCCCGGAGCGCGGTGCGTATACCCTCTGAAGTACCCGCACCGCGCCCTCCCCGCTCCGTTCCGCAACGCTCCATGGGCAAGTTCCTCACGCTCCTCCTGGTCCTGCTGCTCGCCGTCGGTGGCTGCGGCGTCATGGGTTACAACGGCCTCGTCTCGGCGGACGAAGGCGTCGACGCCAAATGGGCCGAGGTCGAGAACCAGTACAAGCGCCGCTACGACCTCGTCCCGCAGCTCGTCGAGACCGTGAAAGGGGCCGCTGACTTCGAGAAGTCGACGATCACCGAAGTCACCGAGCTGCGCGCCAAGGTCGGCCAAGTGCAGCTCCCCGCGGGGGGTCCGCCGGATCAAGCGCAGCTCGATGCCTGGTCGAAGGCGCAGGACGCGTTGGGTCAAGGCATCGGCCGACTGCTCGTCGTCGCCGAGCGTTACCCGGAGCTGAAGGCGACAGAGGCCTTCCGCGATCTGCAGTCTCAGCTCGAAGGCAACGAGAACCGGATCGCCGTCGCCCGCCGCGACTATGTCGATGCCGTGCGCGGCTACAACACCGCGGTGCGCAGCTTCCCGAAGAACCTGATCGCAGGCTGGGCCGGTCTGGAGGCGAAGCCGCAGCTCTCGTTCGACGAGTCCGTCCAGGAAGCGCCGAAGATCGACTTCGGAGGTCAGCGCTGAGCCGTTTGCTGCTCATGCTCGCTGCAGCGGCTGCGCTCGTCGCGCCGCTGCGGGCGAGCGCCGCGCCCCAGAAGGTGCCGGCGAACGACGGCTGGGTGACCGACCTCGCCGACCTCCTCTCGCCGGCGAAAGAGGCGGAGCTGGAGGCGCTCATGGAGTCGTACCGCAACGGCAGCGGACATGAGCTGGCGCTCCTGACGGTGCCGAGCCTCGAAGGCGGCGCGATCGAGGAGTTCGCGCTGCGCGTCGGGCGCACGTGGGGCATCGGTGATGCGGAGACCCAAGCCGGCGCGCTGCTCGTCATCGCAGCCCTCGAACGCCGCACGCGGATCGAAGTCGGCCGCGGGCTCGAAGGCACACTGACCGACGCGGTCGCCGGTCGAGTGCTGCGCAATGTGCTCGCGCCGCGGTTCCGCGCTGGCGACTACGAAGGCGGCATCGACGCTGCGATCCGTGCTTTGCACGCCGCGGCTGGCGGAGACTACGGACCCCTCGAGCGCAGCGGGTCCGACTCGGACCGCGCCGCGGACTGGGTGATGTTCGCGGTCGTCGCAGCGTTCATCGTCCTCGCGCTGCACCAGCGCGGGCGAGGTCCGCGGGCGTGGCGTGGCGGCTACGGTGGCTTCGGGCCGATCGTGATCGGGCGGCCTGGTTCGTTCGGCGGAGGCGGCGGCGGCTTCGGTGGCTTCGGCGGCGGCGGTGGCTTCAGCGGCGGAGGCGCTTCGGGCGGATGGTGAGTCTCTTTGCGAGTGTGGCGCCGGTGCTCGGTGATTGGGAGGCCGTCGGGCATCGCCTGGAGGGGCATTGGCTCGACGACAGCGCGCGCTACGGCCCGTGGCTGTTCGTGGCGTTGCTCACCCTGGTCGTGTCGCGGGCGCTTTGGCGTCAGCGGCGCTACCGCGCGGTCGGTGCGCTGGGCACAGCGGAGCGCGCGGCGCTCGCCGAGCGCGTCGCCGCCTTCGAAGCGCAGACGGACGGTGAGATCGTCGTGGTCGTCGTCGAAGCGTCCGACCGGCACCCCGACGCGCCCTGGAAGTGCGCGCTCGCGCTGTGCGCTGCCGGCACGTTGACGCTCGCTGGGACCGTCGCAGCCTACGGGCCCCTCGGTTTCGTCGCGTTGCAGACGGTGCTCATCGCGCTCGGTTACGGGCTCGCAGAGGCCCTGCCGGACCTGCGGCGCGGGTTCGTGCGCGAGCTGCGTGCGACCGAGGTCGCCGACGAGCAGGCGCTGCAAGAGCTGCAGCGCCTCGAGATCACGTCCCATCCGCAGCGCAGCGCGGTGTTGCTCTTCGTCAGCCTCTTCGAGCAGCGCGTGGTCGTGCTGGCCGATGAAGCTGCACACGCTGCGGCGGGCGAGGGGGCGTGGCTGACGGCGGATCGCGCCGTGCTCGACGGACTGCGCGCCGGAGGCCTCGTCGCGGCCCTCGAGCGAGGGATCGACGCCCTCGGGGCGGTCTTGGCCGAAGCGCTGCCCGCGACCGGCGCGAAGCCGGGGCGGCACCGCGACGAACCCGAGGTCCGGCGTCGTTGACCTCCGGCCGTGCTCCGTTGTGGAACGGCCGATCGGGGGGGCGGCGGTGTGACCGACCACGCTGCGCCGCGCTACGGGGCCATCGGACCTGGCAGTCCTCCTTCGATCGTCTCGGTAACACGCCTTGCGACACACCCTGCACCCCACCTGGCGACCCGCAATCCTGGGTCTCCTTCTCATCACCACCGCCCACGCGCAACATGTCCAGGAGACCGAGCTCACGAGCCTCGGCATGGACGACGTCGCGCTGACTCCTGACGGCCGCTTTGCGGTCCTGCGCATGACCACGGCCCGGACCGTGGCCGTCGTGCGCGACTTGCAGACCGGCGCGGAGGTCGCTCAGTACCAAGCCACCGCCACGTTCGGCAGCGGCCCGAGCTCCGACAGCGTCGCGGTGACCGCGACGCGCGCGGTGATCGTCGGTTCGAACGTCCAGATCCTGGACCTCGCTGTGCCAGGTACGGCGCGGCTCGCCGAGACGTTCCCCGGCGAGTTCAGCCACGACGTCGCCATCGATCCGCTCGAGCGCTTCGCGTGCGTGCGCGGCGGCGCCGCCGTGCAAGTGATCGACTTGGTGACCGGCGCGGTCCTGCTGGACCTCGCCAGTCCGAACGTGCAGTTCACGAGCGCCGTCGACTCCATCGCAGTCACCGCGGACCACGCGGTCGCCCTGGAGTCGCGCAACGGCGAGACCACCGTCGCCATCATCGAGCTCGCGCCGCCCGCGGGCGGCCCGCCGCGCGCGGTGTACCAGTCGCCGCCGAGCGAGCGCCTCGGCGGGGACCCACACGACCTCGCGACGAGCCCCGACGGGCAGTGGTGCGCGGTCCGCAGCGATGACGAAGTCGCGCTCTATCGGCTCGACGGCGCGAACACGCGCCTCGTCTGGAAGCAGACCCCTGCGCAGCCCGTCGCGCCGTTCGCCGATTCGGCGATGGACTCGATCGTGATGACCGACAGTTGGATCTTCACGTTCGGTCGCTCGGCGACCCCCGTCGGCTGGGCCGTGCTGGAGGCGTACAACCTGCTCGGCGCGCGCGCGAGCATGCTCCAGTTCGGCGACCCGCACGACATCGATGTGACGCCGGACGAAGCGCGCCTCGTCACCCGCACGTCGCAGCGGCTCGGTGTCGTGGACATCTCCTCGATCGCCGTCGGCGGAACGCTCCCGTTGGGCGAGGTCGATGTCACCAGCATCGTCACGGGCTTCGGCGCGGGCCTCGACTCGATCGCATTGACGCCCACCCACGCCGCCGCGATGTTCGTCCGCCAGGCTGGCCCGATCGGACGCGTCTATCGCATCGATGGCCCCGTTCCGGTCTTCGAGAGCAACCTGCAGCTCCTCGGCGCACCGCAGGACGTCGACTTCACACCCGATGGCACACGCGCGCTGTTCGTGAGCCGCAACGGCGTGCAGGTCTTCGACATGCGGACGCGGACCGTGACGCTCTCGCAAGTGGTCATCCCAGCGGCCGGTTGGCCTACGTGGAGCGACGGCGTCGCTGCGAACGATGCGCACGCCGTTGCGCTCGGCGTTGGTGTGTTCAACAGCACGGGCGGGTGGACGACGATGCTCGACCTGTTCGACGAGCCGCGCTCGGTCTGCCCGTCGCTCGCGAACTCGACGGGTCGCGCAGGTACCCTCGTTGCGACGGGCTCCAGCCGCCCGGCCGCGAACGACATGACCCTCTGGGCCCGCGACTTGCCGCCCAGCGTGGCGGCGTTCTACGCGTACGGCGCGCTCGGAGCGCCCTTCCGCTTCGGCGACGGCATCCTGTGTCTCGCTGGCACCGTCGTCGGGCGCTTCGCGCCGCGCACGGTGCAAGCGAACGGCACGCTGCGTGTGGACCTGGACCAGACGGCGGGTTCCACCGGTGCGGGGACGTTCCTCGCGGGCACGACTTGGCTGTTCCAGCTCGTCCACCGCGACCCGACGAGCCCGCTCGGCTTCAATGCCACGAACGGGATCGAAGTCCCGTTCCTGAACTGACGCGCTGAAGGCACGGCCTTACGCCGTCGAACCCCGCAGGCGTTGCGCGACCTGGGCCAGGACTCGCACTTTGTCCTCGGCTCGGGCCGCCGAGTTCATCGGGCGCTCGGCGAAGGTGCCGAAGCCGCAGTCCGGGTTCAGGTGGATGCGCTCGTGGCCCAAGACCGCCGCGAGGCCCGCCACACGCGCGGCGATCGCATCGGGGTCTTCGAGCTCGTCCGTGCGCGGATTGACGACGCCGAAGCCGATGTGCGCGGTCTTGGGCAGGCCGGCTAGCAGCGAGGCATCTCCTGCGCGGGGCGTCGCGTATTCGAGCACGAATTGGTCGACCTGCATCCGCGCCAAGTGGGGCAGCAGGTCGTCGTAGCTGCCCTTGAGCAGGACCTTCTCGTCTCGGCTCCAGTTGCCGCGACAGACGTGCACCGCTCGCAGCGGGCCTTCGATGCCCGCGACGACGCGGTTCATCAGTTCGACGGCGAGCTCCAGCTCACCCAGAGGATTCGCGCTCGCCGCCAGCGCCGCGCACATGAACGTGTGGGTGCTGGACTTGCCGGCGAAGACGAGCTCCGTCAGCACCGGCTCGTCGAACTGCACGACGTCCACCCCGGCTTCGGAGAGGGCTTGCAGCTCATTGCGTAGCAGAGCGACGACGTCGTCGCAGAGCTCATCGCGACTCTGGAAGGCGCGGCGCGAGAGCTTCTCGACCCACGCGGAGCGGACGAGGATGTACGGCCCCGGAAGGGTGACCTTGATGGCCCGATCCGTGTGCTCGCGCAAGAAGAGATAGTCGTCCAGCACGAGCGGGCGCCGAGCGCGCAGGCGGCCGACTGCGACGTTGTTGCGGATCGAGTACGCGGGCACATCGAGGGTCTGCAAGAGCGCCTCGAAGGCGGCTTTGTCCTCGACGTGGTCCAGCAAGTCTGCCATCGACATCCGCTCGAAGCCCTCCACGCGCTCGGAGAGGAACGACGTGAAGTTGTCGCGGCGCTGTTCTCCGTCCGTGACGATGTCGGCGCCCGCGCGCTCCTGCGCTGCGAGCGCGGCCAGCACCGACTCGTCCATCAGCCGCGGTAGTTCGGGGCTCTGCCGCTTCAGCGCGAGCAGCAGCTCCTTCGGGCGCGGCCAGCTACCGACGGTCGTGACGGGGAAACGCGGAAGGGGTCGCGGCATCGGTCTCAGTGCGAGCGGCGCTCGATCGTCAAGGGAATGGGGCGTTGCAGGGTCGCTGCGACGGGAGAGCGCTCGAGCGTCTCGCGCCAGAGGGCGTCCAGGGTCGCGTCGTCGGAGTCGGCGTCGATGAAGAGGCGGCCTTCGACGGCGGCGAGTCCCGCGGAGCTCTCTGCTGAGGGCTCCGCCAGGCCGAGGAAGACCAACGGGTCGGACAGCTTCGCGCGCAGCGTGACCTCGAGTTCGAAGACCTCGATGCCCCGCCGCACCGCGCGCCAGCGCATGCCGACCGCCAGGCAGCCCGCCAGGGCGCCGAGGACGTGTTCGATCGCGCTGGGCGCGGCGTCCGAGGTATCGAAGCTCGCCGGCTGGCCCACGTCGAAGGCATGGTTCCGGGCAAAGACGCGGGCCCCCATGCCGTCCCTGGCGCGGGCGCGGACCGACCAGACGTGGTCGCGGGCCCGCTGCAGGTCGGCTTGCAGCGCTTCGTCCTGGGCCCGTTTCTTGCGCACGAAGTGGCTGGCGGCTGGCGCCGCGCCGGGCGTGGTGCCCAGGAAGTCGTGGCCGACGAGCCGGCACCAAGCGGGCAGATCGACCGCGACGCTGCTCTCGCGGCTCTTCACCTCGAGGACCGCGCCGGGCGCGAGGCTCTGCATCGCCTCACGGATGATGAGCAGAAGACCGCTGCCGCAGTCGAGGTCTCCGCCGTCGCAAACGGCTTCAGCGCGGAATTCGGCGGACATTGGGGCGTGCTCGGTGGAGCGTCGAAACGGTGAATGTACTTGCCAACTGTGCCTCTTCGGTGCATGTTAAGGCGTTGCCAGAGTTCTCGCCCGGCGCACGCTGCGGTGAGGGGCACGGACCGAACCACACCACTGCGAGGAACTGAACGTGGCCAAGCGCGCGACCCTCAGCCGAATCAAAGCCCCCACCTCTGTGGCCAAGGCCCCCAAGGCGTCGACGAAGTCCGCCGCCCGCGCGCCGCAGGCCCGTGGGAAGAAGGCCGCCGCTGCCGCGCGCCAGGGCGCGAAGGCACCTGCGAAGCGTGGCCCGAAGGCCGCCGGCCCGCAGCGCAAGAAGGCCGCGGGCACCAACCACGGCGGTCGTCGGGAAGGCGCCGGGCGTAAGCCCCAGTTGGACCGCAACGGGGAGCGCATCCACGCGTCGCGCCTGCCGCGGCCCCCGTTCAAGCGCAACCAGCCGCTCGTCGTGCGCCTGGTGTTCGCGCCCGCGGTCAAGGACCTGCGGAGCGCCAAGCTGCTGCCCGGCATCCAAGAGGCGCTCGCACAGTCCGATCACCCGGGTTCGTTCCAGGTGGTCGAGCATCACGTCCTGGCGCGCGAGCTGCGGCTGGTCGTCCGCGCGCTCGACAACAAAGCCCTCAGCGCCGGGATGCGCGGCCTCGGAGCGCGCTGCTCGCATGCGGT
Organism: uncultured Planctomycetaceae bacterium; assembly: GCA_964402175.1. Taxonomy (GTDB): domain Bacteria; phylum Planctomycetota; class UBA1135; order UBA1135; genus JAWKUK01. The sequence continues at coordinate 98,894 of CAYOBN010000001.1, read as the reverse complement.
CAACCGGGTGCACGGCACCCGAGGCAGCGCGCTGAAGGACCGCTTCGAGCTGACCGTCGCGGCGACGCCGGCGCAGGCTTCGAAGCTCCTGCGCCAGTGACGGCCAGGTCTCCGCGCGGGTCCGCCGAGCTCGATTCGGCGGACTTGCGGTGGGGCTTCGGCGCCTTCGGTGCACAGCGTGCTCAGTACGACACGCAGGGAGTGCCCGTCGCGAGGAACTCGACGAGGCTCGCACCGCCGACGATGGTCGCGCCTGCGACCAGCTTCTGGTCATCGAGCTTGCGCTTCTTGAAACACGGCGAGCAGACCCAGATCTTGCCGCCGGCCTTGACAAAGTTCGCCATCAGGTCGGCGAGCGGGGCAAAGCCCTCCTCGTGGATGCCCGCGGCGTAACCCTGCTCCGCGAGTCGTACGGCTTCGACGCTGAGGAAGACGAGCGTCTCCTTCTCCGAGGCGGCCGCAGCGTTGGCCACGACAAAAGCCACGGTCGCTTTGTCCGTGTCGTTCTTGGCGGAGGTGAGCGTGATGCAGAAGCGGTTGGTCATGGTTTCTTCGGTCCGTTCAGCGGAGAGGGGCGTCGGTACGCCGTTGGATCCAGTAGTAGGGGTGCTCGCTCTGCACGAGCGGGTTCTTCGTCACGCGGCACCATGCGGGCAGGTCGCCCGGGGCGCCGGGGTCGGTTGCGCGGACCTCCAGGACCGCGCCTGGGGCGAGCGCAGCGAGGCGCGCTCGCAGCTCCAGTACGAGGTCTCCGCAGCCCATGTCACCGGCGTCGAAGCGCGCAGCGACTGGGGTCGCGGGCTCTGGTCGTTGCTCGACGGTGTCGCTGGGATCACCCTCCAGGTCGTCTTCGTCTTCGAGCCGCAGCAGCTTCGGAATGCGCTCTTCCGGCCAAGGGTCGCCTGCGGTCGCCACGCGGCGATCGCTGTGGCGCCAGCCGGCCCGGTAACACGCCAAGCGGCGCACGTTTGCGTGCGCGCGCCGCACGAACGGAGCGAGCTCGTCACCGACGCCGCCCGCGAGACACGCGAGGCAGCGCGGTGCATCGACGAAGCCCATCAACATGCTGACGACGACGTCGTGACCCAGCAGCGCGATGCGGCAGCCCGCGCACGCGGCGCCCCAATGGCTGTCCACGGCGGCGATGACGTCCTCTGCGCGGACGGCTTGCTCGCGGGCAGGGTGTCTGTGGGGTTGGGGCTCGCGGTTGGAGTCCATGGTCGGTGGTGCGGGTGAGGCCTCGGCGCCCATTCGACCCCTCTGGTGTCGCGCGCGACGATGCCTGACCCCCTCAGCGACCGCGGAGAGAGCGAGGACCGACCGGCCCTCCGGCACGCCCCGCTGCGCGACGCAGCAGGTGGCCGGGCACGCCTCAGTAGAAGGCGCGGCGAAGGCTCGTGATGCTCCTCATCGGCGCCCAGGAGACACTGGGCGGCCCAGGCTGTCAACCCAGACGCGCCGCCGGTCAGAGCGGAAAGAGCAGCGGCACCAGCACGAGCGTAATGACCAGTGTCGCGACCGCCAGCGGCGCGCCTGCGCGCAGGAAGTCGCCGAAGCGGTAGCCTCCCGGCTCGACCACGAGGCCGGTCACCGGCGACGCCATCGGCGTCAGGTAAGCGGACGAGGCCGCGATCGCCACGGTCATCGCAAACGCCTGCGGGGCGAGGCCCGTGGCTTCCGCCACGCCGATCGCGATCGGGCCCATCAGGACCGCAGTCGCCGAGTTGGAGACGATCGATCCCACCAGCGCAGACGCGATGAAGACGAGCGCCAACATCACGCGTGGGCTCGAGTCTCCGACCACCGCAGCCAGTGCTTCGACCGCCATCTTCAGCACCCCTGTGCGCCCGAGGGCATCGGCGAGGGGCAACATGCCCGCGATCAGCACCAAGCTGCTGAGGTGGATAGAGCGGTAAGCCTCCGCGATCGGGACGCAGCGGGTCAGCACCAGCAGGACGGCCGCCGCCAGCGCCCCCGTCGAAACGGGCAGGATGGAGAAGGCGGACGACAGGATCATCAGTAGCAGAATGACGAGCGCGTGCGGCATTCGCTCGCGCTCGGGTGCGACGTTGGCGAGCTCCTGGGGCAGCGTCAGGACCACGAAGTCGCGCGAATCGCTCTGCAGGCGCGCGATCCGCGCCCAATCACCCATCACGAGCAGGCTATCGGCCGCACGCAGCGGCACGTGCGCGAAGTCCGAGAGCGCAGCGCCGTCGCGCCGGACACCTGCAACGTGCAGGTCGTGTTTCGTGCGGAAGCCCGTATCCGCCAGAGCTTTGCCGACCAGCTCCGACTCCGGGTGCACCATCACGACGCCGACGCCGAGATCGCGATCGAGGTGGGCGACATCGCGCGCGCCCATCTCGAGCGGGTAGAGCCCGAGCTCGTGCGCGGCGAGCGAGGCCGTGCCCGGTGTTGCAGCCACGGTGAGGACCTGACCAGGCTTCAGAACGAGCTCGCGCGTGGGTTCGACGAGCTTCGGCTCCGGCGGGGTCTGCACTGCGACGACGCGCACACCATAACGCTGGCCCAGACCCGATTCGCGCAGCGGCTTACCCGCGAGCGGTGAGAGCGCTCCGACGCGCATCCTCGACATCTCTTCGTCGGTGACGAATTGGGCCCACAGGTCGCGGACACGCGGACGACGTGCGACCCCGCGGGTCGGCGGCGGCGGCGGCAAGAGCCACTTCGCGGCGAACCAGAAGCAGACGATCGCGGCGAGCAACACCGCTGAGCCGATCGGAGTGAAGTCGAAGAAGCCGAGCGCGGCGTGGCCTCGCGCGCGCAGCTCTGCGTTGACGATCAGGTTGGGCGCAGTCCCGATCAGCGTCATCATCCCGCTGATCAGAGACCCGTACGCCAGCGGCATCAGGAGTCGATTGGGCGCGATGCGGTGCTCCTGCGCGACACGTGTCACGATCGGCAAGAACAGCGCGACCACCGCCGTCGAGTTCATGCAGCTTCCGAGCACACCCGAGGCCAGGATCACCGCCGCGCGGGTCTTCGCCTCGTCGCCTCGACCGAGGGCTCCGATCCAGCCACCGACGACGTCCGCCACCCCAGTACGCGCGAGCGCTTCGCCGACGACGAGCAGGCTGCCGATCATGATCACGACCGCGCTGCCGAAACCGGCGAACGCCTCGGTCGGTGTCGAGAGGCCGCTGATCGACAACGCCAACACTACGAGCAGCGCCACGAGGTCCACGCGGACGCGGGAAATGAACAGGGCGAGCGCTGCGCCCAGGATCACCAAGACCTCGATCTGCTCGCGATTCATCGGGCCGGACATGATGCGTCGCGGCAGGCCCGGGATGAAGGGCCACTACCGCGAAACGCCTGCAGGGTGTCCCCCTGCACCGATCTGATCCCATCAGCCGAGCGCGTCGAGCTCAGCCGGGGTCAGGAGCCGCCAGGTCCCGCTCGCGAGCCCCGCCAGCTCGATCGGCCCGATCGCGGTCCGCACCAGCTTGGTGACCTTGACCCCCACAGCCCGCGCCATGCGGCGCACCTGGCGGTTGCGGCCCTCTGTCAGCGTCAGCTCGACGCGGGACGTCGGTCCCCGGTGCGCCACGAGCCGCACTTCGGATGGCGCCGTCGGCCCGTCGTCCAGGACCGGACCCCGCGCCAGCTCCGCGAGCTGCTCCTCAGCGATCCGCGGCCGCACATCGATGACGTAGCGCTTCGGGAGGTGCGACTTGGGCGCAGTGATTCGCTCCGCGAGGTCGGTGTCGTTCGTCAGCAGGAGCAGTCCCGAAGAGTCGCGATCCAGGCGACCGATCGGTCCGACCCAGCCGTCGAGGTCCGTCAAGAGGTCGTATACCGTGCGCCGACCCGTCGGGTCGTCGCGCGTCGTGACGTAGCCCTTCGGTTTGTGCAGCGCGACGACGATGCGCGGACGCTTCGAGACCGGCGCGCCGTCGAGCTCGATGCGGCTGCGCTCGTCGACCACGGTCGCTGGGTCGGCGGTGATCCTGCCGTCGACCCGCACACGACCCGCCAGGATCCAGCCCGAGGCCACCTCGCGGGAGGCCACGCCGAGGCGCGACAGCCAGCGGTCGAGCGTACGACGCTCCATAGGTTCCTCCGTGGCCAGCTCGCCGCACGCCGCTCAACCGAGGCGCGGTCGGAGCGCTGCTTCGAGCTTCAGGGTGTCCGCCGCGAACAGGCGGATGCCTTCGGCGAGCTTCTCCGTCGCCATCGCGTCTTCGTTGTGCTGCCAGCGGAACTGCGCTTCATCGAGCGCGATGCGCTCGCCCGAGCTCGCTTTGGCAGCGGCGGTCGAGAGCTTCTGCGCGACGTCGCCCTGCGCGCGCTGCAGTTCCTCCAGCAGCGCAGGCGCGATCGTCAGCAGGTCACAGCCCGCCAGCTCCAGGATCTCACCCGTGTTGCGGAAGCTCGCGCCCATCACCTCGGTGGTGTAGCCGTGTTTCTTGTAGTGGTTGTAGATCCGAGTTACGGAGACAACCCCCGGATCCTCCGCCGGCGCGTACTCCGTCCGTCCGGTCGCCTTCTTGTGCCAGTCGAGGATGCGGCCGACGAACGGCGAGATCAGTTGCACGCCAGCCTCTGCGCACGCAACCGCTTGGGCGAAGGAGAACAGCAGCGTGAGGTTGCAGCGGATGCCGCGCGCGCGCAGGTCGGCCGCAGCGCGAATGCCCTCCCACGTCGATGCGATCTTGATGAGGACGCGCTCGCGCGCGATCCCCGCCGCTTCGTACAGCGCGATCAAACGCTCGGCTTTGGCGACCGTTGCCGCACGGTCGAAGGAGAGGCGTGCGTCCACCTCGGTCGAAACTCGGCCGGGCACGATCTTCAGGATCTCCAAGCCGAACGCGACGGCGAGCCGGTCCATCGCCGCCTCCAGCGCGCCACCTTCTTCGCGTCGCACCCGCGCCAGCGTGTCGTCCACGAGCGCCTGGTACTCCGGCATCGTCGCCGCTTTGAGCAGGAGGCTCGGGTTGGTCGTCGCGTCACGCGGCTGGTAACGCTGGATGCTGGCGAAGTCACCGGTATCGGCGACGACGAGCGAATGCCGCTTGAGGCTGGAGAGCTGGTCCGTCATGGCGTCGTACTTTCGGAGCACGGCAGCGTAGCAGATCCCGTCCCCCGTCCTTCCAACGCGAAACGCCGCAAAGGTCGTCGCCCCCGCGCCCGAGGAGCGGGCCGGCTCAGCCGGGGCTTTGGAGGAAGCGGGGCGCGTCGCGGCCTTCCCGACTCGCCGGCTCGAGGCCCATCCAATCCGCTTCGAGCCGCCGGTGCACGGCGCGGAAATCCATCGTCGCCGGCACGTCGCCGTCGACGAGGTTCTGCAGGTCAGGCGGCGTCCCGTGGGCTCCCGCGGCGACCGCGCCGCCGAGCACCAACGCCGGGCCCCCGTGGCCGTGGTCCGTGCCGCGCGAGCCGTTCTCGCGCACGCGGCGACCGAACTCGCTGAAGACGAGGGTCGTCACCCGCTGTGCGACACCCGACGCGACGAGGTCGCGCTGGAACGCGGTCAGCGCACTGTCGACGTCGCGCAGGAGCGCCTCGTGCACGCTGGCCTGGCTCGCGTGGGTGTCGAAACCACCGAGCGAGGCGTGGAAGATCCGTGTCCCGAAGCCACCCGCGATGAGCCGCGCGACGAGCTGCAGCTCGCGTGCGAGCGGGCGGTCGGGGTACGGGACGGGTGACTTCTTGGCGACGATGCGCTGCATGCGCTCCGCAGCGTCGTACGCGGTGCGCGCCGAGCGGCGCAGGAACTCCAGATCGCCCGCGCTGTCGCGTGTTTCGAGCAGCACGTCCCGGTGGCTCGCCAGGCGCTGCGAGACGCGGGCGAGTGTGAAGCCTCGGTCGTCCGGAAGTGTCGGGGGGGTCACCCGAGCGCCGCGCATCGACAGCACGAGCTCGCGGCCGCCGACGGCGAGCGCCGGGAGCGAGTTCGGATGGCGCTGTGCGAGCTGATCGGCGAGGCGACCGAGCCAGCCGACGCGGCTCTTCGCCGTAGGGTCAGCGGTGTGCCAGACTTCGAGCGAGCGGAAGTGACTGCGGTCCGCCTCCGGGGTGCCGACGCCATGCAGGCACGCTCCGAGCCCATCGGCGAAGAGGCCCGCGACACCGCCCAACAGAGGGTGCAACCCGTGCTCGTCGTCCAGGCGATGGAGCGACTTGGGCGCCACGGCCAGCGTCGGTCGCGCACGGAAGTACTCGTCCTGTCGGAACGGGACCACCGTGTTCAGGCCGTCGTTCGCGCCTGAGAGCTGCACGACGACGAGAACGGACTCTCCCGCGCCATCGTCGAAGCGGCGCGCCTTGGCTGCGCCGATCAGCGGCACGGCCGCTGAGAGGCGCAGACCATCGACGATCAGGGTGCGGCGGGTGAAGGAGCGCATCGGGGCCTCACTGAAGATGGTACTCGGGGGCGGTCAGGACCAGTGCTGTGACGTCCCGGGCCGCGCCGACCCCGTTGCTCGAGCGGCGCGCGGCATCGTGCAGTGTCCCGAGCAGGCGCTCGTCCGCACCGTCGGGCAGCAGCGTCGCGGTGACACGCTCGACCGCGTTGTCCTTCGAGAGCTCCGCGCCGTAAGCGCGCCGCGCGTCGAAGGCCTCATCGGCGAGCACCAACTCCATCAAGAAGTTGTGCCGAGCGAGCCAGGATCCGGGATGGATCCACGCACGTCCGCCGTCCCAGCCTTTGACGGACGGGGGCATGAAGAGCACCTGACCCATCACACCAGCGCCGCGCATCGCGTCGACGGGTGGCAGGCTCGTACGCAGGGAGAGCGCGACATTGGCGACGAGCTCGACGGGACCCGCGATGCGACTGCGCCGGGCGCGCGGGCCGAGGAAGAGCTCGCTCCGGAAGAGACGCGCCAGCGTGCGGTCGATCCGCCAATCCTCCGCGACGAGGATCTGCGCCCATTCTGCGGTCAGCTCCGCTTCCGGCTCGGGCAGACAGAACGTCGTCAGGAGGCGCCGCGCGATCCAGCGTGGGCAAGACGGATGCGCGAGGACGCGCTCGACCGCATCTTCGCCGGAGAAGACTCCGCCGCGACCGAAGAGGACCTTCTCACCCGCGTCGTGGTCCTCGACACGGAACGCGAACTGACGCCGATCCACGGTCCAGCCTGAGAACGCCCGCGCTGCCTCTTTGATGTCACGCTCGGTGTAACCACCTTCGACTCCCAGGCCGAAGAGCTCCATCACCTCACGGGCGAAGTTCTCATTCGGTCGGCCGACCTTGTTCTGGTTGCCGTCGAGCCACAGCAGCATCGCGGGGTCCTTGGCGACTGCGTGCAGTAGGACGCGGAAGTCTCCCAGTCCGAGCTCGCGCAAGAGTTGGTTCTGCCGCTGCATCAGCCGCACATCGCCGAGCTTCGCGTCGGAGGTCGCGAAGTGCCCGTGCCACATCAACGTCACTCGCTCGAGCAGCGGAGCCCGGTCGGCGAGGATCAGCGCCATCCAGTGCGCTTGGAGCTTGACGATGTCGTTGAGCGAGGCAAGGGCTTCGATACCTTCGAGCAGCTCCGGAGGCTGGGTCCGACGGCCCTCGAGGTCCGCCAGCGTGGCCTCGAGACCCTGCTCGAGCGCCGCGTCCACGATCTCCCTGGATGCGCCGAAGCCGACACGGCGTAGGACGTGGGCGAGGGTCGCGCGGTCCATCTCTCGTTCTCGGGGAGTCACCATCGGTTACTTCGTCGAAGGAACCCGATTGTCGCGTCCAAAGCGAGAAAACAAAGCGCCGAAGTGCTCTTGGTGCGTCTCGATCTGGGTACGTCGGCGTGTGCTGGGCGCTCAGGCAGAGCGCGGCTCTCCCGGCGACACGCGTGTTGTTCCGCCGCCGAACTCGAGTCCGGGCGCCGGACCGCCCGCACCGAGGACCTCGGCGCGACGAGCGTTCGTAGCCTTCCACCCGGAACCCCACCCGGATCCGTGCAGAGTCTTCCACGATTCAAGCCGAGCGATCTCCTCCCTCAGTACCTGCGTCCCTATGAATGTAGGCCGATGAACCGATGGAGGTGCGGGATCGCTCTGACACCGTCATCGAATGCTCTTCTGAAGGAGCTCTCTAGCACGCAAGCGTGAACTTTCGTCGCTTCATGGAGTACTCGCCGGGCATGATCCGCGGGCACCTATCGCGGGCGGATTCGCAGCTCGCTCTGGACACTGGGTCGATTCGCGGAGCCGTTGCCGGTGAGCCACTGGTCGCGCCAGTCCATGGCGTAGTGGCGTGGCTCGGAGGGCGCGCGCGAGCGCTCCAGTACAGCCTTCAGTGCGACACAGCGACTCGGCGAGACGTCCTCGGACGAATCACTCCCGCGGAGCTCGAGCCGACGGCGCTGCTCATCGCTGGGGACGATGGACTCGCGGCTCCGGTGAGTCGCTCACGCTCGATCACGGTGCTCCGATTCCAAGCGAGCGTCTCTTTGCCGACCCTGCTCTCCGACGTCGTCGAGGTCTTGCCGCACTCTCCCCATCACGCATGAACGAGCGGCGGCTTCGTCTTGAGCCGTGGCCAGTCGATCCCGCTCCTCCTCGTGTGATCTCGCACAGCGACCGGGCGCGGCGTTAGAGTGCGTGCTCGGACCATGCCGCTCACCCTCGCTGCCCTCGAAGGGCTCGCCCCTGACCAGGCTGCGCTCGTCGCGGCGCGTAAGCTGCTCACGCCGCGTCAGTGGCCCTTGCTGGCGTGTGAAGGGGAGCTGCTCTGGGGTCATTGTCAGGGCTCGGGCGCGACGCCGTATCGCGTCGTATTCGATGGCTCCGACCGGGGCTCGAAGTGCACGTGTCCGAGTCGGAAGTTCCCGTGCAAACATGCCCTCGCGCTGGCTTGGCTCTGGCTCGAACGGCCGGCCGACTTCGGCGGCGAGGAGCGCCCTGACTGGGTGCTGGACTGGCTCGGTCGTCGGCGGCGCACCGGAGCGACACCCGAGCCCGAGGCATCGTCCGGAGCTGCGCCGCGGGCGTCTCTGGCAGCACTGCCGGACGAGACCTTCGTCCCCGAAGCCGACGACACAAGCGCGCGCAGGGCGGCCGCGCGCGAGCGCAATCGTGAGCGACGTGAAGCGGCGACGCTGGACAGCCTCGAAGAGCTCGATCGGTGGATCGGTGACCTCTTGCGCCGCGGTGTATTGGCTGCAGCGAGCGACATCTCAGTGACCGTGCGCTCGATGGTGCGGCGCCTCGCTGACGCAAAAGCCAGCGCCCTCGCGACGCGGATCGAAGAGCTCCCCCTGCGCTTGAACGGCTACAACGAAAGCGAGCGGCCGTTGCAGCTCCTCGCGGAACTCGGTGAGCTCCATCTCATCGCGGCGGCATACCGTCGCGCGGATTCCCTGCCTGCTGGGCTCGCCGCGGATGCACGTCGCGCCATCGGCTGGCCGGATCGTCGGGAGGACCTCCATTCTGACCCCGACGCGCTGCAGCGGGAGGGCCGCTTCACCGTCATGGCGCAGCGCACCGTGCTGCAATCGGATCGCTTAATGCGCCGAGAGATGTGGCTCGTCGCGGCAGAAGCGGAGCCGCGCGCGACGCGCTTTGCGCTGTTGCTGGACTTCGCACCCGCGGCGGGTCGCGCCGCGCACGGACAGCACACCGCGGCGTTCGACGTCGGTGAGCAGCTCGAAGGTACGCTGCGTTTCTTCCCGTCGGCGGCGCCGCTGCGGGCGGACTTCGCAGAGCCAGGGCCGAGGCTGTTTCGTGGATCGCACGAGGGTGGCGGCTTGCCTGCCGCAGGGATGCACCTCGAGGCGGCGCTCGCCGAAGTCAACGCGCTGCGAACACGGCTCCCCTGGTGCGGAGCCCGCGCATTCCATGCCGACGGCTGCCGCGTCCTGCAGTCTCGGGTAGGCGACCTCTGGCTCGTCGATGCAGACCGCGCGCTCGGGCTGCCGCTCGCCGAAGAGCAACGTGAGCTGCTCTGGCCGCTCTTCGGCTGCTCGCCGTTCACGGCGTTCGGCATCGTCGATGGTGGTGTGATCGAGCTCGGGCTCGCAGCGACGGAGCTGGGGCTATGGAGGGCTGTATGACCGTCCAAACACCGCTGGAGGCTGCGTTGGCCGCAGACGTGCAGCGAGCGCTGCTGCTGGGGACACACCGCATCCCGCTCGATGTGCCCGCGGCGCTGAAGCGGTCGGCGCAGCCGGAGGCGGACTGGCCGCTCGCCGCTGCGGCTTTGACGGCGCTTGCGATTCGGAGTCAGATTGTCGCGACCCCTGAATGGGTGGCTGGCAACGCCAACGTCGATGATCCACGTCCGATCGTCCCTTCAGAGGCGCGCGCAGCGCTGCTGCGCGCAGCGCTAGTCAACGCGTCGCCTGCAGAGGATGAGTTCGTCCACACGAGCTTGGCACTGGCCCTGAAGCGCGCCGGCCTCGCTCTGCACCCCTTCGATGTGCCGCGCTTGAGCCGTCTCATCGCGAATGACGCCTTCGTGCCAGGGCCCCGGGAGAGCGCATTCTCGGCCTTTCGGCGGAATGGCGTCGACGGGCCAGATGTTCCGGCGCAGGGAGATGGTCTGTGGCCGTCGCTCCGTGATTTGCAACGCGAGCGTGAGCGTGACCCGAGCGCAGCGCGGGCCTTGATCGCTGCGGCGTTGGCCGGAGCGCCAGCACAGAGACGAGTCCAGCTCGTCAAGCTCCTGCAATTCGGCCTATCCGCTGAGGACCTGTCGATCCTGGAGCCACTGCGCGCCGATGGTGCGCGCTCCGTGCGCGATGCGGTGCAGGGCTTGCTGACCCGTATCCCAGGCACCTCCGAGGCCCAGGGACACCTCGCAGAGGTGATCGGAGCGCTCCAAGTCGAGCGTGAGGGGGCTGCGCTGTGGCGCGTGACGCTGCGTATCCCCGAAGCGGCGCGCCGCAGCGGTTCGGCGCTCTTCTGGGCGCTGGAGACGTTCACCGACCTGCCGCTCGAGGCCTTGACCTCGGGGCTCGGTACGACGCGGCTCGCGTTGGCTCGGGCGGCTGCCGAGGACGCGGTGCTGCAGACGGTGCTGCTCGCTTTGGCTCTGGATGACGGTGCCGTTGAGCAGGAGTTCGTCGCGGCGCTGCCGAACGCCAGCTTCGACGCGCTGCTCCTGCGTGAGGCCGGGCGGTCGCAGGCGGAGCGGACTGGCACCTCGATCGTTCCCCTGCTGCGACCCTCCGAATGGACCGAGCTGCCCGCGTTGGAGGTGCTCCACGCGCTGCAACGAGCGGCGGGCGGTCCGTTGCCTCCCGAGCTCTGCGAGGCGCTCGCGACCGCTCCGGCGACCATCGCGTTCTTCGACCAGTGCAGGCAGGCTTCGCTGGACGACGCGAAGTGGCGGCACACGGCCCCCGCCGTCGCCCTGGCGCTCGCAGCGCTGGCCCCCGGGCCGCATCTTCGCGCTCAGCTCGAGGCGGCGCCGGTCACGTTGCGGCTGCGGGCGCTCGCGCTCCTGCAGGCGCTGGAGCGACTCGGAGGCGCAGCTCAGAGAGGCGCTCCGCGTTAGCATCTCTGGAATGCCGAAGAAGAAGTCCGAGAACGACGGAGAGCCTGCGCCGCAGCGAGCCGCGCAGCAGGGGCCCGCGGAGCATCGCTACGCCGCGGAGCTCCAGGCGCTCGCGGCGCACGACTCGGGCCCGCGACCGGCACATTGGCGGCTGTCGCCGCGCTCTGTCGTCACGTACCTCGTCGGAGGGATGCTCGGCGACGGCACGCCGATCACGCCCAAGTACTTCGGCAATCGTAGGTTGGTCGAGACCGCAGTCGCGACCCTGGCGACCGACCGAGCGCTGTTGTTGCTGGGGGTGCCCGGGACCGCCAAGTCGTGGCTCAGCGAACATATGGCTGCCGCGATCTCGGGCGACTCGCAGCGGATGGTCCAGTGCACTGCGGGCACGGATGAACAGCACCTGCGTTACGGCTGGAACTACGCGCTCTTGCTCTCGCAGGGTCCCTGCCGCGCGGCGCTCGTCGCAACGCCGGTGATGCGCGGGATGGAAGAGGGCACCCTCGTACGGCTCGAAGAGCTCACTCGGATGCCATCGGACGTACAGGACACCTTGATCACGATCCTGTCGGAGAAGACGCTGCCGATCCCCGAGCTCGACGATGCGGTGCGAGCCGCACCGGGCTTCAACGTCATCGCGACGGCCAACAGCCGAGACAAAGGGGTCAACGAGCTGTCCGCTGCGCTGAAGCGGCGCTTCAACGTCGTCGCCCTGCCGCTCCCCGCGACGCTGGAAGAAGAGGTCGAGATCGTCGCCAAGCGCGTCGGCGAGCTCGGCGGTGACCTCGGCCTGCCCGAGGTGCCCCGCACGGCGGCCGAGCTGACTCGCCTGGTGGCGGCCTTCCGCGAGCTGCGAGAAGGGGTGACCCAAGATGGCCGGACGAAGCTCAAGGTGCCCAGCGGCACGCTTTCGACGGCAGAGGCCATCAGCGCCACCCTCGGGGCGTGGTCCGAAGCAGCGTATTTCGGCTCGGGTGCCATCGATGCCGAGACCCTCGCAGTGAACTTCATCGGTGCGGTCGTCAAGGACCCGGTTCAGGACCGCATCGTGCTCGAGGAGTACCTCGAAACCGTAGTCAAGAAGCGCAAGGGCTGGGGCGACTTGTACACCGCAGTCAGGTCCGTGCTCTGAGCGGTGCGCCGCCGCGCCTCGAAGCGACGATTGCCTACGATGCAGCGCACGAGCCATGGATGGTGATCCGCGAGGCGAAGCGGTCCGGACCGAGCTCCCGGCCCGCGGGCACAACCGTGTGCACGTCTTCGGTATCCGGCATCACGGGCCGGGTTCGGCGCGCGCGCTCGTGCAGGGGCTCGCGCGTTTGCGCCCAGCGGCGGTCTTGATCGAGCTGCCTGCGGACGCAGCGAGCGCGCTCTCTCACGCTGCCGACCCGGGCCTTCAACCCCCCGTCGCGCTCTTGGTCTACGACCCCAAGCTCCCTGCGCGGGCCTGGTTCTACCCTTTCAGTGTGCACTCGCCCGAATGGCAGGCGCTCCGTTACGCAGCGGAGGCACGGGTGCCGGTGCGCGCGATCGACCTTCCCAAGGGGGTCGCACTGCGAGAGCTTGCCGAACAGGATGATTCGGCGGATGAGAGCGGCGCAGCGCCACGGACGAGCCGAGATCCGTTGGATCGCATCGCTGCGCTGGCGGGGTTCGAAGGCGGCGAAGCTTGGTGGGACGCCGTCGTCGAGCGCAGCGGAGACGACGGTGAGGTCTTCGAGGCCGTCGCCGCGCTGATGCAGGCGTCGCGAGAGGAGCACGAGCTCCATGTCGCGCAGCTCTCCGAGTCCGATCCGGAGCGGCGCACCTTCGAGGCCGACCTGCGCCGAGAGGCCCACATGCGCCTCGCCGTGCGCGCTGCCCTGCGGGAAATCGATGGAGACCTCGCGGTTGTCGTCGGCGCCTGGCACGTCCCCGCATTGCTGCGGTCCGTGCCTGCCAGAGACGACCAGAGTGTCCTGCGCGGTGCGCGGCCGCTCGCAGCGGCAGTGACCTGGGTGCCGTGGAGCGAGCCACGGCTCGCTTCTGCGAGCGGTTACGGCGCGGGAGTGACGTCGCCGGGGTGGTATCGCCATCTATGGGAAGCGCGCGGCGAGCGCGACCCGCGCCGCAGCATCGGTCACTGGATGTCCCGGGCGGCTCGACTCTTGCGCGAGGAGGGATTGCCCGCCGCGACATCGTCTGCGATCGACGCTACTCGGTTGGCGCTCATGTTGGCCGACGTACGCGGTGTCTCGCGTCCGGGTCTCGCCGAAGTGGAAGACGCAGCCCTTGCGGCGCTCTGCAATGGCGAACCAGCGCCGCTGCGGGTGATCGCGCGGCGGCTGGTCGTGGGCGAGCAGGTCGGCGTCGTCCCCGAGGGCATTCCGCAGATGCCGCTGGCCGAGGACCTCGCGCGCGAGCAGCGCCGCACGCGGCTGACCCCGGAGGCGTCCGAGCGTGAGCTGGCACTGGACCTGCGCACGGACTCTGGACGCGCGCGCTCGCGTTTGTTGCACCGATTGCGGCTGCTCCCGGTGCGTTGGGGCGCGCTCGTCGATGCAAACGCTGGTCGCGGCACATACCGCGAGGTCTGGCGCCTCCACTGGACACCAGAGCTGGCGGTGGAGCTCGCCGAGGCGCTGCGCTTCGGGACTACCATTGCGACCGCCGCAGAGACTGCGGTGCGGACTGCCGTCGGTTCTGAGCAAGGTCTGGGGGCGTTGGCGCAGTGGGTCGAAGGTGCGCTGGCTGCGGATCTGCCGAGCGCAGCTGCATTCGCGATCGAGCGCCTCCAGCACGCGGCGACATTGCACGTCGACGTCGCCGCTGCGATGGACGCCGCGGCACCGCTGGCCGAAGTCGTGCGCTACGGCTCCGCACGCTCCAGCGCGCAGGTTGAGCTGCGCAGCCTCGTCGAGACGTTGTGCGCACAAGGACTCGCGGGCTTCGTCTTCGCCGCGCGCGGCATCGCGGCGGAGGCCGCTGAGGCGCTGGTCCAGAGGATGCCCTCCTTCGAGCGCGCTCTGGCTGTGCTCGAAGAGGAGCACCTACAGGCGCGCTGGCTGGCCGTCCTCGCGGAAGTGGCCCACGACCCTGGCGCCGCCCCGGCGGTCGCGGGCGCCGCCGCTCGACGCTGTTCGGCGGAGAGCTCAGAGCGTGCGTGGTCCGAAGACGAGTTGGCTCGCGTCTTCAGTTTCAGGCTCTCTGGCGCCGTCGAGGCTGCAGGTCAGTGGCTCGCTGGATTCCTGGGGGCGGACGCCGAGGTCCTGCTGCACGAACAAGGGCTCCTGCGCATCTTGGATGTCTGGCTCGCAGGGCTCTCCCCCGAGGACTTCCTGTCGGTGCTGCCGATCCTCCGGCGCAGCTTCACTCCTTTCGATGAAGTGCAGCGTAGGCGCCTTTTCAGAGCGCTGTCTGCCGTCGAGAGCGCACCGTCAGCGCAACCCCCGTTGGACCTCTCACCGAGCCTCCTGGCCGCCGCGCCGTTGCTGTACCGGATCCTCGGTCTGGAAGGAGGTGAGCGTGAGCAGCGCTGATGACGAGCTTCGGCGTCGTTGGCGCCTTGCACTGGGCGTAGACGACCCCGAGGCGCTACAGCCGCTCTCCGAGCGCGACCAACGCCTTGACGCTGCGCTGGCCCTGCTCTACGAACCGGCCTCAGGCGGCAAGAAGGGGCGAGGTGGCCTCGGGCGCTCTGCGCCACGTGTCGCGCGTTGGCTCGGCGATATTCGTGAGTTCTTCCCTACACCGGTCGTGCAGGTCATCCAGCGCGACGCGCTGGAGCGCCTCGGGCTGCGGCAGATGTTGCTCGAGCCGGAGCTCCTTTCGGCTATGGAGGCCGACGTGCACCTCGTCGCCGATCTGATCGCGCTGCGGGCGGCGATTCCAGAGGCGACACGAGAGACCGCGCGCGCCGTCGTGCAGAGGGTGGTGGACCAGCTCATCGAGCGCCTCGCTCAGCGCTTGGGGGACGCTGTCCGTGGCGCCGTCGATCGCTCGCGCCGCACGATGCGACCGCGGCCCAGCGACATCGACCTCGGCCGCACGATCCGGAGGAACCTGCATACCTGGCAGCCGCAGCACCGCGCGCTGATCCCGGAGCGTCTCGTCGGCAACAACCATCGGCGGCCGCGGCTTTCGGACCTCGACGAGGTCATCCTCTGCGTCGACCAATCCGGGTCGATGGCATCGAGCGTGGTGTATGCCTCGGTCTTCGCCGCGGTCTTGGCATCGCTTCCGGTGCTGCGTATGCGGCTCGTGTGCTTCGACACGCAGATCCTGGATTTGACGGAGCAGTTGGCTGATCCAGTCGAGGTCCTCTTCGGTGTCCAGCTCGGGGGTGGCACCGATATCGCCCAGGCTTTGGGTTACGTTGCGGAGCGCATCGCGACGCCCACTCGCGCCCACCTCGTTTTGATCACCGACCTCTCCGAGGGCGGCGATCCCGAGCGCTGCTTCGAGCTCGCGGCGGGTCTGGTGGCCAGCGGAGTGCATTTGATCGTCCTGCTCGCGCTCTCGGACGACGGGGCGCCCTCGTACGATGCAGCGCTCGCGGTCCGCTTTGCAGGGCTCGGGTGTCCGGTCTTTGCGTGCACGCCGGACCAGTTCCCAGGTTTGATGGCCACGGCGCTCAGCCGCGGCGATGTCTCGGCCTGGGCGGCAGGCGAGGGGGTCGTGACGGTGCGCTGACGCTGGCGCGTCGCCTTTCTCGAATTGGATCGCTGCGCGACGGTCCGGTCCGCGCGGTGCTTCGGTCGAGGGAGGGCGTTTTGCGATGGTATGAGGGCGGTTCATGGTCCAGGAATCGCCCTGAGTACTGGCACAGGACATCGCGCCGCCCTCATCGATGACCGCCACGGCAACCCCCCTGACGATCCGGCCCTCCGATGTCGCGACGGCGCCGTTCCCGCACATCTTCTCGTCGTCGATGATCGAACCCGCGCTCTTCGAGCGGCTCGTGGCGGAGTTCCCGCCTGACCGGTGCTTCGACGACAAGCCGTACGGAGGGCGCACGGGGCGCGATTTCTACCCCGGCGATCCGGGGTTCGACGAGTTCCTCGCGG
The DNA here is from genome assembly GCA_964402175.1 of uncultured Planctomycetaceae bacterium. Taxonomy (GTDB): domain Bacteria; phylum Planctomycetota; class UBA1135; order UBA1135; genus JAWKUK01. The sequence continues at coordinate 82,400 of CAYOBN010000001.1, read as the reverse complement.
GCAGTCCCGCGTGGCGCACGTTCCACGACTACATCAACTCTGAGCGCTTCGTGCGCTTCGTCCTGGATTGCTTCGGGCCGCACCTCGCTGCACACTCCTGCAAGGTGGATCCAGCGCTGGCCCAGTATTCGCGCTTCGTCGAAACACGCGAAGACCTGGCGACCCACGGCAGCTTCAAGCGCAGGATGGCGCGCTGGATCGGTGGAACGAACCGTCGGTTCAACGACCTCTACACACGCTTCGACATCGAACAGGGTGGCACGTCGTACGCCAAACCCGTGCACTGTGACCACGCGAGCCGCCTCGCGTCGCTCGTGATCTACTTCTCCGACGCCGACGAGATCGGAATGGTCGGGGGAGACCTACAGGTTCACGAGCACAAGCAGTCGAAGCCGCTGGAGCGCTACGAGCGCCATCCGCGTCCCGAAGACACTCGCGTGGTGCGCTCGATCCGTCCGCGCGCGAACACGGGCCTTTTGTTCCTGTGCTCCAACAACTCGTACCACGGCGTGACCGCGATCGAGCGAGTCAACGGGTATCGGCGCTTCGTGTACCTGAACGTCTCGAGTCGCGCCGAGGCGATCTGGTAGTCCGTCAGGTGCCGCGCCGGAACTTCGGATTCGGACCCGGATCCTGCGTCGCGCCCACGGCGCGCCGCGCGGCGTGGCCCAACATCCTGAGCCGCAGGCGCCAGCCGCGCAGCCACCGCACGTCCGTGGGCGCGGTCTGCACCATGTAGGCGTTCCACCGCACGCGCTCGAGCCAGTCTGCGATCGTCTTGACTCCGTCCTTCTGGACACCGAGAGGGACGTGGTCGGCGATATCGGCATCCGACTTCAGCAGCGAACCAGGTGAGCGGGGATCATCCATGTGATCCTCGCGCACGAACGGGAAGAGGAATCCGTTGACCCAGCCCGCTTCGGCGACGTCCATGCAATAACGCGAGAAGTCGGAGCGCTCGGCGGAGAGGTGTCCCACGCGCTCGAAGCACTCACGCTTCATGAGGTAACCGCTGCCTTGGACCCAGGTGTTCACGAGCAGCCGCGTGCCGCCGCCGAAGGTGCGGAGCTTGCGCTCGGCGAGGTCGGGTCGGAAGTCCTCGTCCTGGAAGCGCCACGCACCGATCACGCCGAAGCGCGGCTCCGCGGCGTGTGCCGCACGCAGGCGGTCGATCCAGTCGTCGTCGAGGAGGCAGTCGTCGTCGACCTTGGAGACGTAAGCGCCCTCGGCGTTCTCCCAGAGCCAGCGTGTGGGGCCCACGAGGCGTTGGTTCTCGGGGCTGTGGTGGAACCGATGCACCCGAGGATGCGAGGCGTAACTCCGCGCCAGCGCGAGGGTCTCGGCGTCGTCACCGTTGTGCCAGAGCCACACGCGCGTGCGCTCGTCGGCCTGGCGCAAGAGGCGCTCGATGGACATCCGCGCGTAGATCGGGCGGCGGTAGGTGATGAGCAGGACGTCGACGTCGTCGCGGTGCATGGGTCGTGGGGGGGACGCGCCCTGGCGGAGCGTACACCGTTTGCATCGGCGACCGCAGGCCAGCGCCCCAAGTCCGTTCCCAGCCTGGGGCGTCGGGTTGTGCCCACGTGTCGCAGACGGGCGTTCCGTGCGTTTCGACGCGATTGTGGGTGACTTCTGGCGCCCCATGGACGATACTCTCGGAGTCCGCGTGCGAGCGCGCGCGGCGATCGCTCCGCGGGGCACACCTCACGCTGCGCCACCGTGCCAGCGCCTGTGTTCGCCCCGTACAACCCGCAACGAGGCAATTCCACTGGCACGCCGTCAATCCCCGCAGACCTTCGAAAAACGTCGTCGCGAGCAGGCCAAGAAGCTGAAGAAGGCCACCAAGCAGGAGGCTCGCGTCTGGCGCAACGCCGAGAAACGTGACGCGAAGCTGCGGGTCGAGGACCCGGAGGCCTGGCGACGCCTGCAAGAGCAGCGCCGCCGCGACGAAGAGCAGTGGTACTACGGTTGAGCGACTGCGCTCAAGGCGCGAGCCGCGAGCGGGTGAAGTGGCTGCCCTCTCCCCGCGTGTAGAGCACACGATCGTGTAGCCGGCTCGGGCGGCCCTGCCAGAACTCGAAGCGTCGCGGGGCCAGCACGTACCCGCCCCAATGGGGCGGGCGCGGCACGATCGACGGAAAGCGCCGCTCGAGCTCCGCGATGCGGAGCTCCAGCTCCCCTCGGCTTGCGAGCGGAGCGCTCTGCTCCGAGGCCCACGCGCCGATCTGGCTCTGGCGGGGCCGCGAGGCGAAGTACGCGTCCGATTCGTCATCGGGCAGGGTGCTCACCGCCCCTTCGACGCGCGCTTGGCGGTGGAAACGCGGCCAGTAGAACGTCGCTGCGGCGACGGGCTGTGCGGCGAGTTCGCGCCCTTTGCGGCTCGTGCGATTCGTGTAGAAGGCCAGTCCGCGTCGGTCGAGCCCGCGCAGGAGCAGCACGCGCGCCGAAGGCATCCCATCCGCCCCGACGGTCGCCAGGGTCATTGCGTGGGGCTCGATATCCCCCGCGGAGAGTGACGCCTCGACCCACGCGCGCAGGAGCTCTGTCGGGTCCTCGGGGCACAGCTCGGGCGCGAGGCCTTCTTCGGGGTCGTAGTCGATCCGGAGCTCGCTGAAGGGGTCAGGCATCACCCTCCCAGGCTAACGGCCGCCTCTCGTTTGGCGAGGGTCGATTCGCGCCGCCTCTCGGCTTGATTCGCGGAACCGCGCTACCGCGCCCGACGTATGCGGGGGAGACTGACCGCTATGGAGCTGCTCCTCATGCTCGCCGCTGCGTGGGTCCTCTCTGCACCTCTGGTCCTCATCGTCTGGGTCGCGCGCCACGGCGAGCGCCTGCGTGAAGCGGAGGAGCGCGCCACCGCGCTCGAGCGCGAGCTGCGGCGGCTCCGCGCCGCGCAGCCCGCGACCGCGGCCGATCCCGCAGCGCCCCCGCTGGCGCCTCTGCCGGCGCCCGCACCGGAGCAGGCACCGCAGCCGCGCGAAGAACCGTTCGCCGAGCGCTCCGGAGCGCAACCGGACAGCGCCCCCGCGGCAGCGCTCAGCGCAGGTCAGGAGGCCGAGCGCGCCGAGCGCCGTTTCGTCCCTCCGCCGTCGAACCCAGCGCCCGAGCGCACGCCGCTCCGCCAGAGCCCAGCTCGCCCCGGCATCGACTGGGAGCGCTGGCTCGGTGTCCGCGGCGCTGCCGTGGTCGGCGGGGTCGCGCTCATCCTCGCAGGGCTCTTCTTCGTTCAGCTCGCGATCCAGCGCGGTTGGATCGGACCTGCGCTGCGCGATGGGATCGCGGTCGTCGCGGGGGCGCTGGGACTCAGCGCGTTCACGCCGCTGCAGCGGCGTGGATACCACACCCAAGCGGCGGCGCTGGGCGGTGCGGGCACGGTGCTGATCTACCTCGGTGCTTGGGCGGCGGCGCGGGTCCACGGCCTGGTGCCAGCGTGGCTGGCGTTCGGCGCGATGACGGCGACGACGATCGTCGCGGGCCACCTCGCCGTGCGCGCCGTCGCGCCGGTCTTGGCATCGTTTGCGCTCGTAGGGGGCTTTGCGACCCCGCTGTTGCTGGACATCGGCGCGCGCTCGACCGGCGCATTGTTCAGTTACCTCGCGCTCCTGAACCTGGCCGCGCTGACCATAGGCGCTCGACCTGGTTGGTCCTGGGTGCCGCGTCTCTCCGTCGGCGCTACGGCTGTCGTACAGCTCGTGTGGTACCTGCCCGTGCTCCTCGGCGGAGCGGCGGCGCCGCGGCCATCCTGGACGACGCTCGCCGCACTCTTGAGTGTGCCGTTCGTGCATGCCATCGCGAGCCGCATCGTCGCGGGCAAAGCGAGCATCCGCTCGAGCTCGCTCGCGGCGTCCGTCTCGATCGTGCTGCAGGTGCTCTTCGCAGCGCACCTCGGGGCGGACCTGGACGCGGACGCGACGCTCTGGCCGATCGGAGCGTTCGGCCTGGTCCTCGCAGTGCTCTCCGGTTGGATCGGTCGCAGGTTGGGCGTGTTGCATGCGCCCGCGCTCGGAGCGCTCGGCGGCATCGCCGTGTTGGCGATCTGGACCGAGCTGCACCCTGCGCGACACGGCTCGGACGTCGTCGCCTCCGGCTCGCTCCTCGACCAGTTCGCCGTCTGCGCCGCGGCGCTGATCGCTGCGCTCGTGTTCGTCGAGTTGCGCACGTCCGCCCTTCCGAAGCGCGCCCTCGGGGCCTTCAGCGCAGCATTGGCGGCGTTGCTGGTCCTCTTCGGTTTCGTACAGGATCTGGGGCCGAACGCCGAGCCTCTGCACATCTCGCTCGCCGCCGTGACCTTCGCGGCGTTCGGACTCGTGGCGATCGGTGGTGGTGCGCTGCGCCTGTACGCTGGGCTCCCGATCGGAGCCGTCGTCGGGCTCATTCTCACCGCGGTGACCGCGGTCGAGTCGCTCGAACCTCGCACGGATTCGTCCGACTTGTCGTACTTGCTCGGCGCGACCGCCCTCGGAGCGCTAGCGACGCTGCGGTGGTCGGGTGTCGGGACCGCGGTCCTCGGATGCGCCGCTGCTGGTCTGGTGCGCGCCACCATCACTGTCCCGGGTGTCCTTGCGCTTCCAGCGCTAGCACTCGCGGTGTGCGCAGGTCTCGCGACTTTCTTCGCAAGGCGTGGGGCGGACGCGAATGAGCCGAATCAAGATCGATGCATCGACCTCGGCATCGGCGGGTTCTCGTCCGCCGCGGGCTTCTTCGCCGTCGTCTGGCTCGCGGAGGCTTCGTTCGAGCGAATCGCGCCGACCACGACAGCGTCGCTGCTGCTGGTCGCGAGCGCGCTGCCTGTGCCCTTGGCCCTGGCGCTCGGTCCGGGTCGCCGACTGGCGCTCTCGGCTTGGTTGACCGCGCTGCCTGCGCTGGCGGCGCTCTCGCCCGCGCTCGGTGTGCTCGCGGAGCGCGCGGGTGGGCTACGTGTGCACGCGTTGTGGCTCGCTGCGGCTGCGGTCCCCTTTGCCTTGGCTGGCGCCGCAGCGCTCGTGAGGAGGCAACGTCAGCCGCTCGAGCGGTCGGACTGGGCTGCC
>CAYOBN010000001.1:29182-77273 GCA_964402175.1 uncultured Planctomycetaceae bacterium | reverse complement strand
CCGCGAGAAGCGGCGCTCGTTCCGCCGAAGCTGACGTGGACCACCGTCACCGTGATCGCGGGTGCCGCTGTCGTCGGACCGGCGTTCGGAGCAGGTCTCTCGGGCGTCCTGCAGCTCCTGGTGGCGTTCTTCTGGTTGAACCTGGTCGTCGTGAATCGCTTCGCGACCGGGGCCACGATCGCGCTGCAGGACAGTCGTGCTGCCGAGCGCGACCTGACCCTCTCCGCCGCGTGGCTGGGCTTCGCCGCTGTGTTGCTGGCGATCGGCATGTGGCGGCGGACACGGGGCCTCCGTTGGGCCAGCCTGGCGGTGCTGATCGCGACTGTCTTCAAGGTCTTCTTGTACGACCTCTCAGCCCTCGAGGGAGGAGAGCGCGCTCTCAGCTTCCTCGGGCTCGCTGTGGCGCTCTTCGCAGTCTCCTTGATCTACCAGCGCTGGGTCCTGCCCACGCGACGTACGACAGCGCCGAGCAGTGCGAAGGCTCCGCCGAGTGCGATGACCGACACACCGACGATGTAGCTCCCTCGTCGATACGCCGTGCGGCTCGGGTCGTTGGGATCGACGTAGACGGTCAAGCGCTCGCCGACGGCAGGTGCGTCGCGCAGCGCTTCGTCTCGCTCGTCGTGACGGCTCGCACCGCGCGGCGAGCGTTGGCGGCATTCGTAGGTGCGACCGTCGAAGTGGTAGCGGTACTGGATGGTGTTCCGCCAAATGCCGCGAGGGTCGTCGAGTGTGCGCTCGTAGTCGGCCTCCGATGCGATGACCTCGGCTGCGACCGACTCCCAATGCGCGGTGACGTGAGCGCGCCGCAGCAGCCGCGGCCCAAGGCCGAGCGCCAGCAGCGCTGCGACCGCGAACGCCGTGGCCGAGGTGATCTGAGGGGGCGAGAGCGACATCTCCGAGCTCTGTGAGGAGCCTCGCAGCGTAACCACCACCTCGCAGCTCGTGGGGCGGAGTCCCGTTATGCCGCAGTCCGGGGCTCGTGCGGAGACGCAGAGTGTCTCGGGATCAAGCGTTCGCCGCTGCGCGCAGGCGGACATCGAGGCGGCTGTAGCGGCGCGCCTGCCAGGCGTTCTCGACCGCCATGCGCAGCGCCCGGCGTTCGCCGACCAATACCACGAGCTTCTTGGCGCGGGTGATCGCGGTGTAGAACAGGTTGCGCTGCAGCATATGGGCGTGCTGCGTGGTGAGCGGGAAGACGACCGCGGGGAACTCACCGCCTTGACTGCGATGGACCGTCATCGCAAACGCCGGCTGTAGATCACCCTGCTCACCGCGGCGGTAGGCGACCTCCTTCTCGGGATAACGGACGTGGACCGTGCCGTCGCTATCGACCCGCGCCACGCGACCGAGGTCACCGTTGAACACTTCGCGCTCGTAGTCGTTGCGTGTCTGCACGACGCGATCGCCTTTGCGGAAGCGCGAGTTGCTGTCGAACACGTCCTCGGCGATGGTCTGCCGCAACTTCTCGTTCAGCGCGTCCACACCGGCTGGGCCTTTGTACATCGGCGCCAGCACTTGCACGTCTTCGCGCCAGTCGAGTCCAAACGACTTCGGAATTCTCTGCGTGACGACGTCGACCAGCCGCTCGGCGATGGCCTCGGGGCCTTCTTCGACCGAGAAGAAATAGAAGTCCGCGTCGGTGACGCCGCGCTGCGGGAAGTTGGGCTCTCGGCCTTCGAGTACGAGGTGGGCGTTCGAGACGATGAGGCTCTTGTCGTCCTGGCGGAAGACCTGCGTCAAGCGTGCGGTAGGCACGCGGCCCGACGCGAGGAGATCGGCGAGCACCGCCCCCGGGCCCACCGCAGGCAGTTGATCGGGGTCGCCGACGAAGATCAGGCGCGATGGGGGATCCAAGGCATCGACGAGTCGCCGCGCGAGCGCGACATCCAGCATCGAGACCTCATCGACGACGAGCACCGCGGGTTTCAGCGGCTTATCGCGGCCGTGCACGAAACCGCCGGTCTCTGGGTCGAAGCGCAACAAGCGGTGGATCGTCGAGGCATCGCGGCCTGTCGCTTCGGACAGGCGCTTCGCTGCGCGGCCAGTGGGCGACGCGAGCAGGATGTCGCTGCCCGAAGCCGCGGCGAGGTTCGCGACGAGCCGCACGATCGTCGTCTTGCCTACCCCCGGTCCACCGGTGAGCAGAGCCACCGGCGACGACAACAGCTTCAGTACGGCGTCCCGTTGGTGCACGTGCAGCGTGATTCGCGCGGCGGCTTCGGCCTCGGCCAGCAAGCGCTCGTCAGCGAGCGGCGGCGCAGAGGCGCGCAGGAGGCGCTCGATCCCCTGTGCCAAGCGCACTTCAGCGTCGTACAGGCCGGGCAAGTAGACCGGGACCTCGTCGTCGTACACGACTGTCGCATCGGGCTGTCCCTCGCGGTCGAGGTGGATGTGCCGGCCCTCCTCCAGTTCCTTCAGTGCGGCGAGGAAGCTGCTCTTTGGCGCGGCTCCGTGCAACATCCCTATGGCGCGCTCCAAGAGCTTCGCGAGCGGCACGTAGACATGGCCGTCCTGCGTCGCACGGTCGAGCGCGTGCAGCAGGACCGCGCGCAACCGACGTGGGTCGTCATTCGCCATGCCGAGGGCGAGCGCCACCTTGTCGGCCGTCAAGAAGCCGATCGTCGGCACACGCATCAACGCGTAGGGATTCGCCTCGATCTGCTCTTCGCAGGCTGGACCGAGGCGTGCGATGACCGCTTGCACCGTCAGCGGCCCAAGACCGTGCTGTGTGAGGAAGCCGTGGGTCTTGTGAAGCTGCGCGTTTTCGGTGAGCTGCTGTGCGAGCTTCTTCGCGGTGTCGGCGCGCAGGCCCTTGATTTCGCCGAGCACACCCGGGTCCGCTTGGATCTTCTCCAGGGCATCGGCGCCCAGCTTCTTCACGATGCGCTCCGCGATCGTCTTGCCGATGCCTTCGAAGGCCTTCGAAGCCAAGTACCGGATGAGCCCCTCTTCGTCGGTCGGCGGCAAGACCTCGAGGAGCTGGAACTCGAACTGCAACCCGTGTGACGGGTGCCGACCCCAGCGGCCCGTCAGACGCACCCGGGTCCCCTCGATGGGACCCGCCGCCTTGCCCACCGCGGTCACGCGGCCGGGGGCGAAGAGCGAGCCCTCCGAGGGGGCGCGGAAGCCGGGCTCCGGGGCGAGGCGCAGGACGCTGTAGAGGGAGGCCTCGTCGTGGAAGGTCACCGTCTCCAGCGTGCCCTGGAAGCGCTCGGGTTCCGCACCCTGTTCGGGCGGGTTCGGGCGGCGGTCTCCCCGGTCGTTCGGGCTCATCGGGGGCGAGGATACGACGCCCCGCTGCCGCTGCGGAGGCCCGAATCAAGGACCGGCGCCCCTTCGGGTGGCGCTCCGGGCGGAGGACCAGTACCCTGCTCGCCCCGAACCACGGGGCCTCCGCGGCCCCTCCCGAGCCAACCTCGTCACGAGCACGCAAGCCGATGGGCCAACTGAGCGCAATGGAGCTCCGCAAGGGCACCCTGGTCGACAACCAGGGGCGCATCTGCAGCATCATCTTCTGGAACCTCTGGAAGAGCGACCGCCGCAGCCGCGTCCAGATGAAGATGAAGGACATCCAGACCGGGCGGATCACCGAGGTCACGGCGCAAGGGGACGACAAATACGAGGTCCTCGAATCGGAGACCGTCAAGCTCTCGCACAGCTACCGCGATGGCAACGACGAGGTCTTCTACACCGAGAGCGGCGACGAGTACCGCTGCCCAGCGGTGTCTTGCGAGGACGTCGTCCGTTGGAAGGCCGACAGCTACGACGGCGTGCTCATCGGAGGCCAGCTCATCACGGTGAATGCCCCGCAGTCCGTGATCGCGACGGTCACGGAGACCACGCCGCCGATCAAGGGCGTCCAGCAGGGCCTCAAGGACGCCGTCCTCGACAACGGCATCACCGTCAAGGTCGGCATGGTCATCAAGATCGGTGACCGCGTCCGCGTGGATACCGAGACGCTCGAGTACAAGGACCGGGTGAACTGAGGTCCGCGCGCGCTACCTTGTGCGCGTGCCGACCCTCAGCCTCTGCCTGATCGCCCGCGACGAGGAGCGCTTCCTCGCGGGCTGTCTCGAAAGTGCTCGCGGCTGCGTCGACGAGATCGTCGTGGTCGACACCGGCAGCCGCGACGCGACGCGGGAGATCGCACGGTCGTTCGGCGCGCGCCTCGTCGAGCGGCCATGGGACGACGACTTCGCTCTGGCCCGCAACGCGGGTTTGAACGCCGCGCGAGGCACACACATCCTCGTGCTCGATGCGGACGAGCGTCTGGTCCATGGCGCTGGCGCAGCGCTGCGTGCGTCCCTCGAGGACATGTCGCTGTTGCTGGGGCTCCTACCCTTGCACAACGCCGATGGCCTCGACGCGCCCTTCGAGGACGTTGTCGCAGGCCGGCGCCGGATCGGTGCGCAGTGCCTGGTCCCGAGGCTGTTCCCGAACCACCCGGAGCTGCGTTACACCCGGCGCGTCCACGAGACCCTCGTGCGAGGCTTTACGGCGCTGCGGCGACTCGGTCACGGCGATGCGAAGCTGGTCTCGGCACCCATCGTCCACTTCGGCGAAATGCCGAGCCTTCGGCGGTCGGAGGGTCGCGATCGACGCAACGAGCGGCTGCTTCGCGCTGCGTTGAGCGACGACCCGAGCGACGGAGACCTCGCGGGTTACCTCGTCGCCGACCTCTTGAAGTCCGGCCGCCACGCGGAAGCCCGCGCGATCGGCGAAGACGTACTGCCGCGATTCCTGCGTGCGATCGACGTCCGGCCGGCGGGGGATCCCCCCGCGTCCACCGTGCGACTCGGGTACGCGCTCTCATTCGCTCAGACGGACACGGGCGCGCCTCTCGCAGCGCTTCGGACGGCGCTCGAATGTGCGGCACGGTTCCCTGCGGAGCACCCGAACCTGGTGTTCGCGGCAGCGTATGCCTGCGAGAAGCTCGGTCGATACGCTGAAGCCGCCGAGGCCTACTCGCGCTGCCTCGCGCTCGACGGCGTGCCGACGTCGCAGCATGTGCTCACGGGTGTGACGGGCGACTTAGCGCATCAGCGGCTCGCCATCGTGCGTCGGGCGCTCGAAGCCCCGCGCTTTCACGACGGAAGACTGCGTGCTCCGTAAGGCCGACTTCACGGAGATCGATCCGCGCAGCGCCTCCCGTGCACGCGCTCGCGGCGTCGGAAGCGAGCCGCGTTAATGACCCCGGACAGGTATCCGTTACGGTGACAGGTCGCGCGCGAGCTTGCAGCGACCCGCGAACGAATCCGACGAATTCCCTGGCACCGACGAGAGCGCCGCTCGTCGTCTGGGTGTGCCCCTCGCTTACCTTCGAGCTGTTTCGAATGCTCGCAGAGGCACCAGCGCTGCGCTGCTCGCAGCTCTCAGCTCATGGAGTTCCCCATGAACTCGCTCGTCTTCCGTCTCTCCACCCTCCGTCGCCGCCTCATCTCGACGTCGGCCTTCATGTTCGGCGCGGCGCAGTTGGTCCTCGCGGCGCCGCAATCCGATGATGCTCCGCAGCCGCAGGTGGCGTGCTCCTGCGGGGGATCCTGGATCACGGCTTTCAGCTACGCTCCGCCGGGAGGTGGCCTGAGCCTCGGGTTCAACAGCGCCAAGGTCACCGTGCAAGCTCGCGGCTACGACGCGAGCGTCGACGGTCAGGTCACCGCCGCGCAGTCCGGCATCTCGATGGCGGCCTCGACGACGACCTCGGCGGCGGTCCTCTACGCGTCCTACGTCGCGCCTGAGGAGATGCCGTGCATCGGCACGGTCTCAGGGACCCTCCGAGTGACGGCCTCCTCGACGGTGACGATTCAGAACGGTCCGTCGGCGGGCATGGCTGAGGTCACCCTCGACATCGACGGGAGCATCAATTGCAACGGCAATCCGGTGGCTGCCGTCTCGCTCCTTCCTCCAGTGAAGTGCAGCGCCAGCGTCAACAGCGGCCCCAACCAGATCATGACCATCCGAGACTCGGACACGGGGTCCAACATCACGTTCCACCTTCCGCATACCTCGAGCTCATCGTCCCGATCCGGCGGCGGTGGCGTCGTCGACCTGCCTCCCGTGCGCTGCAACTCACTCTACATCCGCTTCACGTCGTCGGCGTCGGGGCTCGTTTTCGCGGAGCGCTCCGCGCTTCCTGGATCGCCCGTTCCTACGGTCACCTTGGACGCAAAAGGCAACGTCCGCGCGGAGAATTTCGTCCTTGGCGACACCAAGGGCCAATGTGGTGGCTGAAGCGTGTTCCCTTGCGAAGGACAACCCGAACAATCTCACCTCTGAACGACGTCATGCAGCAAGCAGTCCACCTTCCGGCGCTTCGGAATCACCGGACGCCCCTCCGCTCTCTCTCCGCGCTCTGCGTCGCTCTGGCGACGCTGAGCCAGGTCCATGCCCAACAGCAAGAGAGCTCGCCCATCCCTCACTTCTCCCGCTACAGCGAGGCTCAGCGCTGGGTCCACTCGAACGACCCAGCCGATCCGGTCGGGGCGGGGACCCTCGAAGGTCTGAAGCCCGCCATCAACACACCCTGCGGCGGCAACTGGGTGGTCGTGCTCTCGAATGCGCCGCAGTCGCTCGAGCAAAGAACGTCGAGCGGCGGGACCTCCATCGCCAAGGTCCTCATCAACGCGGCCGCGCCATCGCTCATCGAGAGCGTTGGAGCGTTCAGCTCGGGTCCACAGGTCATCGCCACCCAGTCTTCGTCGGGCTATGCCACCCTGACTGCAACGTACGTCGGCCCCTCGCACTGCGTCGGGACCCAAGGTGGCAGCTACATGGCGCGGATTCGTCAGGCGACCGAGCTCAAGTCGTCGGACGTCTACTCCTACCAAGGTGTCTCGCTCACGCTCTCCGTGCAGTCGGTGTGCCGGGGCGGTGGGTATCGGCGGTCCGTTCTGCCCTTCTCGACGAGTCAGGGACTTACGAGCACTGCTTCCGGACAGAACGTGACCATCGGCAGCGGAACCGCGTCGTTCACCATCCCGCTCGTCGGTGCTGGCTCGCAGATACAGGTCGAGCAGTCGGGGTCGACCCTGCAGCACGATGGTGGCCCTGCGACGTGGTACGTCTTGAAAGTGCACGTCGAAGGCACGGGGTCCGTATCGGCCGATGGTCACCTCCTGAGCCCTGCAGACCTCGTCGGTGACACCAGGGCCATCGTCTACTCGCTTGCAACGCTCGGCGACGAGGAGGGCGGATGTTGAGGCACATTCACGAGTACGGGCCCTATGGGGGCTCACGTCAGTCCGTCGCTCTCATCGTTGCGGCGCTCGTGCTGGTCGTCGGCCTGATCTTCGCGTGGAATCTCGGCGGTGGAGCGGCTCCGTCGATGGCCGCGCCGACGGTGTCCGAGGTCTCCGACCTTCCCGAATCGAGCGTCAGCGCCGACCTGGCTGCAGGTCTCCCTGGCACCGAGACGCTCGCGGTCGCCAGAGAAGCACAAGGAGGCGAGTCCCTGATCCGCGTTTCTCTGATCGATTCCGCAGGGGCGCCGGTCGCGGCCCAGGGCCGCGTCCGATGGCTCGAAGCAACGAAGGCGTTCGGGGTGGAGTTCACCGAAGCGCGGCTCGTCGACGGTGGATTCGAGCTACCTGGGGCGAACAGGTACTACGTGATCCTCGAGCCCGAGCGAGGCGCCCTGCCGTGGCGCGGAGTCGTCGACGTCGCCGCGGGCAGCACCATCACGGTGCAGCGAGCGACCGCGCTGACGGTGCGCTTCGAGTACCTCGGCAACGCCCAAGCGGTCGACCGCGTCACCGTGACGAGGCCCTCCGAAGCCGATCCCGAGCGCCTCGCCTTCCAAGCGGGCGTCCGTACGGACTTCTGCGAGAAATACGCTGCGAGCTGGACGGACATCGTCGCGAGCGACGAGCAGAGATCCGGCAAGGACATCGTCGCTGCGCTCAGCGCCCTCGATGAGGAGTTTGCGCTCCTCTCTCGCAGCGCTGGCGCGGACTGGCACGATGGCTGGAACCTGCCTCGCATTGTCCCAAAGGGTGTCGGGCGGATCGAAGCGCTCGTGCCCGTCGACGGTGAGCTCCAGGTCTACATCGAAGCGGTCGGTCGCGTCCGTTTCCTCGCCCCGCAGGCAGAGGAGATCGGTTCCATCTCGGCACCTTTCCGCGTGACCGATCTGGCCGATCGTACGGTGGCCGCACGGATCGAAGGCACCTTCGTCTTCGGCCAACTCCTCATCTATGACTGCGGTGTCACGCCTACGGAGATCAACATCGGCTTCTTCCGAATCAACCTCGAGCGGCGGATGTTGCAGCAACAAGCGAACATCGGCATTCAGTTGAACTCGGATTGGTCGTTCCTCGCTGAGTCCGTACCAGCGGGGAAGTACATCATCTCCGCGACGTGGCGCTGCGAAGACACGCTCAACATCGCGTCTGCGAGCGTGGACGTGGTGGAAGGCATGTTCCATGATGTCGGTCCGCTCGTGGTTGGACCGTGTACAGCCAACATCCGGACTGGCTTCGATCTGCCGACGGACGAGGCCGCTCCGATCGACGTCACCTCGGACACCATCATCCTCCAAAGGATGCCCACGTTCGAGGACCTGCAAGCTGGGCGCCTCGAGGGCACGTTCGTCCTGCAGGTCGCGATCCCCTTCGGTCGGACGGTCCAGGTCCGGGGACTCGGCACGGGCAAGTGGAACTTGACGTCGTTGGGGCTCACCGAGCAGCTCGTCGCGATCGATGCCCCCGATTGGTTCTCGCCGTCCCAGCAGTTCGAGTGCGCTGCACCGGGTCAGCAGCTCGAGGTCGACCTGCGCTACCGACGCGCTCAGTGACCGGCGCTTGCCACGCGAGACGAGGGCGGGCACCCGCGCGGGTGCCCGCCCTCGTTCTGTAGCCCTGCACGAGGACCGCGCTGTGGGGCTCCCACCGCGGGAGGGGCGGCGTTCGCCCCGAATCGAGACCTGCTGGGCTCCGTGGACCTCTCGCCGCGGTCCAGCACCTTCCGATGGGAAGGGAGAACCCTGGAGCCCTCCCAAAGTGCGCACGAAGAACTCCACCGCCGACTGCCTCCGCGCCGCCGAGCGCGCCCGCGCTGCCGCCGCCGCCCTCGCGCAGAACGTGCGCCGTGTGGTGACCGTCCCGGACGGGACGCTGCGGCCGATCCTCGTGGCATTGATCGCCGGAGGACACGCGCTCGTCGAGGGCATTCCCGGGACGGGCAAGACGCTGTTGACCCGCGCGCTGGCGCGCTCGCTGGACTGCGACTTCAAGCGCATCCAGTTCACCAATGACCTGATGCCGTCGGACATCGTCGGCTCCTCTGTCTGGCGTGCGCGCGAGCAGGAGTTCGAGTTCGTCCCCGGACCGATCTTCGCGAACATCGTCCTTGCGGACGAAGTCAACCGCACGAGCTCGCGCACGCTCTCGTGTTTGCTCGAGGCGATGGAAGAAGGTCAGGTCAGCGTCGAAGGTCGTCCGTACTCGCTCGGTACACCGTTCACGATCCTCGCGACTCGCAACCCGATCGAGTTCCACGGCACGTTCCCGCTGCCGGAGGCCGCGCTCGACCGCTTCCTGGTGAGGGTCGAGCTCGGTTACCCCGAGCCCGAGGCGGAGCGCGCGCTTTACCTGGCTCGCCGCGTCAAGGTCGCGCTGGACGAGCTCCAACCGGTGATCCAGCGCAGCGAGCTCGTCGAACTGATCGAGGCGGTCGGAGCCGTCGAGGTCCAGGATCCCATCGCCGACTACGCCTATCGTGTCGTTGCCGCGACACGGAAGAACGACTCGATCCTGCTCGGTGTCAGCCCTCGCGCCGCGATCTCCTGGATCCACGCTGCGCGGGCCAATGCCCTGCTCGACGGACGGGTCTACGTCCTGCCTGACGACCTGAAGTCACTCGCAGCGAGCGTGCTCGCCCACCGCCTCTTCCTCCGTGGTGGTGGAGACGCACGCGCGTGCGTCGAGGACATCGTCGCAGCGACACCGGTCGACCTCTGAGCCCATGCGCCTCACTCGGTTCGGTGTCCATGGCGGCCTCTTCACGGGTGCGATGTTCGTCGCATTCTATGGTTCGCCGTACTCGAACCTCTTCTTCTTGTTGCTCGGCTTCCTGACGCTGACGGGCCTGATCGGCGTGTTGGGCGCGCGAAGGAACCTACAGGGTGTCACCGCGCACGCGCCCGAGTTCGAGCCCGTGCCCTCTGCCACCGCCGTTCGGGTCGAGGTGCCTCTCAGTGTCGAGACTCGGCGGCGCTTCGACGTCCGCGGCCGTATCGCGCTCGAAGGTGGCGCCGAGCTGCGAGGTCGCGCCGCGAGCATCGAGCGCCGCGCCGCGCTGGGACTCGTCGCACCACCGCTACCTCGCGGCCGTTACGCCGTAACGGACGCGGCGCTGGAGTCGGCATATCCGTTCGGACTGCTGCGCTTCACGCAAGCGCTCGCTGCACCGAGCGAGCTGCTCGTCTATCCGCGACCTGCCGAGGAGCTGGTCGGAATCACCCTCCGTGAAGCGCGCGCGGCGCTGGCGACACGGCCCGATGCGAGCTCCGGTGACCTGCAGCCCGCGGGCCTACGGGACCACACCGAGCGCGACGGCCTGCGCAGTGTCCATTGGCGGGCGAGCGCCCGGCGCGGCAAGCTCGTCGTGCAGGAGTGGGAGGGGGGCACGGGAGACGGCCTACAGGTCCTGCTCGATCGTCGCTGCGAGAACGACCTGTTCGAAGAGGCGTTGTCGACATTGAGCGCGCTCGGTCAACTGGCAAAGGTCGCGAAGGAGCCTCTGCGACTTGCGACACAGGACTTCTCTGAGACATTCGGCGAGGGTCAGCGCCCGTGGCGCGAGCTGCTCGAGTTCCTCGCCTCCGTGCGACCGCTGCCCGCCGACGGCCCCGCGCCGCCCGCAGCATCGCCGGATGTGATCCGCCTGCCGCGGAGGACCCATGGGGACTGAGCGAGCGCTGCGACAGGCGATGCAGGCGCTGGTCCTGCTGAACTTGATCTTCGTCCACCTGACGGAGGCTGCGGGGCTCGAATGGCTCGCACCTCTCTTCGGCGCGACGCTCATCGCGCCGCTCCTCGAGCGCTATCGGGAGCGCATCTGGTACCGCGCTGGCTGGAACATCGCGGTCATCGCCGTCTTCGCGATCCTGATCCTGCACGTACTGCAGGGACGCGCGGGGCGTGTGCTCGAGGGCGGCCTTGTCCTGGCGGCGCTTTGTCAGGTCCACCTCCTCAACAACCTTCGCTCTAGCCAGCGACCGGACCTGCTGTTCTTCAACGCCTTCCTGATCGCGATCGTCGCGGGATACCTCAGCAACGGGATCGGCTTCCCGCTCGTCTTCCTGGCGTTCGTACCGAGCTTCGTCATCGGCTTGCAGCTCCTCTCGGTGTCGACCGGAGGACACATCGAGGACGTGCGTGTGACACGCTCCATCGTTCGCGACGGAACTCGAAGGTCTGCGTTGTTGCTCGCACTGAGCGTCGCTGTCTTCCTGGGATGGCCGCGTGACTTCCAGCGTAAGGCGTTCTTCCACGACAAACTGGACTTCGGTGGGGACGACGCGTCGGAGCTGCAGGTCGGGTTTGCGACCGAGCTCTCGCTCGGGCGCAAAGGCCGGGTCTCCGCGTCCGATCGCGAGGTCCTGCGTGTCAAGGTGCTGGCTGAAGATGGGGCCGAGCCGCCCGAGCTCTGGCGCGGCGCGACGTTGCCGCACACACTCGGCGGCTCGTGGACGGCTGCCGTACGGGGCGCCGATCGCGGCCGAACGGAGCCGCGCTGGCGGGGTGGGCGCGGCGGCATCGTCCGTGAAGGAGCCGGGGAGGTCGGCGCGCGCTACGAGGTCCTGCGTCACGCCGAGCCGACCGAGCGGCTCTTCCTACCTCTGGGCGCGATCCGCGTGCAACTGACCGATGAGCCGCATCGGCGGCTGCGGGCCGCAAGCGATGCGACCGTGGAGCTCGGAGGCTCCGAGGTCGCGCGCTACACCGTCGAGCTCCCACGCAGTGGTGCGCCTCCGCTCGGCGGAGGTGTTCCAGCCGTCCAACCCACCGAACTGGCGCCGTTCACCGAGCTCCCGAACACACATCGCGTGACCCGCGCCGTGAAGCTCGCGGAGCAGCTCGCAGAGGCGCTTCCAGGTGACGTACCGCAGCACGCTCTGGTGACCGCCTTCAGCGACTACCTCTCGCGGCGGCACAGCTACATCCCACCCGGCGGCGAAGGGGCCGCGGAGTCGCTGGACACCTTCCTGCGCGGTCAGCGCGGCGGACACTGCGAGCTCTTTGCGTCAGCGCTCGCGACGATGCTGCGCAGCCGCGGCGTCGCGTGTCGGGTGGTCACGGGTTACCGTTGCGGACGAAGGCCCATCGGTCCGGGACAATGGGCCGTGCTCGCGCGGGACTCACACGCTTGGGTGGAGGTCCACGATCCGAACGGTGGCTGGTACGCGGTCGATCCGACACCTGCCCTCGCGAGCGACATGTCGGCGACGAACATGCTGGCCCGCTGGAGCGCGGCCGCGCGGTCGGCTTGGGCGCGGGTGACGGGCTTCGATGCGACGCGGCGTGCGGAGGCCATCGCGTGGCTCCGAGCGCAGCCTGCCGTCTGGTCAGCGGCGGTCCGCGAGCAGCCCAGCCGGCTCGCTCTGCCCATCGGGATCGTCTGCGCGGTGATCGTCCTCTTGGACCGCCGGCGGCGTATGCGCACGCCTCTTGCGATCCGTCGCTATCAGGCTGCGCTGGCGCGCGCTGAGCTGAAGCCGCTCGCAGGGGAGACTCCGCGCGAGCTCCTTGTGCGGGCTCGCACCCTCGAGCTCGCGCCGTCGCTCATCGAGCACCTCGAGTCTGCGACTCAGGCCCACGAAGCCGAGCGTTACGCAGGTCGATAAGGCGCTCAAAGCGCCCCGACGCCAGGGACCAAGGTCGCGTCGAGCTCCAGCGGATCTGCCACGTGCAGAGCGAGCGGCAGTGGCTCGCCGCGGTCTGCAGCGATGAGGCCCTTCGGCGCGCTCGGATCAGCGAACTGCTCACCGGCGAAGCCGTCGACGAAGCGACCGCCCAGGACCTCGCCGCGCAGCTCCATCAAGCGGAGCGCGCGCGCGAGGTCGCGCCAGAGGATCGGGACGCGCTCTCGCGCGAGCAGCGCGCGGAACAAGACGCCGTAGCGGCGCAAGAGCGCTCGCGCGACCTTCTCGGCGAGGTCCTCGGCAGCGAGGACGCCGAGGGCGGGGAGCGCCTCGATCTTCTCCGTGCGGAATCGGCTCCAGCGACCGACCCCTGCGAGCGCGATTCCGCGGGGCGCTCCGAACGTCCCGTGCCGCTTCGCCGGTGCGCGCAAATGCGGCCGCAGTGCTCCGAAGGCGTCGCTCGTCGCGAGGCCGTGGCCGACGAGCTCGTCGATGCCACGCTCGGCATCGCTCGGCAAGAGACCTGGTAGCGCTGCAAGGTCCGCAGCAAAGAGCGCGCCGCGCTGTTCGAGGGCTTGCAGCACCGCTTGCGCCGGCCAGGAGAGCTCGCCTTCGACGCGCGGAGCGAGGGCCAGCCAGAGATCCAGCTCGCTGCGCGGGAAGAAGCTGATCGGCGTGCTGCGTACGGGGGTCGCGCCCGAGCCGAAGATCCGACCCCACGCGACCTGGCCCGAGAGTCCGAGGTGATCGAGCCACTCCTGACGGTACTTCGGGACCCGCGCTCCGAAGAGGTGCTGCTCCCAAACGGCGGCCGGCGCCTCCCAGCCCGCGAGGCGCTCGATGGCCGTCGCGAGCGCGGCAGGACCTTCGTGCCGGTGCGTCGGCGAGAGCCCGTGCAGGTCCGCCAAGAAGCGCCTGAAGTGAGCGGTCGACACCGGCCGGACCCCCTGCCGTCGCCCCGTCAGGGTGTAACGCTGAATGCGCGCCAGGATCCGCCGATGGCACCATGCAGGCCTCGCGCCGTCAGAGCCAGCGAGGCTGACGCGGACCGCCACTCCCTTGGCTTCCAGTGCCGCGATCGCGGCGGCCGCATCGTTCGATTCGGCGGACAATTCCGCGAGGGTCACCGGGCCGAGGGCTTCGAGGCGACCCTCCAGGACCGCGATGAGGTCGCGTGTGGTGTGCGTGGCGAACCAGCGGTCTCCAGCGAGCTCCGTTCGTCCAGCTTCCGCGAGCGTTCGGAGCCAAGGCAGCCATTCCTGGGCTTCTGCAGCCGTCACGAAGCCCATCCACGTCAGCGCTTCGTGGGCCTCTTCGGCGCTCCGCGGGTCGGGCCAGATCTCCGCACGCACGCGCGCGACGGCGTCAGGGTCGAGAACACCGAGGTCTTCCCCGGTGCGCAGATCACGGCGACGGCCTGATGTCACTGCCTGCGTGCGCCGCTCTTCGAGCGCGCCGTCGTCCAGGAAGCCGTAGGGTCCGATCGCCAGCGCCCCGCGCGCAAACGGTGACGGGGCCGCGGTGTCGACCGTGTGAGTCTCGATCGCACCGGCTTCGAGCTGCCGCAAAAAGTCCTCCAGCGCGTCGATGTCCATCGCCTCCGTCAGGCAATCCTCGAGGGTCTGGTCGACCATCGGATGCCCGATCGGGATCTCGATATCGCCCGGCGGCAGGTTCTCGCCGCACGCGACGGCATCCGGGAACGCCGCAGCGAGCAGGTCATCCGCGCGCATCCGTTGAATCGGCGGAGGGACCCGCTTCCCGCCGGCCGCGCGCGGCGCCAGCAGCGCGCGCGACACGTTCCATCGCCAGCGAGTCGCGAACATCGGCGCGTCCAGGACTGCCTGGAGCAGCAGCCCGCGCACCGTCTTCGAGGAGAGATACGAGTAGACCTCTTCCAGCGGGAACGAGTGCATCGGGCCCAGCGAGATCAGCACCGCCTCTTCGTTCGCAGCGGCCTGCAGCTCGAAGCCGAAGCTGCGGCAGAAGCGCTTGCGCAGGGCCAAACCCAACGCGCGATTGAAGCGCGATCCGTTCAGCGAATGGACCACGAGCTGGCTGCCCCCGGACTCATCGAAGAAGCGCTCCAGGACGAGCCGTCGCTGGGTCGGAGTGGCGCCGAGCGCCGCGTGGCCCGACTCCAAGTACTCCGCGAGGTTCATCGCCACAGCGGGGGCGAGGCCGACTTCGCTCTCCAGCCAGCTCTTGTCACGGCCGCGTTCGCGTATCTCGCCCATGACATGGGAGAGCTCGCGGCTGCGGCTCGGCGCTTCTCCGAACCAGAACGGGAGCGTGGGCGGCGCGCCTCCTGCGTCTTCGACGAAGAGCGTCCCGGGCTGCATCCGCAGCAGCCGCCAGCTCATGTTGCCCAGTTGGAAGACGTCACCTCCGCTCGCTTCGATGGCGAAGTCCTCGTCCACCGTACCGACGACGACATCGCCGGGATGTTGCACGACGCGATAGTCCGCCCGGTCGGGGATCGCTCCGCCCGAGGTCAGCGCAGCGAGGCGCGCGCGCCGTGTCGCCCTCAAGGTGGCGCCGTCCGCGCCGGGGCTGCGGTGCAGCAGCGCCTGCCGACCGTGCTCGGTCAGATGAAGGGCGACGGTCGCATCGAAGCGCTCGCGCGTCAGCTCGCGGTACGGCCACGCTTGCCGAATGCGCTGGAAGAGCCCGGCTTCGTCGCGGCCGGTGTCTGCGTCGACGCACCAAGCGACGACCTGCTGGGCTAACACATCCAACGGAGCGCGCGGCTGTGGTGTGCGATCGAGCTGTCCCGTGCGGACCGCGCGGAGCAGTGCAGCGGCTTCGACGAGCTCGTCCTGCGTGACGGGAAAGAGCGCGCCTTTCGGTGTGCGTCCGACGCCGTGGCCGGAGCGCCCGACTCGCTGCAACAGCGTCGCGATGCGGCGTGTCGCGCCGACCTGGATCACCAAGTCCACGTCGCCGATGTCGATGCCGAGCTCCAAGGAGGCGGTCGCAACCAGGGCGCGCAGCGTCCCGGTCTTCAAGCGCTCCTCAGCATCGAGGCGGCGCTCTTTCGACAGGCTCGAATGGTGGCTGGTGACGTGCTCGGCACCCAGGATGCGCGCGAGCTCACGCGCAGTGCGCTCGCACACCTTGCGTGTGTTGACGAAGACGAGCGTGCTCTTGTGCTCGCCGACGAGCTCCGCAATCCGCCGGTGGATCGTGCCCCAAGTCTCGTGGCTGGCGACGGACTCCAGCGGCGCTGGGGGCAGCTCGATCCAGAGCTCCAGTGCGCGCAAGTGACCTTCATCGAGCAACGTGACAGGCCGCGGGGCGCCGTCTGCGTCGAGGCCGCCGAGGAAGGCGCCGACCTCGGCGAGCGGTCGCTGGGTCGCGGACAGCCCAACTCGCTGCAGGCTGCCGCCGCGCGCCTGGACGAGCTCGTCCAATCGCTCGAGCGACAGCGCCAAGTGCGCGCCGCGTTTGTCGCCGAGCACCGCATGGATCTCGTCGACGATGACCGTCTCGACGGTGCTCAGCATCGTCCTACCACGGTCGCTGGTCAGCAGCACGTAGAGGCTCTCCGGAGTCGTGACGAGGACGTGCGGAGGAGTACGGACCATCTTGCTCCGCTCGGCCGCCGTCGTGTCGCCCGTTCGCACGAGCACGCGGACGTCGGGCAAGCCGGGGTTGCGGGCTCGAAGCTCTGCGAGCGGTCCGGAGAGGTTCTTCTGGATGTCGTTCGACAGCGCGCGCAGCGGCGACACGTAGAGGACCCGTGTCGCGTCCGGCAGGGACTCCGCCGAAACGAGCTGATCCAGAGCGGCGAGGAATGCCGCCAGCGTCTTGCCTGACCCCGTCGGCGCGGCGAGCAGGACGTGCTCGCCGCGACGCAGCGCCGGCCAAGCCCGGACCTGCGCAGTGGTCGGTGCGCCGAGGCGCTCCTGGAACCACGCCGCGACCGTCGGGTGGAAGGGTGCCAGGTCGGGATCGGTGGGGTGAGACATGCCCCCCGCGATGCTAACGGAGGGCTCCGGAATCCGGGGAACCCGGGGCACCGCTCCACGCCCTACGGTGCTGGAGCGTCACCCCATGACCACTTGGCAGATCGTCCGCGTCCTCGCGGGTCTCTTCATCCTCATTTCCCTCGCACTCGGCGTCCAAGGGAGCCCGCTCTTCCACAGCCCATGGTGGCTCGCGTTCACGGCGTTCGTAGGCGCGAACCTTCTCCAGAGCGGGTTCACCCGTTGGTGCCTGATGGAGTCGCTGCTGCGCCGCTTGGGCGTGCAGAGCGGCTCGTGATGGCTTACTGGAATGTGATGGTCAGGCCGTTCGCAAAGTTCGAAGTGGCCTGACCACCGACCACGTCGCGGAACCACGCGGTGAAGTGCCACGTGTCTCCGGCTTGGACGATCAACGAACCGCTCGGCGATGGGTGCTGGTTCAGGTTCACAGCGAGCGCGATCGCTCCGTTTGCGCCCGAGTTCTTGATCTGGCCGGGGCCGACGTAGCGACCGATCGCGCCAGAGAGGCAGAGTCGGCCCTGGCTGCCACCGGGCTGCAGGATCGAGCCCTGGGCGCGGCTCGTCAGGAAGAAGCCGAAGGAGTTGTTCGGCATCGAAGAACATTCGAGCGTCAAGTTGTTCTGCGCGACGACGGCGCTGCCGCTGGCGCCCATCTGGGCCGCTGCGCCGCTGGAGTTCGTCACCGCGGGCGAGCAGTACGTCACACCGAGGCCGCCGCCGATCGCGACGCCCGGATTGGCGTGCAGGAAAGCGACCTCCGCTGCGCTCAGTGTCCCGTCGTAGAGCTGGACGTCGTCGATGCGTCCATCGAACCACTCAGGTGTCGTGCCGCCGCTCGGATCGAGCACACCGATCAGGTAGCGGTTGTTCTGCGACGGTGCGTTCGACGGAGCGAACCCCGCGACTTGGCCGACCGTAAATCCGTCCACGTAGAACGTCGCGACGAAGTTGGCGTCGAACGTGACGACCAAGTGATGCCACTGCTGCGCCGTCAGCGTCGCAGCCTGGTTGTAGTCCTGCACCATCAACGTGGTGAAGCGCAGCCCCGTTGTCGTAGTCCCGAAGGACCACGAGCCGCTGTTCGCTTGTGTGAACGTCGGACGATCGTTCGAGAAGATGCGCTGCAGTCGGATGTTGTCCGTCTGAACCCAAGCGGCGATCGAGAGGTCATCGCGCAGGCCATCGAAGATCGCGTTGCCGGGGATCTCGACGTAACCCGTCGTCCCATCGAAGTCCACGGCGCGGCCCGATGCGCCGCTGACACCGGGAGCGCCCAGAACGGCGCCGTTCATGTAGGTCCCGTGGTGACCGAAGCCGGATGAATCGGCGCAGAACGTCCCCGACGTTTCGTCGAGCTTGTAGTGGCCCACGAGCGTGACCTGGGCGGCAGCGACCGGGGACAGGACGAGCGACGTCGCAGTGAGCAGGAGCGAAGTGTTCATGGTTCTGAGGAGAAGGCGAGGCGGCAATGCCTCCGCCCCATCACGGTACACTCAAGTCGCTCGAATGCGGCGCGGCGACGCGTCCAACGGAAGGCAGCTGGGCCGATTCGAGATCCGCTCCTGCTATTACGGGAACTCCCGCAGACAGCCACATCATCCGGTATCTCGCGCGGCGAGACTTTTGCGCGCCACCGCATGTTGCGGGGGTTGCAACAAGATACGACCACGCTCGTTCCACTCGCCCGCAGATGAAGCTCGCGCTCGCGCCGACGTTCCTCTCGCTCGTTCCCCTCGCCTTCGCCCAGAACTGCCCGCAGAAGCTGATCCCTGCCGACGGCGACACTTCCGACGAAGCGGGTTACGACGTCGCCATCGATGGCGACATCGCCCTCGTCGGAGCGCGCTTCGAATCGCAGCTCGGCAGTAGCGCCGGTGCGGTGTACCTCTGGCGCCGCGGACCCCCTGGTTGGTTCGAGAGCCAGAAGATCGTCGGTTCGGCCCAGGCGGCGTTCGACGAGCTCGGCCGCAGCGTCGATGCCGCCGGTGAGCTCGCGATCGCAGGCGCGCGCGGCGACGACACGTTCGGCTCCAACTCCGGTGCCGCGTACATCTTCCGCAGCGTCGCTGGAGGCGCCTTCGTCGAAGAGCTCAAGCTGCTCGCGCCTGACGCGGAGCCCGGGGACCATTTCGGCGCCGAGGTCGTGCTCGGTTTGCTGGAGGTCGCGGCGGGTGTCGTGCAGGAGTGGGCGTTCATCGGCGCTCCTGACGAAGACGATCGCGGCAACACGGCGGGCGCGGGCTACGCGTTCGTCTGCGATCCTGTGCTGGGCTGGAGCTTCGTCCAGAAGCTGGTCGCCAACGACGGTCAGGCGTTCGATCGCTTCTGCTCCGCGCTTGCGTTCGATGGCGGCGTGCTCGTCTGCGGAGCGTTCGGTGACGACGACCGCGGCGCCGATGCCGGCGCTGCCTACATCCGCCGCCTCGACCCGCTGAGCGGCGTCTGGATCGAAGAGACCAAGCTGCGCGCGTCGGACGGCCTGCCGGGCGATCAGTTCGGTTGGCAGGTCGCGATCGCGGGCGACGTCGCGGTCATCGGAGCGCCGCGTGCGGATACACTCGGGCTCGGCAGCGGCTCGGCTTACGTCTTCCGTTACGACCCGATCCTCGGTGTTTGGAACGAAGAGCAGAAGCTACTCGCGCCGGATGGCGCAGCGGGCGATGCTTTCGGCGTCGATGTCGCGATCGAAGGCGAGCGGATCGTGATCGGTGCCGACGCACACGATGGCCCGGCGGTGGACACCGGCGCCGTTTACGTGTTCGAACGCGATCCGGTCTCCGGAGCGTGGATCGTCACCGCGAAGGTGACCGCCGAAGACGGCGATGCGGGCGACCTCTTCGGTGTGACGCTCGACCTGTCGGGCGGCCGTCTGATCTCGGGTGCGATGCGCGACGACCAGCGGGCGAACAACGCGGGCGCGGCCTACATCAACGACCTCGAAGCGGTCGACCGCAACGGGGACGGCATCCCGGACGCGTGCCAGAGCGCCGGCAGCAGCTTCTGCACGGCGAGCCCCAACTCGACGGGTCTTCCCTCGTCGATCGCTGCGCTCGGAACGAACTCGCTGGCTGCGAGCGATGTGACCCTCTGGGTCTCCGACCTGCCGTCGAACGTGCTGGGCTATTTCATCGTGTCCCAGGGCACGCTGGAGATCCCAAGCGCTGGCGGAGCCCAAGGCACGCTGTGCATCGCGAGCGCGTCGCTCGGTCGCTATGCGGGCAACGTGCTGAGCTCGGGCGCCCTCGGCCGCGTCACGCTGGTGATCGATGCGCTCGCGCTGCCGACGCCCCTGGGCAACGTCGCCGCGCTCAGCGGTGAGACCTGGAACTTCCAGCTCTGGCACCGCGATGCGGTGGGTGGCGTCGCGACATCGAACTTCAGCGACGCCGTCGCCGTGACGTTCCAGCAGTGACGTCTTTCGGTGGGTTAACGACGTCCGCGTCACGGACTCCGACTCACAGCGCCGCGCACCTCGGCGCCGCAGTGCAGTTCGGAGTCCGTGGCGCGGATTCTCCATAGGGGCCCTACGGAGAAGCCCTGCGCGCTCAACGTCGTACGCGGCGCTCCATCAGCCACCGCAGCCGCGCCCGAACGGCGGCGCGCTCGCGTGCATCGACTCGGCCGTCATCGTTGCGGTCCGCGCGCTCGCGCAGCCGCTCGCGCATTTCGTCTTGACGCTGCGAGCGCGCTCCCTCGAGCTCGTTCGGTCCGCGCCTGCGGCCCCGCTGGCCATCGAACGGTGCAGCCTCGCCGCGGCGCGGGCCCGCGCCGTGCCGACCTCGAGCGCGAGGGCCGGCATTGCCCTGGCGCTGCGCTTCGCCGTCCCGCTGCCCGTGCGGTCCCATACCGCGTTCGCGCGCCGGGCCCGATCCGGGGCCCTGCGGACGCTGCTCGAGCCGCTCGATCTTCTGGCGCAGTTCAGCGAGCTCGCGCCGCAGCTCTTCCATGTCTGCGCCCCTTCTTTGGGCCTCTTGGCGCTGGGGCTGCTGGCGCTGGGCCTCCTGTTGCTGCGCCGCCGGTTGCCGTGGGTCCCGGCGCGGCTCCCGGGGCCGTTGGTCCCGTTGGGAGTCTTGCGCGAAGGCGGGGAGGAGGGACAGGGCCGCGGCGGCGAGGCCGATGGAGACACGTCGTTGCAGTTGCATGATCGATGGGGTCGTGGGTGTACGTCCCCTGGAACCGACGGCAACGGGCGAGGTTCCGCTCGGTCCGTGAGCAGCGGATGTGACCCCTTCTGACAACGCAGGGCGGCGGCGCAGCTCGATGCTGCGCCGCCGCCCCGTGTCGCGCCCGCTGCGAGACTACTGGAACAGCACCGAGTATCCGTCGGTGAAGTTCGACGTCGCCTGGCCGCCGACCGCGTCGCGGTACCACGCGGTGAAGTTCCAGGTCTCACCGACCTGCGCCGACACCGGACCGACCGGGGTCGGCATCGTCGCCAGGTTCAGCTGCAGCGAGAACGAGCCCGTCGCGCCCGAGTTCTTGATCTGACCCGGTCCGACGTAACGACCGATGCCGCCGCTGAGGCAGAGCACACCCTGCGACCCGCCAGGCTGGTTCACCGTGCCCTGCGTGCGGCTCGTCAAGAAGAAGCCGAACGCGTTGTTCGGGAGCTGCTGGGCCTGGAGCGTCAGGTCGTTGTTGGCGCGGACGTTGCTGCCCGTCGCCGAGATCCGCGCCGACGAGCCCGTCGAGTTCGGGACCGCGGGCGTGCAGTAGTTCATGCCCGGACCCGCCATGCCGTCCATGCAGAAGCGGCCGTTCCATACGCGGGGCGTGAACGGCGCCGAGGTGAACGGCGTGTTCTGCGCCGCACCGAGGGAGAGCGAGATCACACCGTTGGCGCTCTGCGCGCTCTGGTTCGTGCCGGTGCCGTTGGTGTACGAGTGCGCGGAGCCCGAAGCCTGGAGGCAGAAGCCGTAGGTGCCGGGCGTCAGCGCGAGCGGTGCGGCGAAGGTGATCGGCGTCTGGAAGGTGAAGCCCGCGGACGTCGAAGCGCCGTTGTCGATCGCCGCTTGCGTCCAAGCCGCTGCGTTCAGCTCGTTCCCGACATAGGTCGACGGCGTCGTCCAGACGGTCATTCCGACCGGAGTACCGATCGCTGCGCTGAAGTGCGTGAGCAATCCACTGACCGTGATGGGCTGCGTGACCGTCACATCGAAGAACACGTTGCCGCCGACGTTGCCGCCGTTACCGCCCGCGAAGGTGGTCTCAGCGCAGGTCGGGGGCAGCGGCGGCGGCGGCGGCGGCGGGGCGCCGTTGCCGAACGCGATCTCGTCGAGCCCGACGCCGACGTTCGCGTTGTTGAAGGTGATACGGATGCGGTTGAACGGGTTCGGGCCGCGCCAGTAGTGCGGCGGGTTCGGGAACGCACCGCCGTATGTGAACGTGCCGGTACCGAGCGAGGTCGCTCCGTTGAAGAGCTCGACGGTGTACGAATGGTTGACCTGGTCGGCGAAGATGGCCTGGAACTCGTCGACGGTGTTCGCGAGCGTGAACTCGAAGCCCGCGCCGAGCGCCGCCCCGTCGAGGGGATCCGGCGAAGCGCCGACCGTCAGCACGCCGTTCTGGGAGATGAGCGACGAGCCGTTGACGTTCGACCCGATCGTCAGCGTGTCGCCGGCCGGAGCCCATGTGCCGACCAGAGAAGCGCCCGTGATGCCGACAGACGTGAAGACCGTCGAGTTGCCCGCGATCGGGCCGAGGGGGGCCGCCGGGGTGTCGAAGTCGAGGACCGTGCTCAGGTTGGGCGACGGGCCGACGAACTGGCTGACCTGGGCGCCCGCGATTGCGGTCAGGCCGAGGCCACACAAGGAGAGAATGGGGAGTCGCATGGGTGAAAGGTGACGCAGGGAAGTGCGGGCCCGGGAGGACCCGCGGTCGGAGGAGTCGGGGCCGTGACGCCCCGTCTCACGTCCCTCTCAGCCTAGCAGCGACCGCCCGGATCCGCGACGGACGGTCGCTGGGTCCCGGGGGACACCGCCCCCTGACTCCCCAGCGGGGGGTGACCGCAGCCCCGCGCCCCTCCTCCCGGACGGGGCTTGCCCTCGCCGAGGCTTGTCCGTACACTCTTCGCCTCGATCCTGACGCCGCCAGTCCCTGGCGCCGTCCCCGGGGAGACCGCCCCCACCCGAACCCAATCCCGAACCGAGTCCACAGCCTTGATCAAGGTCGCCGTCCGCAGCAACGAGTCCCTGGAGGCCGCCCTCCGTCGCTTCAAGCGGCAGTGCAACTACAGCGGCATCTTCCGCCTCGCCAAAGCCAACACGTGGCACGAGAAGCGCTCTGACAAGCGCCGCCGCGAGCGCCGCGAGCGCCTGCGCACCATCCAGAAGGCCACGCGCAAGAACGACCCGAACCGGAAGCGCCGCCGGCGCCCGGGCGGTCCGCGTCGCAGCAGCTCGAGCTCGAGCAGCCGTGGCGAGAGTGCGATGAGCTACAACGCACTCGGACGTTGATGCACCTCGGGTGAGCGGTCACCCAGCCCGGACGACGGTCGAGGTCCCCGGGCACAGCGCGGCGGCGGCGACCAGCACCCTGGTCTCCGCCGCCGCGCTGTCGTTCCACCGCAAGGACGTGCTCCGATGGGGCTCTTCGAGAAGAACCGCGACCTGACCCAGGTGCACCGCGAAGTCGCGCTCGTCGTCGATGCGCAGCACTTCCGTGAGCCGATCCGCGGCTTCGTGATGCGCTTGGACCACTTCCTGGCGGCGCGCCTCGATTGGCGCTCGCGGTCGTCGGTGCAGACCCTCGTGCGCGAGGGCTACGTTTGGGTCGACCTCGCGCGGCCGGAGGCGCCTGCGGGCACGGGCGTGCGCAAGCGCGAGACACGGCCCGGCGCGAAGGTCCCGCACGGCACACGGATCTGGGTCGAGATCCCGGAGGTCTATCGTCAGGTGCTCGCGGGCGAGACCAAACACGAGCTCGCGGTGCTGTACGAAGACCGCGAGTGCCTCGCCGTCGACAAACCCGCGAACATCGCCGTCCATCCGAGCGGACGGCACATGACGGACACGCTCATCCAGCGCGTGCACCTGCGCTTCAAGGACGACATCGAAGCGGGGCGGATGGTGCCGCGCCTCTGCCATCGCCTCGACCGCGAGACGAGCGGCGTCGTGCTCGTCGGAAAGCGCCCGGAGACGCACCCGCGGCTCGCGACGCAGTTCGAGGATCGCCTCGTCGACAAGGAGTACCTCGCGCTCGTCTGGGGTGAGCTCGACGAGCCGGATGGCTGCATCGACTACCCGATCGGGCCTGCGCTGCACTCGCCGATCGACCTGAAGATGAGCGCACGTTCGGACGGACAGCCGTGCCGCACGGATTGGCGCGTCGTCGAGCGTGTTCCGGGTTACACGCTCGTGCGCTGTCGCATCCACACGGGGCGCACACACCAGATCCGCGTGCACCTGGCGGCGATCGGGCATCCGATCGTCGGCGACAAACTCTACGGGCCAGACGAGCAGCTCTTCGTGCGCGCGATCGATGGGACGCTGACCGACGAGGACCGCGCTCTGCTCGAGCTCGATCGTCAGGCCTTGCACGACCATCGGCTGGAGTTCACGACCCCGGACGGGGGGCGCAGGATCGAAGTGATCAGCCCGCTCGCGCCCGATATCGAGGAGTTCCTCGCAGCGCGTCGCAGCGGTTCGGGTCAGCCCTCCATCCAGCTCGGATGAGCGGCGCGAGCGCGGTTCGCCGCGCCGGTCGGGTTGAACTTCTTCCCCGCGAGCTGCTTGAAGAGCTTCTGCGCCCGAGCGGTCTCCCGACGGGCCAACGCGACCTCGGCGTCGAACAAGAGGTCCTCCGCATCCTCTTCGAGCGCTGCCGCACTCAAGATCGCCTTGAAGCGCTTGTCGCGCTCCAACGTCGCGCGCAGCTTCGCCGCGCTCTTCTCCAGCTCCGTCCCGCGGCCGCGGCGCATCACATCGCGCAGCAGCGCATAACGGCGCGCGGCGGTCGATTCATCGACGCCTTCGAGCGCAGCCTTCAGCACCGCTTGCAGCGCGGTATCGGCCAACGGCAGCGCGTCCTGCGCTTCTTTCACAAAGGGACCCGCGTCGGTCAGCGCGAGGATCCCCCGCCACGAGCGCCACTCTTCGTGGGCGTTCCCCGCGAGCTTCGCGGCGCGACCCGCAGCGCGCAGCGCCTCGAGTCGCTCGACCGTCGCATCGTCGACACCTTGGCCCAGCTCTTTGCTCACTTTCGCGAGGGCGTCCAGGATCTCTTTGTCGCTGACGGTGTGGCCCGAGCCGAGCCGCGTCGCCAGCGCACCATCCGGTTTGACGACCAACACGTCGGGCAGGGGCCACGAACCGTCCGGGGTCGCTTCGGCGATGAACCGGTTGTAGACCTCGTCCATCAGCTCCTTGTGTTTGGCGAGCTTCGCGCCAGGGGGCGGCTCGCCGCTGCTGGCGTACATCGCGATCGCACCCTCCAGTCCCTTCGCGAGCGATGCGTTGCCTGCCAGGGCTCGCCGGAACTCCTCGTTGTGGACCTCGTCCGCGATGCACGCGAAGATCACGATCGGCACGTTGCGCTGCTTCGCGCGCGCCAATACGGCGTCGAGGCGACCTTCGACCCAGGCCACTTCCTTCGCAGCGGCGGGCTGCTGGAGGGGAGCGAGCGCAGCGGCGCTGCCGACGACCGCGGGCAGCGCCCCGAGCAGAACCAGGGCGCGGAGCGCCCACGCACAGCGAAGCGAGCCCGTCCACATGCCGTCGAGTCTCCGTCGGGCGCGCTGATTTCGCAAGAGGGGGCTATGCTCGCAGCCTGTGATGCAGCCCCACCGCCCGACCCCACCGCGCCACGTCTGGACCCTCTCTCTCACGCGCGTCGCCCGCGGCCTCGCTGCGGCGATGTTGGCGCTCGGATTCGTGCCGAGCGCTCAGGCGGACGTCGTCGTGACCAAAGACGGCCGTCGACTCGAAGGCACGATCGTCACCGACACGAAGAAGGAGGTCGTCATCGAGACCGCGAGCGGCCGCGTGACCGTGCCCCGCGCAGAGGTGCGCGAGCTCGAGCGCAGCAAGACTCCAGCGCAGGAGTTCCCCGAGCGCTTCGCGGCGGCGCGCGAGAGCATCGAGCAGCTCCTCGCGCTGGCGACCTGGGCGAGCGACGCACAGCTCGCCGTCGAGGCGCGGAAGTGTTACCGACGGATCCTCGACCTGGACGATCAGAACGAGGTCGCCAACAAAGCCCTCGGCAACGTGCAATACAAGGGCCAGTGGATGACCCCCAAACAGCGGGACAATCGTCAGGCCAAGGACGAAGCCGCTGACCGCAAAGCGCGCGGCCTCGTCGAGTACAAGGGGCAGTGGGTGACCCCCGAGGACAAAGCGCGCCTCGAACAAGGCTTGGTGCTGGTCGACGGCGAGTGGTTGACCCTCGCGCAGGCGAAGGCGCGCGAGGGCCTCGGACCGTTCGCCGGCGGCTGGGTGCCGTTGCCGCTCGCCGAAGCCGCCGCGCGCGCGCAGCGTGTCGCGGTCGCAGCGGGGGTGCACGACGCGGCTGCAGCGCTCTCTGGCGACTCCGTGGTCCTCGGGCCGTGGCCCGAGCCCTTCTTGCGCGACATCGCGGGCGGCCTCGACCGCGCACGCGCCCTGTTCGACGCCCAGTTCGTCGGCGCGCCGAAGGGGCTGGCGCTCTTCGGCGGACGCCCCGGCGAGCTCTATGCGTGGAACCGCGACTCGGAGCCGTACCTCGCGACGATCGCGCCGCTCTCGGAGTTGACGAAGACCGTCGGCGAGCCGTGGCGCGAGGCGGTGAAGGCGACCCACGGCTGGGTGTTCTGGGATCCGTTCCCTGTATCGAGCGTGCGCGCGGTGACACGCCCGGAGTTCCACGTCGCAGGTCACACGTACTACCACTATGGCCACGTCCTCTTGAACCGCTACCGCTACGACGGCCGCCTGTTGCCGCCGTGGTTCGGCGAGGGTTACGCGAGCCTCGTCGAGTGGTGGGTGCACGGACAGAACACCGTGGTGCTCAAAGCCGATGCGCAGTCGACCTCGGCGGGCTCTGCGGCGGTCGGCAAGGCGCAGCCCTTCTCGCGCGCCACGTTGACCCGCGGGGCCTGGCAGCTCGACCTCCGTCAGGCGCTCGAAGCGACCGACGTGCGCCTTGCGCCGTTCGATGTGCTGGCGCGCAAAGCGCCGGGCGAGCTCACCGCAGTCGACGTCGCGATGTCGATGGGGGTCGTGCTCTGGATCGAGCGCTCTGGCGCGGGGGCGCTCGAGCGCTTCCACGCTTCGCTCAAGGAGAGCGCGCCCCCCGCGCCGCACCAGGTGCTCGAGCGCGCTCCGGAGCGGCAGAAGCGCTACGACACCGCGTTCCAGGCCGCGGTCGGCCTCGACTCACGGGCCGCCGACCGCGCGTGGCGCGCGTGGTTCCTGGAGCGCACACCCGAGCCCGGCGCGGGCCGCTGAGCGGGTTCTATTGGAACGTGACCGCGACCCCGTCCGTGAAGTTCGAGGTCGCGGCGCCGCCGACCGCGTCGCGGTACCACGCGGTGAAGTTCCAGGTCTCACCCGGCACCACGGCGACGCTGCCGCTGGGCTGCGGGGTCGTGGCCAGGTTCACTTGCAGCGCGAAGGCGCCCGACGAGCCCGAGTTCTTGATCTGACCCGGTCCGACGTAACGGCCGATCGCTCCGCCGAGGCAGAGGCGCCCTTGCGAGCCACCGGGCTGATTCACCGAACCCTGCGTGCGGCTCGTCAAGAAGAAGCCGAAGGCGTTGAGCGGCAGCGCCTCGGCGTTCAGCGTCAGGCTGTTCGCGCCAACGCTCGATGAGCCCGTCGCGCGCACGACCGCGGATTGACCGGTGGAGTTCGCGATCGACGGGGTGCAGTACCGCGTGCCGAGGTCGCCGCCCGCGACGTACACCAAAGCGTTGGCGAGCAGGCGCGCGCCGTCCGTGTTGATGTCCCAGAAGTCCGCGCGGCACTGCGACGACGGCGGGTAGAAGGTCAGGTCAGCGCGGTTCGGCAGCGCGCCGATCGCAGCGAGCACGCGCCCATCGCTCCACTCCGCGACGACCTGCGCGCCGGGGCGCAGCGCCGTCGTCGTCGGGCGGTACGACGAGGTGCCGCCATCGAACGAAGTCACGCCGCTCATGATCGGGTGGTTCGGCAGAAGCACCGTTCCAAGCGTCGCGTTGCCTGCGGTCTGGCCCACTTGCACCTGGACGAGCTCGTAGTTCGGCACCCAGCGGCCGCCCAAGAACAACGGTGTGCTGTTCGCGCCGAGCGCGAACATGCACACGACCACACCGCCGCCCTGGTCGACGTAGTCCGCGAACGCATCGCCGGCGGCAGCAGCGTTGTTGTACGTCGAGTTGCTCCACGTCACCACGGCGTCGTACTGCGCGAGCTGCGCGAGGGTCGGCGGAGCGCTCGTGATGTTGATGATGTCGACGCGGTTGAAGAGGCCCGTCGCCAGTAGGAACGCCTGCGGATCGGTGAAGCGGCAGTCAGCGCTGCTACTCGTCGCTGCCGCGACGATCGCGACGTCGAGGCCTTGGGAGAACGTCGGCGCGCTGAGCGCGGCGGCCATGAAGAGACTGATGTGGCGCATGGTTGGCAGTGGGATCGGGACCGAGAGACTTCGGCTGAGCTGTCATGTTACGCCCGCCTGCGCCGCTCGGCAGAAAAGGGCGCGGGCCGCTGGAGATCCAGCGGCCCGCGCCTTGATTTGCCGCTCGCGCGGTCTCTGGCGAAGGATCAGTTGAAGACCACGCTCAGACCGTTCGTGAAGTTCGAGGTCGCGCTGCCGCCGACTGCGTCGCGGTACCAGCACTGGAAGTTCCAGGTCTCACCGGCGACGACCGCGACGGGACCCGTCGGCGTCGGCGTCGTGGGCAGGTTCAGCGCGAGCGAGAACGAGCCCGTCGCACCCGAGTTCTTGATCTGGCCCGGACCCACGTAGCGCCCGATCTGTCCGCCGAGGCACAGGACCCCCTGGCTGCCGCCCGGCTGGTTGACGGAGCCCTGCGTGCGGCTCGTCAAGAAGAAGCCGAACGCGTTCAACGGCAAGCTGCTCGCTTGCAGGCTCAGGTTGTTGGTCGCCACCGTCGCCGAGCCGGTCGCGCTGATCGCGCCGCTGGCGCCGGTCGAGTTCGCGACTGCCGGGCTGCAGTAGTTCGTCCCCGGCGAGCCCGGACCTGGCGGCCCGAAGTCATCGATGTCGTGGAAGGCGAAGGCGTTCGTCGTGAAGCCGCGCACCACGAAACCACCCGGGGTCGTGAAGCCCGTCGAGACGGGGCCGGTGGTCGCTTGGAGCGTCGTGCCGGCTTCGTCGTAGAGCTCGACGGTCATGTCACCGTTGGTGGCCCAAGTCAGGCGCAGGATGTACCAGACGTCGGGGATGATCGTCGCCGGCGCTGCGCCCGCGTTGATGAAGCCGAAGCCCGTGTTGTCCTGCAGGATGATCTCGTTGGTGTTCGGCGCAAAGACCGCCGACCAAGCTCCGCCGACGGATGCGCCGACGCCGAGGTACGAGCGTCCGTTGCTGGCGACGCCTCCGCGCAAGCGCACGTAGCTCTGGTAGGTGTTGCCCGGAGCCGTGTTGATGTCGAAGCGCGCCCGCCAGGACGGGCCGCCGCCTTGCACGAACTCGCCGCCGAACGTGCCGTTGCGCGCCGCAGCGTTCGAGACGTTGAAGGTGTCGGCCGAACCCGACACCACGGGGTAGAGGCCTTCGTTGCCGTGCTCGAAGGTCTCGAGGACCTGCGCTGCGGCGGGGCTGCAGAGCAGCAGGAGAGACAGGAGGGCAGTTCGCATGGACTAGGGAGCGAAGGGTTCAGGGAATCCGAGGCGGCTACGGCAGCAGCCGCCGGCCGATTGAGCCTACTCCGAGCAGCGCGTTTTCGGTGCGACCCAGCGCCGGCATCGCGCCGGGTTTATTCGGTCCCGCATTGGGGCACTCCCTCAGCGCGAGCGCCGACCGAGCCGCGCTTCGACCAGCAGCACGGCTGCGAGCACCCCGATACCGCTCGCTGGCCCAGGCAGGACCCGCCAGGCGACGAGCCCGAGGCCGCTCGCGACCATGCCGACGGTCAGCACCGAGCCCGCGAGCCCGTCGCCGTAGGCGCCTCCGAGGGCCTCCGGCGCGGTCCCGAGCGGTGGCGCGACGGAGCCTCGGTAGAGGAGGCGCAGGGCTGCGAGCCCCGCGGCGAACGCCACCGGGGACAGGGTCAGCGCGAAGTCGACGTCGACGAAGCCGGCTGCGACCGCCCCGAGCGCGACGTGGAGGGGCAGGAGGAAGCGCACGGCGAGCGCCTTGCGGGCCCCCGAGAGCTCGGCATCCCGCGCGAGGGGCGCCGTATCGACGAGCCAGCGCGCGGCCGGGGTCGCGCTGACCGGGACGTGCATCAACACAAACGGCAGGTACGCGACGGGCGCGAAGACGAGCAGGACCCACAGCCCGCGGCCCTCGTTCGTCTCCGGGTCCGCGCCGAGGAACAGGAACG
This sequence comes from uncultured Planctomycetaceae bacterium, assembly GCA_964402175.1. GTDB lineage: Bacteria > Planctomycetota > UBA1135 > UBA1135 > JAWKUK01. The sequence continues at coordinate 46,957 of CAYOBN010000001.1, read as the reverse complement.
CGAGCGGCAACAGGACCAGCGGCCAGGTGCGCAGCGCGAAGTCGCGCTCGGCGGGCAGCGCCGCGTAGACGAGGTGGAAGCTCGCGCGCTCCTCCGTCCGCACGAACACTCGCTCGGTGAGGTGCCGCACGGGCGTCAAGAGCCAGCCGAGCGCCGAGCGGGTCGGCCGCGCGCGCGGCGCCGGCGGGAAGGGGGCGAAGGCGGTGGTCACCAGCACCAGGACTCCCGCCGCCGCGGCCAAGGCCAGGGCCGCGGCGCGCGCGCCGCCCGCCGGTGCCAAGGCCGCGGCGAACCAGGTGCTGGGCAGGGCGAGCAGCGCCTCGTTCGGACCGACGAGTCCCGCGAGCCGCGGCAGCTCGCGCAGGCCGGCCACCAGGCCCACGAGGACGCCCACCATCAAGGCGGCTTGCAGCGCGGTGAGGAGGGCCTCGCCGCGCTCGCCGAGCAGGCGCTGGACCCACAGCAGTGCGGCCGCTGCGGCCCAGGCTTGCACCACGGCGAGTCCGAGCAGGCCGAAGCGCTCGACAACCCCACAGTCGCGCGCGAGCAGCGCGAACGGTGCGATGGTGGCAAGGGCGAGGCCACCGGAGACCCAGCCGAGGGCGAGGGTCCGTGCGGCGCGCAGCTCGCGCGGGCGCAGCGGCAGCGCGCCGACCCACTCCGCAGCGGGGTCCGCGCGCAGCAGCGGGGCGAGCTCGCCGAGCAGGGGGAGCGCTCCGAAGGCCAGCGCGAGCGACAGGCCGACGAGCGCGAGGCCGAACGGCTGCAGCTCGGCGCGCACGAGGGCCGCGACGAGCCCCGAGAGGGTCGCCAGGAACACGAGCGGCACGAGCGCCGTGCGGCCCTCCCCGCCGAAGATGCCGGCCAGGAGCGCGCGGGTGAGGATCAGGGTCCGGTGCGTCACGGTGGGGGGGCGGAATCCGACGGAGGATCCCCAAGGGTACCCGTGCGCGGCCTATCCTCTTCGGCCCCATGCGCCCCGAGAAGGTCACAGTCCAGGGTCCCGTCGGCCGCCTCGAGGGCGTGCTGTGGGAGCCCGAGGGCGGCGCCGCCCCGCGCGCCGTCGCGGTCGTCGCCCATCCGCACCCCCTGCACGGGGGGACGATGAACAACAACGTCGTGCACCGTACGGCGCAGGGCCTCCACGACGCCGGCCTCGCCGTCGTGCGCTTCAACTTCCGCGGCACCGGCGCGAGCGAGGGGGTCCACGACGGCCAAGGCGCGGAGGAGGCCGACCTACGCGCGGTCATCGATTGGCTCGCAGCGCGTTTTCCGGGTCGCGACATCTGGGCCGGCGGGTTCTCGTTCGGCTCGCGCACGGTGGCGGGCCTCGCCCCCAAGGACCCGCGCATCCAGCGCGTCGTCCTGGTCGCGCTGCCGGTGATCGCCTACGACTGCGCGTTCGCCGAGCGTATTCAGCAGCCCGGTGCGATCTTCATGGCGGGTGAAGACGGCTTCGGTACGCTCGCGGTGCTGCGAGCGCAGCTCCCGGGCCTCGTCGCGCGCATGCACGTCGTCGAGATCCCGGGCGTCGACCATTTCTTCACCGGCAAGCTCGATGTCCTGCGCGCCGAAGTGCGCGCGTGGGCCGAATCGACGTTATCAGGAGCAGCGAGGACCACGCGATGACCGACAAGAGCGCAGAGGTGCACACGTTCCCCACGCATGTCGTCCCGGCGATCAAGCGTGTGATGATGCCGCGCGACACCAACGCCGTCGGCACGATCTTCGGTGGTGTGATCCTGTCCGAAATCGACCTTGCAGCGGCGACGGAGGCGCACAAACACCACGCTGGGATGGTCGTGACCGTCTCGATGGACAAGATCGACTTCAAGTCGCCTGTCCGCGTCGGTGACCTCGTGTCCCTCTTCACCGAGACGCTGCGTATCGGCCGTACGTCGATCACCGTCAAGGTCGCCGTCTGGGCCCAGCGTCGCTTCGGCGGCGGATCCCAGGACTACGTCACCGAGGCCGAGGTCACGATGGTCGCCGTCGACCCGAGCGGACGGCCGATCCCTGTCGGCTCGAACTGAAGCGGCCCGCACCCGGCCCCACACGGGCGCGGCGCTGCGCGGTACAGTGCGACCCTGCCCATGCAGCCCACCGAACCGCCGCTCGAGGATCGAGACAAGAGCCTCCCGGCGCCGTGGAACATCTTCGTTCCGCTGGCGCGGCAGCTCGCCATCTGGACGACGTTCTTCGTCATCCTGTGGTTCCTGCGCTCGTTCTTCTTCCTGGTCTTCCTGACGTTCGTCTTCGGCTACGTGCAGGAGCACGGGGTCGAGGTCCTCAACCGCAGGGTCCCCTCGCGGCGTCACTCCGCGATCATCGTCTTCTTGACCCTGCTCGGGATCCTGCTGGGGCTCGGCTACACGATCGGTCCGGCACTCGCGCGGCAGGCCGTGCGTTTCGCGGGTGAGATCCCACAGCATCTCTCGACGCTCGATCACCACTTGCTCGACCTGCGCGAGCGCTACGAGCTCGCGCGCGACATGGTGCCGGCGGACACGAAGTCTGCGGACATCCTGCGGCAGCTCCTCGCGCCCGAGACCGCGACCCCGGTCCAAGAGGACCGCTTGAAGGTCCTCATGGCGCAGCTCGTCGGTGTCGCGAGCAAATCGCTCTGGATCGGCACCTCGTTCTTGCTGGCGCTCCTGTTCTCGTTCCTCGTGATCCTGGACCTGCCGAAGCTGACGGCCGGCACACGGTCGCTGCACGATACGCGGCTGCGTTTTGTCTACGACGAAGTGTCGGACTCGATCTTCCAGTTCGGCCGAGTGCTCGGCCGTGCGCTGGAAGCGCAATTGATGATCGCGATCGTCAATACGATCCTGACCGCGATCGGCATGATGATCCTGGGGCTGCCGAACATCGTGTTCCTCTCGGCCATCGTGTTCATGTGCAGCTTCATCCCGGTGGCCGGGGTCTTCATCTCGAGCGTCCCGATCTGCATGTCCGCCCTGACCGAAGCCGGCTTTGCCTTCGTCGTCTGGGCCATCGTGATGATCTGCATCATCCACGCGATCGAGGCCTACATCCTGAACCCGCGCATCTACGGCGCGTACTTCAGGATCAACCCGGTCGTGGTCCTGGCGGTCCTCGTGATCGCGCACCACATGTTCGGTGTGTGGGGCATGGTGCTCGCGGTGCCGATCCTCAACTACGTCATCCAGACGATCAAGAACAAGAACAGCGCCAGCGCGCCGATCCTCACCGCTTAGCGGTACGTCTCTGGAGCGCTCCGTAGCCCCAGACCGTGGTCCATAGGAGCGTCAATGCGGCTACCGGCAGCAGCGCCTCGTGCAGCAGCCCGAGGCGTGTTGCCCGGCCGAGCAGCGTCTGCGCCACGCCGTCGTAATCGACGAAGCGCCGCAACATGTACGCCGCCAAGGCGTGTGCACCCACGATCGCGAGCACGCGCCCGAGCCGCTCCCAGCGCAGCACATCGAACAGGGTGAACGCAAGCGCCAGCAGCAGCGCGCTCCAGCCCGCGCACACGAACACGAACGAGCTCGTCCAAAGGCGCTTGTTCAGCGGAAAGACGAGGCCCCACGCGTAACCGAGCGCGAGCGCGCTCGCGCCCGCGACCGCCAGCCCGAGCGCGCGCCGGCCCGCTCCGAGCTCCGTCCGTCGCAGCCAGTCTCCCGCGGTGATGCCGAAGAGCGCCGTCGCGATCGCCGGGAGCGTCGCAAAGAGCCCTTCGGGGTCGTGGTTCCCCGCGTGCAGTCGCCCTGGCAGGTAGCGCTGGTCCAGCCAATCCGCCAGGTTCCGTCCCTGCTCCAGGTCACCCGCCCCGATGCCGGGCACGGGCACCGCGGTCATCAGCAGCCAGTACACCACGAGGATCACGACCGCCGCGATCGGTCGACCGCGAGGACCGAGCCAAAGCGCGAGGAGCGCTGCGCCGAGCCACGCGAGCCCGATCCTGCCGAGGACGCTGGCCCAGCGCTGCTGCTCGAGGTCGAAGCGCAACAGCCCGTTGTAGATCGCGCCCAGGAGCACGAGGCCCAGCGCGCGCTGCAGCGCATGGCGCGCGAGCGTCGCCTCGGTCGCGCCGCGCGCGCGCCGCAGCGCGAACGAGAAGCTCGTCGACACACCGGCCAGGAACAGGAAGAGCGGGAAGACGAGGTCCCACGCGCGGAAGCCGTGCCATTCGGCGTGGGCCACGTGACGTTCCAAGAGGGCGCGGGCCTCGCTCCAACCGAACGCGGCTGTCAGTGCCAGAACGACCTCGCGGCCGCCCACGATCCAGAACATGTCGAAGCCGCGCAGAGCGTCGAGCGACAGGAGTCGGGCGGGCGCTCGGGAGGCGCGGTCCGGTGCGGGGTCCATAGGCGGAGCTTACCTCCACGCCCGCGCTTCGCTCAGCGCGGCGCGGCGCCTGCGCTGGGGCCGTATTCGCGGGCGGGGAACTGCGGCTCCGCGAGGCGCTCGAACCATGCGCGCGTCCGTTCGATCCCTGCTGTATCCACTGCGCCGAGGATCCAGTACTCCTCGCGCGTCCCTTGGCCCATCAGGCGCAGCATAGTGCCCTGCGAGACGTGCCGGCCGATCGCGGCATCGATCACAAGGCGATAGTCGAGCTGGCCGCGGTGACCAAAGGACTGGGTGCGGTCGAACGTGAACGGCCCGGCGGTCAAGCGCGCGTCGGCGCAGCGCTCGAGCGCTGCAGGCGCGATCCATGGGGGGCCGTTGTCTGGGCCGCTCTCGACCTCGGCGGTGAGCAGCACGGGCCGCGTCGCCTCCGGCAGCCGACCCAGCGCCTCCAGCGCCAGCAGCGTCGCAGCTTGGTGGTGCGCGTGTGTCGACACCGTCGGCGGATGGACCAGCACAAAATCGAAGCGGCCTCGCTTCAGCAGCTCGTCCAAGCCACGAGCGATGGCGTCGAGGTCCCATACCGCAGCGTCGGGACCCAGCACCTCGCTCAGGTCGGTCGTGTAGCGGTGGTCCGGCTGATCCAGGTAGTGGAGGCGCCGGATCCCCAGAAGCTGCGCCGATTCAAGCTGCTCACGTCGCCGAATGCGCGGCAGCTCACGTCGCCCCGTCGGTTCGTCGGTCAGTGGCAAGCGGTGCAGGACCTCCGCGAAGGTCGCGTACTTGAAGCCCCCTTGGCCATCCGTCAGCGTGACGAGCTCACACGTCCCGCAGAGGTGTGTCGCCGTCTTGAAGAGCACCCCTGCGAAGCTGAACTCGTCGTCGGGGTGCGCCACGACGCCGAGGACTCGCGGCGCTCCATCGAAGGCCGCGCGAGCGACGCCCCCCGTCACCTCGACGGTCGCGGGTGTCGGTGCGAGCGGAGCTGCGCAGGCGGCAGCGAGGAGCAAGAGCTGGAGCGCGGGCCGCCACATGCCCAGAGCCTACCCTCACCGTCACTCGAACTCGATGGCGATGGTGTCCGTGAAGTTGGAGGTCGTCTGCGGATTGGCGTCGCGGTACCACGCCTGGAAGCGCCACGTCTCACCGACCTGCACCGACACGAGGTCCCGTGGCTGGGGCAGGGTCTTGCACCGAGATTCGGTCTGCGCAAGGCCTGATCCGACGGTGCCACCAGTCGGCGGCGTTCAGTGGTTGCAGAGCGCGAAGAAACGGGCCTGGGGCGAGCTCTACCGCAATGGACCGATTCCAAGGGCTCCGAGGTGGGCACGGAGCGCCCGAAGCTCCTCGGGTGCCAGGTGCGCCATGGGGCGTGCGCCGGGGTCTGTGTCCAAGATCGCTTGCAGGTCGCGCCACACGAACGCCAGGAGCGCCGGCGGCAGCGCTCGGAAGGCCTCGGAGTCGATCAGCGGGCTGCAACCGAGCCGGAAGAGCCTCCGCTCGAGGTCCAGGTCGCGGAGCGAGCGACCCTCTGCGTCGCGCTTTCCAGCCGCCAAGTACCGTTCAGCGAACCCCGAAGTGCCGCGGAGTGGCGCCGTCAGCGGTGCTTCATCCGCCAACAGCAGCGCATCCACCAAGTCCTCTGCGGCGCCCTGCAAGCGCCGGCGCGTCGAGTCCGAAACGTGCTCCGCTGGTTCGTTCAGCGCTTCGTTCAGCACCCGCTGGTAGTCGAGGGCGAGTCGCGCCTCGTAGCTCGCGCGTGCGAGGACATTCTGCGCCTCGCATTGGTGCTCCAGGATCATCAGCGCGACGATGTCGCTGTGCGGCGTCGGATAACGCTGCACATCGAAGTGGGAGCTCAGGTCCATCACGTTGGCGCCGCGCTCGACGTCGACCTGCGTCTCGCCCTTCCGCACCGTCACGTTGCCCATGTGGCGCTGGTCGCCATGGGTGCCCGTGACGTACCAGCCCCCCCAGCGCTCGCGCAGCGGGCTCGCATGTGTCGTACGGAACGTGCCGGCGCTCAGGATGGGAAAGCCGCGCGGGTCCGGGTGCACCGAGCGGATGAGGTGTCCCGGCCAACCTTGTGTGCGCGGTGACGCATGACACGCAAGACAGGAGTCGTCGCGCCGCTCGAAGGTCAGCGCGTCCTCGGTCTGGGTCACCGCGTAGAACGTAGGACCCTGGACCGAATCGAACGCCGTCAGCTCCATCGTCGGTGAACCCGGGATCCAGCCGATCACGACGTCGTCGTTGAAGTAGAGCGCGCGCGGCGTCGCGGGCGAGATGCGATCGCTCTGCAGGCTCGTCTTCGAGAAGACGAGCACCTGCGACTCGACGGGGACCGCGAGCGCTTCGAGCGCGGCGGGCAGCCAGCCCTGGCGCGGATCCCAGCGCGGCTCGACCGAGCCCTCCCGCAGCGCCGTCACGAAGCGTGTCACCGCGTCGGTGCGCGCCTCGGCTTCGTAATGGATCGGCGCTCCGAGGTACGGGTCACGCTCCTGAGGTCCAGGAGCCGCGAGGAGCGCGCAGAGCAGCCACATCGGCCCCAGCATACGCCGCCCGCGCGAGCGCGCGAGCGGGTCACTCTGCGTAGGCGCGCTCAGCCGCCGGCGCCGCTCGCCAGCGTGTGGTCCGCGGGCAGTGGGGTCAGTTCGAGGCGGCGGAACTCACACTCAGCGCCCTCGGCCTGCAGCGCGATCTTGCCCTCGGTTGCGGTGCAGCCCGAGCCTTGGTTCACGAGCGCACCGTTGACCCAGACGGTGATCGTCCCGCGCCAGCATTCGATCACCATCTGGTTCCATTCACCCGGAGCGTTCTCCGAGCCGTCGGTCAGGTTCTTGACGCGCCGTGCGCGGTCGCCATCGACGCCCCAGCGCTCGCGCGGGCCGCGGCGCGCTTCCATGTCGGGGACCTGGATATCCTCGCCGATGCACCAGAAATCACCGGCGTTGCCGTGGTAGAGCTGGCACTCGATCGACTGCGGGAACATCGCGTACAAGCGGCGCGGCGTCGAAGTGTGCACGAGCACACCGCAGTTACCGGGCTCGCCGGTCCAACGGTATTCGACCACCAGTCGATAGTCGCGGAACGAGCGGTCGGTGACGAGGTGCCCCTGCGGCGTGCCGAGGCTGACGAGGTTCCCGTCGCGCACGACGAACGACGCGGGGACCTCGGCGCCGCCGTCCGCGTCCGGCACGTCGGCGGTCCAGCCGTTGAGATCGACGCCGTTGAAGAGCGATTCGGTCGCGCCGGTACCCGGGGTTGTATCGGCTGCCGGTGCGGCGCAGGCCGCGACGAGCAGCAGGGTGGAGAGGGCCGTTCGGATGTGCATGGGGACAGTATGCGCAGCCCGCAGCCCGCGGTGTATCGGGTACAACCGCAGGATGTCCACGGTCTTACGCAGCGCCCTCTGTGGTGTGCTCTCTGGGCTCTGCTCCGTCGCCTGCACCGCGGTGTCCGAGCCAGGTTCCCCCTCGTCTCCGGTGCCGGCGCCGCGCCTGGCCCCCGACCTCGCGTCTCTGGGCGAGCGCAGGGCGGTGGGGGAGCGCCACCCGCTCGCGGACGCAGAGCTCTTCGTCCCCGAGGGGTACTCCGTACCACCGAGCGGCGTCGTCCCGCTCGCGATCCACTTCCAGGGAGGTGTCGCGATCGCCGAGGAGAACTTCGTGCGCAGCGGCCACGGCGGGGTTCTGATCGCCTCGACCCTCGCCGGGCTCTCCAGCAGCTTCTCCCGTCCGTACCGCGACCGCGAGGCGTTTGTAGCGCTGCTCACCCGTGCCGCAGAGCACCTCTCGACCCACGAATGCGCCGTGCGCTTCGAGCCCATCACGGTGACGTTCTTCAGCGCCGGCTACGGCGCCGTACGCGAGCTCTTGAAGGACCCAGAGCACTTCGCTCGCATCGACGCGCTGGTGTCCGCCGATTCCATCTACGCCAACGTGGTCTCCGAAGCGGTGCGCGCGGCGGACGCCGCGCAGATGGTCGATTTCATGCGCTTTGCCCAGGCTGCGGCCCGCGGCGAGAAGACCTTCGTGGTCGCGCACGGCCAGACGCCGACGCCCTACGCATCGACTGCGGAGTGCGCGGATCTACTGCTGGCGGCGGTTGCGGGTCAGCGTCTCCCCTCGGCGCGTCGGACCCAGCGCGGTGTGCCGATCGCCGCGGAGTTCCACAGCGGCGGATTCCACCTCTATTCGTTCGCTGAAGGTCTCGGCGGCGACGACGAAGCGAAGCGCATCCACATGGACTGCCTCTACATGATCCCCGAGCTCGTCCGCGAACATGTCGCTCCGCGGTGAGCTGGGCTGCTCGCCGAGCGCTCAGTGGAAATCCCGCGAGACCGAAGCGAGCTCACGCGCGCGTTCGTCGAGGGATTCGAAGCGCTGCACGACGACGTGCACGACGGCGTCCGAGCGATCGACGCGTCCTTCGACGTAGAGGGCGACACCGTGCCGTGCCTCCGCGCGGTGGCGCTCGAAGGTGCTCGGATGGACGACGAGGTTGATCACTCCGGACTCGTCTTCGAGGGTCATGAAGATGATCCCCTGTGCCGTCGCGGGGCGCTGGCGGACCAGGACGAGGCCGGCGACCTTCACGCGGGTGTCCTGGGGGAAACGCGCTGGATCGGCGAGCTCCACGGCGCGGACTGCGCCGCGGCGTTCGAGCTCGCTGCGCAGGAAGCCGATCGGATGTCCCTCCAGCGAGAGCTGGTGCGAGGCGTAGTCGTGCACGACGTGCTGCAAAGGCGGCACCGTCGGCAGCGCCTCGGCGCCGGCGGCTTCGTCGGTCTCGCGCAGCGCGCTGAAGAGCGAGGGGCCCTCGTCCCGCAGGGCGCGCACGGCCCATAAGGCGGCCTGGCGATCGAGCTGTAACGAGCGCATTGCATTGGCGTACGCCAGCGGCCGCAGGCGCTGTGCGGGAACCCCAGAGAGCGCGTGCAGGTCGGCCAGTGTGCGCAGCGGGCCGTGCGCGGCGACTGCGCGCTCGATCGCCCGTGCGTCGGCCTCGCGCAGCCCCTTCACCAGGCGCATCCCGAGCCGCAGCGCCGGGCCAGCCCCCGTACGGCGCTCGAGGCGACAGTCCCAGCCGCTGTGATTCACGTCGATCGACCGCACCTCGACGCCGTGCGCCTCGGCGTCTCGGACGAGCTGTGCCGGCGCATAGAACCCCATCGGCTGTGAGTTGATCAGCGCCCCGCAGAATGCCGCGGGGTGGTACAGCTTCAGCCAACTGGAGACGTAGACGAGCAACGCGAAGCTCGCAGCGTGCGACTCGGGGAAGCCGTATTCGCTGAAGCCCTCGAGTTGTTTGAAGATGCGCGCGGCGAAATCGAGGGTGTATCCATTGGCCAGCATCCCATCGATGAGCTTCTCGCCGAAGCGCTTCATCTGGTCGCCCTTGCGCTTCCATGCGGCCATCGCACGGCGCAGTTTGTCGGCTTCACCCGGTGTGAAACCGGCGGCGACGACCGCCAGCGCCATCGCTTGCTCCTGGAAGAGCGGCACACCCAAGGTCTTCTCCAGCACCTTTCGCACCGCCTCGCTCGGGTACGAGACGGGCTCCTCCCCGTTCCGGCGACGCAGATAGGGGTGCACCATGTCGCCTTGAATGGGACCCGGGCGTACGATCGCGACCTCGATGACGAGGTCGTAGAACTCACGCGGCCGGAGCCGCGGCAGCATCGACATCTGCGCGCGGGACTCGATCTGGAAGACACCCACCGTGTCGGCGGCCGAGATCATGTCGTAGACCGCGGGGTCCTCGGGCGGGATCGTGTGCAGCGCAAAACCACCGGAGGGCACATCGAAGCGACCCGCGGCGGAGTCTTCCTCTCCGACGCTCTCGAGTAGCTCGAACGAGCGGCGGATCGCGGTGAGCATCCCCAGCCCGAGCACGTCGACCTTCAGGATGCCGAGCGCGTCGATGTCGTCTTTGTCCCACTCGATCACGGTGCGATCAGGCATCGCGGCCGGTTCGATCGGAACGAGCTCGCACAGGGGCTCTTCGGTGATGACAAAGCCGCCGACATGCTGACCGAGGTGCCGCGGGAATCCCAAGAGCTCGTTGGCGAGCCGCATGTAACGCACGACCTCAGGCGAATCCGGCGCGAGGCCCGCGCGGCGCAGCTTCTCGTCGCGTCCGACCCCGTCGGTCCACCAGTCGATGTCCTTGGCGAGTCGATCGACGAGGTCCAACGAGAAGCCGAGCGCTTTCCCGACCTCGCGCACCGCGCTGCGGCCGCGATAGCTCACGATGACACCGGTCAGCGCGGCGCGTAAGCGACCGTAACGCTCGTAGATGTATTGGATGACCTCTTCGCGCCGCTCGTGTTCGAAGTCGATGTCGATGTCCGGCGGCTCACCGCGCTCCTTCGACAGGAATCGCTCGAACAAGAGGTCCACGCGATCCGGGTCCACCGACGTCACACCCAGGCAATAACACACGGCGGAGTTCGCTGCGGCGCCGCGGCCCTGGCACAGGATCCCGCGGCTGCGGGCGAAGCGCACCAAGTCGTGCACGGTCAGGAAATACGGTGCGTAGCGCAGCTCGGCGATCAGTCGGAACTCGTGTTCGACGCGCTGCCGCACGGCGCTGGGGACCCCGCCCGGATAACGCTCTGCAGCGCCGCGCCAGGTCAGATCGCGCAGGTGCTCCATCGCGTCCCGCGCTTCTTCGGTCACCTCGCTCGGGTAGCGGTATTCGAGCTCGTCCAACGAGAACGCGCTCGCGCGCAGCGCGACATCGGCCGCGCGATGCAGCCAGTCCGGTGTGTCGCTGAAGCGCGCGCGGGCGTCCTGTGGAGTACGCAGCCGACGCTCACCGTTCGGGAACAGGGCCAGACCAGCGCGCTCCAAGGAAACCCCATGGCGGATGCAGGTGACGACGTCCTGCAACGCGCGGCGTCCTGCGTCGTGGGCATGGGCATCGAACGTCGCGAGCAAGGGGAGCTCGAGCTCGCGGCCCAAACGGTGCAGCGCTCGGCCCAGCGCGCGATCGTCGGGTCCGCCGAGGCGTGTCGCCGCGAGCGAGAGTCGATCGTCGTCGAACATCTCACGCAGCTCGCGGACGCTCTGGAGGTACGCGGCGTCGAGCGGAGCGCTCGCTGGGCGGCCTGGCCCGGGCTCGGGTGGCAACACCACTGCCAGCAGCCCCGCGGAGTGTGCGCCGAGGTCGCCGAGGTCGAGGTGGCACTCGCCCTTTGCGCCGCGCAGCTTGCCGATGGTCAGGAGCCGGCTGAGCTGTCCGTACCCGCCGCGGTCCGCGGCGAAGACGAGGAGCTCCGGCGGCGCCACCGACTCACTCGCGCGAGGCCCCAGGACGAGCCGCGCGCCGACCGCCAGGGGCACCCCCGCCTCTTTGGCGGCGAGGTGCGCTCGCACGACACCCGCGAGTGAGTTGCGATCGGCGATCGCCGCCGCGCGGTGGCCGCCCGCAGCCGCGGCCTGCACGAACTCCTCCGGGTGGCTCGCGCCGCGCAGGAAGCTGAAGTTCGACGTCACCGCGAGCTCCGCCCACGCGGTCTCCGCCGCCGGCCGCGGCGCCGCGGCCGGCGAGGCAGCTCGGCTCGGGTGCGGCACGAGCTTCGGGGCGGGCACCTCGGGCATGGGCCCTAGATGTTAGGGGAATGTCCGCGACCGTGGGGCGCCTCCGGGCCGTTACGGTCGGCGCGCGGTCGTGTAGTAGCTGGCGGCTTCCAGGGTCGGCTCGCGGTCGAACCGGTCCAGCCAGAGGGCCAGCGCCTGGACACCGAACCACACGGGTCGCACGGCGAGGCGCGCGAGGCGGCGCAGCGGCCCACGGCCGCGGGTCGCTCGCTCCAGGAAGTAACACAGCTTCAGCGCCCACATCGCCCAGAAGCCGCCTTCGGGCTCGATGGAGATGTCGACGAAGCCCGCCTCGGTCAGCAGATGCTCGAGCGCAAACGGCGAATAGCGGAAGTAGTCGAACGGCGCCTCGTGCACCATCCACTGCCAGGGAGTCTGCAGGACGAGCTGGCCCCCCGGTCGCAGGATCCGATGCGCTTCGGCCAGCATCACTGTCGGCCGTTTCAAGTGCTCGAGCACCGAGATCGACAGCACCGTGTCGGCGCTCGCTGTGGCGAGCGGCAGGGGCTCGTTCAGGTCCGCCTCGACTTCCGGTCGAGTTCGGTGGGGGCTGTTGGGCCAATCGACGCCCGTATAACGCGCGCCGTGTTGTTCCAGGAAGCTGCGAAACGGGGCCTCGCCGCAGCCGAGGTCCACGAGGTCCCCGCGAAAGAGCGGCGCGAGGCGCTCGAGGTGCCGGTCCCGCAGCCGGTAGATGAGCCAGTTGTGCCGTCGACGGTTGGAGTGGTTCTGGGACGGCCTCATGTGCCTCGACCGGCAGTGTAGCGTCCAGCGTTTGACGGTCCGAGCTCTGTGCCCGACACTGGTCGACCCAGATGAGCCGCCCCGGATCGGAACCACTCGCGGAGCTGACCGCGGGCGCGCTCGCGCCGCCGCGGCCCGCGCGTAACGCTCGTTGGTCCAGTTGGTGGGCCCTCGGGTTGCTCGGGATCGGGGTCGCGTGGCTCGGCTGGCTCGGTCTCGACGTGCGCACCGCGTGGGGCTGGGACGAGACGATGCACGCCGAGCTGCCTGCGGCGCGGATGCTCCTGCACCTGCGCCGCGGCGAAGTGAGCGAGGCCTTCGACGTCTTGCTCGCTTGTGATCAGTACCCGTTCGTCTGGCCGGTTGTGCTCGCTGCGGCGCAGTGGCTCTTCGGCCTGGGGGAGGCCGTCGCTCGGTCGGTCGGGTGGATCGCGTACGCATCGCTGCTCGCGGTGACGGGTCGGCTCGCTTGGAGCGCCGCGCGTGGTACGTCTCCCGAGCTCGAGTCACGCGCTGCAGTCGCGCCGCTGGCGCTCGCGGCTCTGGCGACGAGCCCCCTCGCGCTAGGTTTCGCTCCGCTGCTGTTCTTGGAGCTCCCGGCAGCGCTCAGCATTGCGGTCGCGACACTGGCTTGGCTGTGGGCTTGGTCGAAACCACATCCCGTGCGCGCCACCTGCGCGAGCGCGCTGGCTGCGGCAGCGTTTTTCACCAAGTTCAATTACGGAGCTCTCTTGCTCCTGGCGCTGGGGGTGGACCAAGTCCTGCGCCTCGTGCTCCTGCGCCGGAATCCCGGGCAGCGAACACCGGCGGCGCGCTCCGCGCTGATCTTCTTGTGGTTGCCGCTCTGTGCGGCGCTCCTCTGGTGGTTCGTCTGGCCGTTCCCTGCGGATGGCTCCAGCGTCGCTGCAGCCCACCGCGCGGCCTTCATGGCATGGATGGCGGGCAACCAAGACCAGGTCGGTTTGCCCGCGGAGATGCGTTTGCTCTACGCCGTCGGCCAGCTCTGCAACGCGCCATCGACCGCTGTTTGGGTCGCCATCGGTTGGTTGGCGACTGCGCGAATTCTGACGCGCGCAGCGGTCCGGACGCTCTGGATCGTCACGCTCGCGCTCCTCGTGCCGGCGCTCGTGCACCCGTTCCACCTCGAGCGCTTCTTGTTGCCCGCGGCGCCGACCCTCTATGCGCTGGCAGCCCTTGGGTGGGCGCGCATCGTGGTGAATCACTTTGCGGGGTTGCGCTCTGCAGCTCGAATCGCGATCGCTGTCGTGCCGCTCGCGCTCGGATATGTCACGGCCCCAGCGCAGACCGCGTGGCTCGCGTGGCAGCTCGGAGTCCCCGCGCAAGAGGCGCAGAGGCCCTATGTGCGCTCGGTCATCGACGGCTGGTCGCACCCCGATCTGCGGCGCCGCCACGTCGGAACGGTCGGACTCGAGCGTGAAGAGCTGCGGCAGGTCCTGGATCAACTCAGCGCTGCCATCGGACCGGAAGAGCGCGTCGGATGGTGCGGGAGCACACAAGAGCTCTCCCCGTGCGCCCTGCACCTTGGACTCCTGGCTCGCGGCGGCTCGGTCGAGCGTTTCCTCGCGGAGGCGCACCGGGATGTGCTCTTCTTGAACGCCGGCGCCGAGCCGCCAGGGGTGACCGCCGAAGACGTGCTCCGCTGGGCGAGCCGCTTCGATGTGATCGTCCTCACGGACCCGCCCGATCTCAAAGGTCGAGCCCGCCAAGCGTTCCAGGGTCAGTACCAGGCCGCGCTGCGCGCGAATGGGTGGGAGGCGGCGACGACGTTCACGGTCGACATCGCTCGCCCCCCGCAGGGACCCACACCGGTCACCTTCGAAGTCCGCCGGAGGCGCTGACCTCTGCAGCGCCCCGCTGCGCTCACTGGAACAGCACTGCCACCGCGTCGGTCAGGTTGTTCGTCGCGCCGTCGCGGTACCAAGCTTGGAAGTGGAAGGTGGTCCCGGCGCTCAAGGCGAACGTGCCGCCGGTCGGGAGCGGGATCGCGAGCACATCGACGTTCAGGTTCACGCGCCCGGTGTTGCCTGTGTTGCCGATCTGCCCTGCCGCATTGAAGCGCGACAGCGGGTTGCCCACACAGACGACGCCAGACGTCGCCGGAGTCGTCGTCGCCGCGGCCGCCGGGCTGCCCAGGAAGTAGCAGAAGACGTTGTTCGGCAGTTGGTACGCCGCGAGGTGCAGCGGCAGTCCGCCCGCGATGTTGCTGCCAGTGACGTCGATACGCCCGGGGTTACCTGTCGAGTTCGGGACAGCGGGGCTGCAGTAGCGGGTCCCGATGCGCACGCCGAAACCATCCGGCAGGAAATACGTCGCGGCTTCGACGTTGCCCGTGCCCGAAGCGTCGGTCCAAACCACTCCCACCCAATCGCTGGTGAAGCCCGCTCCATAGAGCGAGGCAATGCGCCCGTTCCCCTCGTAGCTGCTGGAGAAAGCGAGGTTCGTCTGCAGGTCGCTCACGTGCAAGCGCGAGCCCGCCGTGTAGAAGGCGCAGGCGTACATGTCGTAGTCGCCGGAGCTCGGTTGGAACTGCTGGGACCACGTCACCGCGAACTGACCTCCGTCCGTCTCGACGGCCGGCGTGATGTCGCTGATGCCCGCAGGGGTCGCGAACGTGTTCGACAGGTTCTGGCCATCGAGAGCCGTGGCGCCCGACATCAGTGTCACCGCGACCTCGACCCGACTTGCAGTCCACTGTTCATACGTCGCCATGTAGAGGCGACCCGACGCCGTGGGCGCGAGCGAGGTCGAGACCTCAGGGTAACGGTGGTCATTCGCGCCGAAGTCCAGGGAGAACGACGGTGTGGAGACGGTCCCGTCCCAGAGGATCTGGCTGCCGCGGACGTCCCAGTCCGCGCTGTTGAACTGACGGCTCCAAACGATGTTCCAAGCCTGGCTGGAGAACGGCGCCAAGCCGTTGTGCTTCGAGATCGTCGGCCACTTGTCGTACGAGCTGCCGCTGTTGTCGACGAGGATCGGCGTGGCGCCGATGAGGGCGCTATTGGTGCTCACGAGCTGGGCGTGGATGTCGTGGTCTACACCTTGCGTGAACGCGCGCTCCCAGACCACGCAGTAGTAGGTCGGACCCGAGGTCTCCGGATCACCGCCCACATCGGGGTTCAGCTTGACGCCGGAGCCGTTGCTGATCTGGAACTGCGCGCCTTGCGTCAAGTCTTCGGCTTCACGGGTGCGGGCCCAGATCTCGTCCGGAGCGCCGCGGCGCGTGGCGACGACGAGGAACTGGGTCGCGATGCGGTTGTTGGCGCAGCGCGGGGCTTGCCAGTAGGAGCCCGTGAAGTCGATGTAGGCGCCAGAGTTCGCGATCGCTACACCGGTCGCGGGATCGAAGAGCTCACCCCAGACGTCGTGGTCCGCCGCGCTGAAGGCGCGCTCGTAGACGACGAAGAAGCGGTTCGTGACGGCGTCGTAGGCGATGTCTGCCGAGAAGTCGTCCGTCGCACCGAGGTTCGGCGCCCACGTGGTCAAGACCGGATCGATGACGAGCGGCAGCGTGACGTCGGCGAGGAACTCCTCGGGCACCGTGATCTGAACGCCGTCCGGGGTGAGCACGGTCTCCAAGAGCGAGCTCCGTCCCGCGGCATCGAACGCGATGGCGCGGCTGTAGTCGACGCGGCCGTAGTCGCAGGAGAAGGAGAGCCCGTCGGCGGCGGCTCGAGGGGTCAGGTCGGTCGCCACCGAAAGTGTGAGCTCGAGCGAACCGCCTCCGGGGAGCTCGTCGAACTGGAAGCTCTGCTCGACCTGGCCCAGGGCGACGTCGTAGCGCTCCTGGAATGTGTTCCTGTCGTACTGGATGCGCTGGCCAGCGATGTTCGGCGCGCTCTGTGCATCGAAGCCGAGCGCGCTTCCGCCCAGGGTCGCTGCTTGGACGCGGAAGGTCAGCGGGAAGTTCTGCGGGGCCGCGCTACCGAGCGCAGGGATGTAGGTGGCACCGTTAGGGCTGAAGTGGGCTTTGTAGGTGCCGCCGAAGACCCAGAGGTCGCCGGCTGGGGTGGCCTCGAGCTGGAAGTGCCCGCGATGGTCGTTGCGGCGGACTTCGGTCGCGGACGCGGCCTTGTCCGAGGCGCCGTTCGTCGCGCGCGGGGTGGGGCGGACGAGGGCTCGGTCGGCTGCGATGCGCTCGGTCGCGGGCCGGCGGCTCGCGTCGACGGCGTGGACACCGTCCTTTGCCGGGGCGACCCAGGGCGCCTTCGCGCCTTCGACGTCGGTGAAGGTGGCTGCGGGCGCTGGAGCTTTGTCCTGCGCGGAGACCGCGGTCGAGAGGGGGATCGAGATGAGACCGAGCGCGAGGCGCTGGCCGAGTGTGGGGATCGTTGTGCTCTTCATGGCGCGGGTCGATCGTGGACCCGTGCGCGGCGGCGTCACGAAAACCGGGATTTCTGAGGCCGAAGGCGCCTTCAGTGGCTCCGCCCGGCGATGCTTTGCGCGTCGCCTCAGATGGTCCCCGAATCCGAACCCAGTCCGCCGCCGACGGTGGAGCTCCTCGTGCGCGCCGGCGGAGGCGATGCCTCGGCCGCCAACGCGCTCTGCGAGCGCCTGCACGGGGAGCTGCGCCTGCTCGCCAGCGCGCACCTCGGCGCACAGCGTCGGGCGGTGACGTTGCAACCGACGGTGCTCGTCAACGAAGCTTGGATCCGCATGGCGGAGCGCGAGGGCCTCTCGTTCGAGAACCGCCACCTGTTCCTCGCGTTTGCCAGCAAGGTCATGCGCGGGGTCTTGGTCGACGCGGTGCGCGCCAGGAATGCGGCGAAACGCGGCGGCGGTAGCGACCGCGTCACGCTCGCGGATGTCGCGGCGCGGGGTGACGTCCCGCACCTGGATCTGCTGGCTGTGGACGAGGCTCTGGAGCGCCTCGCAGCGCTGGACGCTGAGTGCGCGGAGGTGGTGGAGCTGCGCTTCTTCGGCGGCTTGGAGCTGAGCGAGGTGGCTGCGACCCTCGGCGTCTCGGAGAGCACGGTCGACCGCCGATGGCGCTTCGCGCGCGCGTGGTTGCAAGCGCAGCTACGGACACCGGAGTGAAGCTCGCGGCAGCGAGTGATGTGCGTTGCGGCACTCACGGGTTGGGCATCGAACG
>CAYOBN010000001.1:0-29082 GCA_964402175.1 uncultured Planctomycetaceae bacterium | reverse complement strand
GGCATCGAACGCCTCTGCCGCCCGCGCCGCAAGGTCGCTCCAAGGCTCCAACCCCCGCCTCCCACTCCAACCACGCGCGCGCGCCGCCGCCAACTCCGCCGCCTCCGTCGCGCGCCCCAACAGCCCGAGTACACGCAGCTCCCGCCATCCGAGCGCCTGGAACGCATCGCTCTCACCCCCGAAGATCCGCTCTGCCACCGTCAATCCCAGCCGCAACTCCGTCAGCGCCGCTTCGTGTTCCCCGCGAGCAACAAGACCCCACGCCAACGCACACCGCGCATGGTGGTCCTCCGGCCAACCCTCCGGCGCAAGGGTCGCACCGAGCCCCAACGCGCGCCGCGCGAAGTCGATCGCGCCCTGTGCATCCCCCCGGCGACACGCGAGCTGGGCCTCCAGCAACCAAAGGTGCGAGTGAAAGCGCCCTGGACTCGGTTCGACCGCCTGGAACCTCGCCGCTCGCTCGCGTAACAACTGCGAGGCGTCCTCGACCCGCCCGAGCTGCATGAGCTGCTCGGCCGCGTTCAACGCACAGGCGAAGGCATTGCCCCCCGCATCCGAACGAGCCTCGTACGCCGCGAGCGTCTCCATGTTGAGAGCGAGCGCCTTCTCCACATTGCCCAACGCGCTCTCGATCTGCGCTCGTGTGCTCTTCAACGCGACCGCAAAGAGCGACCGCCCGCCCCCCGTCGCCTCGAGGATCTCCTGCGCACGATCGAGCTCGACCTGCGCCTCCTGAGGTTCACCCATCGACAAGAGGGCCTGCGCGAGGCGCTCGAGCGTCGCGACCTCGAACTGATGGTTGCGCTCCTTCTGAGCGAGCGCGTCAGCCACGTATTCGCGATACAGGTCACGAGCTTCGGCGAACCGGCCTAACCGCACCGCGCACACCGCCGTATTGGTCCCGAGGTAGCGCGTCGTGAAGTTGTCCGCGCCCAGCCGTCGCCGGGCGATCGCGTACGCCGGACGCGAGAGCGCCAGCGAACGCTCATAGGCGCCCGTCTGCTCCAGATGATCCGCGAACGCTGCGACGGCGAGGAGGCGGCGCGGCGAGTCCTCTGGCTCGAGCCTCGAGAGCTCATCGACCGCCGATTCCAAGATCGGTGCCGCGCGCTCGAACTCGCGCAGGTTCACGAGCCCCTGCCCGAGCACCGAGCCGACAGCAGCTCGTGCCTTAGCATCCTGAATGTAGGGCAACGACCCCTCCAGATCCCTCAGGACATCGATCACACGCGCTTCCCGCCCGTTCGCAAATGGCTGCACCGACGAGATCACCGACCCGAGCGCCGTCGCGATCTCGAGCGATGTGTCCGCCTCCGCTCGCGTCGCGGCCTCCGCGCGCACGGCGCTGCGCCGCGCGCGCTCTGTCCCGAGCAGGCCGAGCGCAAGCGCAGCGATCACGGCGACCAGCCCGAGCAGGACGGCGCGGTGCCTGCGCGAGAATCCAGCTACAGTCGACCACGTATGCCCGCGCAACGCATACACGGACTCGCCGCGCTCGAAGCGTTGCAGGTCCTGCGCCAGCTCCAGCGCCGACCCGTAACGGTCCTCCGCCCGGTGTGCGACGGCCCGCGCGAGCACTGCCCGCAGCGGACGCGGGAGGCTCCGAGGTGCTGTGACCTCCTCGTTGGCGATCCGTTGAATCGCCGCCGCGATCGACAGGCCGCGCAGATCGCGCGGTGGGCGACCGACGACGAGCTCGAAGAGCACACACCCGAGGCTGAAGACATCGCTCGCGATGTCGATCTCCTCTGGATTACCGGCGACGTGCTCGGGGCTCATGTACTCGAGCGTGCCGAGGACACTGCCTGCGACCGTCCCAACGGTCGAAACCCCGAGCGCCCGTGAGTCCGCCACCCGAGCGAGGCCGAAGTCGATGATCTTGACCTGGCCCGCGCTATCGACGAGCAGATTGCCTGGCTTCAGATCGCGATGGACGATCCCGCGCCTGTGTGCGTGGTGCACACCCTCGCAGGCCTCCCGCAAGAGCGCGATGCGGGCGGTCACGCCCAGTCGCTCGCGCTCCGCGAAGCGCACGATGTCGAGCGCACCCTCGACCAACTCCAACGCAACGAACGGCACCGCACGCCCATCGACGGACAGGGTCCCCGCATCGTAGACCTGGGCGATCGCTCGGTGCTGCAACGCCCCGAGCACCTCGATCTCGAGCCGAAACCGGCAGCGCTCCGTCGCGGAGCTGAGCGGGTTCGCGAGGGTCTTCACCGCGACTGTCCTACGCGGCGTCCGCTGCCGGGCGCGGTGCACGACTCCCATGCCGCCTCGCCCAAGGACACCTTCGAACGCATAACCTCCAACCTCCCTGCCCGTCAGGTCCTCTGCGGAGTGGTGCTCGAGGTGCGCGAGAGCTGGCTCGTCCAACGTGTGAGCCGCGCGCGCTTCTTCCGCGAGGAGCTGCTCCAGCTCAGCGCGCAGCGCCATGTCCCCGGCGGTCTCGCGCAGGACAAAGGCCTCGCGCTCGCGCGGATCGAGGTCCTGCGCAGCATCGAACAGCGCGCGTAAGCGCGCCCAACGGGCAGGGTCGGCGGCGGTCATAGGGAGGCGCGGAGGATAGTCGCTCTGCAGGCCTCCAACGTGAACCGCGTCCCGCGAGCGTCAGGAATTCGAGCTGCTCTCTGGCTCACGGCGGCCGAGGGTGCGCTCGACTTCGCCGGGGAGCTCGAGCACATCCACGGCGAGATCGATCCCGCGCGCCCCGAGCAGGCCCGCGCGGCGCGCTACGTCTTCATGGTGCGTGAAGACGATCACTTGTGTCCGCCGACCGAGCTCCGCCAGGACCTCCAGCGCTGCTTCCGTGCGTGCGTCGTCGAAGTTCACGAACAGGTCATCGGCCAAGAACGGCAGGGGTTCGTGCACGGTCAGCATGTGCTCGACCGTGGCCACTCGCAGCGCAAGGTAGAGCTGATCGCGGGTGCCGGTGCTCATCCCCTCGACTCCGACGGTCTCGCCGTTCTCGCGGCGCGCGACCATCACCGTCTTGCCGCGCTCTTCGGACGGGTGCAACTGCGTGTAGGCGCCCAAAGTCAGCTTCTCGAAGAGCTCTCGCGCGCGACGCAGCAGCGGACCCTGGGTCTCGCGACGATAGCGGTCCACTTCGCGGTGCAGCAGCTCCCGCGCCACCGTGAGCTCCAGGAACTCCTCAGCGGTCTCTTCGATCGAGGCCTCGAGGGCAGCGCGTTCGGCTTCGAGCGCGGCCGCCCGATCGGAGCCGGGGCCCTCGACGCTCGCCGCAAGGGCGCCGCAGCGGCTGTTGAGCTCTTCCAGCTCCCCAGAGCTCTTTGCGATCTCGGCGCTGAGGGCCTCTCTCTCCTGGCGTAAGGTCGCCGCCGTGCGGTCGTTCAGCGCGGCGCGGACAGCATCGGGGCTCCGACCGTCGGCATGCTGCGCAAACGACGCCGCGAGCGCCGCGAGCTCTGCATCGAGGACACGCGCTGCGTCCGAGCGCGCTGCACAGGCGACCACATCTTCGGGGGCCTCGAGTCCGGCTCCTGCGGCGGCTGCACCCAGGACGGCACGGAGCGCGCCCTCCCGTTGCGCGGCCTGATCGGCGAGCTGCGACTCCTGTGCGATCCGCTGCTCTACGTCAGCCAGCGTACGCGCTCTGAAGCGCTCATGCTCGAGCGCTTCAACCAATGCCGTGACACGCGCTTCGACCAGCATGGTCTCCGAGTCCGGCGCCTGCACGAGCTCCGCGACCTGCTCTGGGGCCAGCGCGACCTCCGCGCGCGCGATGAGCGCCGCGACATGCTCGGCGAACTGACGCTGCCGTGTCGTGATGTCCGCGACCTCGGTCGATCGCGCGGTGACCAGCTGCGCGGCCTGCCTGGCTTCTGCCGTCGCACGGATGCGCTGGCGCAGGCGGTCGCTATCGTCCGTCTCCGAGAAGCCGTTGGCGCGGGCCCACGTCGCCCATTCGGCGTCACGGCGCTTCAGCGCCTCGGCAGCCGAGGTCCGCTCCGCGTCGCGCAGCGCCGCAGTCTCCGCGGATTCAAGCGCCGCAGCGGAGGCTCTTTCATGTGCGTTGCGGTACACCTGCACGAGCGCCGCCCGGCGCGACTGCCACGAGCGCGCAGCGTCGACGTCATCGAACGAAAGCCCGGCAGCGGCCCACAAACGGCTCCAAGCGCTGCGCGCTTCGTCTTCCTCGCGGGTGGCCTCAGCAAGGCGTTGGCGCGCCTCCTCAGCGAGCTGGCGGCACCGCCGCTCTTGTGCTTCATACTCGCTGCGCTGCGCCGAGCGCTCGGCGTCAGCTGTGAGTCGGTCCGCGAGATCGTCGGCCTGTCGCACGAGCAACGTCAGGTCGTGAGCGGCCAGCGCTCCGACGGGCTGCTGCGCACGATCCGCGGCTGCCCCGAGCATCTGCCGCAGCGCGACATCGCGCGCTTCGCGAGCGGCCGAGACCTCAGCGCGCGTGGGCGGCGCGCCGCCGGGGCTGTCTGCGAGCCGCGCCAAACGCTCGGCGACCTCAGCGAGCTCCTTCTGCGCCTGTGCTGCGCGAGTCGCCGCCGCGTCACGGCGTTGGCGCGCGGCGAGCCACGCCTTCGCCGCGGCGGCCTCGGCGCCTTCGGCCGGCAGGGTGAGCGTGAGCAACGCATCCAGGCCGCCCTTGAAGGGCGCGAGCGCTGCGAGCTCACCGGCGTGGCGTTCAGACAGGCTCGACGATAGCTCCGCCAGCGCCGTGCGACAGACGTCGCGTTTGGCGTTGGCCCGGTGAGCTTCGTTCTCCGCGCGCTGGAAGGCTTCGACGGCGCTGCGGCGGGCCTCCGCCAAACGGTCGAGCTGCAGAGAGACCTCATCGCTCGCGTCCGGTGCGCCCTCCGCTCGCAGGGCGGTGAGTCCAGCGCGCAGCAGGGCGGCGTCGCGCTCTGCAGTCGCCGCAAGGAGGGCCTGTCGGGCGCTGGCGAGCGCCCGGGCCTCCGAGCGGAACTCACCGCGGCGCGCTGCGAGCTCTTCGATCGCAGCAGAGGCGGCGGTGATCGACGGGCGCGCGGCTGCCAGCAAGCTGCTGCGCTCCGCGCGCATGGCTTGGAGGCGTTGCTCGCGTTCGTTGGTCGTCCGTTGGAGCTCCTGCAGCTCGGTCCATGCTGCACCGACGGCCTGTGACGTCGCGGGATCCAACAGGGTGAACTCACCCAGCGCCGCGCGTTGCCCGCGTTTGGTCTCCAGCGGCTCCAGCGCCGCGAGCGCACTGGCGAGGTTCTGGACCTCTTCACGCGCGGCTTCGAGGCGCTGGAGCTCCTGGCGCAGCTCGCTGCTCTGGCGCCGCAGTCGCGCCAGCTCGCGCCGGTCGTGATCAGCGGCATTGACGGAGAGCTGCGCCGCTCGCAGCGCGCGTTGGGTTTCGTCGTACGCAGCGCGCTGTTGGTTGAGGCGCGCTTTCGGGCTGCGATCGGTGAAGAGGGACTTCGTTTGCTCTTCGAGGTAGCGTTCGACCTGCGCCAGGCGTTTGCCGCCGAGCGCCGCGCCGAAAAGCGCGCGCCCGAGGTCGCCGTGCCCTTGCAGGAGGTCGCGCCCGCCAGCGGTCAGCGTGTCGATGTCGAGGCCGAAGACTTGCACATACTGCTGCCGATCGAAACGACCGAGGAACGGCGCCAGCAGCTCCTCCGGCAGCGGCTCGGTGTCGTCGGCGCTCCACAGCGGCGCCTTCTGCGAGGTGCGACGGGTGTACGCGAGCCGCTCACCGTTCCCGCGCTCCAGGACAGCGCCGAGACGCAAGCGCGCGCTGTCGAAGCGGAAGCTGCGCGCCCCGGCAGACATTCCGAAGAGCACCGAGCGCAGCGCGTCCAGGGTCGTGCTCTTGCCCGCGCCGTTCGGCCCGTGGATGACGTGCAAGTGCGCCCCGGCGCGGAAATCGAGGGTCAGATCCTCGAAGGGGCCGTAAGGGGCCAGTCGCAGTTGCAGCAACCTCATTCGACGAGCTCCCCGCCGTCGTCGAAGGCATCGGCTTCCGCCGTCAAGAGCGCCGCGAGCAGCGCGCCGGCGCTGTGGCTGACACGCACAAGCGTGGCGGGGGAGGTCGGCTCCATGCGCTCGGCCAGCGGTGGCGGCAGCTTGGCGGCGAAGCCCCGGAGCTTCACGGACAAATCGGCGATCAGCTCGTCATCGAGCTCGGCGCAGCGGACCGCCTCGACGAGTGTGTCGATGGCGGAGTCCTGCGTGGCGGCCTCGGGTCCCGAGGTCTCCACCAGGACCTTCTCGATCCAGAGCTCATCGGAGACCTGCTGCCCGAGCGCGCGCACTTCGTTGACGATCCGCTCGCGCTCGGCGCGCAGGTGTCCATCGAGCGCCGTTGCGCCCAAGAGGCTGACCCGAGCAGCGACGAGCCGATCGTCAGCGCTGGCGCAAGCGCTGGCCAGGGCGGACTCCACCGCAGCCAACAGCTCCGTAGTGGTCGTACATGGACCCGCGTCGACCGCGACGTGCGCCCAGCGCGCGACGTCGCAGTGGAGCTCTTCCAGCGCCTGGATCCTGCCGTTGGCCACATGGACCAAGGTGGCGCCTTTGGCGCCCAGCTCGCGCACGTGGCGCCCTTGAAGGTTGCCGGGGAAGACCACCCACGGCTCGGTGTGCAGCACTTGCCGCTGATGGATATGCCCGAGCGCCCAGTAGTCGTAGCCCTTCGTCACGAGCTCCGCGAGCGTGCACGGCGCGTAGACACCGTGACCTTCGTAGCCCTCCAATCCGGTGTGCAGCACGCCGATGTTGAGCCAACCTGCGACCGGCGCTGGGTAGGTCCGCGCCAGGTTCTCGTACACGTGTTGCTCGGCAAAGCCCTGTCCGTGGATGGCGACTTCGAAGCGCTCGAGGCGCCGTGTCTCCGGCGCAGCGGTCGCGAAGGAGTGCACCCCCCGCGGCAACGAGAGCGCGCGTGTGACACGGCTCGCAGCGTCGTGATTGCCGCGCAGCAGGAACACCTCGATCCCGGCTTCGGTCAGGCGCTTGACTTCGCTGTTGAACCACAGGCCCGAGGCGTAATCGGGCCATTCACCGTCGAAGATGTCGCCCGCTACGATCACGAATGCGACTTCGTGCTGGAGCGCGGCGTCGACGAGGCGGACGAATGCTGCGCGGGTGGCGCTCTGCAGGCGCTCCACGGGCGCGCCGGGGTAACGCACGAGGCCCCGCAGCGGGCTGTCGAGGTGCAGGTCGGCGGCGTGCAGGAATCGAAAGTCGCCCGCGGACATAGGCCCGGCAGTGTACGGCGCCGCGGGCACGGACGCAGGCGCTCAAGCTCCGACCCGATCGAGCCGATGTCCCGATCGCCATGCCCTGGTTCCCCGCCTTCGTCTGTTGTTTCGGCGCTGCCCTCTCCCTGGGGCGTATCCCCGCGCCGAATGCGTCGGTCCAGGAGGCCGCGCCGCCCTCGCAAGTGGCCTTCGAGGACCTCACGGCGACGCCGGAGCTCTGGCTGGGTGAGACCGTCCAGACCGTCGTCCAGGTGCGCGGTGCGTCGGCCGAGCGGTGGGAGGGGTTCCTGAGCGGCCTGTCGCCTCGGACCCACGTCGCGCTCGACGTCTGGAGCGACACGCAGCTCCTGTGGGACGCCGAGGACTTCCACGCGCCGGCGGGACGGCTCTACGTGCCCGTGTCGGTGCTCGTGGGGGAGGCGCTTCGCTCGCTGCAGCGCCCAACGGGCGTACCCGCGACGTTCGAGCGCCACACCCGCGCCCTCGTGACGGTGCGGGTCGTCGCCTACACTGCAGGCCGCGGCTGGCTCGAGGTGCAGCGCATCGAGCCGACGGCGGAGCAGGTGCCTGAGGGCACGGTACTGCACGCGATCCGTGGCCTCGATCTAGTGCGGCAGGGCGTGACCACGTTAGCGGTGAGCGAGCTCGAAAAAGCGCTGCGACCGCGCCTGCCGCAACACATCCGCGCCGCGCTCGAAGCGGAGCTGCAGCGCGCGCGAAGCGGCGCTCAATCCGTCAGCACCGTCCGCAAGACGGGCGCGACGTTGGCAGCGAGTCGTTCGTGACCGGCGACGTTCGGGTGCAGTTGGTCCTCGAGGTTGAGCTCGGGCACACCTCCGACACCGTTCATGAAGAAGTCCACGAGCGGCACGCTGTATTCCGCCGCTAACTTTGGATAGAGCGCGGCGAAGTCCTCTGCGTACGCTCCGAGGTTCGGCGGCACGCGCATCCCGAGTAACATGGGCTGCGCGCCGTTGGCCTTCACCCCTTCGATGATGCGGCGCAGGTTCGCTTCGGTCGCAGCCAGCGAGATCCCGCGCAGTCCGTCGTTGCCGCCGAGCTCGATCACGACGATGTCGGGCTTGTGATGGCGCAGCGCCCAGTCGAGCCGTGCAGCGCCGCCCGCTGACGTATCGCCGCTGCTGCCGAGGTTCGCGAGGCGGAACGGCACGCCCTCCGCCGCCAGCGTGCGCTGCAGCACCGCGGGGAACGCATAGTCTGCCGGCAGGTGCAAACCCGCCGAGATCGAATCGCCTAGGAAGAGGACGAGCGGCGCGTCGGCGGGGATCTCCGGTGCGGTCACCGGGGGCAGGTCCACTTCGGCGAAGCGATCGCCCAAGCGGGATTCGTCTCGCGGCGCGTCGGTCGAGGCATCTCTGCAGCCGAGACCGATGAGGCTTGCGACGAGCGCTGCCGCGAAAGCCGCGCGGGAGCCATGGGGCGGGGCGTACATCGCCCGAAGTGTCCCACATCCGGCGCCGCCGATGGTGTACGTTGCGCGGCGATGCGCTCGATCCCTGACGTCTGCGAAGTGCGCGAGATCGCGGGCCCTGCCGCGGTCGAGACCCCGGGCCTGCTCCTCGAGGTGCCCCACGGCGCAACCCGCGCGGCGGACTACGCCGCCTTGCGCGGGGCCCTTTCCGGGAGCTACCCCGACGACCTCCAGGACTTCTTCTTCGTGAACACGGACGTCGGCGCGCCGGAGCTCGCGCTGGCCCTGGCCGAGCGCTACGTCGCAGGTGATCCGCGCCGCCGGGCCATGGTCCTGCGCTGCCTCGTGCCGCGCACGTTCATCGACTGCAATCGCGTGATCGACGCCGCGGCGCAGCCGCAGGCATCGCGCGCAGGCGAGGTCACGCCCGGACTGCAGTCCTGGGTGCAGGATCCCCGCGATCGGGCGCTGCTGCTCGAGCGTTACCGGGCCTACCGGCGCTCGGTCGAGACCGCGGCAGACCGCGTGTGCGGCAATGGCGGCCAGATGCTGATGGTCCACACGTATGCGCCGCGCTCGCTGGATGTCCCGGTGGACGATCAGATCGTCGCACGGCTGCGCGCGGAATACAGCCCAGAGCGCCTGGAGCGCTGGCCGCTTCGCCCTGCGATCGACCTGATCGTGGACACGCCCGAGGGTCAGCGCCTCGCCAACCCCGCCCTCGTCGAGCGCGTCGAGCGCGGTTCCCGCCGGATCGGGCTAGAAGCCGCGCGCAATGGGGCTTACGCCCTGCATCCGGTCACGCTCGCGGCGCGTATCGCGGCGCGGCACCCCGGCCGCACACTTTGCTTCGAAGTGCGGCGCGACCTGCTCGTCGGCACCTTCACGCCCTTCGCAGAGATGAACGTCGATCCCGGACGGGTCGCCGAGATCGCCTCCGCCTTCGACTGATCCACGCTGTCCACGTATGTCGTCACCTGTCCTGGAGGCTCGCGGCCTCGTCAAGCGGCTCCGCTCGGGGGACCGCGAGTTGACCGTCCTCGCGGGCGTCGACATCGAGGTCGCACCCGGTGAGGTCATCGCCATCCTGGGTCCTTCGGGCAGCGGCAAGTCGACGTTGCTTGGGCTGCTCGCAGGTCTCGATCGGCCGAGCGAAGGTGAGGTCCGCATCGACGGCAGCGCGCTCGGCTCGCTCGACGAAGACGGCCTCGCGCTGCTGCGGCGCAGGCTCGTGGGGTTCGTCTTCCAGTCGTTCCAGCTCCTGGCGAACCTGACCGCGCGCGAGAACGTCCTGCTGCCGCTCGAGCTGACGGGTGTCGAAGACGCGGAGGCTCGCACCGATGCACTGCTGACAGCGGTCGGTCTGCGCGAGCGCGCCCACCATTACCCTTCACAGCTCTCCGGCGGTGAACAGCAGCGTGTCGCCGTCGCGCGCGCGTTTGCGCCCCGGCCGCGGCTGCTCTTCGCCGATGAGCCCACGGGCAACCTGGACGGCGCGACCGGCGAGCGCGTGCTCGAATTGATGTTCGGCCTGCAGCGCGAATACGGCACGGCCCTCGTCATCGTGACCCACGATCTCGAAGTCGCTGCGCACGCAGACCGGCGCATCCACCTGCGCGACGGCCGGGTGGTCTCGATCGACCATGGCGCCGCGCGGAGCCACGCGGCTGTGAAGCCGTGAACCTCAGCACTCTGCTCCGGTTCGTCGCGCGCGAGTCCCGTGGATCACGCGCGCGGCTCGGTTTTGTCGTCGGCTGCCTCGCGGTCGGCGTCGCGGCGGTGACCGCGGTGACGGCGCTCGTCGATGGGATCCAAGCGAGCGTGCGCGGCGATGCCCGCGCGCTCCTTGCGGCCGATGCCGCCTTCGAGGCGCGACGCCCGTTGCCCGACGCGCTCTACAGCTACCTCGACGGTCGCGCGGATGTTCGCACGGCGCGGATCACCGAGCTCTCCGCGATGGCGACCGCTGGCGAGCAGAGCCGCCTCGTCGAGCTGAAGTCCGCCGAATCAGGTTATCCGTTCCATGGAACGCTGGTGACCGAGCCGCCCGGGCTCACGCCAGGAGCGCTCGCAGACGACCAGGCGATCGCCGCACCAGAGCTCTTGGCGGGGCTCGACCTCGCCGTCGGGGACGCCCTCTCACTCGGAGGTGCCGAGTACCAGATCGTCGGCCGCATCGTCGATGAACCCGACCGCGTCGATTTTGCTCTGACGCTGGGGCCGCGGCTCTTCCTGTCGCCTGCAGGTTTGCAGCGCTCTGGGCTCGTGCAGTTCGGCAGCCGCGTCAACCAGCGTGTGCTCGTCGACTTACCGGGAGAACCGCCCGTGCGCGCGCTGGAGCAGTTCGTCTCCGAAGTGCGCGCCGCGGTCCCCGACGTCCGCAGCCTCACGACCAAGACCGCTGCGGATCCCGCGCCTGGTTTGACCCGCACGCTGGGCCGGATCGAGGACTTCCTTGGCCTCGTCGCTCTGTTGTCGCTTCTGCTGGGCGGGGCAGGTGTAGCGCAGATCGTGCGCCTTTGGATGGATAGCCGCACATCCGCCGTCGCGGTGCTGCGTGCGATCGGCGTGCGGCCGCGGGAGGTCGCGCTCGTGTATCTGGCGAACCTGGCGCTGCTGGCGACAGTCGGCTGCATCGTCGGCGCTGGACTCGGAGCGCTTGCGCCGTACCTCGGTGTGCGGCTCTTGCCGGACCTCGTGCCGCCCGGAGTTGCATTCCCTTGGGCCGCGGTCCTGCGCGGCATGGCGCTCGGCATGGCGACCGCTGCGGGCTTTGCGCTGCCGCCGTTGACCGCGGTTTGGCGGGTGCCTCCGGCGCGGGTGCTCCGTGCCGAAGCGGTCCCCTTGCCCGCACCCAAAGCGGTGCGTTACGGAGCGCTCGCGACGCTCTTCGCCGTGGTCCTCGTCACCGCTTATGCACAGAGCGATCGCGGCTGGACCGCGCTGCTGTTCACGGTCGGTGTGTTCGCGCTCGCGGGAATGCTCGCGGGCGGTGCGGCGCTGCTCGCCAAGCTCGCGGGGCGTCTGCCGCGCGGTCGTTTCGGTCCGACGTTGCGCCACGGACTGGCGGCGCTCGCGCGGCCGAACTCGGGCACACCCGCTGCCGCTGTGGCGCTCGGCGCAGGGGTGCTCGTCGTCGTCGCGATGGGCCTCGTCGCCACGCGTCTGCGCAGCGAGTTCCTGGCGGATATCCCCTCGGACGCCCCCAGCGTCTTCTTGGTCGACGTGCAGTACGAACAGTCCGAGCGCGTCTCGGCGTTGCTCGCCGAGCATGGCGCGCGCGGCGTCGATCGCACCGCCGTGGTCATGGCGCGGATCGCGGCTGTCGCGGGGGTCAGCGTGCAAGAGCGCCTGAAAGGCGCGTCGGGGCGCACACGCTGGGTCCTGTCGCGCGAACAGCGCCTGACCTTCGCCAGCGACCTCCCACCGTCCAATACGCTGAAGGCGGCCCTCGGGCCGCTCGATGATGGGGGACTCTGGCGCGCCGAGGCGCGACCCGAGGTCAGCCTCGAAGTCGGCTTCGCCGAGGACCTCGGCGTCGGCATCGGCGATACGGTCACGTTCGATGTGCAAGGTGTCCCGCTCGAGCTGACGGTCACGACGCTGCGCGAGGTCGACTGGGCCACCTTCCGCATCAACTTCTTCGTGGTCGTCGAGCCCGGCGCGCTCGAGGGCGCGCCAGGGTGGGAGCTCGTCGCAGCTCGGCTCGACGCGGAGCGCGAGGATGCGCTGCAAACGGCATTGGCGCGCGCTGTGCCGAACGTCTCCGTGCTGCGGCTGCGGCCCTTGCTGGAGAAGGTCAGCGCCATCGTCACACGCGTGGCGCTCGCGGTGCAGGTGCTGGGAGGCGCCGTGGCGCTGACCGGAGTCGCGATCCTCGCGGTCGCGGCCCTCGCTACAGCGAGCCGCCGGGCGCGCGAAGCTGCTCTGCTCAAGGCGCTCGGTGTGACCCGCACCGGGGTGGCGCGCCTGCTCGCGGTCGAGCATGCGCTCGTGGGCTTGCTCTCCGGCTTGCTCGGCGGCGCGGGCGCGTGGACCCTCGCGTACGGGTTCTCGACGCAGGTGCTCGATCTCGAAGGTCAGCCCGCCATCTGGGTCATCCCGGCCGCCGCAGCCGCCGGCGTGGGCCTGGCGCTCCTCGCAGGCTCGGCCGCGACCGCGCGCGCGCGCAACGCGCCGCCGCTCGAGAGCCTGCGCGCTTGAGCCGAGCCGGCCCCAGAAATGCAGCGCGGCCCCGTGGAGCATCCACGGGGCCGCGTTCACGGAGCGAGGGGCGCTCCTCGTGTCCTCACGGCGTCACGCGCACTTGGAGCGCGTTCGACAGGTTGGACGTCGGCGCTCCGCCGACCGTGTCGCGGTACCAGTACTGGAGCCACAACGTCGCGCCCGCTGCCGGGGTGCCACCGGCGAGGTTCGCCAGGTCCGCCGCGAGGCTGACCGCGCCCGCGGCGCCCGAGTTCACGATGCTGCCACCGACACCACGGGTCACCGTGCCGCCGACGCAGAGGGTGCCGACGCCGCCGCCCGCTGCGGGCGTGCTGGCCGTTGCGGTGCCGCGGTTGAAGAACCCGAAGGAGCTCGCCGGGAGGCCCTCGACGTTCAGGACCAGGTCGTTCGCCGTAAGCGAGGTCGAGCCCGTGCCGAACATCCGCGCCGGAGCGCCCGTCGAGTTCGCGACCGGCGCGCAGTACGGCGTTCCGACCGTCGCCGCGCTGTAGCAGAGCGTCAGCACCGTGCCGTTCGAAAGCACCGGCGTGTTGAACGAGTACTGCGCGGTCGTGCCGGCGAAGCTGCCCGCTTGGTAACCGATCGTCGCGCTGCCGCCGAAGTTCGCGGCCGGGCTGTCGACGCTCTGGTAGATGAACTGCGCCGGGTACGGCCCGGTCGAGTTCACCTTCATCTGGAAGGTCGCGCGGCTCGCGGTCTGGCCGAAGAACGTCACGTTGTTCCACTGGACGATGAGCGTGCCGCCGAGCTCCTGCCAGAGCACGTCGCCGTTCGGACCGTTCGGCGCCGTGTTCGTCAGCAGGTCGTCCCAGAAGGGCGCCAGCACCTGGCCACCGGAGAAGAACGCGCCGCCGCCCGTTGCGCCGGTCGCGGGGAGGGTCGAGTTCGTCCAACCGAGCTGGAGGCCCGTCCCGCCGAAGCGCACCGCGCCGTTTGCACCCACTCGAGCCACGCCAGCGGCCACGAGGGCGTTGCCGACGGTCGTCGAGATGTCGGCCGAGCCATCGTCGCCGAGGTTCAGCGGCGTGCCTGTCGCGGAGATGTCCGTGAACGAACCCGCGATGTCATCGCGGAAGAAGACCTGCGTCGCAGCGCTGTCGATGACCGACAGGACCGTGCCGTTGCTGACCGCGTTGTGTGCGCGGAAAGAGTAAGGAGCGTCGGTCAGGGACGGCCCGAAGCCGTTCTGGTAACCGATGCTGGCCTGCGAGCCGCCGAGCACGCCGTCTTGCTCGATGTCCTGGTAGAGGAACTGAGCGAACGCGGGGCCGGAGCCGTGGATCTGAACCTGGAAACGCACCGTCGACGTCGTCGGCGCCGCGCCGAGGGTGATGTCGTGGTACTGGACGACGAGGGTGTTGCCCACGACCTCCCAGTAGGTGTTACCGGTCGTGCCGTTCGTGGAGTTCAGGTTCTGCCAGAAGGGCATGAGCGCTTGGTCACCGAGGAACGAGAAACCCGGCAGAGCCGAGATCGTGTTGCTGAGGGAGCCACCCGGGAACCCGCGGGTACGGATGCCGCCGTTGCTGCCGACCTCGAAGTCACCTGCGGCGATCAGCGCGTTGCCGATCGGCGAGGTGATCGTCGCGGAGCCGAGCGAGGGCAGGTTCAGCGGCGTCCCCGTCGCGGAGATGTCGATCCACGTGCCGGGCAAGCAGTCGGTGATCGCAGCGCGGATCGTGCGCGCCGGCGGGGGCGGCGGCGCGGTGCCGCCGAGCACGTAGTGCAGGTCGCCGACGAACTCGCGCGGCCAGAAGCTGCTGCCGGTGGGCGTGAACGCTTGGCTGCGCGCATCGCCGGTGGTCAGCGCGAGATCCGGCGTCGAGAAGGACGAGTAAGGGCCACCCGTCGTACCGGTGCGGTAACGGAACGCACCGCCCGAGAGCGCCCGGAAGGCCACGCCGACGGTCTGGCCGGCGGGCACGAAGATCCCGGGGATGTTGACGAGGTCGCAGACGCCGCTGGATCCCGCTGCGCCTTGCGTCGCCGTGACGGTGCCGAGCGATTGCCAGCCCTAGGCCGAAGAGCCCGGTCCCGTGCCGACGGGCGCGCCGGTGTTCAGCACGCTGCCCGCAAACGTGAGGACCTCGAACTGCACGAGCGCGCCGGCGGTAGCTGGCGACAGCGCAACTTGGGTCGCGTTGACCGTCACGTCGGCGGGTCCGCCGGTGAGGTCGAAGAGGATCGCCATGCCCGCAGCGGTCAAGCCGTTGTTGGCGGGCGGCGGATGGGCGGTGAGGATCTGGGCCTGGGCGGTGGCGGCGAGCGCGACCGCGGCGAGTGCCTGGAGAAAGGTCTGCATACGTGGGAAACCTCCCCTGGATGGGGAGAGCGAGGAACGGATGGAGACATGAGCCGGGCGCGGCAGTGCGCCTCAGCGACACCCAGCCTAACGCGTCCTTTGCGCGGGCTTTGGGTTTCCGGGAAATTGTCCCTGGTAGGTTCTGCCCCGTTCTGGGGGTCCCAGGGCGTCCTCCGCACCGAGCCGGCGTCGCCAGGCCTGGACTCGGAGGGCCGCGACGTGATGCGGTCGCGAAATGGGACAGTTACCCGTGTCTCGGCTCGGGATCTTCGCGCTCGACCATGCCGCACGCGAAGGCCTCCCCGTCGAACGCGCTCGCGCGCCCTCTGGACTCCTCGCCGTGCGCGCAGCCGGTGACTCCGAGCGCCAACACGGCACATCGACGGCGACGCTCGTCGCCCGATCAAGGCGACCTGCTAACCGGTACGTAGCGCAGCGCGGCTCCGAGCGATCGACGCTGCCGCGGTCTCGAGGAGCTGCCTGCGATCGATCGGTTTCGTGGTGAAGTCGTCACAGCCCGCGGCCAGGCACTCGGTGCGGTCGCTCGCCAGGGCGTGGGCAGTGAGGGCGACGATCGGGACCTTGCAGCCGCGCGCCTTCAGCAGCCGCGTCGCCGAATAGCCGTCGAGGACTGGCATCTGCATGTCCATCAGGACCAGGTCGAACGGCGCGGGCTCGACGAGCGGTCCTTCGAACGAACCCAGAGAGCACAGCGCTGCGACCGCTTCGCGCCCGTTCTCGACCTCCGTCACGCTGGCCCCAGCCCGAGTCAGGTGGCGAGCGACGAGCCGTCGATTCACGGCGGCGTCTTCGGCCAAGAGGATCCTGGCGCCTCGCAACAACTCCGCCGAATCAAGTGGTGCAGCGCTGGGCAGCGGCGCGGGTGGATCACACGGGCTGATCGGTAGGCGCAGTGTGAAGTCACTGCCCACACCGAGCGCAGAGCGAGCCGTGAGCTCTCCACCGAGCCGCACCGCGAGGCGTCGGCTGATCGAGAGACCAAGCCCTGTGCCTCCATAGGTCCTCGTCACGCTGGCGTCCGCCTGAGTGAAGGGCTCGAACACCCGAGCGAGCTGCTCCGCGGTCATGCCTCGTCCTGTATCACGGACCGTCAGGACCAGCTCGGACTTGTCAGTGTGTACGTTCAGTCCAACCCCGCCCCGGTCGGTGAACTTCAGCGCGTTGCCGAGGAGGTTGAACAGCACTTGACGGACACGGAGCGGGTCCGTCTTGACGAACTGCGGCACTGATGCGTCGATTGCGACTGAGAACTCGAGGCCTCGTTCGAGCGCCCGCGGGCTGAGGAGGTCGCGGACTTCGTGGATGAGCACGCGTAGATCAACCGCGACCTCTTCGAGCTCCAAATGCCCCGACTCGATCTTCGAGATATCGAGGACGTCGTTGATGATCGAGAGCAGATGCTGACCGTTCTTGACGATGATCGCGAGCGGCTCCGACTGCGGCGCGTCTTTCCCTCGCTGCGAACATTCTTCGCGCAGCAGCTCTGCGTAGCCCAAGATCGACGTCATCGGCGTCCGGATCTCGTGGCTCATGTTCGCGAGGAACTCGCTCTTCGCGCGGCTCGCGGCCTCGGCGCGCGCGGGTCGCGATCAGCTCTGCGCCAACTTCGCGGCGGTGGCGCTGTGCAGCGAATATAAACGCACCGAGCGCCAGGCTCACGACGGCTGCGACGCCGACCCCCCAAGTCGTGGCAGAGTCCATCGCATCGAGCCGCGCCGTGAAGGCAGCGGCGTCGTACTCCACGGCGAGGATACACTCGAGCCTCCCGTCGGCGTGGTGCAGCGGCAGGAAGGCGGCGACGAACGTCCCCCACGGATCCGTATAGGGCCTGGTCGTCACCACCAGCTCATTCGTGTCGAAAGCGCGCAGTAGCGCGTCAGGCGCATCGTCGTACGTCGAGCCAGCTCCGCCTGGTCGATCACACTGTCGTCGTCGGAGTCGATCGGGTCCGCGGCGTCGAGGCCGAAGCGGACGATCCACTGGCCGCCGGGCGGCTCTTCGGCGCGCGTCGTGTAGACGTAGCGCACCTTGGGGACGGCCGCAGCGAGGCGTCGCAGCGGGGCAACGGCGCGCTCGTACGCGGCCGTGTTCCACTGCTCGGGGGCGACGAGGGTCGCGTGTAGCTCCAAGTCGAGCTCCGCCGACGCCAGGCCCGCGAGCAGCTCGAGCTCGCTCGCGAGGCCCGCCTCGGCGGTCTGCACCGCTGCCTCGTGCGGCGCCGCCATGCTGGCGAGCGCTCAGAGGAACAACACCGAGGCCGCCCCGATCGCACTGGCGCGGGGGGACGGGTCGAGCTGGGCGAGCGTGGCGAGGCGGGGGACGGCCATGGCAGCGGAGAGCGTGCGGGCCCGCTCCCGCTTGTGCGGGATCGGCCAGCGCGGATTCACCGCTCCAACCGATCGGTCCGCGTGTCTCGCTTTGGGGCAATTCGCGCTAGAACCCTGATTCTGGATTTCCCGCGGTGGATGCGCGGTCGGTTTCCGCAGGAGTGGTAACGGGGGCGCGGGCCCTGTTCCCACCGCGCTCCCCGGCCCCCTTGCGGGGCCCGCCTCCGGCGCGGGTGCCGTCGGCTCCGACCCCACGGTCGCCGGCGGCACCCCGTCTTTTCGAGAAACCTTGCAACTCGAGCGGCCTGGCGGCGATCTTCTCCGGCCCATGCTGGTCGAGCTCGAGATCCGTGACCTAGCGCTCATCGAGCGCTCCAACCTGGAGTTCGGGCCGGGCCTGAACGTCGTCTCCGGCGAGACCGGGGCGGGCAAGAGCCTGCTCGTCGATGCCCTCGGGCTCCTCCTCGGCAGCCGCGCGAAGGCCTCGCTCGTGCGGCGCGGCGCAGAGCGCGCCCGGGTCGAGGGGCGCTTCGTGCTGCCTCTGGATGGCTACGGCGAGGTCGTCGCGGGCTGGCTGCGCGAGCACCTGCCCGAGGCCCTCGAAGAGCGCGACCAGGACGACGAGCTCGAGCTGGTCCTGGCGCGCACGGTCGGAGCCGATGGAAAGAGCCGCGCCCACGTCAACCACCGCCCGGCGACCCAGGGGCTGTTGCGCGACCTCGCCGCGTTGCTCGTCGAGGTCCACGGCCAACACGACCACCAGGCGCTGTTCGAGCCGTCCGAGCAACTGCGCCTCCTGGACACGTTTGCGGACCTCGACGCAAAACGCGCCGAGTACCAGCAGCGGCGCAACCGCTGGATCGAGCGCGCCGAGCGCCTCGCGTCGCTCGACACGGGTGAGAACGAGCGCCTGCAGCGCCTCGACATGCTGCGCTTCCAGATCGGAGAGCTGGCGGAGGTCCGGCCCGTCTCCGGCGAAGACGACGGGCTGCGCTCCGAGCGCGCGATCCTGCGCCACGCCGCGGAGCTCGGGCACGAGCTCGGCGCGGTCGTCGGTGAGCTCTCGGACGGCGAAGCCCCCGCGCTCGATGTCGTGCGCCGCGCCGAGCGCGCGCTCGAGCGTTGGTCGGCGCGCATCGTCGACCTCAACGAGCCCGCGACGGCGTTGCGCGAGGCCAGCGCGCTCCTGGAGGACGCGGTGCGCACCCTCGCGGGGTTCCTCGACGGGCTCGAGCACGACCCCGCCCGCCTCGAAGAGGTCGAAGCGCGCCTGACGCTTCTAGAGCGCCTCGCCCGCAAACACGGCGTCGAAGTCGGCGCGCTCGCGGAGCGCCGCGCAGCGCTCGAAGCCGAGGCCGACGCGCTCGTCGCCGACACCGAAGGCCGCGAGCAGCTCGAAGCCGAGGTCGCCGAGCTCGAGCGAGCCGCGGCAGACGCGGCCCGCAAGCTGACCGACGGGCGCACCAAGGCGCTCAAGAAGCTCGGCAAAGCGATCGAAGCGGGCCTTGCGGACCTGGGCCTCGAGCGCGCGCGCTTCGGCTCGCGCCTCGTCCCGCACGGCGAGCTCGCGCCGTCTCCGTCCGCGCGCACGACCGCTGCAGCCGAGCTGGAGCGACGCCGACGCGTGCTCGGCCCGACCGGCGCGGAGGACGTCGAGTTCCTGCTGGCCGCGAACCCGGGCGAAGACGTCGGTCCGCTGCGGCACGTCGCTTCGGGCGGCGAGGCCGCGCGCATCCTCCTGGCGCTGCGCGGCGCGCTCGCGGTGAAACGCTCGACGCCCACCCTCGTCTTCGACGAGGTCGACGCCGGCGTCGGCGGCCGCCTCGGCCCGAAGGTCGCGAGCCACCTCGCTGCGCTCGGAAGACACCACCAGGTCCTCTGCGTGACCCACTTGCC
Source organism: uncultured Planctomycetaceae bacterium (assembly GCA_964402175.1). Lineage (GTDB taxonomy): Bacteria > Planctomycetota > UBA1135 > UBA1135 > JAWKUK01. Next base: position 9,675 of record CAYOBN010000001.1, on the reverse strand, counting down.
GGCGATCGCGGCCCATGCCGCGCGGCACCTCTACGTCGCCAAGGCGGTCGTGGATGGCCGCACCCGCACCGAGGTCTCCCTGCTCGAGGGCGACGAGCGCGTGCGTGAGATCGCCGCGATGATCGCGGGCGCATCGGAGGCCGCCTCGGCCCGCGCCGAGGCCGAGCGCCTCCTCGCCTCCGCGCGCGCGCGTTGAAGGCCAGGAAAAGCACTGGGCCGGGCGGTACACGTACCGCCCGGCCCAGTGTTTCGCGCGCGAGAGCGCGCGCTCGACTCACTGGAACGTCAGCGAGAGGCCGTTCGAGAAGTTCGAGGTCGCGCTGGAGCCGACGACGTCGCGGTACCAGCACTGGAAGTTCCAGGTCTCACCCGCGACGACGGCCACCGCGCCCGTCGGCTGCGGCACGCTGTTCAGGTTCAGCAGCAGGCTGATGCTGCCCGTCGCGCCCGAATTCTTGATCTGGCCCGGGCCGACGTAGCGGCCGATGGCGCCCGTCAGGCACAGGTTGCCCGCGCTGCCGCCCGGGTTCTGGATGAAGCCCTGCGTGCGGCTCGTCAGGTAGAACGCAAACGAGTTCTGCGGCAGACGCGACGAGATCAGCGTCAGGTTGTTGTCGATGAGCTGGATGCTGCCGTTCGCGACGGTCTGCGCCGTCACACCCGTCGAGTTGTTGTTCGCCGTGCAGTAGCCCGTGCCGAGCGGCGCGTCGATCGCGAAGATGTGGACGTTGCGCGAAGTGAAGTCGAGCAGGGCCAGCGTCTCGCTGGCGCTGTGCCACGAGAAGGCGTAGTACCCCGAGCTGAGGCCCGGCGCGAAGGTGCCCCAGTCGACCACGACCGGCGTACCGTCGGGGCGGATGACCGTGATGACGTTGAAGAAGTCCTGGCCCGGCGCGCCGTCCGGACGGTTGTTGTAGATCACGTAGTCCTGGCCGAGACGGTCCATGAACGCGACGTTCTGGCCGTTCACGAACTCGGCGAAGGGCGGCGCATTGAACAGCACCGTGGGGTTGATCAGCGTGTTGCCGCCCGTGCGCGTCGCCTTGATCAGGAAGTTCGCGGCGCGAGCGTACATGTCGCCTGTCGTCTCGTCGAAGTCGATGTCGCGCCAGAGCGTGCTCACGCCGGTGACGCTGAAGATCATCCCGTTGGCCGACGTGTAGATGTCGTTGCCGGTCGCGGTGTCGTACAGCGCGCGACGGCCCGAGCCGAACGACGTGTAGGCCACGCCGCGGTCCTGGTTGTTGAAGCCCGGGTCCATCGCGATCCCACAGCTACCGCGGCCCGCGCGGGTCCACGTCAGCGCGTTCGTCGTCGTGTTCCAAGCGGTGTAACCGAGCGGGTCCGAAGCGCCGTTGTCGTAGGCCGCGACGAGCACGCCGCCTTCGATGTCGAGGCCCGAGTAACCGCGGCCGTTCGGCGACGCGATGCGGCCGAAGCTCGTGCCGATCGTCGGCGTGGTCAGCACGTTGCTGACCTTGACGAGGCCCGCTTCGGTGCCTGCGGCACCGTTGTTGTAACCCCCGATCCAGAGGCTCGAGCCGTCCCAAGCGACGGCCGACGGGTTCGAGCCGATGAACTCGACGTTGGCCGAGTTGGACGTCACGTTGAGGTTCACGGTCGTGACCTCGACGAAGCGGATCTGGGCGTGGGCGGCGCTGGCGAGCGCGGCGCCGGAGAGGAGCAGAGTGAAGGAGCGCATGGTCGGTGGAGGGTCCCAGGAACGGTTGGGACTCTGCCCCTATTCTGCCCTACGAGCCCGCTGTACGGGGAGCCCCCCTGCGTTACAGTACTGCCTCAGCGCGGGAATGGCGGAACCGGTAGACGCGCGGGATTTAGGTTCCCGTGGGGTAACCCGTGGGGGTTCGAGTCCCCCTTCCCGCACTCCCCGACCCCCGGGTTGTGTCCGACCCGGACACACCCCGGGGTCGGGCGGTGCCCGATGCGCTCGGACTCCGCTGCGGCTCGGCCGAGTCCTCCCCTCGGTCCCCGTGTCGTGTCGGCCCCGCGGTGGGCGATCAGCGCACCTGAATTCGGACCGCGGGGGTGAAGGCGCCTCCAGTCGGCGCTGCGCGATGCCAGAGCTGCACGTACCGCACGTCACCCGGCTGCAACGCAGCCGTGCCGAACGGCCCCGGGGCAGCGTTGGGATCGAAGGCGAAGCTGACCGCTCCCGTGGCATCGGGGCTCAGCACTTGACCTCCGGGAAGGTGCACGCGCCACGGCCTCTCGACACACAGACCCGTGAGGGGCCCGACCTGAACCCGCGGCGCCCAACCGCCTGAGACGACGACGACCGTCGGCGCGCCGACCGGGAGCCCGAACGCAGCAAAGCGCAGGTCCGCGGCGGCGAGCTCGGTGCTGGCCCCGACGAACATGAAGTGGCCGCTGCCTGGGCTGCCGGGACACATCCACGCCCAATCGGAGACCAGGTTGTGTGTCACCGAGTGGACGACGAAGTGGGCGGATGTCGCGGCGCTGATGTCTCCGATGACAACGTGATAGCCCAAGCTGCTCTGGCTCGTGGGGACAACGGGGGTGCGTCAGGACCACGCTGCCGTCGACGTAGACCGTCGTGACCCCGCTGACCGTGTCCACCTCCATGCGGTAGCGGCGGATCGCGGCGGACGGAGCGAGCGGCGCCGCGACGCTGACGAGCCCATGCGAGGTCGACGTCCAATGGTAGAGATCGAGCTGTACGCCAGATGGGCCGATCGTGAGATTGCGGCTCGCTGGCACCGCGGTCTGACTGAGCCCGATGTTGACGGGAAAGCCGCCTTGGCTGGATTGGAGGAGGCTCACCTCCGCTTCGATGTAGAGCGTCGCAGGTGGCGGCGGCAGGCCGACGACGCTCGCCTGGGACATTTGCGCGCGATCGCCGACATCTGCGGTCGTATCGAAGGCGAGGCCGTTCACCGAGAACGAGACCTGCGCGGCGGGCAGGCCTGGGCCGAACCCATGGGTGCCGACACTCCACGGGGGCTCGCTCTCACCCGGGGCGACCTCCGAGGCCGCGTTCCAGGAGACCACCTGACCCTGTGCGGACCCGCCCAGCAGAAGCGCGAGAGCGAGTCCGTTCCAGAGCGTGCGACGGGAGCGGCGGAGTGACTTCATCACCCCCGTAGTCGCCGACCGCCCCGTGGTCACATTCCGCGCAGCGCTGCTCAGAACCCGAGCTCGACCGCCGAGCTGAAGTTCGAGGTCACGCTCGGGTTGGCGTCCCGGTACCAGCACTGGAAGCGCCAGGTCTGCCCCGCGATGGCCGCGACGATTCCGGTGGGGGTCGGGATGCGGGTCAGGTCGAGCTGCAGCGCCATCTGCCCTGCGCTGTTGGCCAGCATGACTTGGCCCGGCCCGTTGTGGCGCCCGACGCTGCCGCCGAGGCACAACGTGCCCTGGCTGCCGCCCGCGTTCGGCACGAAGCCCGCTGCGGTGCCGTTCAAGAGGTAACCGACAGCTCCCACGGGCAATCCCGCCAGGTTGATGCGCACGTCATTCGCGCTGACATCCAGCTTGCCTGCCGCGGAGATCCGCGCGCCTTGCCCCGACGAGTTCGGCGCCGCGGGCGCGCAGTACACGACGCCCAGGTTGGCGCGGCTCGACGGGTCCATCGGATCGCTGCCTGCCAAGACCTCGTCCTGGTCGAAGTCACCGTCCAGGTCGCGGTCGACGCCGAGGCGCGTCTGGCTGCCGAACGGCACTACCGTGAAGGTCAGCTCGGCGCCGGGGGCGGCGAGCGCGAAGAGCTGCGCTTGGGTCAGCACCTCACCCGCGCGGTCCATCTGGAACGAGTTGCTGCCGGGGAGCTGCATTCCGCCGCGCGCTGTCCCGCCGATCGGCTTTTGCTTCACGATCAGGCCCACGCGGCCTAGGCTCGCTTGGCCGAACATCTGCGTCAGGAGCGCCGTCTGCGCCGGCGGCGCCGAGCCGATGTCGACGAGCGTCGTCTGCACTCCGACCGCCGCGTGAGCGTCCTGCGAGGCCGTGCCGGGCGGAATGAACAGGTTGGTCGTGCTGCCCTGCGGCAGGTCCGACCCGCTGAACGCCAGCATGAACGCGACCATGTTCGCCAGGTCCTGGTCGCTCGTGAACTGGAACACCGGCGACGACAGGAAGTGGACGATGCCGGGGATGCTGCCGTCGTGCAGCGCGCCGAAGCCCGAGCGGCTACGGGTGGTCGTCAGGCTCATTCCGTGTTTTTCGATCTGGTTGCGCGTCTGCGCGATCTTGATCGAGCGCTGGAACGAACCGTCCTGCGAAACGAGCCCGTGGTGGCGCTCGCCGTTCGGGCCCGACGCAATCGGCACGTACGTGAACCCGCTGAGCCGCATGTCGGGTCCGAGGCCGGTCGGCAGCGTGTGGCACGTCACGCAGCGCAGCGTCCCGCCGTCCAGGTTCGCGTTGCGGTAACGGTTCAAGCCTGTGTTCGCGTTGCCGTTCGGCAAGGGCGTGCCCGCCGGTGAGAAGCGGCCCGCGCTGCGCATATCCGGCAGCGGCAGGTTCGAAGGCAACGAGTTGTCGAAGTTGCGGTGCGGGTTCGGTTGGAAGTGCAGCGTCGCAAGGAAGTCCTCGAACGCTTGCATCTCCTGCGCCGTCAGGTTCGCATCCGCGCCTTGCAGCAGCGTGAACGCGTCGTTGAACTCTTCGATCCCGTCGCGGTCGCCGCGCCAGTGGTGCGGCTCCTTGCCGATGATGTCCTGCAGCGTCTGCGTCGTCATCGGCCCCTTCATCGGGTGGAAGTTGTCGAAGCCCGTGTTCAGGCCCGGCACGTTCATCCCGAGGTTCTGGCCCGCGGAGCTCTTCATCGCGCCCGAGGGATCGCCGAGGTCCCACGCCAAGCGGTCCATGCGCCCATCGACGTGGCACGACGCGCACGCGACCATACCCGTGCCCGAGCCCGCATGGGTGTCGTACAGGTGTTTGCGCCCGCGCTTCACCGCCAGCGGCGTCGGGTCGTGGAACCGGACACGCGCGACCTCGACCCCGGTCGTGGTGTCCACCATCGACACCGACGCATCGAACCTGTTCAGCACGAACAGCCGCGCGCGCGGCTCGTTCAGAGCGAGCCCCGTCGGCCCTTCGCCGACCTCGATCGGCGCTCCGACCCGCACACCCGCGGGCGTCAGACGCACGACGTTGTTCGAGCCCATGCCCGCGACGTACGCATAGCTCCCATCGTTGCGCCAGACGATCGCGCGCGGGTCACCGATCGACTGCTCGCGCACGGCCAGAGGCACGTTCTCGGTGGTGTAGTCCAGGTGCGGGTTCAGGTCGCGCACGACGGCGCTGCCGAGCCCGGCCATGGCCATCTGCACGCGCAGGAAGACGCCGTTCAGGTTCGGCTCGAAGCGCACTTCGTTGCGCGCGTCCGTGCCGACGACCGTGACCTCGCCCGTCACCGGATGCATCGCGAGCGCCATGCAGATGTTCATCAACCCTTCGATGTACGTCACACCGAGCGTCACCGCATCGATCACCGCCACATCGTTGTCGACCACGTCCCAGCCCACCGGCCGGTTCGACCGCGCCGCATTCGGCCCACTGACGAGGTCCGTCCAGTCCCCGCCATTGTCGTCCATCCAGCGCCCCTGCGCATCCTTCTTCACGATGTGTCCGACCCGCGGCGGCGCCGGCAAACCGGGCGCGATCGCCGGCGAGAACCCGGTCCCCGCGTTCGGCGGCGGATTCTGACCGCCGTACGGCCCGAGCGGATCGCTCACGGCGTTGTTCAGCGCCAACGTGTTGCCATCGAGCCCGCCGCCCAACACCGTCGAGCGATTGCCCGACTCGAACACTGCGGCGTACACCCGCGACCCATCCGCGCTCACCGCGAGCGCCCGCGGCTCTTCACCTTCGATCGCGACCACCGTCGGCGGCAGCGACAGGTCCGACAGCTCGTATACGAGCACCTCGTCCGTCTGCGAGCACGACACAAAGGCGCGCGAGTTGGTGAACACCACATCACACGGCTCATCGTGCGTCGCGAGCGTCCGCACTATCCGCATCCCGTACGGATCGATGATGCTGATCGTGTCCGAGACATGGTTGACGACCCAAGCCTCCGTCTGCGTCCGCCACTTCACACTCACCGGATCGAGCCCGACTGGAATGGATCCGATCCAGACCGGCTGCGCCCCCCCGACATCGAACACCTCGACCGCCGCCGCCGCCGTATTCACGGCGAGCAACCGCGACCCATCCCCGAGCGCGAGCGGCGAGACGTGCGGCGTCTCGAAGTTGACGAAGCTCTGCTGGGCGACACCAGGGACAGCGAGCGCGACAGCGAAGAAGGAGCGGAGTGACAGGTGCATGGCAGTAGGAAGGGAGGGAGACGATCGCTGCGCGAAGGTAGCACGCGCACCTGAAGTCGCTCGGTAAGCCCTCTGCTACGTTTCTCGAAGTGCGCTCTGCGCCTCTCCGATCTCATCTCATTGCGCGCCGACCACCAAGCGCAGCGGTTCTTCTGTCTGCCAGCCGGTCACTTCGGCTTCGATGGAAACACATCGGGTGAGACTCGGCAGCGGTGAGGAGAGCGGCAGAGCGTGCTCCCAGCCGTCGATGCGAAACGCGGGGGCGGGGGTGTCGACGAAGGTACCCTGGGCGCGCAGTTGGAGGGCGGTCGGTTCGAATCCGGCGTCGCGGATGGCGCGGGGGACGGAGGCGAGGTCTACGGCTTCGTCGGGGCCGCAGCGCAGGGTGACCCAGCCGGTGGCGAGGTCGACTTGGATGTCGTGGGCACCTCCCAGGCGCCCGAGGCCGTCCACGACGGCCTTGATTCACGGGCTTCACTCCATGCCGAGCACGTGCACCTGGACCTGCTCCAGGCCGCAGTGGCCCGCGGTGGGGAGGCCAGGGAGGTGGGGCCGAGGGGCGGCGCAGGCGGAGAGGACCCAGGCGGCAGCGAGAGCGTGGCGGGGGAGGGAGCGCGGGGTCATAAGTAGAGGCGCAGGGAGAGGAGGGCCGCCCAATGGCGCTCGCCGAGGGGGTCCTCGACCGCGTCGACGAGCGGGAGCGCGAGGCTCGCCTGCAGCAGCGTATCCCGGCGGGTGTAAACCTGCAGGCCGGGCACGGCCCAGACGAGCGCGCCGTCGTCGCCGAGGCCGACGCCGTCCTGGGACGCTTCCGTGCGCCAGGTCGCGAGGCATTCGAAGACGCCGCGCCATTCCGTGACGTGGGGGCCGCTGGCGAAGACGACGGGCGCGATACGGAACCAATAGGAGAGGCCCAGGGTGACGGCCTCGCCGGCGTCGAAGCCCTCGTCCTGGTCGCGCACGCGCACCATCCCCTCGATCGCGAGTCGGTGGCGGTCGCGGATCCACGTCGCCGCCAAGCCGAGGCCCAGGCCGAACGCGCCGCCGCCGGGTTGCAGCGCGCGCGGCCAGCGGATCCCACGGGTCGCAAGGTCGTCCTGTCCGGTCGGCACCAGCAGCTCCGCGACGGCGCCGAAGCGTGTCGACTCGAGCACGCCCTCACGCCGCGCGAGCTGCCGCTTGTAACGCAGGCGGACGTCGCCGAGGCCGAACATCTCGTCGGACAAGCCGCCGAAGTCGACGTCCCGCGACAGGATCGGCAGGATGCCGCGCAGCTCGTCGCGGCGCGTCGGGGACCACGCGATGGCGTGGGTCCAAGCGAGCTCGCTCAGGTGCTCGGTCTCGAAGGCGGCCAACGATTGTTCGTAGGTCGGAACATCGGGCGAGCCCACACCTGCGTTCTCGACCAGGATCTGTGCGCTCGTCGGTGCGAGCAGCAGCGCGGCGCAGCACGCAGCGCGCAGGGCGGGGGTCGTGGCCATCGCCCCTAGTCTAGGAGCCTGCGCCACAGAACGCGATTCGCATCGCGGCGCTCCCGCGCGCCGGAGCTGCGTTGCAGCAAGGTCCCAAATAGCATCAAGCTATGAGGAACTTGCTGCGCCTTGCTCCGACGCACGGGAGCACCACGCTGCGAACCGCGTTCTGTGGCGCAGGCTCCTAGGCGTTAGGCCGATAGGTCGCGCTCGAGAGCGGTCAAGACCACCTCCGCCAGCGTCTTTCGCGCGATGCGACAGTGGGCGGTCTCGGTGCCGTCGAGGCGGCCGAGCTCCGAGGCCTTGTTCGAGGGGCTTCCACCGCCGCAGACGGCGTAATGGGCGCAGGTCGCGGCGCAGCGTTCGCGACCGCGGACGATCGCGCGTTCGTGGCTGCGAAAGTGATCGCTGCGTGCGGCTTCGGCGAGGGAGGTCGTCAGTACGTTGCCCAGGACATAGCCCGCGCCTTCTGGGTCGCGGTGCTCGAGGAGCTCTGGCGACCAGGTGCTGAACGAACCGTCGTGACCGACGGAGAGGATGCGAAAGGCCTCGTTCTCCTGTGTCCCGCCGCGCGGCGGGCGGGGGAGCATCAGGAGCGCAGACAGCGTATCGGCCTCGCGCAGCCGCGGCGCGCCGGGGGTCGCGCGCGTGAGGTGCAGGAGGCGCGCGAAGAAGCTGCGTACCTCGGCTTCGTGCGCCGAATCAAGACTCGAGGTGGCGTTGAGACCTTCGCGCTCTTCGAAGTTCAGGCCGACTTCGTAAGCGCCCGTCGAGCACATGTCGTGGAAGAACGCGTCGGGATACCGCAACGTCTCTGCCGTGACCACGGCGATGCAGTGGAACGGAATGCCGGACGCCTGCAGGAGCGCCATACCGCGGCGCACGGCGGCGTGTGAGCCCGCGCCGTCGAGGCGCTTGCGATTGCGATCGTGCAGGAAAGCCGGACCGTCGTAGGAGACGCCGATGCGCACGTCGCTGCGTTGCAGCAGCGGCAGCCAGCGCTCGTCGATGCGCGTCCCGTTGGTCTGGAACGCGTGGGTCAGGCGCGTGCGTGAACCGAGCCTCTGCTCCAAGCGCTCGAACGCGTCTTCGTACCAAGCGGGCGCGAGGACCAGCGGCTCACCGGCGTGCCAGACGACGGTGAGCTCGGCGCGCAGGAAAGGGCTCTCCGCCACGCGCTCTGCCGCAGCTTCGAGCACCTCGGGGGTCATCTTGGCCCGCGAGCGACGGTTCGGCAGGTAGCAGTAGCCGCAGTCGAGGTTGCACAGCGGCGTCGGCTGCAGCACGAGCAGCTCGAGGCCGTTGGGCCCAGGGCGGCGGCGGAAGAGCTGGATCATGGGCGGCTTACCAGTTGCACCAGTTGGACCAGTTCGACCAGTTGCGCCAGTTGTTCCAGTTGCCCCAGTTGTTCCAGTTGCCCCAGTTGTTCCAGCAGTTGCGCCAGCAGTTGCCCCAGTAACCGAGGGCGTCGCTGTCGTCGTGGGTCGCGGGTTCAGCAGCGCGCTCGGCGAGCTGCTCACGCAGCGCGGTCACCCGCGCGGTGAACTCGGCGTCGGTGGCGGAGGACTCGGGGGTCTGCGCGGTCGCGAGGCCGAGCGTCGAGAGGAGCGCTGCGGCGGCGAGGGTCGCGCGGCGCAGCGTGCGGGAGAGGAAGTGCATGGAGAGGAGCTCCGGTCACCGGGATGGGGCGGCGGACCTGGGAGCTCCTCTGCAAGAGTCGTACCGCGCAGGTTTACGGGGGTTCTGGCGGTGGGTGTCCTCGGGGAGGGACAGCGGCTGGCTTATCGGGGGGTCAGCCGGGGTGATGGTTGGTTTGTGGCAGTGGCGTCGAGGGTTGGGCGTCGAACGGTACCAGGTACGACTTGGCGGCGAGGTCGCGCGTGCTTCGCACG